>JAYVPJ010000206.1:0-42221 GCA_043757445.1 Pirellula sp. | reverse complement strand
GTGTCCGACTATGGTTTCTCCGCCAAGTACCACTCCGTTCGTCGCTACGTTGGCGCTCTTGTTAGTTGCAAGGTGCTTCCGGTGCGACGCATGGAAGTCGTATGCTCGACTTCAAATGCCGCTGCACAATGACCGCTGGTTGAAGAAATCCAAAGCACGTCGATTAATCGAATCGCGTCGATACCAGGTTCATTTGAAAACCATTCTGGCAAATCTTTCATGCATCGATCGCATAATTTACCATCGCCAGACGGTGTTTGACGCGATACGGCGAGCTTGGCAACCACAGCTCGTTTCAATCGATGGTGTCGTGAACGAAAGACCCAGTGCACTTACTTAAGTTTCTTTAGTCCGTTAGTTGGTGTTTTCCGTGGGCACTTGGGGCAGGTGCCTTGTTCGCTGCACTCATTGCCAGAGCTCTTTGCATCGGCCTTGTCGGTACAGCAACCAGCACCACACGACGCAGACCCGACAGCGCAACAGACGCATTTGCAATCGTCACTTAAGCAAACTCCTGACTCGCAGCAACATCCACCGTCTGGGCAACAGCTTGAACATGCACAGGCAGCCGAAGAATTCTTCACGGTAGACGTATTAGTAAAGCTCGCACCAAGTGCCAAGCCAACGCCGACAAACAACAACAAACCCAACGCAGCAGTTAATTTCATTTTGCTTTCCTTTGAAAACCGAACTTTGAATGCTTGGGCTTCTCCCAAGCGACCACTATTTTGGATGCTCGGTTGGCCGTGGTCCTTCACTCAACTTCTGATTTATTTTCGACCATCAGCAGAATAGACTGATCGCTTGCCGACCTTGTTGTCGTGTTCGACTAATCGCCAGATACGTTTAATCGTCTATTGCATTAAGATTCGCTTGGATGCCAGCCGTTTGCTCTGTCTTCATGCAATTTCAGAAGATTGTGCGATTTTGCCAAAACACTCTCCGCGACGAGAAACTCGCCGAGTTTGGAACGCAAGCTGCTAGTTGTAAATTCGCGGTTCCAAGCTGTTTGGGACCATCCCATTTCCCTTGAAAAAGAGGTTTTGCTATGTCCCGTGTATCGACGTTGATTGCTGTGTTTGCTCTTTCCGCTGTCGCCCCTTTGTTCGCGATGGCGGACCACCGTGGAGACCCGATGATGAAAAAGTGTGCCGAAGTTTGCAACGCTTGCCAGATTGAATGCGATAGTTGTTTCCACCATTGCTTGGAATTGGCGGCCGGCGGCAAGGCCGAACATAAGGCGACGGCTCAGCTGTGCGTTGACTGCGCAGAGTGTTGCAAAGCCTGCGCTACATTATGTGCTCGCAACAGTCCGCTATCCAAGCACATGCTTGAATGCTGTGCGAAGTGTTGTGACCAGTGCGCGACTGCCTGTGAGAAATTCCCCAACGACGAGCACATGGCTGCTTGCGCCAAAGAATGCCGCAAATGCCAAAAGGAATGCGCTGAAATGGCCAAGCACGACCATAAGTAGTGGTGCAATAAGGAATCGGAGCTAGTCAAGGCATCGGCCTTGGCTGGTCGTTCCCACGATTTGCCTTTAAACGTTTTGCCGATCGTCAGCCTACGGTTTGAAGCGGATAGCAAGAGCGAGCTTGGCTGAAGATTGGTCTCGATAGACGTACTGCCGCCAACTCTTTTCAAGGTCCTCAAGCCCGTTGACGGAGTAATGCGTTTTTAGAGCATTCTCAAACCCAAGATCGATAGAATCATTCGCAAACTTAAGAAGTTGAGTAGGAGCTCTCTTCTCACTCAACATTCGAACCAGTAAGAGGCTTTGACCATAAAAAACGGGCATTTCTTTTGGCGATTTAAATGAATTCAAGCGGGCCAGACTTTGTAAAGTCATCGCCATCCCAGATGAGAGTGCGTCTATGCAATCACGCTGATGCCGTGCTTGCTTTTCAACCGTGTCCGCGATCATCGCCACGCCTTCGTCGAACCAGTGTGGTGGCTGTCTTCCTCCAAAGTGATCGGCGAGGACAACGTGAGTCAATTCATGCGGCAGTGCGGACAATTCTCCATCGGCATTGGGTAGTAAATCTATCTCTCTACGAACTACAGTGCCATTGCGAAGTTCAATAGAACTGCAGCCGGCTGTTTGACCGCCGTATGCTCCAATGCGTTGAAGGTAGCTTGTGCGGGATGCGTGAATTCGAACCTTGCAACGGGGTGTCCAGTTTGAAACCGCATTGTCACCACACCATGTTCGAAAGAGTTCAGCACGAACTTCTTCGCAAAGCTTAATGACCGATTCCGTAGAAATGTCGTGGGCCGCACACTCAACCTCGAACCATGCGGATGTCGCGCGTTGACTAGATTCCTGACCAATCGCGACTGAGCAGACAATCGCAAATACTATTATTGGACAAATGCACGATCGAGCTTTACAAAACATTTGTATCTGTGCCTCCGAGTTCGAATTGTTCGTGAGTCGGATTGCAGATCATGCTTAGAAGCGACTCGTGATTTACCCATTGAACAAAATGAATGCCGAAGGAACTCCCAGAACTCGACAATTCGATGTAACTCTCTGTTCTGTATGACTTTAAAAAAGCTACAATCGAATGGCAATTGAATCCAACACAAGATGCTGCTAAAAAAACGTGCGAAACCTGCACAGAAACATGGCATCCGCCGAATTCGTAGTCGATACGATTCCCTTCAAAATTTCTTTCGAAAATCTGAAGTTCCGTCGCGTCGATTGCATCCAAATATGCAGGTGGCGAGAAATGGAAATCTCGTTAAAAGTTGCATGAAGCAGAAATGTTGTTCGCATTGTCCTTAAGTGGACAGGAGTAAAATTATGAGAGTGCATGTTCTTAGTGGTTTGTTGGCGATTGCCGGTTTTATGTTCACGGCCAATGCCGCTTCGGCTCAGAGTATCGGAGGATGTGGATGTGGATCGGCGATACCGACTTCGACGATCGTAGGCAACGCTGGTCCTACGACAAGCTATCAACGGTTTTCGTATGAACCCACGACAGTTGCGTCTTCCGTTATGTCGTCGCCGGTTGTTTCGATGCCAATTTCAGGTGTCACTACAATGCAAAGTCAGCCCGTTTATGTTAGCCCGCAGTACGTTGCATCAGCGCAGTCATACCGTCGGTATTCGTATCAACCGTCGATGACGTCGCGCTCGTCGCAAACGCGTCACAAGGAAGGTTGGGAATACTCGAAGGCAGACCCTCGCAAGGATCACCGGTAATAGCAATTCTTGGCTTTCAAAAGATTCGAGTAAGAGGAATACCTGAATGCTCGTCGTTCATTGACATTCAATGGTGGATCGACTTGTGATTGACGCGTCTTCGACTCGGCTAGGACTGTCGGCAAATCGATTTGAGATGCCCTGAAGGGTAAACGATCTCGTGGCATCTAATCAAGGTCGCGAGGGTTTCTCGCGACGTTTCACCGTGACAAGGAAGTCAAAATGAATCGCTTACGAGTTTTAGTATTGGGTTGTGCGTGCTTTGTTTTTGTTGGGGGCGGTTGTGCTCGATCTTCAGTGACTTCACGCCTGCCTTGGATGGCTAAAAAGCCAATGATTAATGCTGAAAGCTACGTCGCTCAGATGGCATCCGATCCAAAGTACACACTTGATGCCATTGCCGCCGAGCCATCCAGCGTCTCGTCCACATCGAACGAGACCTACAGTTCTCGTTCGACGCGAGGTCCGTCGTCCAGCGGTGGTAATTGCTCATCAGGATGTTGTAATTGAGTCTCAAAGTTTCGCAGAGATAGCTAAGATTGCTTTCAAGCCTTCGCCGAATTTCGCTATGGCTTCGCGGTTTTTTTCCAGTCCGCTGTAAGGCAAATAGCGAATGCCTAAATCTTGAACGTGACTAAACGCTGGTCGTTGAAGTTGTGCGAGAACTTCCTGTTGACGATTGTCCGGGGCGACGAGAAACAGGCCGGGCAAGGACTGCTTGTTTACCCCCATCGCAAGATCCAACATCCGAACAATACCGGAATAAATTGAAGTGGAATGTTCCACTTCAAACGCTGCGGTGCAATAACCGCTCGCTGGAGAAATCCAAAGCACGTCTATCAGCCGAATGGCGTCAATTCCAGGTTCATTGGCGAAAACATCTGGCAACTGCTGTAGGCACAAATCACCCAATCTACCTTGACCAAAAATTCGGTTCTGATCATTCGATGCTATCCACACGGAGTAGCCCAAAGCCAATCCCAAATCCCGCAGCCAACCTTGGATTTCGGTATGCGTTCTGTCTTGATCATTCGACTTCGCAAGCATTTTTTGCGATGCCGAGGTTTCCTCGCGTACTTTCTTCAAGTCGGCTTCCCAAGCCGCTTTGGCTGCCGGTTCGTCGCTTCGAGGCGGAGCAGGAAACCGGCCTGTGCCGATATCGAACAACAGTCCTGCTACTGCCCCCAGATCATTTGACAAAAGAGACCGATGATCAAGATTGATTCGCAAAACGCCCTCACGCATCGCCAAATACTCTTCCCAACTTCCAAGCTTGACTTTTGCTCCCATCAAAGCGTTGTAGCCGTTGACGATCGCGGTGTTGGACGGCATCGCCAAGGTTGGATGGACGAAATATAGCAAGTTTGCCGCTGCAGGTCCCAGTCCTTTAATTTTATGCGCATCCAAAGCTCGAATTTCCCTTACCATTTCTTCGCTGGTAGAGCAGCAAACGCAACGATCCAAAAAACGTCCGAAGGCGCGTTGATTCGGCTCACTTTCGTAGATATCCGGGATGCGAAGCTTGGGCTTCCAGAGAAATGCGTGGTCGGCACCCTTAAAAATCTGCCGTTGCTCGGCAATCGAATGCACCACGGTTTCAAGTGACGAATCGCGATAGGAAGCACCGAACGTCCTTGCTTCAATCTCTTCAACGACGATCGATAGACCGCGGCGGATTGAGCGGAAGTTTTTTATCCGCTCTTCCCATAAGAACCATGTTCGATACGTGCTGCCAACATCATCACGCCACCGGACGATTAACTCGCGAATTAGCGTTTGATGCGTCTGATCTTCAGAATCCAAAATGAGTTTCTCGCCATACTAAGAGTCTGCCAATGTTAACGGACGAAATCATACTTTGAGACGCTGGATCTTCCAATTACGGCTGTTCAATACGCTCCGAATCAGTGTTTGTGACCTGCGTCAGGATGCCGACGGAATAGTAATCCTTCACGGGAATTGCCAAAATTTACCAATCGCTGAAGTCGCTATGTTTTTCGGTTACGGCCCCAGGTACACCGTTTACCCGTCCGAGAAGTGGCTTTTAGACCGTTTCTTGGTGGCTCGGCAATTGTTTTGCGCCTTCAAATGAAGGATTCGAAGGTTTGCAGCATCCAAATTACTGGTTTCGCCATGTTCAGTGAGAGGCGTCATTGACTACAGTGCAATTCACCCATACCCAGACTCCAAATTTTCACGGATACAAAAATGTTACGCTCACCTCGGTTTTTCGCTGCTTTGTCGGTCTTGGTCACCGTCGGATCGTTGGTGATCGTGGGTTGTAGCCCATCGACCGCTCCGACTGTTTCCATGTCGGATTCAGCCAAGTCGCCCGCGACGGTTGCTAGTTCAACTTCCTCGACTCTTCAGAAAACCGAGGAGCATCCGCATATTCCTGGTGCACATGGAGGGATCATCGTCCCGATCGGAAGGGATAGCTATCACGCCGAAGCGGTTATCGAGAAAGATGGCACTTTGCGTCTACTGATGCTTGGCGCAGACGAATCTCGCATTCAGGAGGTTGATTTCCAACCAGTGAAGGCGTATGTGAAGGCTGTCGGCGAGTCCGATGCAACGCCAATCGACATGCAAGCAATGCCCCAAGAAGGTGATACGAGCGGAAAAACTTCGCAGTTTGTTGGCAAACTTCCTGAGGCAACTATTGGCGTTGCTGTGGACGTGACTATTCCAAATTTGCGTATCGATGGCGAGCGATTCCGAATCGGATTTACAACTCAAGTTGAGCAACATGACTCCGGGATGCCGGCAGCGGTAACAGGCTCTGCGGAACAAAAACTCTACTTCACCCCTGGTGGCAAGTACACACAAGCAGATATCGAAGCAAACGGTAAATTGTCGGCTGGTCAAAAGTTTCGTGGCTTCATGTCTAAGCATGACATGAATCCAAAACCGGGCGACTTAATCTGCCCAGTCACTTTCACCAAAGCAAATCCCAAGATCGAGTGGATCGTAAGCGGAAAAAAGTATACCTTTTGCTGTCCTCCTTGCGTCGATGAATTCGTCCGCATGGCTAAGGAAGAGCCGAACGAAGTGAAGGAACCGCTGGAGTATGTCCAGAAGACGAAGGATAGTAGCTTGGCCAGTCCGGTAAAGGCCGTCGAGATTGCTTCGTCTTCTGTGAGCGAAGATGCCGAAGTGACTGCGGCACTAGCGTTGCTGAATCCGGAAGACCTTCAGTTGGCGAAGTCGCAAGAGTTCTGCGCCGTGATGACGGATAGCTTATTGGGGTCAATGGGAGCGCCGATCAAACTTGAAGTTAATGGACAACCAGTGTTTTTGTGCTGCAAAGGCTGCAAGACGAAAGCTTTGAGTGATCCAGACGCAACCTTGGCATCAGTCCGCGAATTGAAAGCTAGCACCAAGCGATAACTACCGCCAAAGAAATACTCAAAAACCCTGAAGGTCTTGGACGTTCGGAGCATCAAACAAGCTGAGCGACGATAGTCTATTAACGGTATAGACTGGGCGGAGCATATTTCCTGTTCCCACACGAAGGGTTTTGACTGATGACTGTGTTACGATTTTCTTTGTTTGCGTTGGCATTTACTGCGTCTGTTGGTGTGCTTTCATCGTCGAGCGCTTTTGCTCAAGATGATCACAAGCATGCTGACGGCAAAGATCACGAATCGATGAACAAGGCCGAGAAGACAATCTCCGACGCGATGGCTAAGCTTTCACCCGAAGATCAGAAGCTTGCAGCAGCGCAACGCTTCTGCCCGATCATGACCTATTCTCGTCTTGGAGCTATGGGCACGCCACTGAAGGTAATGATCGAAGGAAAAACAGTCTTCCTGTGCTGCAAAGGATGCACCGAAGATGCCGTGAAAGGTGGTGCTGCCACGGTCAAGACGGTGACGAAACTGCGTGACGCCACCGCCGAAATTGCGAAATTGCCAAAAGAGGAGCGAATGGCCGTGGAATCGCAAAAATATTGTGCAATCAATACCAAGGGATTTCTTGGAGCGATGGGCGCACCAATTAAGATGATGATTGAAGGCAAGCCTGTTTATTTGTGCTGCAATGGTTGCACAGGAAAGGCGAACGAGAATCCTGCTGCAACACTTGCCAAAGCATCGGAACTCATCCACGCTGGCATGAAGGATGCACATGGCGATCACAAGCACTAAATCGAAGTAGCCTTTGATTGTCCGGCGAACATTATTTTGAGTCGCAGAAAATGCGACTCAAAATAGTGAAATGATGCCAAAGCAATGAGCAGAATTAAGGCGAACATGCTCACTAGATAGACCGTCGAGGCAAGAAATGGATCCTTCGGTAAGTAGCCAATGAACGAAGCCAGCGGCAGCATCGTCACCAACGGCAACTGAATGACATACATGCCGTAGCTGTACTTGCCAAGAACTCGCAGCAAACGCGATTCGAACAGTCTTACAAGAATCGCTTCGCGATGACTTAGCAAAACGATCGCCATCCCAGCAGAACAAATTGCAGGACACAGCGTGCTCGGAACTTCAAGCAGCCGCTTGCCAGAGATCGCAATCGCTGCGAGCATTGGTAACAGCAAAGCAATCATGATCCAACCGACGCGTTTGATCGTCGTCTTGTTGACCGACGTCGTTAGAAGGATTGCGAGTAAGGCTCCGAAGCAGAGTCCATCTGCTCGAAAGTAAGTTGCGACGGATACCGCAACGTCGAATCGACTATCTATCGCGGCTATCGTTCTGGATACACCAACGCCGACGATGATTGCCATGCAAAGGATGCTCAACTGCCGACGGGTGAGCAACAGCACGAACGCAGGCCAGACAAAGTAAAAATGTTCCTCAACGGCGAGCGACCAAAAGTGATCAAACGCACCGAAGCACCATTCGTTGAGCCAAGCCATGCGGAAGTTCGAGGTGTAGGTCCACAAATAAAACTGCTCTTGTCGGGCCAAATCGAAGGCGTTCGTACTCAAAAAGTTTGGAAGGACAAGCAGGCCTAAAACAAGACTGAGAAAGTATAACGGAAAGATGCGAAGGACACGCCGCATCATAAAGTTGCGAAAGTAGTGTGGTTCGCTTCGTGTACGGAGCAGAATTCCGGTAATCAAAAAACCAGATAACACAAAGAACAGGTCGACGCCACGTTCACCTATTGGAGCGAATCGTCGGACGGTCGCCAATACGGGATGAGCTTCCGGATCAAACTCCTTGCAGAGTCGATAGAGCGTAACGGCGAGAATCGCTGCACCTCGGATACCGTCCAGCACTAAGCAATGAACGTCCGGTTTCCACGCGATGGCTTGATCGTTGGTATTTGATTCAATTCGAGTCATTCGAACGACCGGTGCGAATATTGTCTCCGGAGATCAGGGCAACGTCGAAGTCGCTTTTAATCAGCCGCGATACTGCCGCAGGTGTTGAAGGTTTCAAAGGATCGGACACGACGATCAATGCAGCAAGCTGGCGATTGATGGCAGCGAAGAAATATCCGCTCCCCATCTTGATCGCTTCATCGACTTGATGGCTCACTACTGACGTCTCCATGTTCTGCTCGTTTAAATATTTTTCAGAGCCGACGAAAACTTGATCACCGTTGGACAATCTCGCTTCGACGATGGCCAGTTTAGCGAGCAAGGTCGATGCTTGAAAGGGCGGCAATACATGAAACGTCGACAGCGTCGGCTTGCCCACAGTGAGCGTTCCGGTCTTGTCAAATGCCACAATATCGACCTCGCGCAATGACTCGATTGCTTCGGTTGATCGGAACTGAATGCTTCCGTTTCCGTTGATTGTTCCCGCGACGACTTGATCGCCAGCAGTTTTCGCAACCGGTACGCTCTCACCAGTCACCATACTTTCGTCGATGTATGTCGATCCATTAAAAACGATGCCATCCACTGCGATCGCAGAACCAGGCCGAACTTCCAAGACGTCGTCGCGAACGACTTCTTCAACCGAAATGGATTTCGATTCACCGTTTCGGATGACCGTTGCCATCTTGGGCACTAGGTTCAGTAACAACTTCATCGCATCTGATGCTTGGTGCCTCGATTTCGTTTCAAGGTATTTTTCAAGCAACACGAGCGTGATAACAACGGCGGATGCTTCAAAATAAACGTGTCGCGACTGTTCGGGAATCCAATGCGGTATTACGGTCACCACTACACTGTAAAGAAATGCCGCGAGCGTACCGAGCAAGATTAGCGCGTTCATATCGGGTGAAGTCGAAAAAAGACTCTTCGCGCCCAAGCGCAGGAAGCGACCACCAAAATAGAATTGAACGGGAACGGCTAACGCGAGCATCACCCAATTCCATCGTTCCATCGGCATCCAATCCATCATCGTGGTCATAACGCCCGATGAAAGCATGGGAGCCATCGAAATGATGACAAGCGGGATCGCGAAAGTTGCCGAGCCAACGAACATTTTCCAAAACCGGCCCGTCTCTACATCACGTTTTGCATTCGAATCAAACTTTACTTCAAGAGCAAACGGTTCGTAGCCCAATTGCAGGATGGCATCTTGAACGGCTTTTGTCTCGTTCATACTAGGCGAGTGTTCGAACTGGATGCTGGCTCGTTCGGTTGCTAAGTTTACGGAAGCGTTGACCACTGCTGGAATTTTGCGAAGTCCGTTACGGTATCAAATCCATCGATCGTTCCGGGTTTGGTCGGAAGTGCCACTATCTACACGACGACCGCGAGTGAGCGCATGTTCTTCGCGACGGTTTGCATGCGTTTGTCTTCGTCCAAAAGTCCGATGACTATGTTGAGCGACGCCGCGTGACAACAGGGCGATCCGATGGCGATTTCGTGGAGATCAGGAGTGGCGTGTTAGCGGGCGAAGCGGTGGTGTCCGCAGGCGGTCGCGATTTGCAGACTGCCTTTGCATCATTGAGGTAACCCAACATGCTGACGGAATCATTCGCTTTTCTTTGCATAATCGCGCTATAGTCGCCATCGCCTCGTTGCTGGCGATGGTTGTTGGAGTGTCCTTGCTTAGGACCATGCCGGTCGACGTATTTCCCGATTTAAATCGCCCGACAGTCACAATCATGACGGAAGCTCCGGGGCTGGCTTCCGAAGAAGTCGAAGTCTTAGTCACCAGACCGATTGAGCTATTGAAAAGTGCATGAGCATGCCACTGGACATGAAGTTGAAGCGATGAAGAAAGCGGAATTAAAAATTTCTGAAACGCTGAAGTCACTTACCCCAGAAGATCAAACGTTAGTTGCCGCACAGCGCTTTTGTCCCATGATGACATACCGTCGACTAGGCGCAATGGGAGCACCTATCAAGCTTACAATTGCTGGCAAGCCAGTTTTCGTTTGTTGCGATTCTTGCAAAGATGACGCGGTCAGAGGAGCTGAGGCCACCGTAAAGACGACGCAAAAGCTGATTGAGTCAGCTGCCGTTCTGGCTAAGCTTCCGCTGGAAGAAAGAATGGCGATTAAGGCACAAAAGTATTGCGCTGTTGCTGGGAACAGCTTCCTCGGTTCAATGGGCGCGCCGATCAAATTGACGCTCGACGGCAAGCCGGTTTACCTTTGCTGTGGTGGATGCACTAAGAAGGCTCAGGCCAATCCAACGGCAACTCTTGTTAAAGTCGACGAACTAAAAAAAGCGGGAACGAAAGACGGTCATGATCATGACCACGCAGATCACAAGAAGTAAGATTTCCACATTTTGCACTCCGACGCGTAAATGGAGCCGCAATATTGTAAAAAGCGATGGGTCGGAACATACTTTGTTGCGGCCCATTTGGCGTTGGCTTCATTTTACGTCGGACATGAATGGGACGTTTATCTGTATTGAATTGCGGGCATCATAAGTAATATCCTGAAACTGGAAAAGCGATGAAAAAACTTGGCATCATCATTCTCGTAACCTGCGTACTATCAACGGTGGGATGTCAGACCTCGGCGATTGTTCTAACTGATTCGCCACAACCCGACACCAATGAACGGGATACGCATTTGGTCTCACAAATAGTTGAAGCATCATGCGGCGAATGCCAATTCAAAATGGAAGGACGAGGTTGCGACTTGGCCGTGCGAATCGATGGCAAGCCATATTTCGTTGATGGCGCAAAAATAGACGATCAAGGCGATGCCCACAGTCAACATGGAATGTGCAATGCCATTCGCAAAGCGAAAGTCACTGGCGAAATCAAACAAGGCCGGTTCATTGCATCGGCTTTCAAGCTTCTGTCATTTGACCATGTTCCATCGACTCACTCGCACTAAAATCTCCGAATCGGTAAGTAACTTTCAATGTCTTGCCGGAAATTCCGATTGAACTCAACTAGACAAAAAGAAGGTGCCGATCTGGCTCCCACTGATCAACTGACTCTGCCAGTTTCGCATCCATGCGATCGATCACTTGAAACCGGGTGCCTGATATGCGCAGTCAACAGTCCGCATCAGTAATCACCGTGCTGTCACATGTGTCGCAATGTCTCGCTTGCACATCGGGACATGAACTTAGCGGAAGCATATTGCAAAACTTGGGTTGATTGTTGAAGGCGATTGCGAATTCGAGCATCAAACTATGCGGAATGACGGGTTTGGCGCAGTAAGTGCTTCATACCGTCTTCCGAGCACATTGAGGCTTGCTTTCGCGTGTCGGTATCACTCGCGGCAACAAGATAGATGGGTAATCGCTCATCTCGACTTTTCGCTCAACACTTAACTCCCTTTCCCAAACAAGGAAAAAAGAAATGCAAAAAGTATTTACCGTACGATTGAGCAGAATCTCGGCCACGACAATTGCTTTGGCTACGCTGCTTGCATTCAGTGGTCTTGCAAGCGCACAAAATATTAGGTCTTCCGTCGATCGACATTCGCATGCGGAAGGTGGTTTCTTCGAGACTCAAAGATCTTCGCGAGGGATCAATCATGCACGCGACTATGCCCGGGATATTTACCAATATTCATCTCCTCGGCCAGTCTACCAGTACAGTCAGGGTACCCCCTTCAGTCAGTATTCGGCGGCACCGGCAGTAGTGTCTGCACCGGTTATGAAGTCTGAATCGCAATGGCTTGGGCAGACTATTGTAGGAGCACAACAACATGTGTCTGTCCTGCAGGAGCAGTGTAAGGGTAGTCCTAGCAAGTTGGAATCGGTGAAGACAATCAGTCAACACTTGACCAAAGCGGCGGAACTACAAAAAGACTTGCACATGGAATGCTGCAAGGAAACCGTTAATGGAATGGTGTGTGCAATGTGCGCCAGCAAAATAGTCAAGGAACTGGATAAGGCGGCTGCGGAACACGAATCTCTTGTCCGAGAGATGGAAATAGAGGCTCGTCACGAAGTGGCTCAGCCTTTGTCAGAAAAAGCTAAATAATTCGCTACCATAGATACTATGACGGCAATTGGAATGGTAAAGAGAACAATGTGAGTTACTCTCTTTACCATTTGTTTGCCAGTTCGCCAATTCGGAGCATATGATGAAGGGCAGGTTGACTTTTTATTTGGTCAATTGTATTTTGCCTAGATGACTATTTAGGGACTCGGGCAGGCATCCATTGAATTTGCTTCTCTGCTACGTAGGGAACCGGAGAGATGGCATCCACAGTTCATGTTCCGCGAAAAATCATGAATCTTCATAGAAATCCCGACGCACGATGGTTCGCTATTGAACATTATCGTGACCGTCCATTGGTCCGTGAAGCGACTATTTCGATTCAGCAACCATCTACTACATTCAAACGTTATCTAGATGGTTCCTAGTTGTCGACAATCCTCGCAACCCTAGCCAACTATTCGCGTTTTGGTGGCTTTGTCCCCAGTTTGGCTTCATGCAACGCAATGAACTTTGCCTCATTTTCCGGATGGCACACAAAACATTGCGAATCTGGGCAATCGTGTTTCTTGCACCAATCCCCTTTCTTTTTCATCTCGGCTCCGACCTTGGAGTCGCATAGGCCGCAGAGTTCTTCGGGTACGCCATGTTCGGAACACCACCAACCACTATGATCTTCACCGCTCGTGGCGGCAGTCGAACCGCTAGACACCGAGGTTGTGGATGCTTTGGGTGCACATCCGACCAACCCGAATACAAACATCAAACCGAAAACGATGGAAGCTCGATACAACATACTTAAGACTCCTTAGAAAAATGGAAAGCATCTGAATCCGAACCATTCGGCCCAGACACTTGCCCAATCAAAACATTATTTTTTGCGACAGCCCTAAAGCGATCAAAGACCATGTACAGGACCCGCAAGACCAAGAGCGACATAATCATTGCCCCTAAAACGCCCCCAATCACGACTGTAGCCAGAGGACGTTGAACTTCTGCTCCAACCCCGTCACTCAATGCCATCGGTAGGAAGCCGAAACTTGCAACTAACGTTGTCATCAAGACAGGCCGAAGGCGCGTAATCGCGGCACGAGTTACTGAGTCGTCAACCGACAGTCCCCTCGCCAAAAACTGACGAATGCTGGATACCAGTAGCATATCGTCCAATACTGCAACGCCAGACATCGCGATGAATCCTATCGCCGCAGAAATCGAAAAAGGCATATCGCGAATCCAAAGTGCAATGATTCCGCCAACCCAAGCGAACGGTATTCCAGTAAAGACACGGATCGTATCGAGGACATTGCCATACGTTAAATAAAGCAATCCAAAGATTAATCCAAGCGTGATCGGAACGACGATAAGCAATCGCTTCCGAGCACTTTCAAAGTGCTCAAACTGTCCTCCATACTCGATCCGGTACCTGCCTTGCGGCATGGTAACTCTCGCTGCGACTCGGTCCTGAACTTCTTTGACGAAGGTTCCCAAGTCGCGTCCACGCACGTTTGCAGTCACTGTAACTCGCCGTTGACCCCATTCTCGCGTGATTGTGGATGGACCCTCAACAATCTCGACGCTAGCCAATCTACCAAGCGGTATGCGTTTGCCATCTGCTGTTGTGATTTGCATATCGGAAATGGACTGTGGACTGCTTCGAACCGATTCTGGCAATCGCACAACGAGCGGAAAACGCAATTGTCCCTCAACGACTTCGCCGACCGCACGGCTTCCGATCGATTCGACAAACCCGAGTACATAATCGGCAGTAACTCCATACCGGGCGATCTGCTCTTGATTGATGCGAATCTGCAATATTGGCTGACCTGTAACCTGCTCTGCGGCAACATCCGATGCTCCAGAAACCGAATTGACAATTGCAACAATTTCCTTGGCTTTGGCAACCAACACATCGAAGTCATCGCCGTAGATTTTGATTCCTAAATCGGTTCGTACGCCAGACGTCATCTCGTTGATTCGCATTTCAATCGGTTGAGAATACGACAATCGTTGGCCCTGAAACTCGCGCAAGGAATGATCGACTAGTTCTGTAAGCTCCTTTTGATTTCTGGCCCGCGTCCATTTCTCGCGCGGCTTTAGCGTGATATACATATCCGTCAGCTCGACCCCCATGGGATCCGTAGCGATTTCTGCCGAACCGATTCGGCTCCAAACATTTTCCACTTCATCGGGAAATGCACGCAACAGTTCGCGTTCCATCAGTGTATTAATGCGAACCGACTCGTTCAAATCGGTACCGGCCAATCGCACAATGCCGATTGCAATCGCACCTTCGCTCATGTCAGGGATAAATTCCGTCCCCAAGTTCGGCGCGATTAGACCAAACGAAAACACAAGGAGAGTTGTGGCGATTCCTAGTACCGCCCCCTTATGATTCATGGAAAAACGAAGGACTGGACCGTGGATGCGGTGCGCCAACGTCATCAACCAAGGTTCCTTGTTACGCACGGTACGGGGCAGAAAATAACTGGCAAGGACAGGCATCAATGTCAAGGAAAGAATCATCGATCCGAGCAACGCAAAGATAACCGTCATCGCCATTGGGCGAAACAGCTTTCCTTCGATTCCTTCTAACGTGATAATGGGTAAGTACACAATGCCGATGATAAGTTCGCCAAACATCGTTGGCCTTCGTACTTCGATTGCTGCATCCCGGATAACGTCTATTCGATCACGCTTGCTGTTATTTGGATCTGCAAGTTGCCGTACGCAGTTTTCGACCATGACAACCGAACTATCCACAACTAGTCCAAAGTCAATTGCTCCCAAACTCAGTAGACTGGCCGCGATTCCGAATCGATACATACCTGCAAATGCAAAGCACATCGAAAGCGGGATAGCGACAGCGACGATCACTGCTGCACGCAGATTGCCCAAGAAAGCAAACAAAATCGCGATAACAAATAGACCACCTTCGAAAAGATTAGAGCGAACGGTATCAAGTACCTGATCAACCAATATGGTTCGATCGTACACTCTGCGAATTTGAACATTCGCAGGGAGGCTCTTCTCAATGCTTGCCAGTTTATCTTTCATGGCGACTGTCACGCGATGGCTATTTTCACCCATCAGCATAAACCCAAGCCCGAGCACTACTTCGCCACGACCATTGGCAGTGACCGCACCTCGACGAATCTCATGTCCGATAACAACCTTTCCAACGTCTTTTAATCGAACGGCAACACCGTCAATCGTGTCGATCACGATCTGCTCGATTTGTTCAACGGTGGATACTCTGCCTATCCCTTGAACCAAGAGCATGCCACGATTCTGACTGATGTTTCCGCCACCGACATTGCTGTTGTTGGTTTCGACCGCTCGAATTGCCTGATCGAAAGTGAGATCGTATTGGATCAATCTCGCTGGATCGAGCAAAATCTGAAATTGTCGGACATACCCGCCCCAGCTATTGATCTCTGCGGTACCCGGAACAGTCTTCATCGGAGGTTTGACTGTCCAATCATGTAGCGTTCGCAGCTCACTTCTTTCTCGAACGTTTCCTTCGACCAGATAGTGCAAAACTTCTCCCAAACCGGTCGAGACAGGTCCCATTTGTGGTCGCCCTAAGCCCGAAGGCAAGTTGACGGTTGCGATCCGTTCTTGGATCAATTGTCTAGCGAAGTAAATGTTCGTCCCGTCCTTAAATACGACGACGACTTGCGAGAGACCAAACTTCGAGATGGATCGCATTAATTCCAATCCCTGTAGTCCAGAAATCGACTGTTCGACTGGAAAGGTAACTTGACGCTCGACTTCTTCCGGGCTCAATGCCGGCGCGGATGTATTGATCTGCACCTGCACCGGCGTCGTATCTGGAAATGCATCAATATCCAAATTGCATAAAGCCAGTACGCCAAAAACGACCGTTAGAAGCGTAGCAATCAGCACCCATCCCCGATAGCGAAGTGACAGATCTATTACTCGATTGAGGATATCCATGGCTATTCCTCGCAGCACCCACAACCTGCCCCCAAGTTGCTTTTGAGCAGTTGGGCGAGTAGGGAAGCACTCCCCTTGGTAGCGACGACTTCTCCGGGTAGCACGCCGGCCAGTAGTTCAACATGGGATTCGTCCGAAGTTCCAATTGCGACCTGACGCACATGGAAAAAGAGAGGGGAGTCTGGCTTGAAGAAGTTTTTATCACGCACGAAGACAAAGGTCGCATCGGATGTCGACTGTATCGCCAATTTCGGAACAACGATCGCTCTAGGCTCTTCGCGAAGGAATACTTTGGCCGTACCAAATGTATTGTTCCTCATTTGTCCTCCATTGTCGATGATGTTCGCGCGAATGCTAACGGTTCGCGTTCGGTCGTCGATTGTTGGGCTGACCCAAGTGACTTTGCCCTCAACACTACCACCATTGGAATCGGATTCAAAGACCACTTTGGAGCCGATTCGTACAAGGCCCGCATCGTCCTGATTGAAATTCATCATCAGCCACTTTTTAAGAGGGTCTGCAATCGTAATCAGCGTTGCACCTGGCTGAACGACTTCGCCGACAACTGCATTAGATTGGGTAACTACTCCGTCCATAGGTGCCCGAATGGGGAACAAATTGCCGCTCGAAATGGTGGATTTAGTTGATTTCGTATACCCCTCGAGACCGAGCGATTGGAGCTCTCGATCAAGCGATACGGCGTCCATTTTGTCGCTCTCGCTGGGCGGGTTGAATCCCAGGTTTGCGAGGGCCTGCCTGGCCGTTGAAAACGCAACAAGAGCTTCCTGAAGTGACGTCTCTGCTTCTATTCCAATGCGTGGCGGAATTGCCCCCTGAAGTGCAATTGGTCGCAGGCGATCGGCGACCGAGCGTTTGAGTTGCAACTGAACGGCAGCCTGAACGAGTTGTGACTTCGCTTTTCCTACCTCTGCAGCATCTATGATCGCCAAGATGTCGTCTGCTTGAACACGTTCCCCGGTTATCTTTAGCATTGCAGCAACGCTTCCCGCCACCCGCGTTGATAGCCTTGCAACCCGTGTTGGATCGAAAACCAATTCGGCATTTGCCGCAACGGTTTCTTTCATTGGTTTCTCCTCGACAATACCGACATCTATTCCTGCCCGATCGATGCTCTCCTTGGAAGGAAACTGAATTCGCTTTTTATGCAAGGGATCTCGGCTTGAGTTGGTATTCTTTGCGAGAAAAATAGTTGACGATGCAAATCGCTTTGGGCGCGAGAAGGTTTCGCTCAGTTGGGAAAGTTCGGGGTGTTCAAAGACACATTCAGCGACACCATGCAGAAGGCAAAACCCAATTGGCTCCGGCTTGGGCAGGAGTTTAGGGTTGCACTCAATGCACTTGGACTCGGGGACAGAGTGTTCAGCGCACCAATCAAGATTTGTTGCCGCAACATTGCCGGTAAGACTGGAAAAGGTAGGGAGTTTCCAGCCGGTCATATAGCCAATTGCAAAGATTGCGACCAATGCGCTCCAGGCTAAAACGGTTAGTCCAAAGTCGACCATTCTTTGCCGAACGGTTGTTGGGGCGATATCAATCGATAGTTGGTGATGTTCAACCATCGTAGATTGGTTTTGGCTTGGAATGGTAGATGAAGATGCAGACATGGAGTTTCCGAATTCCTGACGAATACGATTTAAGAATGGATTCGAGAAAGTTAAGCGATAGACAAACGCATTGTCACGGCTTAGCTTTTTGGGTCGCAACGTTCGCCAAAACTGATTCATTACACATTTGTCTTGGCAGTAGACAGAAAGCTGCCAATCAACAGCGCATTATTGAGCCGCGACAGCTCATCAAAGTGGGATTGGGCGGCGCGATGCTCCAATCAGTAGACTCCATAAGTCCGTCACAACAAACGAACTCGGAAAAGATAAAAATCATCGAGTGCAATAAGTTGTTATCTTCTGGCAGCGTTGAAGATTCTAAAACCGCCATCACCACCACTGGCTGGCAGTCAGATGCTCCAAGAACTGCATCAAATGTCGGCGGGCCAAGTTTTAACGAATTAGAAGTATAGTTCTTGTCGACACTTTGTTCATCGCAAGTACCGTGAGTAGGTCCACAGCATTTGCAACCTTTGGGTTCCTGCCCTTCAATGCGTTCGCAACATTTCGAACTAACCCAAGCCGAAGTAATGCAGCAAATAGCCCCTCCGCGAAAGCAAACGACGCGGGCCATCGTAACGCTTCCGAAGCCTTGAATGAAGATCATCAGAATGGCAACAGCTAACCTAAGCAACGCTCAAATTTCCTTTGTGATTGACACATTTTCACTTAAAGCAACAATCGTAGATTACAGCAGTTGACACTGCAATCCCATAAAAATAGGCTCTACAACTCGCATTTATCTTGTTTTTGTTGCTGCAACGCGAGCCGCCTCGCTCGTCGAACCGAAGCTCCGTCGATCCTAGGCCAAGTTGAAATGCAAGGACGGTTAACCTCACTTAGGCGAGCTGTCGGTCGATTGCTTCTTCTCAACTCTGAAGGCTCGCCTTCACGAATGCGAATGGAACTCTCTTTAATTTGCCAGTTCGGCTGCGTATGCAATGCAGCCATCGATAACTTCGTTATTTAGGCCTGGGTAGCTACGCAATATTTTATCTCTAGAATCATTCGCAGCCAAATAATCGAGGACCACTGAGGCCATCAACCGCGTACCGAAAACGCAATCACGGCCTGATACTCGACCGTTAATAACGATCCGCAATCAACGCGGACAAGACTTGCATCACTTCGCTACTATTATACCTTCATACTGTAGTTGCACTGATACGACACGCTGGAAGCCTGTCCCACGAATGCGCCCTAGCGTCGAATCGTTATCGGTTTTTCTTCGGCGATGCTTGCTTGTGGCAAGTAACCGATGAAGCAAAGCAAGTCTCGAATTTCGGAAGGGGTTAGAGTATCCAAAAGGCCGGCAGGCATGGCAGATACCTTGCTTGGTAACACCTCGTCGACATCGGCTTTCGGAACTTGTACTTCTTTATTTTCCTTGGTTCGAATCGTCAGCCCCTGTTTGGCGTGAATAACAATACCAGTTAGCACCTGGCCATTTGTCATCAGCACCTTTTTGGAAGCGTATTGATCGCTTATGACATGCGATGGAAAGAGAACGGATTCGAGAAACTCAGACCGCGTAAATCGTCTTGTAATGCTCGTTAAGTCTGGACCAAACCCATTGCCAAGGGCGTCCATTTTGTGACATGAACTGCATTGAGCTTTCGAAAACACCTGAGCTCCGTTCGTGATTTCACCAAACTTTCCCTGGTCACCCGACAAGAACTGCTCAAGAAAGCCGAGCGACCACCGAGGTTGCTCGGTGGATGTAGCAAGTACCGCGGGTGGCAAATCGGGGAATCTTATCTCATACCACTTTTGCCAAGCAGACATCGGAGACTGTTTTTTATCAGCGGGCCTCTCCAGGGTTTCTCCCGTCCAATATTCCATGAGTCGAATCGTTGGATTTGGATCCAGTCCCGCCTCGAACAATTTGCATCCTTGCAGGATGGCTTGTCGCAGTGCTTCTGGGTCTTCTGTCGCTACATCGATCTTGCGTAAGCAATCACAAACATCTGCGACCGCAAACGAATCCAGTTGTGATATGGACCGAACCAAATAGTCCCAATTCCGCTCGTCGGGCCGCTGGGCCAGAGCCGTTGCAATGCTGGCTCTACGGTCTGGGCTTTTTCTCCATCGTTCACGTAGGTGTTCCGTGGCGGAGTCATCATATTGGCTTGACAATACGGCGGTGATGCCCGTCTTGAGTCGCTTGAACACATCCTCTTCCAATCCACCCTTGTCAATGGCTTTGTCAAGTCGAACAAGTGTTTGAATCTGTTCGGCGGTCAACTGCTCTGGGGCCTTAAAAAGCGCTGTCAATGCCGCGTTTGGATACTGTTCACCTAGCTCCAAGATTCGCATGGCTTCAGACTCAGTCATGAAATTGGCTAACGCCTGCGACGTCTTCATAACGTACAGCTGATACGAACTGCCACTCTTCGCTTTCTGGGCTGTCTCCAAGAACTGCAAAACGGTCATTCTCTCGACAGAGGTCCATTCGTGATTAATCGTAGGCAAGTGCATTGATATGAGCATACGTTCGGGCATAGCCACGTCTGACTGCAGGAACTTGATCGCGGGCGAAACTATGTCGCATTGCATGTAGGCTGCAAGCCGCACTAGTTCACAATTGATGGCGGAGTTGCCAGCGGGAAACTCTTTTTCAACCAGCGCTTTTAAGGAGTGCAGGCTCGCTGGCTCGATGGCACTGAGGTGAAGTGTGATTTCTAAAACACGCAGCAAGTCGACAAAGTCAGAATCGCTCACAAAGCCTTGAGACAAACGCATTAAGTTATCGACGACAAGTAGGGCGTTGGAACGATTCGGCTCCGTGGCTATCAGTGTCAACGCGGAATTGATCACCAAGCGGCTCGACGCATCCGTCAGAAAGTTCTCACGCCACTGTTGGTTTGGCACAATGGCCAAAGCGCGTCGAGCGGCAAATCTTTCTTCTCTCGCGTTGCTTTGCAATAAGGCTTTTAATTCGGACGGTTCACATATCACGCCAAGCCTCAGAATCGACTCGCAGGCTGCGACGCGAACGGATACATCTTCATCGCGCAACAGCTTTCGCAGTTGCATCTGTGCTTCACTGTCGTCAACACGCAATGCAAGCATCCGAGCGCACTTAACTTGCACTTGTTCGCTCGAACTATTGCTCAACTCAATCAACATTTCGGTTGTTGGAATGGGCCCTAATAATTGCATTAGATCAAGTGCCTGCATTCTATATCTGGCAGGATTATCGCTGCTGAACGCAACGCCCTCCATTTGTTCGGACCATTCTTCGCCAAGCTCTTTTTTGAGAACGGCTGCGGCCTGACGTCCATATGCAGAATAGATCTGCGGTTGTCTGATTGCTTTCGAGATCCCAGTCCCGAGGTCCGTTGATTGGGCTGGTATTTCGCCGATCCATCGTACTCGGTAGATGCCGCCATCGGTTCCTCGCCCACCGGTACAGAAGTAAAGCCACCCATCGGGCCCGACCTCCAAATCCGTAACGTTCATGGGCGTGCCCGAAACGAAATCCTCCATTTTTCCTTTGGACTTGTCTGTGGCCTCGACATTCATCGACAGGATTCGTCCTTCCGACCAATCGGCCATAAATAAAGTCCGGTGGTACTTTGCTGGGAACTTAACGTGTGTGTAGACCGTCATGCCGGTTGGTGAACCTCGACCCGATGTCGCCAGCGAAGGCAGTCGATCCAAGTAATAATCAGGCCAGTTCGCCCAACCGCTCCGCCAGCCGTACTCACCACCCTCTGCAATTCGAAACAAACTAGTAGCTCGATGCCAAATCGCACCGATATCTGCTTCCATGTCGCTATCGAGAACGTACAGCGAGCCGCTTGGATGAAATGCGAGATCGTAAGCATTTCGAAGTCCTCCAGCTACAACCTGAACCTTCTTACTAATGAGCTCAAATCTAACGACTGTTCCGCCTGGTGCCTTGACTCCCTCAGCATGTCCACCTGGATCTTCAAAGCGAGGCTGCACAAGATCTCCCTCGTAAGTAAGTCGATACGGACTTCCCTCATCGACAGGTGTGCTGAGTTTCGCATGATTACCGACAACAATGTAAATACATCCATCGGGGCCGAAGGCAATTTGGTGTGGCCCGTGCTCTCCGGGGGTACCTTGAAATTTGAGCAACAGCTCGCATTTTTCAAGCTCTCCATTTCGATCTTCGTCAACGAGTCGGTAAAGGCCTGAACCCTCAGGTCCATCGCCAGTCACATAGACGTCGCCGTTGAGGGGAAGAATTCCCTGTATGTTCTTGACTAGCTCGCAATAGATACGAGTCTTTTCAGGTGTACCATCTTTGTCTGCGTCGTATATCAGAAGCAGTGGTCCTCCCTCTTGCGACGCCACAATGTGGCCGAACTCATTGAAGGCCATCGCCACAATGGATCCGATAGATGCATGGTCGATCACTTCGTCCACAACAAATCCAGGCTTGGTCTTGAATCGATCCGGTGGCGGCGGACCTTTTTTGGAGTCGTAGTCCCCAATCGTTATAGTCACAGGAGCTGACTTGGCCTTGGCGGTTTCTCGCTTCGCCACAGCGTGGTTATTGTTGTCAATGGAGACAGCAGAATTCCATTTATTGTCGTCAAAACGTAACAACTGCCAATTTTGAGAGGCGGTCTTGCTCGACTTCCATTCAGAGTCACTAACCACAATTCGCCACTTGCCTTCAGTAGGCTTGAACATGAAGCCTACTTTCAGCCCTAAACCGTCGCTCTGACGGTTGCTCGCTCGGATTGCAATTAAGTTTTTCCCGGGCCGAACCGCAGTCGTTACGTCTACGCGTTCCACGGTCCGGGCGGCTTTGCTCGTACCAACGCGTCTACCGTTTACGAATACTTCGCAGGATTCAGCCGCTTCGAATTCTACAAAGGCTTTTTCTATATCGGGTAATTCCATGGCTCGTCGAAAATAGGCCTCTCCGATTCGCGACTCGCTCTGTGCATCTGCTGTCCAAATCCATTCTCGCTCAGTCTTGGCCGAAGCCGCGGGAGGTACGGCGGGGACACTGTTTTTGGTCGGCTTGTTAAGCTTGGTCTGAGCGACAGCCGATATCGGGCTGTTTAGAATCGAGACCGATAGCAAGGCCAAAATGTGCCAAGGCTTATCCAAGCAAAAACGAAAGCTGCTTGTTGTCAATTGCCTGTTTTTTTCCATTGTCGTTTTCCATCCTTGGAAAATGAGCGATGCTCGCGATTTCGAATTAATCGCACATGCATGTGATTACAAAACTGACGGAAGTAATATGCGCGCAACCCCCGTCAAGACGATCTATAAAAGAAAGGGGTGGTCGAAAGCAAGACCAATGCCACGACCCGGATTGCTAGCTTACGCCGTCTTCGTAACGCTTCTCTAATTTAAACCGGAAGCTTGGAAAATCTCGGCGGAGACAGCCGTCACCACGGGCACGCTCGGATGAACACTATCGTAAATGCTGCGAAGGCCAATCGAGTCGATTTGGACCGATTGCAATCCGCTCTCAGCCAGCCAGTGTAAATGACTGTCCAATGGACCATCTATTTCTAGCTCGAGACACTTAGCTCCACGGTTAATGATGTGAACGGAATTCGGAATTATTGTCCCAGAAAACGCTTCTGGGATCGCGGCCTGAACTCGATGTACGAATCGAACTTCGCTCAAGTTGATAGACCGAACCACTTGTCCCATTTTTAAAATGGCGGCGTGATCGCAAATTTCTTCGATTTCGCTAAGTACATGGGAACAGAACACAATGGTAGTTCCACGTTGGCTCGCTTCGCGGACTAACCGCAGCACTTCGGCTCTAACGGTTGGATCGAGATTGGCTGTGGGTTCGTCTAAGATCATGAGGCGACATTGGCAACTCATCACGCAAGCGATCGCAAGCTTTTGACGCATGCCTGTCGACATGAAACCCACGCGGCGAGCGATATCCAGTTCAAGCCGTTTCGCGATCTCCAGCGCAAGCAACTTATTGCCGCGTGGGTGGATGGCGGAAAAAAAATCGATGCAGTCGCGCCCGCGCATCATTCGAAATAGTTTCGTTTCGGCAGGCAAGTAGCAAACGCGTTGCCTAACCTGCAGGCTTTTTTGCTGGCAATCCAATCCATCCGCTACGGCAATACCCGCCGAGGGCCGAAGGTAGCCCATCAAACATCGAATGAGCGTGGTCTTCCCGGCGCCATTTGGTCCTAACAATCCAAAGATCGATCCCTCTGGTACCGAAAGACAGCAATCATTCAAGGCGGCAAAGCTTCCGTATTTCTTGGTCAATCCAGTTACTTCAACAATGTTCGGCATGCAATTCCTAGCGTTATTCGGTAGCTTAGTGCCCTGGTCATTAGCACTACGGCAGAAGTTCTTTGATTCGATCGTTGTGGCAGTGTAGCTCCGCGACACTGAATTGCCGAGTCGCGGAGCGACGTCGGCTACATGTTATGCCAAAATACTTCTTCACGCGTGCTTAGATTCACAAATGGTCCGCAAAGCAATGCGGTCACAACTTCAGGCTGGTAACGGTCGGTATGCTATTCCCTAGCATTCTCGATGGCTGTCAACTTGAGCTTGGCCGATGCAACTAATTCGCGAGCCCAGACTTTGTCTTGGAACAATTCAATCAGCCCCTTTAACCAAGCAACTCGAGTTGCGGGGCCAAGATTTGCGTCCGCCCAGATCATTTGCTCGGCAAGCGATTCAATGGCCGGATGACGTGTGGGTTTTACTGCATTTTCAATTTTGTCGGACATGCGCTTGGCTAGGTCAACCAGTTGGCGTTGGCGAGCGGTCAGTTTTTCATTCGCAGAAAAGACCGTAGCGAGTGCATTCAGCTTGCGCTGCGCAATGACAGTATCGATCGACTGAGCATTGATACACTCTAAAAACGCTTGCTCTACGGCATCCAATGGGTCAGTGCCTCCGCGGTTGGCTTTTCGTTGCATTTGGCGTATCGATCGCACCGACTCGATTTCACGCAACAAAGCTTCGACATCTTGAAGTCGTGGATCATTCGGATAGAGCGCTTTGAATCGATCTGCAATAGGTTCGATGACCAACAATTGCTCGTCTTCCGTGGCGTCCATTGCAACGGAGATCTCTTGGTATAGCTTGTTGGCGGACGGTGCTCGGGAAAGCCAATATATGCCAAACCCACAAGCGATCAATGTCGTAATCATTGCACCAATACTGAGCCAGTGCGTCCAGGCCGACATCGGCTCGTGTTCGGTAAAGTGGGCAATCGATCTGCGTCTGTCATCCTCTCGAACTTCGGTGAAGTTCGTTTTGCCCATGTGTTCAATACCACTTGGCTGCTCCGTCAATTCAAATGCTGAATGAGATGGAGCCAACTGAGTGTTTTCGTCTGGCCCAGCGATCGATGGACCAGAATCATTCGTGCGCTCTTGGCTGCTAGACTGTGAAGGATGCGTTGCACCTGCAACCGTACTTTCGTTTGGCGAGATCGACTTGACCTCATGCATGAGCGACGAGTCGTCATTCATGTCGATACTTGTCATCTCCTTTAGTTTTCCGACCTCCGTTTTATTTGACGATTTTTCGCGGGCACGCATTGCGAGCCCAGCTCGCAATGCTTGCAGGCGATTGCCCACGACTAGGCCAGTCGGCGGGCGCATCGACGGCTCACGTCTCAGCAATTCGTCCACCAAATCGCAAAGCTCTTTAGGTACCGTCGGCTCCAAACTGGCTAGCGGCTTCAAGGTTCCATAGCGAACGTTGAAGAGAATTTCCGGAATGTTCTTTCCGATGAAAGGAGCCCGCCCCGCTATCGCAGCATAGCACATACTTCCGAGCGAATAGAGATCGCTACGGACGGAAACGGGCTTGCTTTCTGCTTGTTCGGGCGGCATGAAGTCGGCGGTCCCTAAAACGGCTCCCTCGGCGGTCGACTCCATTGCGCCAAACAGTTTGGCGATTCCAAAGTCGGTCAATTTCACTTTGCCTTGTGAATTTATCAT
The DNA here is from genome assembly GCA_043757445.1 of Pirellula sp. Lineage (GTDB taxonomy): Bacteria > Planctomycetota > Planctomycetia > Pirellulales > Pirellulaceae > JBKCUI01. The sequence goes on along the minus strand of JAYVPJ010000206.1, from coordinate 16,228 downwards.
AAGATTAGCTGGTTTGAGGTCGCGATGAATAACCCCGAAATCATGTGCATGTTTCAACGCCGCACACACCTCAATCGCAATATCGACGACCCTCTCCCACGCAATCTTTTTTTCACGTCGAAGCTGTTGCTGGAGATTCTCACCGTCAACATACTCCATTGAATAAAACAACAATCCTTTCTCTTCCCCGAAGCCAATTAACTGAACGATATTAGGGTGCTTCAATTTCAGAAGTGTTTGAATTTCCGAATCAAACCTTCTTCGGAATCTTTGATGCTGAGCCATGTTGGATGCGATCACCTTGATCGCAACCGAATCGTTCGTTTTTGAATGAACTCCATGGTAGACCGACCCCATGCCTCCTTGGCCCAAAAGGCGGATGATTTTGTAAGGACCGATTACTTCGAAATCAAGAGACAAGTTGAATCAGCCCCGGAAGTGAAAAGAGTGGTTGCTGGAGATCTGCATTATTCTATCTTAGGAAACGTAAAAATGGTTGACGCGTGATCATGCGGTTCAAGTGATCCAAACCTGTCCCGAACAATTCCAGTCGTTCTGATCAACGATTTCCTAGTCTCAGAACTCCTGATCTGGGCGGAAAATGATTTGTCCATGTTTAGGGTGTGGGAGTGCCGCGATAACGACCGGTCGACGTCTATCCATTTCCCACGGCTGCACGCGTGCGAAGTGTCGTGGTTCGTCTGTCAGCACACAGGGACTTGGCGTCCATGCCGACACCGTGCCACAAGCACTCTCGCTTTACTTCAGGATCGAATGCGAAAGCGGATTCCGAGGGCGCCGGTAATCCCAGATCAAAACAATAACTGAACGGATGCGACGAGAAGCCGAGCCTAAGGCTGACTTGGTCCTTGCCATTCGACTTCGTACCTGCCCAACGTACTGAACTGAAGCCGCCTTCCCGAGCGAGAGATTCGGCGAGGCGTCCGGCAGCCGCATCAGCGACAAACTTGAGAGCTCGAGTATCAATGACTGTCGTCGTTGACTTGTTTGAAAAATCCTTGATTCGGTATCTCAGTACCGCAACCCGCTTTCGTCGCAAGTGTCGTGCAACCGTTTGAAATCACGTCTTAGCTGATTGCTAACGAAACAAGATCCCGTTGTTTGTCTAGTAGAGTCCACCACCGACAGCTCGCCTAAGTGAGGTTAATCGTCGTTGCATTTCAACTTGGCGTAGGACCCGTTTTTCCTTGAAATCGATCAATTGGCGTTGGGCAATCGCCAATTCCATAAAGGTGCTCTTGGAGTTGTCGTAGTTAGCTCGAACGACCGCGACGTTTTTCTCGGCAATCGGAATCAGTTTTTCTGAAAACAGATAAGTCGATTGTTGAGATTCTAGTACGCGCTCATAGGATGCTTGTACCTCTCGTTGAATATCAAGTACGAGTTGATCGTACTCGGCTTGCGATTTGGCCAATTGTTGAACGACTTCGCATACAGCGGCATGCAGTCTTTTTTGGTAAATGGGCACGTTCATCCGAACGCCGACTTGCTCGCGAAGATCGCTTTGTGTTGTCTTCGGTTGCCAAAATGTATCGTGGCGATAGAAAAGTTCCGTATCCGGATAGAATTGCCGCCGAGCTATTTCGACTTTTGTACGGAGTCCTCGGATCTGCATCACGTTGGCAGAAACCTCCGGCCGGCGAGCAACGGCCAGATCTATCAATGAACCTAGTTCGGGCAAATTCTCGCTCGCGAGGCCCGGTTCCGACGCGATGGCCAATTGGTCAGTTGGATTTCTTCTAAGTAGTGTGTTTAAACTTCCTTTTGAAATTCGATTCATTCGCCTCAGTTCAATAAGTCGTTGTTCCACGTTTGCAAGTTCAACATCCGCTTGCAATACGTCTTGCTCCATTACCAGCCCAGTGCGATAGCGTATTTCCGCATTCGAACGGATCGATTTCAGAATGGCTGTATTCTGATTATTTAGCTTGATCAAGCTTTCGGACGAGTAGTACTCCCAAAATTCTAGCTCGACTATCTCTGTTAATTTTTGAACGGACGTCTTGTAATCCTGTGAGGCGACACCTGCTTCCGATGTAGCTACTGATCCTCTCAATGTCCGTTTGCCTCTCCAAGGGAACTTTTGCGATACTTCCAACACATAGGCAGGATTTACTTGGTTGGATGCGAGGGAGAACGGAGCAACGGTCGAGCCCAACATTGGATCTTCAAGCGATCGTGCTTGCGGAATGCGTTGCATAGCTGCTTGCCAAGCGGCAGTCATGGCGTCCAGAGTTGGGTTAATAGACAATACTTCTTCGACAAGCTGTGAGAGCGTAAGTTCTTCGGCGTGTGCTTTTGAGTCGTCGCTCAAGGAGTTGGCTGGCTTTTCGTCCTCGGAACTTGGAGAGTCAGATTGGAAACTAACTTGAGTGACTTGTAACTTCGAATCCGCACTAGATTGGTTCCTCATTGCATCGACTAAGGGGACGACATGCGGAGTAATTTGAGTATGGGTCGTTCTAGTGGCTACTCGCTTTGTTAGGCGACAGCCGACTGAGCAAATGAGCGGAACGCAAATAGCTAACCCGACTTGCATTGATCGAGAGTAGTATTGATCAGCGAAAAGTCTCATGTTGGTTCCGAATGCATCGACTTCCTGGACCTGACGTTCGCGGAATGGATAATTGCTTCTCAACGACCGCGATCATCGAAAACGCGATGACCGCGATGAAGAACTTAAGCGATTTGCCTTTCAACCTAAGGGACGAGGCCACACTGTCACATTCACCAAAGGTCGATATCGTCGGCATCTGTCGACATCGGCAGAATATTACGTAACACCGCCACAACCGATACAATCAATACGCTGGGCTCAGCTCCCCCGAGAGAAACAAAGAACAAAGTCGTTCAGTCGCGAAAACCCAAAATCGACTCAAGATCCCCATTGTGGATTACCGATCGCATTCGAATCCAAAATTTGCCGGGACCATTATTTGATTGCTGCCTTTGATCGCAGCGGAAATTTTGAAATTCATGCCTCGGAGTGTCGACGCCAGAAAAAAACATTATTTAGGCGAAGTATTTTAAATAGTTGCTGAATTCCACTTGTCCGAGTATTGAGGCACACTAGACTTTTACATATCACCCCGAAAAGGTTTTCTTCCCTTCTAAAGCTTTGTTGGCATTTTTCATGCATCGCCACTTTCCACTGCTTAGAAAACTCCTTTTACTGGTGCTCATCCCGTTGATCTTGATCAACGGTAGAGTTTCAGCGGGGTGTATTTGCATGGACGGGCACGTCAAGCTTTTTTGCGATGGTCATGGTTGTTGTTCCGGAAACGCGCACGAACAGAAATCGGATCACAAAGAATGTGGCGATTGCTGCAATCACTCGCATCCCTTCAAAGTCGAATCGGTGCATTCATGTTGCGATCATGCCGAAATTGACGGAGTCGATTGGGAAGATGGCGAAGACCGTACAGGCTGTAGTTCGCCCAAGGGATGCTACAGGCTTACGCTTCTTCCTATGAAGTTGACTGAAAAGGATTCGGCAAAGGCAGCTAGCGATCTTGTCGTTTTAGACTTTGCCTTTTACTCTGATCGGTTCCTTCCCTTTTCGGTGGGTTCGGTATCGCATCCGATAGTAATCTTTCCGCCAAGAGAGCGGCAAAAGCATCTTCAGCGATTTCTGATTTGATTTCTGCACCCGTTGGATTCGACCCTGGTTGCTCAGGATACGTCCTAGAGCCTAAGTCTAGCGATCGTTTTTAACTTCTTCCGTCGCATGAACAGCATTTGGTCCGAGCGAATCGTTTTTCGAAACGATGTCTTTTTCTAATAGCAGTTCTATTGCGAAATGAGCATCGCGAACCTTTTCGCTGCCAATCCTAGCCTTTAGATAATCACGCATTCGATCCTTGGAACATCCACTCTTCGATCGGACTTGGAGTGCTTTCTTGGCTTTGAATCCTCTCGTTAAAAACCTTCAAATCAATCTCTGAAAGATCAATACCATGTTCAAGAAATTCTCAATCGGTCTGTTTGCTGTTGCAGCTAGTTTTGGTTTCGTTGCAACGTCTTTGCCTGCCTAAGTATCGCTACCGGATTCAATTTCTCGAATCCTTAGGACAGGAGTTTTGTTTTCAACACGGATTTAATGGACGGCAGCAGGATCGAAAGAGCGTGTTCATCGTGCAGAAAGCACGACGGTCCATTTTGTCGCCTGTTGCCGTTCAATTGCGATTTGAATGCGTCAAGGTACTATGATGTCGGAACAGCCAAAAACTCAGTTAAGTAGTTCACGCCCAGACCGCAATGACGAAGGTGGACTTCATGCACCTAGCCATCTTCGAGGATGGAGAAAATGGTGGTGGTGGTTTGACTTCATTATTTTGGTCAAGCTTGCTCGTCTGCGATTTGTTGGAATCCTCGTGCTGATCGGTATTGCCATCTCTCAATGGGATCTGTTGGTAGCGTATTACGATAAGTGGACGAGACCAGCCACGGCATCGAATATACTCACCAGCAATGTTGAGTGGTTTTGTCCAATGCACCCGTCCGTAATAAGAGACAACGCAAAAGACAAATGTCCGATTTGCTTTATGCCGTTGTCGAAACGAACGAAGGGCAATGGGACGATTGACGCGCTGCCAGACGGAGTCGTTAGCCGTGTGCAACTGTCACCCTATCGTGTCGTACTTGCTGGCGTTCAGACGACCACCGTAGATTATGTGCCACTTGAAAAAGAAATAACTGCTGCGGGATACATTGAATTCAACGAAAGTTTGCAGCGAGGAATATCCGCCCGATTTGGCGGACGAATCGATAAGCTTTTCGCGAACCAAACCGGCCAGATGGTCAAGGAAGGGGATCCACTCGCGTCTGTCTACAGCCCGGAGCTTGTTGTGGCAATCAAGAGTTTGCAGGACGCCAAGACCACCGGCAACAGATCGCTTATGGCAAGTACTCAATCACGCTTGGAGTTGTTAGGTATCAATGGCAAACAGATCGAGGAATTATTGAGAACGAGCGAGAGCAATACGCAAGTTACCATTCGATCGCCAATCAACGGTCACGTTATTCGCAAGTACATTCGCGAAGGGCAATACATTCAAGAGGGCATGCCCCTATTCGACGTTGCCGACTTAAATACGGTTTGGATACAAGCACAGGTCTATGAAGAAGACTTGCTGTTCCTGCCTGAGCATCTTGCTTATGTTAAAAATTCGGAAAGCGATGACTCGTTGCCAGTCACCGCAACCGCAAAATCGCTACCCAACGAAGTGTTTCATGGCGTTCTTTCCTTCGTATATCCGCATGTCGATCAGCAAACTCGCACGGTCACTGTGCGTTTTGCACTCGATAATCCTTACCATAAACTGAGACCTGGAAGTGCTGCGTCCGTGACGCTAAGGGTCCACCCCGAACAATGGGCGTTGGTCGCGGGCATACACATGAGTGCAGGCGAATCCTTGGAACACTTGAAACTAGGTGAGTTGTTGGCTGTTCCACAGAGTTCTATTATCGACACGGGGACTCAAAAAATCGTTTATCGCGAAACCGAACCAAACGTTTTCGAAGGAGTGCTCGTTCAGCTTGGGCCAAAGATGCAAGGTCCAAATGGCGTACCGTATTTTCCTATCCTCGACGGGCTGGACGCAGGCGCAAGTATTGTAAGTGCTGGCTCCTTCCTAGTGGATGCGGAAACAAGATTGAATCCATCTGCTGGATCGATTTACTTTGGCGGGAGCGGAGGTTCTGCAAATGCCAAGAGTAGTGTTTCAAACTTGCGGCCTTCGACTCCCGAAGATCCGAACGCCAAGCTTAAGGTCGTTTTTGCTAAGATGTCGCGAGAAGATCAGCGAAGTGTTAAGCAACAGGGGTTTTGCGCAATCCTAACGCAAAATCGCCTTGGCTCTATGGGAACTCCAGTCAAAATCAAAATCGCAGGCAAAACTCTATTCCTTTGTTGCAACGGTTGCAGTGAAGAAGCGACAGCGAATCCAGCTGCAACTCTTGCTTCGCTCGCTCGCCTTTTAGAGAAAACATCCGACACCGCAATTACTCAACGCGATGCCCTCCCCACAACGATTAAGAAAAGTGACGAGATTTCAGATGCAATTGCGGAGCTCCCTACCGACGAACGAGAAATCGCAAAGAGGCAACAGTTTTGTGCCCTAATTCCGGAAAATGCACTTGGGTCGATGGGAATGCCGGTCAAACTCATGATCGAGGGGAAGCCCGTATTTCTTTGCTGCGATGGGTGTCGTGAAGCCGCATTAAAAGATGCGAAAGCAACACTCCGAATGGCTGACAAACTGTCTGGAGCCAAGCGTGATTGAGAGAATCATTGAATGGTCCATTCGAAACCGTTTCCTGGTATTGGTCATAACAGGTGCTCTAACAATCGCTGCAATTTATGCGACGGTAAACACACCTGTGGATGCCATTCCGGATCTGAGCGAAAACCAAGTTATCGTTTTTGTCGACTGGATGGGACGAAGTCCACGCGAAATCGAAGACCAGATCACCTATCCCCTTTCGCGAAAACTTCAGGGCCTGGCAGGTGTAAGGGCCGTTCGATCGTCATCGGAATTCAATTTCTCGATGATTACCATCATCTTCGAGGACGATGTCGATTTTTACTTTGCCAGACAACGCGTTACCGAGAAGCTCTCACAGTCCAACACGTTTCTACCACAAGGCGTTGTTCCGTATCTCGCGCCGGATGCAACCGCATTGGGCCAAATCTATTGGTATACCGTTGAATCGGATCCAAAATACCCAATGGATTCCGGACGTTTGTGGGCGCTCAATAAATTCTATATTGCACCACAACTCAACGCAGCCAAAGGAGTGTCGGATGTCGGAATCGTGGGTGGCACACCGCTCGAATACCAAATCGACATTCGTCCCGAAGACTTGCGTGCTTATGGGCTAACACTTGGCGACGTACTTTCGGCTGTTGCGCAGAGCAATCAACCCGCTGGTGGTGGCGTGATTCAAAAGAATAATGCCGAATACATCGTGCGTGGCGTGGGATGGTTGCACAGCATCAGTGACATCGAAAACACGGTAGTGCGCGAAGTAAGAGGGACTCCAATCCTTGTTGGCACGATTGCAAATGTTCATCTTGGGCCTGGGTTCCGACGGAGCGTTTTTGAAAAAGATGGTAACGAGGTAACGGGAGGCGTGGTACTTATGCGTCATGGTCAGAACCCTCTCGCAGTAACACAATCGGTCAAAGAGAAGATTCAAGAGATGCAACCAGGATTGCCACTGGGTGTTCGAATTGTTGCTGCGTATGATCGAACTCGCTTAATACATGGGGCGATCGAAACACTGACCGAGGTCATGTGGCATGAAATGCTTATTGCGTCCGTTGCAATTCTGCTAATCCTAATGCACGTTCGAAGCGTCTTCGTGATTTGCGTAACACTTCCGCTCGCAGTTTTGTTTTCATTCCTGATCATGTGGTTGTTGCGAGTGCTGCAAATTATCGACATTCAAGCCAACATTATGTCGCTTGCAGGATTGACGATATCGATCGGTATCCTTGTCGATCAAGCCATCGTCATGACCGAAAACGCAACGCACGAGTTAAAGGGGCATTTTGGCGATCGTAAGGTCACGGGAGATATTCGGGAACTTGTCATTCCCGCATGCAGGACCGTGGGTAGACCTATCTTCTTCTCGATTTTGATTATGCTTTTGTCTTTTGTACCGGTGTTTATGCTAAGTGGACGGGAGGGCAAACTCTTTCATCCCTTAGCCTTCACTAAGAGTTTTGCCATGATCGGCGTTGCAATCCTTTCGGTCACGGTCGTACCGGCATTGATCCCCACTTTTCTCAAGGGACGACTTCGAAGTGAAGAAGACAATTGGATCGTTCGAAGTTTCATCAATATTTACAAGCCACTGCTCACTTGGGCATTGCCTCGGAGAAACTTGGCGATGTGGGGTTTCGCGGTACTGCTTCTATTGGCTGCTGGGATTTTCCCAATGCAAGCCATAATTGGCCAAGGTTCATCCGAAACTGCTTGGCGGGCGTTGTTTCTTGGCGTGTTCGCATTGGTTACTTCGATAACGGTCGTTTTAACACGCGGCTGGCACTGGCAGCTACTGTCACTTGGCAGCTTGTTGCTGATAGGCATATGGTCCTATCACTTTCAGAAGATCGGTGTTGCGTTTATGCCTGCGCTGGACGAAGGTGCGATGCTCGACATGCCTATTACGGTTCCTCGCGCTAGCATTACACAAGTCGCGGATGATTTGAAAGCAAGAAATAGTCTGCTGCGAGGATTTCCAGAAGTGGAATCGGTCATCGGCAAAGCAGGCCGTGCTGATACGTCAACCGACCCTGCGCCCCTGGACATGGTCGAGACCTTTGTCAATTTTCGCCCGAAAGAACTATGGCCAAAGCGAGTCATTCGGTATCGCGATGCGGCAAGAATAGTTCGCAAATGCTTAACTAATCTCGAAGACCGCGGGTACGTCGACCGATCGCCGACTAACGATGATCTCAATACCCTTGTCAATGACGCAACGCAAAAGGCGATCGAGAGATTTGATGAGACACTAAGAGAGTTGGCAATGCTCCGTTACTCTGAATTCGAACAGGAGCTTGGCGTAAATCTTGTGCGATTTGCGATGAAGAATTGTGTTCAGCAATGGCGTATGAACGGAGCACTTACGATAGACCCGCCCGATATAGTACCTATCGAGAAGATTGCTTCCGAGTTCGGATTGCGACTTGGGAAATCACTCTCTGAATTACCTGCTATGGAAGATGTGGCAGAGCTGGTTCAGGGATTTGCTCGTCGATTGAACGAAGATGGCTTTCTTGAGGAAACGATCACCGCATTGGATGTGAACTATTCGATGGCAGGATCGGCTTGGATGGGGCTCAAGGAAGCTTTTGGAGCTAAACGCCCTACGTTTGCTTCAGAGTTATTGCAGTTGATTACTGATGAGCGAATGCGTTTGTGGCGTGATCGCATCAAAATACTCAATTGGGAGTTTTTCGACTATGGATCAGAAGCATTTTCAAACTACGCTCTCGAAGAAATCATCTGTTCTTCGCAACGCTCAGGGCTACTAAAAGAGGCTACACATTCCGCTGAGTCCATCGCGTTTGCCGACGCTTCCGTGGCGTCGCAACTCCAACCCCAAATGGTTCCACCAATAGTTAGGCTGTTCGCGGACGCAAACTCTCCGTTGGTGGCGATTCGCGAGGCAATAACAAAAGCATTCCGGAATGAGGTTTTCCTTTGGCATCGACAAACAGGTCCGAAGGGAGACTTAGTTGATGATGAAATTGGCCGGTCGTTACAAGTTCCTGGTTGGAGCAACATTTTTACACAACCCATTATTAATCGAATTGAAATGCTTTCGACTGGTGTTCGGACAGACATTGGAGTGAAGGTGTTTGGCCCAGACCTCGAAACCATTGATGGCATATGCAAGGAGATAGAAACGGTCCTTAAGCCGATCAACGGATCTCGCGACGTTGTTGCCGCTCCCATCATGGGAAAAGGTTATCTACAGATCGACATTGACCGCAAAGCAGCGGCTCGCTTCGGCATCAGCGTTGAAAACATTCAAAACGAGATTGAAGTTGCCCTTGCTGGCCGAACGGTTACATATACCGTCGAAAAACGAGAGCGGTTTCCGGTCCGTATTCGCTATTCGAGAGTAAATCGAGAAGACGAAGAGAGCATTCGAAAGTTACTCATCAGTTCCAAAGGAATGTCTGCTTCTAGCGACTCCAGTAGCGGAAACAATATGGGAAACCAGGGAGGTAGCGGTAAATCCACTTCGACGGAAAGGTTTACCAATGGAGCCGAATCCTTGACCGCGCCGAGCGTACCTGATGATTCGCATTCCGCTTCCCCGGCCCATGCACCTCGAAGTCAGTCTTTCGTTCCGTTGAGTGCTGTCGCAGAAATCCAAATTGTTGAGGGACCAGCAATGATAAAGAGCGAAAATGGTCGATTGCTGAATTACGTGACTCTCAATGTTCGAGGGCGGGACACTGTCGGATTTGTTGGCGAAGCTCAACGTGTCGTGACCGACAAGATTAGGTTGCCCGAAGGGGTTCACATTGAATGGACTGGCGAATTCGAACATCAAGTTCGGGCAGCAAGAACTTTGCGATTTGTGTTCCCGATCGTGATCCTTTTGATCTTTGTCATACTCTATTTGACGTATCATGATTTGGCTGACGCAGGACTCATGATGCTAGCCGTTCCCGAGGCACTCGCTGGTGGCGCCTTTTTCATGTATTGGTTTCCGAAGATCGTTAACGGCTGGGATAGTCCGCCGATGGATTTTAGTGTTGCAGTCTGGGTAGGATTCATAGCTTGTTTTGGCATGGCAACCGAAACTGGCATCATTATGCTCGTATATCTTCGCGAAGCGATTGAAAAACGAGGCGGGCTCGAAGGAATCCAATCACTCGAAGAGCTACGTGAAGCCGTGATCGACGGAGCTGTTCATCGACTTCGCCCCAAGCTCTTAACGGAAGGGGTAGCGATTATCGCGATCTTTCCCATGGTATTCGCAAATGGCGTTGGGGGCGAGATTCTTGCACCTATGGCACTACCTGTCCTCGGCGGCCTCCTGATATCCGATGAAGTGGTAGACCTATTTCTACCCGTACGATTTTATTGGGTTCGACGAGCGAGGTGGCTCGCGTTGCAGCAACAAAAACAAGATAAATGCGCGTTGTAGAGCCTGTTTTTATGGGATTGCAGTGTCAACTGCTGTAATCTCCATTGTCGGGTGAGGTGAAAATGTGTCAAACACAAAGGAAATTTGAGCGTTGCTTAGGTCAGAATCTTCAACACTGCCAGAAGATAACAACTTATTGCACTCGATGATTTTTATCTTTTCCGAGTTCGTTTGTGGTGACGGACTTATGGAGTCGACTGATTGGAAGCCAACGCATGTCTTCAGGATGGCTTCACAGTTTGCTACCCGAACAAAGACATTCTCTTCGTTGGGCTCTATCGACTGATGTTCCAATTCGTTTAATCGGGAAAGGGCCGACGCGGGACGCCAAAGATAGAAATCGGCCCCAACCATTGTTGAAATGGTATCGACGATCGAACTAAGCTTGGAACTATCAGGAAGGCCATCTCGTTTGACAATCGTTTCGTCGATTCGCCCCAATGCCTTCAGGCTTGCTCGACGCAATGAAGGAGAATAATCATAAATCTTTCTCTCAACGCAGACGTCGCATTCCCGAATCGCTTCTTCGTACTGTCCATTCCGAAAATAGTACTCCAATCGCATCAATCGAGCATGCTCATCATCGACGTGATCAATCACAAAACTAGTATCCTGGATCGCTTGCTCGAAATCGGATAACTCCGCCAGAACATGAGCTCGCCCTAATCGGACCGTCAATGAGTGTGGTAACAGGTCACATACGCTGTTTAAATAATCCTTGGCCGCGTTTAGCTTTCGTTCTTCTATCGCAGCCATCGCTGCAGAAAATTGCGCAAAGCCGTCCTGGGGTTTTGCGGAAGCTTTCTCGATCGCTGCTTGATCTATTTTCTTGCAAAGCCCGAATACATCACAGCCATCATCGAATGTGGGTATGCTGATTTCCTGGATTGGCAAAAATTCCGATCGGTTGGCGATATCAGGCGAGTCCCAATCCAAACTCAGTTCTCGCAAGCCTCGGCGAATACCGTTGATATCATAAATCCAAAGTCCACTCGGCGATATCGCCAACATTTGCGTTCCATCCGGCGAAAGCCTCGGCGTGGAACTCAGAACTTTGAGTTCAAACTGCGTGAGCTTTTGACCATTTTCCGGATTACTCAAGACTATGACTCAACGGATAATCTTCGGCTGCCAACCAAAAGCCATTGCCCATCCACGCTAAATTGAGGTACGCTATTTTCAGTCGGATAGATCGCGATTTGTTGGCAATTGCTATCTGTTTGATAGATCGCAGTGCCGTTGCCAACAAAACTCATCGCGAAAAACTTGCCATTCGGTGAAATCGAGCATCCCCGACCGCTAATTCCGCTTCGCACTCTTCTTGCGGCTGGTTCATCAGCAGTTTTAATCCATGCACCGGAGAACTGTTGTGTTCCGAATCCATTCCAAACACCAGCGCCCAATGTACGTCCATCTTGGCTTAGGCCGATATTCATTTTGCCATACGGTACATGCATTCTCACCGGTTGGTAAACCTCCAGCGTAGTTCCATTTTTGGTCCAATGGTAGGGAAACCTAAGGGTCCCAAAGTCCGTCGACCAATAGAAACTATTGGCGGAGTCGAATGCAATTGCAGACTCGCCGATTCCGCTGCATCGAACAATCTTGAGAACGCTCCGCATTTTGGCCTCAATAATTGCAAAACCATCGACAAAGAATGCTAGTATCATTCGACCCGTTGGATCAAATTCAGCGTATTTGCACGGGTCTAATCCGTGAAAGGTTCGTTGAGTTGAGCCGGAGATGAGTTGGCATTCGGTGCCAAGAGCAACCCGTAAAATGCCAACTCGATCTAAGTGATCTTGTTCGCAAATTACGCAGCTTTTTCCGTTGGCGATCAAGTGACTCGCCGTTGTGCCTTGCGAATTGGATATCGCACGGCCACATTTAAGATCGCAAAGGTGAAAAACATTGACCCAATCGCGAAGCATCAGCCTCTCCTGATCCTTATCCCATTGAAGATAACAGCCACCTCCAAGCAAGTTGTTCGAAGGCTCAAGATACAGTGATTTCAAGTGCTCGAGTTGCGTGCTGTTTTCATTCAGTTGGTATCGATGAAGCGTCTCTCCATTCCCGCCTATCATCAGAACTTGAGTGCCATCGTCAGACCAATCCGCACCTGGGAAACCATTCATTTGTTGTGAACCCACCGGTGGCTCGAACTTTTGCAATAGTTCGCCCGAGCGCCAATCGCGACGCTCAATGGCTTGGTTGAAATAGGAATGCAGCAGCACCAAAGGTTGGGTTGGGTGAACCGTAAATCTAAGTTCTCGATCAAACGGCTAGACGCCCGGTAAGGCATTCGTACAGAACCGCACCGAGAGAATAGACATCCGCCGTTGGCCCAACTCGCTTGGCATCACCAAAGGCTTGTTCCGGCGCCATATAACTTGGAGTGCCGAGAATGCTGCCTGTGGCAGTTCCCCCGCTATCGTTATCCAGTAATTTGGCGAGACCGAAGTCACTTACCTTGGGTAACCAACCGTCATCCGACAACAGAATATTGGCGGGTTTGAGGTCGCGATGGATGATCCGCATCTCATGGGCCGCCGCCACACCGCGCGCGATCATCGCCACGATGGTGGCCGCTATTTTGTACGGAATCGGCTTGCCATCGAGTCATTTCGCGAGACTCCCTCCTCGACAATACTCCATGACCAAAAAAGGGATACCATCCGAACGGCCAACATCAAATATTTGTACGATGTTCGGATTCTTGATCTGAGCAATCGCAAGAGCCTCAGATTTCATTCTTTGCAACTCGTCCGATTTTGCATCTGAGCCGGCACGCAATCGTTTGATGGCCACCATACGCTTCAACTGAACGTCGTGTGCGAGGTACACCACTCCGATCGCCCCACGCCCCAGCTCAGACGTTATTTCGTATCGCAAATCGAGCGGGCAATTGTTGCTCCTCTGAATTGAGACAGTCATTGACTCGGCTGATCAGCTCGATTGCGTTGCTTTTCCTTGTGATCTGTTCCATCGGTGCGGCAACTTCCGCAACTTGATGCAAAGAAAGTGTCATTCGATGGTCCCTCTTTGCGGCAAATTCGCGACGGTGCAAATTAAGGAACTTATGATTGGCTATTCTAGTAATATCAACGTGCTCGGTAACTACTTCGGTGTCGACGGGACGGCACGACCGACTTGGGCAACGGTACGGGCGTTAACATAATCGACGCCCCAAGTAACGTCATCGGTGGTGGAGTCAGAGGTGCGGGGAACGTGATTGCGGGCAATGCAGACGACATTCATGTGACAGGCGCCGGAGCAAACGACAACAAGATTCAGGGTAATCGTCTCAGTCTGAATGCGACAGGAACCAGCCTGATCGCTCCATCTGCAGGATATGGAATCTTCGTGGCTTCAGGAGCATCGAGGACCAAGATAGGTACTGACTCAGACGGAATCAACGACGCAACCGAGGGAAACCAGATTGGCATGGCCAGTACAGCGGCTATTTTTCTACAAGACCTGAGCGGTGTACCGGATGCCACGATTATCGCAGGAAACCAAATTGGGCTCAGTGCAACCGGACGCTTACTCAGTACGGGCGCACGCGGGATCTGGCTTGCCGGAGCAAGCAACACTCGCATTGGCAGCAACGCTGATGGGATCAGCGACGTCGAAGAACGCAATGTGATCGTACCTGGAGTTTCAGGTACTGGGATTCTTGTGTCGGACGGGTATGTTGGATCGACCAATGGAACAACGATCGCCGGAAATTTTATCGGACTCAACGCAAGCGGTACGGCCGGGCTTTCCCCTAACACTGCGATCGCTGGAGTCAGCATACAGGCTACTGGCTTTGCTGTGACTGGTACCGTAATCGGCGGAACTTCAGCCACAGCTAGAAATGTAATCGGGTCGATGGGCTCAGGCGTGACCATCGTTGATACTTTAGCGACAATTCTCAAATCATCGGCAACTTCATCGGAACAGATGCCTCAGGTCGAAAAGCCATCAGAAATCGCGTTGGTGTGTCTTTATCCAGTGATGCCAACAACGACGTAGTTGGCGGCGTTACTGCCGCAACGAAAAACGTCATCGGAGCTAGCACCGTCGACGGAATATCGATTGCCGGTACGACAACTACTGGCAATTCCATCCTTGGAAACTACGTCGGAACCAATGCAAACGATGACGTTCTTTCAAACGCTGTCGGTATCCACATCGTCGCATCGAGCGGCATCAATACCATTAATGACAACGCAGTGCGGTTTTCGACCAGCGATAATATCTTGGTCGAAACACCAGCAACTATTCTGCGACGAAATACGACTTCGGACGCAACCGGATTGCCGATTCGTTTGTCGCCAGCAACAACAGCGATCCGGGTAAACTCGATGTGCTCAAGAATTCATGGGTTGTCCGTAGCGGGTCGGCAACAGGACCTATCGTTTACTCTTCGGCTCCATCAATCTCGCCAATCACCAGCTTTACACCGGCTGGCGGTGAACTCTACTATGTGACGATGACGGTTGATGATGGAGATGGTAGCGTCCGTACACTGACTCGCGTCATCAGCGTCGCAGGGCTACCCGTTGCGGCCAATATTGTTTTGCCACAACCAACCGCCGTCGAAGGCCAAAAGGTTCGGGCTCGCGCAACCGAAGCCTTGCTCAATCGAACCGAAACACTTTCTTTCGTTTGGTCATTGACCAAGACACCAACGGGAATCGGTTCCGTTCCCACTGCCTATCCATTCACGATCCCATCGCCCGGGGTGATCGAGTTTGTGCCCAATGATGATGGCAAGTACACCATCGGCTTGACGGTTTTCCAAGCGGGAGCAACAACCGGCGGTGTCGTTGCACCGCCCCAAATCGTGAACGTCACCAACGCCAGTCCGCGAGTATACCAACGGGCTGAACAATTGATCTGTAAGGACGGTCCAAATGACTCGATGGCTGGCGGATTCGAAGCCAAGTCCTTGTTCATGCTCGCCTCATCTGGCTTCTCGCTTGCATCTGAGCATGGTTCTGACGGCCAGCGGTCGAAGCAAATCCAAAGAGCGATGTCATCCATCAAGAAAGCCATTGATAGCGGCTTCCGTGATTTTATTTATCTCGCAAGGGATCCAGACTTCTCCCCGCTTCAGTTGCGCGATGACTTCCAGCAACTCATTTCGACGCTCAAGTGAACCCAGAGAACGGTCGGGCAGATGTTCGACGTCGAGTTCAATATTGAATTGCCGTTCGAGTCTCCGCTTGTTGTAAAGGGCATTGAGTGTAGCCAACTGAATTCGAGCTTGAAGATTTGCTCAGCCAACTTGAGGAGCGAGAACGTGAGGTTGTCATCGCCAGAATATGGGGTGGGCTAACGCCGGAAGAGTTTGAGAGCAAACCTACAAAATGTTACTATCACGCTTGACGTGCATCGGCATCGGCGATACGATGGTGACCCCTCGTGTTTGGGAACTTTACAGTTCTCGGCCCAGGGGTATAGATCTTTGACAACATGGTTGGATTGGTAGATGGCATCTTAAAGTTCATCAGCTCAGGCCCGCGGAAGCGGTTTTGGGAGTGGA
>JAYVPJ010000205.1:0-12781 GCA_043757445.1 Pirellula sp. | reverse complement strand
CCGCTCTTGGCTCAAATGGGATTCCATAAGATCGTCGAGCAGTCGAAGTATCCTGGAACAAAGATGGTTCCATGCGATGCTGCGATCCTAAGTCTTCTGGTTATGAAGCTACTTCGTAAAGAACGATTGAGTCACATTGATGACTTTAACGTTGACGCAGCCTTGGGGCTCTTCGCTGGGCTAAACGTTCTGACCGGACAAAATCCAGAGTGGCTCTACTTTGATTCGAAGATGACAACGTATGCAGAACTATCGGAGCTTAACGCTCGAAAGATCAACTTTGTAACCATCCGGCGAAGAGGGCCTGAGATCCTCAAGCGTCTCCTCGCTGTCCCCGATTGCGACTGGACGGCAACGAGCATCGACATCCCCAAGTGTCGCAATAAGAAGATTCAGTTCCTAGATGAGAACATTAAGCTCGACGGCTACCAAGGGACGATTCGTCAGATACCTGTCAAAGGATTTGGCCGTGAACAACCAACACTGCTCATCACCAATAGCGAGACGGCCTCGCCAAGAGAGATGATCATGAACTATGCGCGACGCAACGGAATTGAAGACGGTCTTGGCACAAACGTGAACTTTTTTCACATGGACAATTTGTCGAGCGAAGTACGTCTCAACGTAGATCTCGATGTAACGCTAACGGTGATTGCGAACAGTTGCTATCGATGGTTGGCGAGCAAGCTCAAGGGGTTTGGAACTGGCAAGCCAAAGCAAATCTCTCGAAAGTTTGTAGAGACAAGCGGAGAAGTAACGGTACTACCGAATCGAACGATTCTGGTGACCTTCGACCGACGTAGTGACAATCCGATTTTACGCGAAGCGATGTTGGACAAGTACTGCCCAAAAATACCGTGGCTCAACAATTACCGACTGCAATTCGAGTATCGATGACAAAATCCAAACTCAACAAAAGTGTGAGTCGATTTCGGTCTGCGGAAATCGGCGTTGAAAACCGAAAACCAAGCCTGACCCCTGGCCTGGAAGCCCCCCAAAAACCCGATTACCCGTGCATTTTCCATCATTTGAAAATATTTTGGTTCTTTTTCGAATTCCGGCGAGTTTCCGAGTTGACGAAATTCCGTGAAACCGATTCAAATAAATTAGACTTGAGGTCGGCTGTCGGATGGTCCAATCAAGGTCGAGGTCAGCATTTTGAAAAGAAAAATCTCCAGCTCTCCAGCTCTCCAGCTCTCCAGCTCTCCAGCGTTAAGCGTTTCGCTGGGTTGTTGCTGGTTCTCTTGATTGTGTTGGGCACGTTTTTTGGTTTGAACGTCAGCCAAACTGCTACAAAGAGCATCTCGACTACGGCAACAATTGGGTCAGATAGAGCGATTGATGTTTTCGATGCAGGAATCGTTTTTAACGATCAACCGCATTATGTTTGTATTTTGCTGAGCCGGTTGGGTGTTTCCGATTCGGCTGAAATCGATTCGATTCAGTCATCGTGCGACTGTACAGTTGCGAGCATCGTCGCAATTCGGGAAAGTGCGACTCGCACACGCGAAGCGATAAGAATCGATTTCAAACAGGGCGGCTCAACAGAGCGTAGTTCGTCCTTGCAAGTGCAATTTACGATCAATACGTGGAATGGTGATTCTCGCAATTTTGCGATTCGATTCCTTTCCACGAGTCAGTTGACTCTTGGGGTTTGCAGTGGGCCGGGTTGACCACGAATCGTGAATTCACGGTGTCGAAATATCCCAAGCTAAATTAAGTTATCATCTTATCGTCTAGAACAAATGGAGGTGCGCCGACGCAAAAACGAATTTGAAACGCATGGACACGTTGTCACCAATTGTCTTACTGATTTACGAACGATCTTGGTTTGAATTGAAGGAGAATACTATGTCTATTTTTGCTCGAATAATTACGATTTTGGTTTTGTGTGTAGCTTGTTTTACAGGAGGAGTTTTGTTGGCTGGCGATTACCAACGCTGTGCGGCGACGGGGCCGAATCCGACGGGTTGCCCAGCAAGCTGCAGTTCCAACAACTGGGTCGAGCAATGTCCAGTGTTGACAGGCGGATGCACAGTTACGTCGAGGACGACAGGTACCTGCGTCTCTGCATCCTCAGGTGGGTGTATTAAAACATCTACGTGTGCGGGTACTTGTGCGAATGGATGGGCCTGTTCATGCAGCGCTAGCATAGCGACTTCTGGTTGTTAGAAGAAATCCATCGCGGGTCTTATTTCGCCCACCGTTTTTCGGAGCGGTGGGTGTTGTTTTAATAATGAAGGAGGAGGAGGAGACGTGCGAAAGAAAAATGTCTTTTGTGTCCTGTTGTGTCTGATGTTCGCAATACTGAAGACGGAATTGTTGCCTGGAACGCGAGCATCCGAATCAGTAGCCGAACTGTTGATGCGCAACCAGGAATCCGTCTCAAAGTTGCACGCATTTACTTGCGAGATCGAATTGGAAGGAATCACGATTAACGGACAAACCGTCAACAAGAAGGCGAAACGCGTTATTTATGCGAGGGACCTTATCCGCAACTTTACGAGGCAGCAGATATGGAACATAAACCTACCGCAAACTCATCCGAAATACGGTGTGCCGCTAAATTGTTCAGATAGCTTTATCACAAACGATTTTGCGCGATCGGTACTAAATTGGGATTGGCAACGGTCACGCCCAATAGTGCCTTCAAATCAGGGTGCGGCAAGAGCGTTTATGGGGAAACCAAGCACTCACGAGTCAAATGGTGGCTACGTTGATCAATGGAGAGTGTTGCTTTTCGGTGTCGGTGTAACAGCGGAACTACCATGGATGGTCAAGGACTTTGTCCAGAATTCGAAGGGACCGAAGATCATCAACGGTAAAATTCAGTTTCCGCATCCCAATCACGATTCGAATGGACCTGGTGCGAAAACCAACTGTGAATTGGGTTTTAATTCCAACGGCTTAGTCGACTACTATGCTTTCGAATTCACGACGCCTGATGGGCAGCTTCGACAGACAGAAACCATAACCAAATTTGCAGAACCTATATCCGGAGTATTTTTCCCCGAAGAGGTTATGGTTGAATTCAAACGAACAAAAGACAACTTTATCTCATTTCTAATGAAAAACAGGATAAGCAATATTCGAGTTAACGAACAAGTTCCTGAAATCGCTTTTGACTTTCGATTTCCCGAGAACGTTGTGGTTGTAGACAAGGACTTGAAGGATGGTCAAACCAAATTTGATATCTATCTATGGGGTAGTGACAATCAGCCGAAAAAAAAGCTGAAAAGTTGGGATGAATTGGATACGATTGATATTCATTTGACCCCAACCGCGACTAGCAGACAAAGAATGTACTACTTGTACGGACTTGTAACTTTCATAGTCGGCGCAGGTTTTTTCTACGCTTACCGGAGGCGGGGCAATGCTTAGCTATTGGAAAGCATGCGCTGTAGCGATTATGCTTGTTGGCTCTACAACTGCAGGTATTTTCTTCCGCGGATCTGTATTCGGATCTCGAGCGAGTATTCTCGTTGAACCAACCGCAATCGACTTCGGGACAGTACCAGAAGGAGAGCGACTGCAGGGTGAATTCACATTGAAAAACATTTCGAGAGACGTAATACAAATCGAACGGTTTGCGGTCTCATGTGGTTGCGTATCGATAAAGGTTGATGGTACAGATTGGCAGGGTCAATCGTTGGAAGTTTCGGCCGATTCTAAGCGGTCAATTGCCTTGACTTGGGAAACAAAAAACGTGATTGGTGCGAGCCGCCAAACCGTTTCTGTAGTTGGCCGAAGCCAAAACGGACCAATCGACAAAACCAGAGTTGTTAGTTGTTACGTGATCAGCGGGCCGCGAACTTTTCCTCCGTCTGTACACGTTGAATCAGATCATGAAAAACAATGCAATATCACCATCGCAAGCGGTCGAGCGCAGCCTAACTACACAGTATCGGGTTTGAAGTCTTCCAATGACCTGCGAATTGTCGATTGTATCATCAAACCCAATAGCAGCACTTTGTCAGGCGATTTATACGGAAATTACCAACTTTCCTTCACTTTTCGACCAACGGGGGATAAATCAGTACGAAACCAATCCGATCGCGAAACGATTGACCTCACACTCGACATGGTGGGCAATACTGTTACGATTCCAATACTGATTTATTATCAAAAACCTGTTCCAAACATTCGGCTTTTTCCAAGCGTATTGATTTTGCCGCACGGAGAGTCGGGTAATCGAACTGTGCGAATCGTTTGTGACAACGGAATTTGCGCACTAGCGGACAAGCCGCCGATTATTAAGCGTGCCTTGCTCATCACAACTCCAGGCCGATCGTCAGAGCAGTTGCTCGACATAGACTTCGATACTCGCGATTTTGCCCCGACCACCGATGACTTGGGAATTACGCTAACAATTCAAGGCAACAACGAGATTTACAGTTTGCCCATCCAGGTAAAATCGGCTGACAAATGACTCGACCTTTCGAGGTGAACATTCGACATTTGTTGTTTGTTGAAAGCATACCTCGAAGCATTGCGCAGTGAGTAGTGGTAGATTGATCATTATGATTGGATCTGTGAACGAACGGAGGTGGAAGTGTCTCGACTTTCGGTATTGATATTGGCCGTTTCCGTATTCGTGTGGTCACATTTCCTATCGGGGATGCCTTTGATTCCACTTGCGTTTGCGTTTGCAGTTGTGTTATGGCGTAATTCGAAAGTCAATATTTGGCAGGCAGTTATTGAATCTGCGGTTGCGGGCTGGGCGATGGCCAAATTTGCATCAGGTTTTTTTTCGGAAGTCGCAAGCAGTTTTGGGCCTGTAATTCATGACTTATGTTGCGCAGCATATTCATTGAACTGGGTTTTGTTCGCGTTTGTATTGCGGAGAACTTTTTCTTGGAACGTTTGGCAGGGTGCACTATTGGCCGCAAGTACATTTGTCATTTCAGAGAGAATTAGCGGTCACATTTTCGGAGTGACATGGATTGTCACGAACGTTCAGCTAGCGCTTTCGACGACACCAATAGCTCAGTGGTCAGGCATTTTGACGCCGGCAGGTACGTCGTTACTTGCAATTTATTTCGGGTGTTTGTTGGTACCAAATTTTGAATCAGCCACTCTGTTGAAGGGCGTTTTACAACTCCGGCCCGTAATCGCTTTGATTGGGTTAACAATCATGTGGGTAGGCGGGCATGTAATTGAGCGAAGCATCGTTGTAGAGCCGTTACCCTTCTCAGCAGTTATCGTGCAACCGATCGTTCCCTTTTCAGCAAATGAATTGTGCGGTTCCGAAGCGCTCGCTATGTCGATAGATACACTGCGATATTGCTCTACGGATTTGGTGATTTGGCCCGAACATGCACTTTCAAGCCAAAGAGTTGAGGCACTAATCGCAATGGAACATATGTCGAATTTCGATTCGGATTCCGTTGTGACAAGAGCAAAGAGAGATCTGATAAAAAGCTTTGACACTAACTTGCTGGCAGGAATTCCGATCGTCCAAGACATACAGGGATATCACGAGGTGAACTGCGGATGCCTACTAACCGCGTCCGACAAATCTGATTGCCATGAAAAACAGGAATTGATGCCGATTCGGGAGTTTATACCAATCTGGCTAAATCCTCTAATTCAACTAGGACTGTTTCCAATATTGCGTAGCGGATCGCAATTTGACTTCGGCAGGAACTACCATTCACTGTGTTTTGACAGCCAGTCTGGGCGTCGTTGTACCATCGCTGTTGCCGTTTGCTACGAATCATGGTGCCCTTGGCTACCTCAGTATCAGGATTCAACCGGCGTTGACGCTATCTGCCATATTGCATCCGGCAGCGATTTTGTCCGTGAGCCTGAACTGACAAGGCGCATGCTCAATGCGATTCGATTGCGGGCGATAGAAACCAGGAGGTGGCAGTTGGTTTGTAGTCAATTTCGAGGGTCAGCGATTGTCGACCCGCGTGGTCGAATATCAAAGCAATTAGGACTCGAGTCAGCCGTTTTGCGAACGGATTTGATCTGCGACGAACTCCAATCACACGTGAGTAAATAGAATGCACAAGTTAAGACCTGGATTTACTCTAGTTGAGCTGTTGGTTGTAACAGCAATCATCGGTTTGCTTATCGGCCTTCTTCTACCTGCGGTACAAGCAGTCCGCGAAACAACAAGGCAGATGCAGTGTCAGAATAATCTGAAACAGATAGGATTATCGGTTCAGAACTACGAGTCGATTTATAAAAAATTGCCACCGAGCATGATTTGGAATGGGAAAGGGGAACCCCATGGAGGTGGAGAACTACCGATCGGTACGATCGACTACATTGGAATGGGAATAAGTCCAGCCAGAGGTCCTGATCGCCTAAAGTGTAATTGGGCCATCGCGTTATTACCATTCATCGATCAGACCACGTTACACGGATCATTTGATCCTAGTTTGCCAATTGACGATCCTGTTAATAGACCATTTCGGACAAAAAGAATTCCAACCTACTTATGCCCTAGCGATGGGAACAATGACGTTGCTTTTGAGCGTGGTGGACTGGTCAATCAACCCGGACACACGTACGCAAGAGGGAATTATGGGCTCAACATGGGCGTTAATCGAACATGTTTTACATTCAACGGTTGCCCGTTAGGATTTGATATGGATACAAAGGATGTGTTGAATACAGCTAGCAGGCTGTGGGGTAGTGGAGTTGCTGGTTTCAACCATTCGTTTCGACTAAGCGACTTTCCGCAGGGTTTATCCAACATCGTATTCGTAGACGAAATACGTTCTGGCATATCGCCGCTGGATTCAAGAGGAGTATGGGCTTTCGGAATGGGAGGTGCGAGCATAACGGGAGCCCATCAGGGTGGCCCCAATTCGTCTATAGGAGACGGGATTTCAGCATGCGAGTCCTTGACGCTTTCAATTGGCTCACGCGAATTATTGCGGAAGGGAATGCCATGCGATATTGCTGCGATTCCTTCGAATTTTGCGGCCACAGCGCGAAGCCAACATCCTGGATTAGTCAATCTCGTAAAACTTGACGGCTCAGTTGTTGCTGTTGCAAATAACGTGCAACTTTCGGTCTGGCTGAATCTTCATTCCCGTGACACACGTCTTGTTGACCAGCTGCTTCAATAGACGGTACGTTGAACTAAATGGGGAGCGTCGTTGGGGTCAGGCTTGCTCTCAACCCGGAGCCGATGAGCAGAACCCGACATAGGCTGACCGTTCGACGGTCACAATTCGCGTTGGCAGCCTCAATTTGACGATCGATGAGGTCACGTGATGCCTGCGAACGGGAGGCAGACCACGGCTGTTACTCACTATGGCCAACAGAAAGACGGAGCTACAATGTTTCCTCTATCTCGCAAGCGGTTGCGAGGAACTAAATCATCGTTGCCAGGTTGTCAGAACTACTATGAAAAAAGCACGCAAGAAACAGGACGTTCCATCAAAATCCGCCCTAAGTTCCGCCCCGAAACTTAGCGAACTACTGATGAAATTGATCAAGGACAGCGGTCAATCCAGTTTTGCAACCAGCGGTGTATGCCCGCCTATGTATCTTTGGGGCCATCCATCTATGATTGCATCTTGATTCCATTTTTGTTAAACTTCAACCGCAATTGTGTACCCCACACCATTTTCTTTAGGCATTTGATTGAAAGTGATCCCGTCCATGGCCAGGCAAAATCGTCGTGATATCTTCGATCCAAATGAGGTTGATGCTTTTCATGCCGTGCAGAGGACGGTTCGCAGGGCTTGGCTCTGTGGATTGGATCCTATTACCGGCACATCCTTTGAGCATCGTCGAACTTGGATCCAAAATCGACTCGAAGAGCTAGCTGCTAGCTTTGGTATCGATTGCTTGTCTTTTGCAGTGATGGTGAATCATGTGCACGTCATTCTTCGCAATAGGCCCGATGTCGTTGCTGGCTGGTCGGACGAGGAGGTTGCGAAGCGTTGGTGGCAATTGTTTCCGCTTCGAAAGAACAAGGACAAGACGCCTGCTGTTCCGACTGAGAGTGAGCTGAAGATGCTAATGACCCCCGCGCGCAGCAAGCAGTTGCGGAGTCGATTGAGTGACATATCGTGGTGGATGCGAGCTTTGGCAGAGCCGATCGCCCGACGCAGTAATGCCGAGGACAAATGTACGGGGCGCTTTTGGGAGGGGAGATACAAATGTCAGAAATTGGCTGATGAAACGGCCATTTTGGCTTGCTCCGCTTATGTGGATTTGAATCCAGTTCGAGCCGGAGTTGCTGACGTTCCTGAGAAGAGTCCGTACACGTCTGTGTTTGAGCGAGTGGTAGCTGAGAAAGCTGTGCAGAAGGAAAAAGCTCGAGCCAAGATACGCAAGCGGCGAACTGGCAGAAACCGTTCCGCTGCCGGCGAAGGCCAAGTTGGGTATGTGCGTCGCGACGATTGGTTGACACCTTTAACGCTGGACGAACGTGCCAGTGGCTACAAAGGCGCGATGCCGAGCAAGACTGGCAAGCGAGCCAGCGACAAGGGTTTTTTGGGCATGAGTTTCGAGTTGTATTTGAAGTTGCTGGATTGGACAGGCAGGCAAATACGTCGCGACAGCAAGAAGGGTCGCATCCCGGCAGAGTTGGCTCCGATCATGGAGCGAATTGGTCTGTCGGGCGAACTATGGTGCGACGTCGTCAAGCGATTTGGCAAGATTTTTAAGCGTGTGGCTGGAACGCCGGAGTCGTTGGCTAAAGAAGCAAAGCTTCGAGGGCAAGGCGGTTATCGAACGGGAAGTTCGCCACTGCCGAGCGCTGGCTAGCGAATCTATCTCGACCGAATTGAAGAGGGGATAAAGCTGGAAATACCGGCGATGGGTCTTCATTGAACCTTCCGTTCGTACGGTGCGCAGTTTCTTAGGAAAGCTTGAGAAATTATCGAATGACAGCGACCAGTAGCCATAAGGTATCGTTCGTGTTACCGCGATAAAGCAGTAGCTGGGTGGCCCCTGGTGCGCAGGCCCCCGGTGCGCACCCCGACGTCGTGCGTTGCCCCCCAATAAAGCAGTGACCCCATGTTCCACCCATGTTTCACGTTTCGACAACG
Source organism: Pirellula sp. (assembly GCA_043757445.1). GTDB lineage: Bacteria > Planctomycetota > Planctomycetia > Pirellulales > Pirellulaceae > JBKCUI01. The sequence continues at coordinate 3,761 of JAYVPJ010000205.1, read as the reverse complement.
TTCCGTTTTTTTGGGTTCACTCAGAATTCTTCTTGTATTCTGAACTGCATCTGTTCAATTAGGCAATTGCTTACTGTAAACCGTAGCGGTCGGTGTTGTAGTTTGAGGAGATCATTGATGACCCGCAAACCTAGTAATCGAAATCAAACGGATTCGATCGAATCCGTTCGTATGACAAAAGAATCTCCAGAGCTTCATGCATTCGCGAATGAACTATGCAGTGCTCACGACGAATTGGTTTGGAGTTGGATACGACAACGTGTTCCGGATAGTCTTCGAAAAGCGATCGACGTCGAAGACTTGAAGGGTAGTATTCTGGAGAAGTTTGTAGAGGCGCTTCGGGATCGCGTATCGGAGGTTTACATCGATCGAAGTGAGACCATTCCGTTGTGCCAGACAATAGCGAATCGTCAAATCAAGAACGCAGTTCGCGACGCTCGCCGTTTGAAGCGAGGTGGTCGGCGTGATTTCGTCGAACTTGAGTCAATGGACGAAATACCCGATAAAAAGGAATCGAATCGACCGGACAAAATCGCGGAGTCGAAGGATTTGTTGTGTGCGATTTCAGTTTGCTTAGCCTCACACGAGCGAGTTGTCTTCGAACTCATGAGATTGAGAACGCCGTATTTCAGAATTGCGGAAGAGATTGGAGTCACCGTAAAAGTATTGGCTCGCATTCGCAATGCAATCGCGGACAAAGCTCGCGTCTTCGACGAGTCCGTTCCGCCGTCAGCCGTCAGCCGTCAGCCGTCAAAAAGAAGCGCAGTAGTTAGTCAGCCGGTTCCAACTATTTTGAAAAAGTTTCGCTTCTATCGGCAAGTTGTGACTGCAATCGGTGCTTATTAGTAATAGAAGACAAACACGAAACCTCTCGATTCCGAAAAAGGCAAACCAGCTTTTTTTTGAGACTAAAAGAAAATGTCGAGGACTTTGCTTTTTCTGTTGTTGTTTCATTGTTGCTTTGGGAAACAAAACGTCGCGAACACCATTTGGCCCCAGACTAGCCGGTCACACCCGACTGCTCTAGCCCCGGAGATTTCATAATGTTTAGCATTTCCAGGCCGACCAAGGCTCGACTCAGCGATTCCTTCGTCGGATTTTTCCAGAAAAAACTTGTTTTACGGAACGGCATTTCATTGATGGAATTGTTAGTAGTGGTTTTTGTTATTGGCTTGTTGATGTCTCTGATCAGCGTTGCTATTTCGGCCAGCCGTGACGTGGCTCGTCGCATCACATGCGCAAATAATCTTCGACAAATAGGTTTGGCACTTGCAAATTACGAAGCGAAGTTCCGCGTTTTGCCTCGAGGATCAGGCGCAGCGGGACATGGACCTCTGGTTGCTATTTTGCCTGAACTCGAGCTCTCCGACATCTTTCGTCAAATTGATTTCTCAAAGGATGCGGATGAAAATCCAATTGCAACGAAAACTCGAATACCTCTATTCCGTTGCCCATCCGCTATGCGTGAATGGGAAGTTCGCACGGATTACGTGTTGAACCGCGGTGCTACGCTGCAATTCAAAGGAGACGACAGCCCGTGGTTCTTTGACCAACGTGTCTATCCAAAACAATCTTCGTTTACTCGCGGAAGTGCGTCGACAGCATTGTTTTCGGAGACCTGTCCGCTTGTTGATGGTCAAAAGAAGGGCAGTCTACTGCTATTGAGCCAGAGGCAAATCCTAACTCGAAGCGATTCGGAGATATTCGTCAGTGAGTGCGTTAATGCAACTGGGAACGAGCCCATAAGCACTATCAACAATGGGTGTTATTGGTTTGGAGCAGGGTGCATGAACTACTTTCATATTCTGCATCCGAACGATAGGTCGTGCGCGAATGGCGGGATGATTCAGCAGTCTCTTTATACCGCGACGAGTATGCACGAGTCTGGAGTGAACATGCTATTTGCAGATGGCCATGTTAATTATGTTTCGAATTCCATCGAGAACCCCGTTTGGGTTTCGTGGGGTTCGAGATAATAAGGTGTTTTCCCCCTTTCGATTTGTAGAACTCTGTTTGTCTTTACAACCTTGCAACCTTGCAGGAGATAGAAATGGAGAAAAGAAAAATGTTTTTGGCGATTGGCTTGGCTTTCATCGCTGTTCCACTAAACGCGGAATGCCCGCCAACTCCGGTGCCCTACACGATGATCGACCCATTCCTTGAGGATCCAGTAACAAAATATACCGGGAATATTACGGGGAATGGAGAAGCAACTCAATGGACAGACTGGACCTTCAAAATCCGGCTGTTGTACAATAATACTGTCGCTCAAACGGTAGGGGGCTCCACAGGAAGCGCGTGTTCCTGGAGTGGTACTTGTACGAAGCCATCTGGCGGATGGAATTCTGAGGACAACACAGTATTCACTCTCGCGAAAGCAGAAATCTGGTCTGGTGGAAGTAAGGTAACTGACGTGACGATTAAGGTGAAATAATCGGCCCGAGATTCATTGATGGGTTGATCGGTTGGAGCCGTAACAGAAGTGCGACGTGAAGGCGATTTGTACGACGTCGCACTTCGCTACAAATTAGGGGGGCTTTGGAAATGAGTTTCTTTAACGGGAAAATGAAAATTGCAATCGGATTCGGATTCGCAATTTGTTGTTTGGCAATTGGCACCGTAGCCTATTTTTGGAAGACGAGTTCAAACAACAAACACTTTATCGATAAGGCGCCTCGCCCAATCGCAAACTTCGAGATGATCGAGTTGAAAGTAAACGACATACCCGTACGTCCGAATTCTGCGAAACCCTCAGTCGCGAAATTATCGACGTCGAAGATCGCGGTTCATTTTAGACAGATTTCGGGCAAGTCACCGCGTGGAACCGGAACTGTCAAGCTGATGCAACGCGGAGATGACGGAGCAGAAGTGGTTCAAAGCACAAGTTTCAAGCTTGCTTGGAGGTCGGACAAAACCATGGCTTTGAGCTTCGAATTGGAAGTACCGAAACATGCAAAAAACGGAGGCGCATCATTGCGACTCAGGGACTTGGACGTCAATCTGTTTGAGTTTCCTGTTTTGATAACCGATGCAGAGTAACCTAGACGGGCGTCGATCATAACGGGTGCGATTGGATTTTGCGTGTTCTAACATCAATGAATTCGTTGGTCATGCGGAGTTTGTAAGCGAGTGGTCCGCGTTTTTTGCCAAATCTGGCTAGGTCATCGCCCAGTCAAGTTTGCCGTTTCGACTCAGCAATACTCGCTTATCAGCGAGTGACTATTGGGGCCCTTGTCCTGACAAGGGGAAGGCAACACGTTGCCGGGGAGTCAGACAGTCCCATAGTACCTGAGAAGTCGGCGAACAAGAGCGATGTGCCATCGCTTGCGGAGTCGATGGAGGAAAGGGGGCTGACCAAGGAGCATACTGGGCAATTGCTACTGGACCGAACTCAAAGTCGGAACTCGGACGGTTCGCCGTTCGTACCCAGGTCGCGCGGATTGCTCGGTATACGACAAGCGGCACAGAAGGATAAGAAACTGAAGTTTACCAGCTTGCTGCACCATCTTACGCCAGAGCTACTGCGCTCAAGTTTCTTCGACTTGAAGAAGCAAGCCGCGCCAGGAATCGATGGCGAGACATGGAGTGATTACGCGAAGGATTTTGAAAGTCGGATAGAAGATCTGCACGGACAAATCCATCGCGTAGCATACCGGGCCAAGCCTTCCAAGCGGACGTACATCCCTAAACTGGATGGCAAAATGCGACCACTTGGGATCGCTGCGTTGGAAGATAAAATCGTCCAACAAGCGACGCGTACG
>JAYVPJ010000204.1:0-42259 GCA_043757445.1 Pirellula sp. | reverse complement strand
GCAGGACATTTAGAAATCGTTGGCACTTGAGTCAGCTCACCGAATTCCGTAAATCAAATTCGCTAGCAAATCGATGTGCCCGAGTTATGATCGACGCCATTCTTTCTACTCGGCACCATCCAGCAATGTATTCAACTTCTCAACCGCTTTTAGCAACAAGTTCCAATGCTGAAATGCGTCGAAGGTGTCGATCCGCAAGCAGTCATCGCGATCGAATCCAATTTCGCTAAGCTCGATCGTTTCAGCCAAAGCGATCATGTTCGATGGCCCTTTGGCGATCCATTCGACAGATGCTCGTTCGCCTTCGATCGGCATGATTTGTTCCATGGCGGTGTGGACGGCCCACAGGGCAGCTCGCTCTGCATCCTCGCTGTCAATGATCGCTCGAAGTGTTCCGCTTTGAACGTAAAATTTGGCCATAGTCGTCGTCCTTGATCGTAGGGTTGACAGTGCTTTTCGGTAAGGTCGGCCGTCCACCTCCTGCCTCGTGAGGGCAGAGGCAGGAGGTAGATTAGGCCGCTTTCGGGCGTCAAAGCAGGGATGTTGTGGCTCGTCAACTTTGACACGAGAAGTATCGCTCTGACCATTGACACGGTAGGTCAAAGCGGAAAATCTTTTTCGCGGATCGGCAAAAGTCGCAGAATTGCAACCGATTTTCAGCCGATCGCGATCCCCTGCGTGTACAACCGCAAGACCACTCAGGACTACCATAACACACGTCAACGAACTGGACGGTATTACAAAAGTGCTTCCTGGGTAATCGGGATCTAGGTGGGTAGCGCAGGTTGGTTCCAAACATCGCAATGCATTTCCTGACAAAGCAGCCGAGTAGTGTGCCAGCATCACAAAAAGGAACAAAACATATTGAAATGTACAAATCAGACTCAAAATTTTCGGCTCTTCCGCAGAATTAGTGGGTGAAACAGTGCTGCTTGGGGCCAGCCCGTTATGACAGGCTGGAAGCCTATCCCACCTATTTGAGATACAATGCTTTTTTTTGGAGTCATTCGATGAAGACAACTTACTTCGACGAAGATTGAAATGAATATGATGAGCTGGCCAAAGTCTACTGAGTTGTTTTGTCGAACCATCTTGATTTGCTGTATGGCCCCCATGATGCCCATCTTCGCGGATGTGGCTTTTGAGAAGCAGGATGGAAGTCTCAAGATCAGCGTTGATGGCAAAGCATTCGCCGTCTATGTCTGGAACGATCCGACTACGACCAGACCTTACTTCAAACAGGTGATGGCCGCCGGCGGCGAAGTTCAGATCACTCGCAATCATCCACCAGCGCCCGAGGACATACAGGATCATGCGACGTACCATCCCGGCATTTGGTGGGGGTTCGGTGATGTGGGTGGTAACGACTACTGGCGATTGAAGGCCAAAGTCATCGGTGGGGAGTTTGTGCAGGAACCAATCGGTGGCAAGGATTCTGGCAGTTTTACTGTCCGCGATAAGATGTTAGTCAACGGAGGTGATGAAGTATTTTGCGAGCAGATTTGTCGTTATACAATTCTTCGCCGACAAGCTGGGATTTTAATGGTGTGCGAAAGCACATTTCGCCGCGAGCAAGGGGAGTTTTGGTTGGGTGATCAGGAGGAGATGGGGTTGGCTCTACGAGTCGCTTCACCTTTGGCTATCGTTTCGGGTACCGGTGGTCGCATCCTCAATAGCGAGCGCAGTACGGATTTGCAGCAGATAAGGTCCAAACAGTCAGACTGGTGTGATTACAGCGGTCTCATCCATGGGCAGTACGGTGGACTAATGGTGATGAACGATCCAAAAAACTTTCGCAAGCCTTGGTGGCATGCGGTGGACACCGGTCTGCTGGTAGCCAATCCGCTCGGTGAAAGCGAATTGAATGGAGGGAACAAGAAGAAACAAAATGTATTGGTTAAAGCTGGTGAATCGTTTCGGCTGAGATACGGCGTCCTCGTTCACTTAGAGCCGACTGCCGAAGGGTTCGATCCGCGCGAGGCATATGCCGGCTTTTTGAACCTCCTGCCGACGCTGGATAAGAAACCCGTAGTCACCAAAGTATCGCAAGCCGATCTACCGCAAGTCCCCGAAGGGTTTAAGGTCTCGATCTTTGCGCAGGAGCCGATGGTGTACAAGCCAACATCGATTTGCTTTGACGCCAAGGGGAGACTGTTTGTTGGCCAGGGACCCCAGTACCCCGAGAACTACCCTAGCTCCCCAACGGATAGTGTCTTCGTGTTTATCGATTCCAATCACGATGGAGTTGCGGACCAAGCCAAAGAATTTGCCAAGGGCTTTAATAGTGTTCAAGGCCTCGCATGGCGCGGTAACGACCTCTATGTGGCTAACTCTCCAGAGCTGACAATCGTGCGAGATTTGGATGGCGATGACGTGGCGGATGAGTATGTTGTTGTCTACACCGATCTCGGAAACCGCGAACACGCGTTGCATGGTTTGAATTGGGCGCCGGATGGAAAACTCTATATGTCCAAAGGGAATTCCAAGGGTCACAATCAGCCCGAAAAAACAAGTACTGTGGCACCTCGTCCGTTTCGCGAATTGTGGGATGTCGAGCAACCGAGTGGAGCACCGGATTCGTATCCGCCCAAGGTTTTTACTAAAGATCGTTACCGCAAAACATACCACCATTGGGATGACGATTGGGGACGGCAAGGGGGAGTGCTGCGTTGCGATCCCTTGGGAGAAAACCTCGAGATTGTTTCTCGCGGATTACGCAACCCCCGGGACATTGCGGCCGATCCAGGATTCCATTGGCTTGGCACGGACAATGACCAGTCGCAGGGTGACCGCTTCGTCATGCCCTTCCTGGGTGCTCATTTCGGATGGGGCCATCCCTACAGCAGTCACTGGTCCGGGGACAAAAATCTGCCGACCGTTCCTGTCAGTGGCCCGATGTTTCCGGGCTCTGGCGCGGGCCTTATTTACTATGACCACGAGCATTTCCCGGCTGCATACCGACAATTGTTTATTCTTAACGACTGGCTCGACGGCACAATGCTATATCGGCCAACTTGCGATGGTGCCCTCATGAAGCCGGAGGGGGGAGCGCTGCAACCTTTTATCCGTCGCGGCACAGGTGAGATGCTATATCGACCCGCGGATATCGAGATCGGACCGGATGGATCGATTTATGTTTGCGGTTGGGGTGGAAACTATCAATACGAACGGAACCAAGAGGGAAGCTGGCTCTTTCGTGTTTCCCATTCCGAAGCGAAAACGTCAACGCCAGGACAACTCGAGGCCAAGCGATCCCAGTCCATAAACACTTGGGGACTCGACCAGTTAGTAGAGGATCTCAGCCCCGGAATGCTGCCTGTTTGGAGGGTCGCTGCTCAAGACGAACTGCTGCGGCGTGGTGGTTCGGTGCGAGACGCGTTGATTCAAAAGATCGAATCAGACCAATTGAACATGGGCCAGGAGACTTGGTCTGTGTGGGCGCTCGGACGGATGCTGTCGGGTGATACGGTCATTGATGAATTTCTGATTCGATCGGCTAGGGAAGAGCAACGGCGCTCGCTAAACCTTCGATTGCAAGCCATGCGCATTCTGGCATACCGGATTCGAAACAAGCAGCCACTGCCTGAAGTCGTTGTTGATGCTGTCGCGGATACCGATCCAAGAGTCCGATTCGAAGCCGTTCAAGCGATGCGACAAGCGGATGCGAAAGAGCAATTGGGAACGTTGATAGAGCGACTTGCAGAGGAAAACGATCGTCTCGTCTTTTATGCACTTTGGGGAACCTTGAGACAACTGTCCTCGGTACAGGAGCGCAAACTACTCCTAAATGATCAACGACCGCGAGTCCGCCTGGGTGCTTTGTTGAGTTTGTTGGAAGAATACCAAATGACGTTGGACGAAGCGATCAACTTAACGGAGAAGGCCAGTCATGCGACGACTATTTTTGAACCTCATTTCTCGGGCTTCCTTTCGTGGTAACGATTGGAAGCAGATCAGCGACTTCTACGAAACGCTGAAAAGCGATGAGGAACGGAAATTGGTCATGGTACCACTGACTACTTCGGTTGCGGCGAAAGAATACGTATGGGACGCATTTGCAGGCGAAGAAGTATTGCAGCGAGCTGCGGTGGAATGTTGGCAGCGGATGTTAAATCTATCGGCCCCAACGTCACCCGCTTCCGAGCAGCGTCGCATGGAACTTGGTTTTACCGGACGAGAATCAGATTCCATCACCAGCGTTGAGGCCAACGCGAAAATGTTAGCCACTTGGTTGCTCGAAAAATTGGCCCAAGTCGGCTCCGAGGACAATCGCGTTGAATTCGCGGTCGAGGTACTTGCAGCATCGAATCTACCAGTTGGTTGGATTCCGTCAGCTGCCTCTCAGGCAACCCTTGCAAACATATTGGAGTCGCACCGCGATTCCTTGATCCGCTCTCGCGTGTTGACGATCTTGGGCAAAATGGACCCTTCGCAAGTGCATGAACAATCAAGTATCCGTGAAGTGTTGCGAAAACTCAGCGCCGAACCCGATCCACGGCTCTATCTGGCTCTCGTTAGTCTCACAAAGCGATTGGGGATGGACATCGCAATCCCCAAGTTGGAAGTTGCCAATCGGGATGGGGTCTTAGCACGAATGGCAAGCGCGGACGTTGACCGAGGTCGTCACATGTTCTTTGAAGTAGCCAACGGTATGGGCTGTGCTACCTGCCATCGAGTGGCGGGGCAAGGTAACGATTTCGCTCCCGACTTATCAAGCATCGGATTACGGGCCAAAGCCGAGACGATCCTAGAATCAATCCTTACCCCGAGCGCCGCTATTACGGAAGGATACAGCCAGCAACTGTTCCTCACGGACGACGGCCAAACTATTTCTGGGGTCGTCTTGCGAGAGACCGCTGCAGAAGTAACGGTCTTCAAATCCGATCGCAAGCAGCAAACGATTGCAGCAAGGTCGATTGTCGAACGCCAAAAGCTAAAGGTATCGGTCATGCCGGATGGTTATGCATTGTTCGGAAACGAGCAAGTTGCTGACTTGACTGCCTATCTACTGAGTCTCAAACGCAACACGCCCATGGCGAAGGGTAAGGCCACTGCAGAGACCGCCAACTAATTCAGTCGGCAGTCCATTCACGGCGATATAGTTCTTAGGCGGAGGGCAGTTGAATTCCTACCGTAGCCATCGCGTTGCACGGGCGTCTCGCCCGTCAAAACATGGGCGGGACTCCCATGCCACTTGGTATGTTTGCTTCTGCCCATCGCCTTACGCATCGCATCGACCCGCCGAACGACGGAGAGTTAGCGATTGGTCAAGCGATGATTGCGGCTGCGAGTGTCGATTCGGCATAAGCCACGAACGGTTACGCAATGGACTTCGGAATTCTTTCGCCTACGACCTCATCCGGGGGCGAGCGCATCAGGGGGCGAGCGCATCAGGGGGCGAGCGCATCAGGGCGCCGAGATGCTTTCTGAAATCGCAATACCCCATCGATCAAGCAACGTTCCTCTTTGCTCTTCTACGGAAGCGATTTTTGTGTTGTAATCCGCTAAAGCCAAGGCTGCGTTAAGTAGCGAGTCAACCTGCGATTGAATGGCAGATTGATAATCCAATAACGATACCAATAATGCCTCCGGCCCCGACTCTGCGGGTGGGCTTTGATAACGAATTTTGGCCAATTTGACCCATTGTTGCGACTCAGCCAACTGACGCAACGAACTCTCAAAAGTGGCAAATGAAAGCTGCAAAGAGTTCAGCGACTCTGCAATATTGAAACCAACTTGGCGCTCAAAGGCATCCAAAAGCTCACGCACCCGAATGGTCTCCAGCTCGAATTGACGGTATTTCGATTTTGCTGCTCGATTGCCTACTTGGCGCGCATAAACGAGTCCAACGCTTACATCGACGAATTTAAATTTAGACATGTCACGGAGTGAACTGCCCAGGTCGTCATCCAGTCCACTTGATCGAACGCTGGAACGTAAATCCAACTGCGGATGCAACTGATTACGTACAACTTGAACCTGATTTTGCCTCACGGCGATTTCGTATCTTTGGCGGAGTAGGATCGGATTGCGTTGCAGTGCGACGGCTGTAACTGTGTATAAGTCAAATTCTGGCTTGCGTCGCTCAGGTGCGTCAGATGGCTCAAGCATCGTACTTGGATCAATTTCCATGCCGGTCAATTGTGCGATTTGGAGACTAAAACGTTGGATCTCCTTTTCTGCTTTTAGCTTTTGCTGAAAGAGGTCCTCTAATTTGAAACAAGCTCGTGCAACGTCGGTGTAAATTACGCGACCTGCATCAAACCGATTGCGTTCTACCGCGACAATTTCGGAGGATAATTCGATCGCTTCAGCGATTGCTTTGCGACGAACGTGATTCGCATGCAGTTGCCAGTAGGCTTGCTCAATACTGCGAAGCTGCTGCTGCAGTTTGGATTCGACTTCAAACCGGCTTTGCTCTAATCGGTTTTCAGCGATACGAATCGTGGCTAAGTTCGTCGGACGTCCCGCACCTCGGAGCAATGGTTGGGTCGCTTGCATTACGAGATCAGACGAGTTGATCGGATTGAAACCGCCGGCGTTACCTGCGGGAAAAAACAAGTACGCAAGGGAGGGTTCGTATCCTACGCTAGTGGTCGTCCCCGTGGCCCATTCCTTGGTCAGCCGGGAATTGAACTCAATTTCATCTCGCTTATTTGCAATTGGAATTCCGCCGCTGAAAAAGGAAGACGGCGGACGGTCGACATGATTCGTCGCGGCTTGCGAGCTCAGTATTGGATCGAATCGGGACTGGGCAAAAGGAATCTGCAATGCCGTAATTTCAGGATCCAACAGGGTGACGGACTCCACCGATACATCGGCACCTAACGAGTGTATCACTCGTTTGCTTACAAAGGACTTTTGAATCGCTTCCAATAGTGTCAAGTATCTACTTCGGCTCCCGCCGATCATCCATTCCTTGCTGGCAGCGATCACGGGATCGGACTTTCGATCCTTGATTGGAGCGGATGTACTCGGTTCGTCGAAGGGCTGTTTTTTTGAAGTGTCGTCCTTCGTAAAGCTATCCGACTTCGAAGTTTCTTTCGCAACTAACTCCTCTTGAGGCGTACGGAAACCGGTATATTGAGTGCGTGGTTTAGCCGCATCTAGAGCGATCGGAATTGGCGGCGGGCGAATGGCCTCACTTGGCACGAAAGTATTGGATTTCTTCCGCAAGCCGATGATTTTTGACTGCAATCGATCCGACTGGACTGCGCTGGAATTGGGTGTGAACCTCCGACCTACAATGGTATCTGAAAGTTCCCGTGCATGGATTGCCACGGATGCGTCGGTGATGGGGTGAAAGCCAGTGATCCGAGCTCGCGATTTTTGTTTTTCCAATTCAGCTGCGTAGGGCAGGGATTGCGAGCTCGGTTGAGATTCGTGCTCGCCCTGCTTTTCGTGAAATCCAATGATCCTTGATTGCCCCATTGCAATTGAGGAAACGTCGATGAATACGATGATCAAGGTGATCCAACGGCCTACCGAATTCATTCTCCAGGTCCCCGATAGTCGATGGCTTGAGTAAAAACTTCTCGTCGAGGCAAAGATTCTAGCGATACTTCGTTATTCATGTGCATCTCCTGCATAATCGTCACAAAGGTCTAACCATCTTTGGAAAAAGCAAATTCATTGTTTCGATGTTCAGAAGTTTTCTAAATTTTCAGCGTCTCAACACGCGACTGGTTTTCCACACTCAATGGATTCCTCAAAGCCATAAAGTAGGATCGATTCAGACATCAAAACCTTTGCGTCGTAAAAGTAGAATAAATATGATTGAAGGAAGCGATTTTTATTGACATTCAAATCAACCTTTGTAGATTCACTAAAGTTAGATGCAACTGTGCGTCTGAATCTTTGTTTTACAACTAGTTGAGGTAGTTCGATGGCCAATCAAAATTCACAGGTTTCTCGATTCAGTCTGACTCGCTTGGAAGAGCGAATTGTGCCTAGCGCTATGTGTTGCGGAGGCGGCGGCGGTTCAGGCAAGGGTCACTCAGGCAAGGGTCACTCAGGCAAGGGCAAGAGCGGTAAGGGTTGCAAGTAATAATACCTGTCTAAGGCATTCCGAGCTCCTGCGATATGCAGTTGATTTTAGGCTCCCTGTGCGGCTTCGACGTCTTGTTGCACAGGGAGCAATTATTTTGTTGCTTTGTTTTGGATCCCAGAGTTAATCAGAGTTAAGAAGTGAAGCATTTTTATGGCGTCAAGCAAGAACAATAATGATAAGGAATGCCCGAATTGCAAGGATGGACCTGAGTCCTATCGAATGCTCTTTGACCAATTTAAGTTCGATGTCGACTTGGCTCGCAAGCTTGTTAGTGATGGAAGAGGGTCGGTTGAATTGGAGCCCGAAGACGTCAAGTACGCTGTAGAATGGAGCCACATTTGCGAGCAACATTTGGCGCATGTCGATGTTCGGTTTCCAGGGCTTGTGGCGCACTATTGGTATCCGGAAGACGATGGAACTCTTCTGCATGGAACAGTTCTTATTGATGGGCACCACCGGGCAGCGAAGACGCTTGAACTCAATATTCCGTTTTTTGTTCATGTCTTAACGGAAGAGGAAAGTCATCGAGTGACAGTTCGTGCGCCGATCAACCGGGCACAAGTCACAGAGGCTCCCGTCCACCAAAGGAAAGCATCCCATCAGTCAAAGCGGTGAAGGCTTGATGACAACGCCCACGATAACACAATCTCCGAGCGATCCTATTGAGCCACAGGATTTGTTGCCACAGTTGAATCCTTGGATTTTGCTGTGCGATCTCGGTTCGAACGAATTCGTGATAAAAAACTCGCGAAACGCCAGTTATTTTCACGCAGGTGCGCAAGAGTTTTTTCTACTAAACTCATTGCAAGCCCTTTGTACGTTCAACCAGCTCCGTCAGAGTTTTCAACAGCAATTCGGGGAGGAATTGCAGTGGAGCGACGTCGATGAGTTTTTGCAGTCCATTACGCAGCGTGGGCTTGTGCCCAATTCCTTGCGATGGCAGGCTTCGGAGCGTATAAACCGTAGAGGTCAAGACGACGAGGACGAGGATACACCGGAGGACAACTCGGATACCAAACAACGCAAGCCGAGCGGGTCCATTTTTTTTTATCGCATACCGCTCGTCAATCCAGATTCCCATTTAACTTCTATCGTTCGACTTATTCCCTGGGTTTGGACAAAGACTTTTCTAGCGATAACGATAGGGTGCATGGCGATTGCGCTCACCATCATGGTGAGCATGCGGGCTGAACTAGCGACGTCGTTTCAAGCAGCATTACGTTGGGAAACACTGGTGTTGTTGGGATGCACGACTCTCGTCGTCACGATCCTGCATGAGCTCGCGCATGGAGCCACCTGCAAGCGATTCGGCGGAGAGGTCCGAGAAGCGGGGGTGCTCTTGATAATGCTGATGCCGTGTCTCTATGTTAATGTGTCGGACGCATGGCTAATGGCGGATCGTCGAATGCGGCTGTTGATAACCGCAGCTGGAGGTTACATGGATTTATGCCTTTGGTGTTTAGCTGTGTTTGCTTGGCGCATCACTCTCCCGGGGACCTTGCCCAACTATCTGAGCTTTGTCGTGTTGACAACATGCGGTACCCGTGGCTTGATCAATTTTAATCCCTTGCTCCGTTTAGATGGCTATTACCTGTTGAGCGATTTCCTTCGAGTGCCGAATTTATACTCTCGCGGACGTTCTCGATGGATAAAATTTCTCAACTGGTTGCTATGGGGCGCCCCGCGTCCTGAGAATATCCCGCAAGGAAAGTTACTTTTTTCTTATGGACTTGTTAGTTGGTGGTTTTCATTAGCGTTTTTGAATTTGGTGCTGATTAATATCATGAGGTATGCTGGCAAGCAGTTTGGCTTGGTGGGTTTTTTATTCGGCGGGCTTTTGCTCACATACGCAATTCGTCGTGTTTTCCGAGGTTTTCTTGGTGTAGAGTTTATGAACATGATTCGATCGCGATACTTAAGAACGACAATATGGATTGTCGGAATTGCAGTTGCTTCCGCGTCGTTGTATTTCATTCCAACACCCCATTACACAGTTGGCGATTTTGAGGTTAGGCCGGGCGAACGCATCGATGTGCCCGTTCCACTCAATAGTTTCATCTCAAAGGTCCTGGTCGAAGACGGTAATTTGGTCAACGAAGGGGATGCCTTGGTTGAGTTGCATGCGCCTGACTTAGTCAGCCATATCGAGGCAAAGGAAGCCGAATTGAAGGAGTCGGAAGCAAACCTAGCTCGATTGAAGGCCGGGCCGAGGGCTGAGGAGGTGAGTGACCAAGAATCGCGAGTCAATCGAATGAAGGCGTGGTGTGATTTGGGACGCTTGGAGGTAGAGACCACTAGCGCGGCACTGAATCATCAATTGAAGGCACTCGAACACCGTGTATCTCAAGCTCAAACCCAATTGACTTATGCGCAAACCGCCTTCGTACAGTCGCAGCGCCTCAACAAGCTCGGTGCATTGGCGGACGTTCAGTTGCAGCGGGAAAGAGCTCAGCTCGATGTTTTGCAGGAACGACTTGGAGAAGTGAAATCTGAACAATCTGGCCGGGCGACCGAGGGAATTCGAATCGCGATCGCAGAACTCTCACGCCGAGAGCAAGAGCTCGCCGATGCAGAGGGGAAATTGAAATTGCTGAAACTGGGTTCGCGGCCCGAGGATATTGCAGCCGAAGAAGCGAGACGCGAACGTCTCATGGAAGAACTGGACTTTCTCAAAAACCAGCGTTCACGTTTGATAGTAGTCGCACCAACCAACGGTTATGTTTCGGCGCCTCGACTACGAGAGCGAGTCGGGCGATTCAACACCCAAGGAACATTACTTTGTCAGGTTGAAAGGCCTGGTGTGCCTCGCGTCGAAATTTCCGTTGCTGAAGACGATGCAATGGCGGTGGCGAAAGGTCAGCCAGTTTATTTCAAAGCCCGCGCTTTACCCTTTGAAACATTTTTGGGCAGCGTGGAACGCATTTCTCCAGCAACAACAAAACCCGAAGATACGGGCACGTCGCAACAACCGACGTTTCGTCAAACGGTCGTCGTGCATTGCCGGGTTGATTGCGCCGAAGGCAAACTGAAATCCGGCATGACCGGATTTGGTCGAGTCGATCGGGGTTGGAGTACCTTAGGACGCGTTCTGTTCACCCGAGCATCACGCTATGTCCGCACGGAATTCTGGTGGTAAGGCGAGCGGCAGGCTGAAATCTACCAGTAGCATGGCCCCCTGGGCCGTGCGAAACTCGGGCCAGGGGCGCCAGGGGCCCAAGCTACGGTAAACCAACTCCTGCCGCTCGCCTAAAGTCGGCTTTCGACCACCACGCTCGCAGAACGCAATCGAGGGTATGCTACTTAACGCTCTGTTTTGCTACCCCGAGTTTTTCCAATTGTTCGGCTAAATCTTTGCCATGCGTTTCCGTGTTGACCTTAGAATCGACCGCAAGGATCTTGCCTTCTTTGCTAATAATGAAAGTGGTTCGGCCAGCTTTTGACCCGTCGGTGCTTAAGACACCAAACATCGTAGCATACTTGCCTTTCGGATCGCAAAGGATGGGATAGTCAAGATCGAGGCTCTTCGCAAATTTGGCATTCTCTTCCACCGGATCGGTGCTCGCGGTGAAGTAAGCCACGTCGTACTTCTTGAGCATTGCGCCAGACTCCTTCATCGACTTGCATTCCTTAGTACAACCACCGGTAAAGGCACGGGGAAACCAAGCGATGATGACAGCTTTCTTGCCTATGAAATCCTTTGCTTTATAGGTCTTGCCATCGCTTGCCTGCATCTCAAAATCCGGCGCGGTATCGCCGACCTTTGGAACGTCTGCTATCGCCACAGCCGGGAGCATCGAAAAACAAGTTGCAACGGCAATGACTGCACAACCAAATTTCGTTCGCATTTTGAAGGTACCTTTAGGGAAGGAAGGAATTCAGATAGGAATTGACTTCGATTGAGTATATGGAATTGAGACGTCCAATGTTAGAAGGTCGATTGTATTTTAAGATGTGTTCATATTAAGCCGCGATCGGGGGCCGCGTTTCGCCCCCAGGGCCAGAGGCGACGGCCGTACGTCGGCGCAGTCAAGTACGATCAAGCTGGCGAAGTACAGCCGTCGCCTACGGCTCGGGGTTAAACGATTGATGCGGGTGGTGGGCGCCTAGGATTCATGCGGAAGTACTTGCCGATTGGGCAATTTGGCTACGAAGTCTACCACCTGTTGATGAAGCTGTTCGATCGTTCCGCCATTGAGTATTAAGTCTGTCGCGTACTTCCTCTTTTCGGCCAAACTCAACTGAGCGGATTCGCGTTCATGCCATTCCCTGGCAGTCCAACCACGTTGCATGGCCCTTTGTTTCCGCATGTCGTCCGGCGAATCAACGAATAGCACTCGATTGCAATACGGCAGCCAACCACCCTCGATGAGTAGAGGTGCATCGAGAATGATCATCTGTGAGGATGATTCTCGCGATAGGGTCTCCAATTCTGACTTGGCTAACTGCCGAATGCGAGGATGGACGATCTCCTCAAGCTTTTTGCGCATCATCTGCTTTTCTCCGGAATCGCCAAAGACCATGGACGCCAACTTCTTTCGGTCGATTTCACTCAAATCAACGCTGGTCGAAGCACCCTGTAGCAAAATACTATTGCCGAATATTTTCTTCAATGCATCGATCACATCGGGTTCGTACAAAACACGGTGCGCTATTTTATCAGCACTAATAATAGTCGCATTCATTGTCCCCAACATGCGAGTGACCTCACTTTTGCCGCTGGCGATTCCTCCAACGATACCAATGACCACAGGCGTTTTGTGTGATGGTGCATTCGTCATAGCATCTCACATGCGGCCCAACTGCCACCATGTTTGACATCCACTTTGAGCGGCACGCTCAGAGGCATGACAGTCGTCATTACTTCGCGAACGACTGTCGCGAGCTGATTGACGTAATCGTCGCGGACTTCGAAGATCAACTCATCATGAATTTGCAGCAGCATCCTGGCCGGCCAATCAAGCGAGTTCATTTCTTTTTGGAGCGAGATCATTGCCAGTTTGATCATGTCGGCGGCAGAGCCTTGAATCACCGTGTTGATTGCCATGCGTTCGGGTTCGAGCAACTGTTTCTTTTTTTGGTCTGGTAATGCAGCGTAATCTCGAATGCCTCGTAGGAATCTTTTGCGACCCGACATGGTTGAGACATAACCGTTTCGCCGACAATCCACTAGGGTTGAAGCGATAAAGTCTTTGACGCCAGGATACTTTGCAAAATAAGCATCGATAAAGGTGCTCGCGTCCGTACGCGAAATACCGAGGGCCTTGGCTAGCCCAAAGGGACTCTGTCCGTAAATGATACCAAAGCTAACCGCTTTGGCGCTGCGTCTCATGTCGCGATCGACTTCGCTCGGATGGAGGCCATTTACCTGAGCCGCCACAGCTGTATGAATATCGAGATCGTCATGAAAGGCTTGCTGCAGTGACTGGTCGCCGCAATAGTGAGCCAACACTCGCAACTCAATTTGCGAGTAGTCGGCAGTCAAGAGCGACCAACCGACTTCGCGAGGTAGGAATGCGGATCGAATCGATCGCCCCTCGGGCGTTCGCACTGGAATGTTTTGTAGATTGGGCTCGACACTACTTAGTCGGCCAGTTGCTGCGATATCTTGTCGAAACGATGTATGAAGACGATGGGTGCGGGGGCTAATCAAACGCGGTAACGATTCTATGTACGTATTGATCAGTTTTGTAAGCTGCCGGTACTCTACAATCTTGGCCGGCAGCGGATGCTCCGAAGCCAGCTCTTCCAATACTTCCGCATCGGTGCTTGGTCCGGTCTTGGTCTTCTTGACTACTCGTAACTGAAATTTTTCGAAAAGGATATGTGCGAGTTGCTTTGGGCTATCCGGATTGAATTCTTCGCCTGCCAAATCCATGATGTGGGCTCGAAGCGTGTCCGCTTTCGATTGAAAATCAGCGCCCAGTTGCTTGAGCCTCGAAACATCAATGCGAATCCCCTCAAATTCCAGTTCGGCCAAAACCCCTAGGAGCGGAATTTCAAGAGACTGCATGACCTCGATCAGTTTTTCGTCGCGCAGTCGTTCCCTCATAGGGACGATCAGCCGAAATGGCACGTCCACGTCTTCGCAAGCGTACGCGGATATTTTAGCAATAGGGACGCGGTCCATCGTAATTTGCGTTTTGCCTGCACCGATCAGAGACTCCGTGGTGATCTTGGTATGGCCCAACCATCGCTTAGCAATATCATCGAGATCATGGTTGCGTCCGCCTGCGTCTAACAAATAGTCCGCGACCATCGTGTCAAATCCAATATTCGAAATTGGCATGTCATGAGCTCGCAATACAATCGCATCGTATTTTATGTTTTGTCCGATAAATGTCTTGCTAACGTCTGAGAGCAGTGGCGCAAGTAGACTGCGAACTGCCTCAAGTTCTATCACCGTCGCCCCTTCAGGCCCGCGAACAGGTATGTATGCTGCTTGGCCCTCCGCCCAAGATAAACTGACGCCTACCAACTCGGCGTCCCGAGGTCGAGTTGACGTTGTTTCCGTATCGATGGCAATCGTGTCGACTTCAGCTAAGTCGCGAACTAATTGTTGCAATGGTTCCAAGCGATCGATCAAACGGTAGCCGGTCGTCGGCAGTTTGAACGCAACGGCGGGTTCAATGGTACCTAGCAGTGACACAAACGCGTCAGAGAGTTTTCGGAAACCAAGTTCGCGGAATAGATCCATCGCCTGATTTCTATCAAACGTGCCGGGACGCATTTGGGACCAAGGTAAGTCGATAGGGCATTCGCGACTTAGTCGAACCAAGTCGCGGCTCAGTAGGGCTAGTTCGCGATTGTTTTTCAAATTCTCTTTGCGTTTTTCTCCGGCCACAAGTTCGATATTGTCCAGGACTTCATCGAGTGTATTAAACTGCTCGAGCAATTGTTGTGCAGCCTTAGGTCCTATGAGAGGGACACCCGGGACATTGTCCACCGAGTCGCCAACGAGCGATTGAAAGTCAACGACTTGATCTGGACGAATGCCCCAAACGGTCTTTAATTCTGGTTCGCCGAACAATTCGTTTTTCCGCACGTTTAGCATTTGCACGCGATCGGAGATCAATTGCCGGCAGTCCTTGTCGCTGGTGACCAAAAGGACACGAGCACCTTGTTGTTCGGCTTGAAATGCCAAGGTAGCCATGATGTCGTCGGCTTCGAATCCCGGAGCGGATATCTTGGGAATGGCAAGTGTATCAAGACAGCGATGGATGATTGGGATCTGCTCTCGCAAAGCATCGGGCATCGATTCGCGGTTGGCTTTGTATTGATCGTAGAGATCGTTACGAAACGTCTTATCGGAGACATCAAAAGTGCAAACAAAAAAATCTGGTTTCCATTGTTCGAGTAGATTGGCAATGTCGCGGAGGAAACCATGGGCAGCTCCAACCTCAATCCCTTGAGGGCTGGTCATGGCGGGTAGAGCGTGGAAGACTTGGTAAATCAACGAATGCGAGTCGACCAGGATGACCAAATCCCCTTCGGTTGGAAATGGGGGTTTGGTGCGCACGGGTTGAGAGGCTAGATCACTCTCAGGAGCGAGCGCCGAGGTCGCGCGTGATTCAGGAGCCGACTGGGCCGCGGGCGTTTCCTGCGGAAACATGGAATCGAAACCGATCAGCATCGGTTGATTCTTGGTGGTCTGTTTAGCCATTCGAAATCCGTTCTTGGAACTGTGGACCATAAAATTGGGTGAATTCAAATCGATGCATTTGGGTTTCTAATGCATTTTGCAGCAAGCGAGATTTCTTGCCAACCGCCATTGACAGCATTCGTCAAGATGGCGGACTTGCGTACGCGAAAAAGTAGAGGCGATTGGCATTTCCACAACGGCTATCGTAGAATGGAAGTGTATTTTAGATCGTTCCCGCTCAACCAAAAGGTTGGCACATGGCAATAGATATTCGTACCGTTCAGGAAAACATTACAATCGAGCCTGGGCCACTGCCAAAGGAACTTTGGCCTTCGGTCGAGCATTTAGTCACGGAGGATGGTAAGCCTGTGGACAACATCTTTTCTGAGAAGCAACAGCGACTGCTGACGGAACCGCTCTATTCGAGCTGGACTACGGAGGTACCTTTTTTGGCCTTATCCAACGTCGGTTTGTTTTACTCGATTCGAGTTTCGCCGTACGTCCCTGACGTACTTTTGAGCTTGAACACGCGAGCACCAGAGAATCTTTTTCCAAAATCCAATCGATCGTACTTCGTGTGGGAGTACGGCAAGGTGCCTGATGTGGTTATCGAGATAGTTTCGAACCGAGAGGGAAACGAAGATCGGGACAAGCTGGCGGGTTACGCCCGAATAGGCATCCCATTTTATGTTATCTATGACCCGGAGGAATGGTTGCGAGGCGAGAAACTACGGTTCTTCGAATTGCGAGGCGGACTTTACGAACAGATTCCAGGTGCGATTCATTTGATAACGGCGATTGGATTGGGCCTCACGCTTTGGAGTGGCAGCTTCGAAGGACATCAAGATCATTGGTTGCGTTGGACGGATCTGAACGGAAACCTTATTGCAACTGGGGCGGAAATGGCAGGGCGAGAGCAGCAAAGGGCAGACACAGAGCAACAACGGGCGGACACAGAAAAGCAACGGGCGGACACAGAAAAGCAACGGGCAGACACAGAAAAGCAACGCGCGGAGGCAGAGATGCTTCGCGCGGACTTGGAGAGGCAGCGGGCAGATAATGAACGCCAACGCGTGGAACTTCTCGCGGAGCAGCTTAAGCGACTTGGAGTTGAGCCCAAAGGATTTTTGGAGTGACTTTTGGTCACGGCATGGGCGACGCCCGGCGGATTAGACCGCGTTAAGGACCGCTCGATCGATATGGGATTTGTCATTTTGCATTGTGTGGCATGCCTTGCCAACCTCCGTTGACAGCGATCGTTTGACCATTGATAAACGCGCCGTCACCGAAACTGAGCGCAGCCACTGCTCGAGCAACGTCGTTGGCGTTACCCCATCGGCCTAACATCGATTCGCTGATAGCCCTTTGTTGCCATGTCGCTGAGGCATGTTGGCCCCAGTCCGTTTGGACCCAACCTGGGGCGATGCAATTCACTCGAATGTTCGGAGCAACGCTTTTCGCCAAGCTTTTTGAAAAAGCTGCGATGGCTGCTTTGGTAGCTGAAAAATACTGGCCACTATCCCCCTCCATGCCGTGTTCGGCCTGATCCCATCCGATATGAACCATGGACGGCAATCGGTCATTCATCTTAGGTTGCGCTAGCATCTTGGCCGCGACCAATCTACTGAGAATGAAGGTTCCGCGGACATCAGTCTCCCAAAGCTTGGTTAGCTTATCCGAGAAAGCCATTTCGCGTGAACTACCGGTGAGCACGTCAGCCCCCGCGGCATGCACCCAAACATCTACATAACCATGGCGTTCAAACGCCGCATTAGCAAACTCGCGATTGGAATCCGGATCTTCGATGTTTGATACAATGCTGAACAGATCCTGAGATGCGTTCCGCAGGTCGCGTATCTGCAAAATAGTTGATTCAAGGCCATGTAGGTTTTGCCGGCAATTCAGCACAAGGTGTGCACCCCGGCTAGCGAATTCTGTGGCGATTGCCTGGCCAATACCGCTTGAAGCCCCTGTCACCACTGCCACAAATGGTTTCGCCATGGTCAATCCGCCGCTTCGTTCGGAGGAGGTTCGTAATTGAACTCTTGCCACTTGACGGCTTGTTCCATAGGCTCGATGCGAAGAACCAAAGCTCCATTTTGAAAGACTCGAACGGTGCTGCTCGATTGGCTAACGACGATGGCAATGGCCTTGGTGCGTTGGGTGATTGCGGCGGCGGCCCAGTGGCGTGAGCCAAGCCCCTTAGATAGTTGCAGATTTTCGTGCAACATCTCGATGATTTGGCGAGATCGTTCCGCAACGGCATCAGGCGAAACGACAAATGCACCATCCATCTGCGCGATCTCTTTGATGTCTTCGCGAACACGAGCATCGTGGAGATTTCGGCTCTTTCGACTGTATCCCTTAAGTGGGTCAAAGCCGCTATCTTTGCAATGTTGCAAAACTTTCCGTGTATCTCCGACGACAAACATGGTTCCGACTTTTTTTCCCTCTCGTCCTTCACGGCCGATTTGAACTGCCAAGTCGATTACGATTTTGAGATTGTTCAGAGGCACCGAACTCTCGAGCCGTTGAAGATCGCGACTAGTGAATCGCCGCATGCGCTCGTCGAGCCGTATGATCGAAATCGAATCGATCCGATTGACTTCGAAGCCGCAATACACGGCGATAACATCGCAATGGTTGGCCAGTAGTTCGTCAGCGACCGCTTCCAACAACGCGTGTTGCAAGCGTTCCAGAAGCGGAGAATCCTCTTTGTTCAGAACGAGTGGAATCAGTCCAAATTTGTCGGCGCCTGCGAGATCTTCGACCCGATCGGCTGCGACTAAAATGCGCTTTATTTCGGGGGGGACAAGTTCGCGAAGGCGCTCCCAGTCGGTGGCACTATCGAGCAGCACAAGAACCGCGTCGGCCTTGACGGCACATGCCAATTTCCCCGCAGACTCGATTATACTGGCTAATTCTCGCGTGAACTTCTGAACAGTCATCTTGCAGGAGATCCGCGAGGAAAGAGGGTTTTTGGGTGAGGGCTGACAGCTTGGAGTCGCTTCAGAGTGTAATTTCCCTGCGATTTTTCATCAATCGGGGCATCGAAGAACTGTTTTGATGTTGCTACACTCTGTCGTACGGCTATACTTCCAACCCCGTTGAGGGACAAGAGTAGGTACATTAAGGTTCGATTCGTTGGTGGTTTAGGGTAGATCATGTCCAAGTCATGCGATGTTTGTCTAAAAGTTGCGTCCGTCGGAAATCAAGTTGAGATCCGCGGCAAGGCTAAGTACTTGGGTGGTGTTGGTACAAAGGTTACTGGTATTACTAAGCGTCGGTTCACGCCAAACCTTCAAAACTGCAAGGTTTCTCTTCCTAACGGCGAGGTGCGAACAATTCGTGTTTGCACTCAATGCATTCGCAGCGGTCGGATTCGCAAGGCTGTTCGAGCCAAGCCTTTTGCCTTACCAAAGTAATCGAACCGAGGTCCGTCGATGGCTTTATCTGCCGAAGATGTGGTTCGGATTGGAAATCTTGCCCGGCTTTCCCTAACTCCGGTCGAAGTGGCTGAGTTGACGGATACGCTTGGCAAAATGGTTGGTCTTGTTGAGCAGCTTTCTGAAGTAGACACAGAAAACGTGGAACCTATGGTCCACGCCTTTGATCTCCAAAATGTCCTTGCAGCCGATGTGTGTAGTCCCTCTCTTTCGCCAGAGCAGGCTCTTCAGAACGCTCCTTCCTCCGATTCGGAGTGCTTTCGAGTCCCTGCGGTACTCGGGTGAATGCCGTGTGGACGATCAGGTCTTATCGAAATACGGATACTCCCTTTTTGGCCAAACTTTGGCATGATCACCACCTGGCGTTTCACTCTAAGAGCGTCTGCCCAATCAGCGTTTGGGACCAATGCGTGCTCGGCAAGCCCTTCTTTCTGAGCAGCGGTTTGGTTCTTGCAACAAACCAAGAATGCGTCCCCGTAGGCTTTATTCACTTTGGATTTGCACGCAACAAGGACGGAAGCGATACCAGTGATTCCTCGGCAATGGTGCACAAAATTTGTATTGCACCCCATGATCAGGAGGACTCGATCGCCAAAGTGTTGATCGAGCATGCCTTGGGTAGCATGCAAGAGAAAAATGCGACCAGCTGTACAGCGCTCGGGACGACTGAGTTGAACGCATTCTATCTCGGCGTTGGTGAAGGGGACAATTTGATGGGAGTCATCGCAAAGGACACTCGGACCCAACGATGGTTGTCCCAAGCCGGCTTCTCCCCAACCCGTCCGACGGAGTGCTGGGAATTGGATTTATCCTCTTTTCGTCCGCCTATGGACCGAACTCAAATTAGTATCCGAAGAACTTGTACGGTAGGCAGATTGTTAGACGAGGATACGCATGAATGGTGGCTTAGTTCTGTGCTTGGTCACTGTGAGCAGATTCGATTCAATCTGGTTCTAAGATCGCCGCCCAAAGTTGAAAGCGAGGTCATGTTTTGGTTCCCGGACCCGACTATTCTGGGTGTCGAATCGAGTGTAGTCCGGTTATGGTTGCCGTACGTTCCCGAATCCGAAGAAGCCAGGGAACGCTTTATCTACTTGATGGCTGAAGCGCTTAGGCAATTGCAACAGGAAAGAAGGCGAACCGTCCGAACCTTCGCATCAGCCGACCATCAGCGATCCATTACTTTGTTGCAAAGGCTGGGGTTTCATTCGGTGGAACACGGATTGGTTTTTTTGAAGACATTTTGAACGCAATGGGGGATGAGTATAAGGTTATCCGAATCGTTCTCGTTGACTCGGGGCTTTGGTCGCATTTGGATCGACCGTTCGCAGCTTTAGCAATTGCAAGCCAACAAGAGTGACGAACGCCGGATTCAAATAGACGTACCGTTTCCAAAGGCGTCTCGGTTCGGAAATAAATCGAAACAACCATTCAAGACCATTGTTCTGCATCCATAACGGGGCTTGACGCAAGGTGCCGGCATGGAAGGGGAAAGCGGCCCCGACAGCAAAAACAGGCATGCTAAGTTCGTCTCCTAATTCGTATGCCCAAACCTCCTGCCGAGGACAACCAAGACCAACGAAAGTGATCTTCGCTCCACTCGATCGAATTCGCTCTGCAAGAGCGATCGATTCCTCTTCGCTTAACTTTCGAAACTGAGATGGCTCCGAGCCGGCGATTTTGATTTCTGGAAACTTCACTCGCAAGTTCGCGATCAACTTGTCCAGTGTTTCTCTCTGCGTGCCAAAGAAATAGAGTGGCAAGCCGTGCTTCTCTGCCGCTTCGCATACCTTGAGCATAAGGTTCGGACCATATACTCGATCCGGCAAGCTAGCACCGTGAAGCAAATTTACGCCCCAACGTACGGGCATCCCATCAGGAACCAACAAGTCGAGGCTATTCAATCGATGTCGGTGCTCGCTATCTAAAGCTCCCGTCATCACCCCGTGTACGGCCAATGCGGTTACTGTAAGGCGTTTTGATCGTTTGGCAGCTTCGACGAAACGCCCTACCGCAGCTTCGTAGTCCACCGCATCAATTTGGACACCCAGTAAATTCTTTTTTCCAAGATCGATCATGAAGATGTGTTAGCGAGGGTGTAGACGGAAAAACATGAACTTAGCTTAATTGAGTCGCTCTACTTTAAAACCCTCATGCGTTTTAAAGACTTAGATTCTCAATCCGAATTTATGGGTGTCACGGGTGGCACGGGTGGCACGGGTGGCACGCTCAGAGGCTGTGATTTTATGTGGGCGAGTCGCTCTGCGACTCGTGCAGACAGATGAAATTGAAGGCCGTAGATCTAAAATGAATCCGAGTTGCGTCGCAACTCGCCTGCGTTTCTAAAAAATTACATCCTCTCAGAGCGATGCGCGTGGTGTCCATGGCAAAGGATGACTGGCTATTCACACGCCCTTCGTACCTCGGAGCGTGCCACCCACTTTAGTCCGGCTTAAGCCCCTCAGCCCAAGGGAATGGTGGTTCACCACAGTGGTCGAAAGTTTTGGAGCCATTGAACTGCTGTACGCGGGGCGCCCGGCACCTCGTTGCTAAAACGACTCATCAGCCCCTCATCCTTGTACGCGAGGAAACACAGCGATGCCAAAAGTGCATAGCTAAAGAGGTTTGCAATTCGGTTGTCGCTCCAGAACTTAAGGGCGGTTCCGAAGCTGTGTTTAAACGTATAACGTCCTCGACGGTATTCCACCGACCAGATTTCATCTAATAGGATGTGTGACATAAAGCCAACGAAGATCGCAACGGTCTTGAACATCCGCAAATACATGTTCTCGCTTGAGCAAATGACGAATGCAAACATAGCTGCAGATAGGCCTGCCGGTACACTGTGCCACATCCCTCGGTGTACCGTGTATCTTCTAAAGATTTCTGCCAATCCAAATCGCAGAAAGAAATACACTGCCACCGTAATAACAAGCATCATCTCATGACCGTAGCCCATTCGCTGAAGTCGATCTACCATAAGCATCGGAACAAACGCAGAAGAAAAGGCCACGGCTTCGCGAAGCGGTATCCCCGAATCACTGTCGAGGTCGGGGAGCATTCCACTGACGCTACAAAGCGCCGTGCCAATGGCGCAACTTTCCCAAGGCAAGCCGGCTTGGAAGCCGCCGACTCCATAAAAGATGCCAGCGAGGGTACTGACGCAAATGTGGGTCTTGAAATCAGCCATGAAAAGGACCAAAGTGACAAGGGCAGGGCAGGGGGGGCGTAGCCCTATGCTTTTAGCATTCTCAATTTGCTGACGTCCAGAGCATCCTCGCAGCGATGTGACTGGGTGACTGGGTGACTGGGTGACTGGGTGACTGGCTTGTTCCGTTCGCTGCGTGATGTGCCCGACCACCGCTGATCAGGTAAAACAAATACCAGAGTAGGGCAGGGCAGGGGGGCTATTTTGCTCTTCGCACTTCAGGTTGCTAATCGCTATAGTCGATAGTCACGGACAAGTCTGCTCACAACCAGACGGATATCACGGAAACCATGGAAGGAATAGCTAGCATGCAAGCTTATGATTTGATCATGTTGATCGTTTTGGCTGCGACAACCATATTTGGCGCGATCAAAGGATTTGCATGGCAGCTAGCTTCAATCGCATCGATCGTTGCTAGCTATTTCGTTGCCTATCTGTTTCGTAACGACATTGCAAAAATGATCAACGCTCAGCCGCCTTGGAATTTGTTTTTAGCGATGCTACTTTTGTATTTCGGTTCGAGCTTGATCATCTGGATGCTGTTTCGATTGGTGAGCACCTCCATCGACAAGGTTAAGCTCAAGGACTTCGACCGGCAATTGGGTGCTGGATTCGGATTGATCAAAGGCGTCGCCTTGTGCTTACTTATTACAATGTTTGCGATGACATTGCTTGGTTCGGCCCAGCAACAGCGAATTGCCAATTCGCGTAGCGGTCTGTACATCAGTCGCATTTTAGCGAATGCAGATGGTATTTTGCCCAATGAGATCAAACAAATCGTTGGGCCGTACATCGACAATGTAGAAAGGCGATTGCAACAGAATCAAAACGGACTGACGCCCCAGGCGGGTGATGGATTTCTGGACGGGCTCGGCACTATGGTTCAGCAACGAGTGAATCAATTCGGCAATGAGGTTAGCAACAGCCAAATTCCAACAAATCTTTTGCCAGGGCAGGGCGGTGTACCAACGAATCAAGGTAACGGCGGTTATTTCGGGGCAGGGCAGGGGGGGCAAAGCGGACCGACTGCAAATCAGAACTGGGGCAATCAAAACAATATGCAACAGCAACCCAGTGGTTGGCCAGTATCACAACAGCAGCAGCAGCCACTGCCCGCTAACAACTGGCCAAACGGATTTCAAACCGGCTTTGACAACAACGCAATCCTGCCGCGCTGAGCGAGAGTAGTTCGCTTGGACATTCGAAGCTCAATCGGCATAAGCGCAGTCAGCTAACGGACATGGATAGACAAGAAGAACAGGATTGATTTCCACATCCTGTGTATCCTGTCCATCCATGTGAATTTCGTGTTCAAATCACGATTCTAAGGCAGCACATTTACGGCTCGACCAAATGAAATCGACAAGTTGTAAGTTACCATAGGGTTCTAGAATCCAAAATCAGCTAGCCCGGTATCTTGGAAGCGACACATCATTCGACCCAATTCGTGGGAATTGGATACCGCCATCACGTTGAAAACATATTTGCACTCCGAATCGAGCGTTCGGCTTGAAACATGTAACTCTGCGGCGATTTCCCTATGTGACTTACCGCGAGCCAAAAGCAACGCACATTCTTGATTGCGATGTGACAACTTTTGGAAGTTTTGCCAGTTCGATTCAATAGTCGCGTTTCTGAGTCGTGGTATTCGACCGAGAACTCTGGACAATCCTACAGAACCGATACCTGGGCAAGATGCATCATGTACAAAATAAATTGCGGTACAACATCGAAGCGAAACTTCCTCTGCATCGGTTTGTTTTAAGGCATGCTCTGCGAGAACGAATTCGCAGCCGACCCGGAACATTTGGTGCGTTGCGTCCCATAGACTCAATGCTA
Source organism: Pirellula sp. (assembly GCA_043757445.1). Lineage (GTDB taxonomy): Bacteria > Planctomycetota > Planctomycetia > Pirellulales > Pirellulaceae > JBKCUI01. The sequence continues at coordinate 18,077 of JAYVPJ010000204.1, read as the reverse complement.
CTGGGTGCAAAAATAGTCGATGATCACGTCCTGCGGTTGCAATCCCATTCCCAAACACACGGTCGAAAGCAGCGTTTGTGGAAATGAGTTTTCCATCTTTGTTCCCGATAAACGCACAATCCTCAATTTCATCAAGCTTCGAACTGATGCTCCGATGCCGTTTCGCGGCTTGCGAAATCGAAACAGCTAAATCGCGAGCGCTATTTAAAAGATCGCCGGACGTCATTTTGTACCTTTAACCCGCTGCGTAAGCGAGGGGCTCTTCATTATGCGCTCCGTTAGCGAGGAATTCAGCATTTGAGTAAGGGACTCATGTCAATTCCATTTCTCATTCGAGGACTGAATCACGGAGTGAAAACTGAAAAAGCTCCACAATTATTGCGGGATTGATTTCGTAATGCAACCAAAATTTAAAACTTTTTTGGTGTCTAAGGGCGATTGGTCGCCGCTTGACCGCATGGAATCCTGAATTTGCAACTGCTCAATGGAAAGTCGCAGCATTTTGTTGTTCAGATTCTGACGTTTTTTACTTGGTAGATTTCCGCGAATTCAGTAGGTTGTCTTGTTGTCCAAGTATTCTTCGGATGGAGAGTTTTCAATGGTTCAGTCAATTGGAACAACGTCGCATGTCGCATGGTTCGTGTCGCATGTCGCGCTCGACCGCGCTGTAAGCTTGCTGCGTCCAATCAAGTGGATTCATACGTTGGCTTGTCTCTTTCGGGCTGCTGAAGACTTCACTGTTGTTGAAGACTTCACAACCACTTGGAAGGGATGAGTTCGATGGTGAAGCTCATCATACAAATTCCGTGTCTCAATGAAGCCGAGACTTTGCATCTCGTCCTTTCAGACCTCCCCGTCGATATCCCCGGAATTGATTGCATCGAGACACTTGTCATCGACGACGGTAGTTCGGACGGTACTGCAGCGACTGCTCTGGGACTCGGCGTAGATCACGTTATTCGACATCGAAAAAACCGAGGCCTGGCGGCTGCGTTCTCAACTGGAATACATGCTTCGGTAGTATTGGATGCCGACATCATCGTCAATACAGACGGCGATCATCAATATCCGGGACACTATGTAACGGAACTCGTCCAACCCATTCTCAGAGGTGAGGCAGACGTGGTCATTGGTGATCGCAGACCTGAACTTGACCAACGCCAGTCGAAATTAAAGAGACTGCTTTATCGAATTGGGCGAGTGGCCGTCAGTTGGATTTTGGGCCAACGAATTGCAGATCCTGTAAGCGGATTTCGAGCTTATACCCGAGAGGCTGCTTGTGGCGTCCGTGTGATTGGTCGTTATTCCTACACATTGGAGACGCTCGTGCAAGCGGTTGAGCAAGGGCTTGTCATCGAGTTTGTACCGATACAAACCAACCCGACGACCCGACCGTCGAGGCTATACCGATCTCATTTGCAATTTGTATCACGTTCGGCAGTTGCGTTGCTTCGAACGTTTTTCATGTACCACCCACTTCAGACTCTTTTATGGGTGAGTGCCATACTGGCATTCATTGGTTCGTTACCTATTGCAAGGTTTGTAATCTTTTACTCGGCAGGACAGGGCCAAGGTCACTTGCAATCGCTTGTGTTGGGAGTTGGCTGCATTTTGATGTCAGGTATGGTATTCGTTGCGGGGATCTTAGCGGAGCTGGTGACAGTCAACGGAAATCTACGAAACCGAAATTCAATAGTCGTTACTGATGAGAGCGATCGGGTCTCGGAAAATAGATTTGAGTTTTCGCGTCTTTCTAACGGACTTGCTAGCCAACGAAAGCAAGACCGTCGGAAGGACGAATCGTGTTGAAGTAATGGTCATTCTGTTGTTTTGGCAAATCGTATTTGCTAACTGTTTGTTTAACTGGTTTTGAAAGGTTTGAGGATTGAAAATGAATCGATCACTATGGTGTATTCTTGGTGTATGTGTCGCGTTATGGACCGCACCCATATTTAGCGATGGGGAGGGATTATCAGGCGCTGTGGTAATGTGCACGACATCGGGGCTTGAGCCAATTGGCTGCCCCGGTCAAGTAGGCTTTTGCCGTGAGTATCATAACCAATGTATTACGGATCGTTACATGGCAGCAAATACTTGCGGGACGAGCTACGCTGCTTTTAACGGATGTGCCGCGAATTATACTTGGTGCGGTTGGACTCCAAACCAAATACTCACCAATACAATTCCACCATGTTCCCCGCAAGATCTGGGATGTTAAGCGTTCGCGATTAATTTGCAGAACAAAAAATGACTCGTTCTCAACTTGTACATGAGAACGAGTTTTCGGCGTCGATCACAACATCGGCCACAAACCGTGGGCTAACGCCCTTCGGCTAATCAGCCGCAACGCGCTAGCGTCCGGTTTAGCCCGACTTATGATCGACGCCGAGTTGGAAGTGATTACTAACCGAGATTGGAAGTGTGCTTCATGTTTTTTTGGCGAGCTTGTGTTTTTATCTATCTATCGGTAGTGCTTTGCTTATTGAACGGCAACAGCCTGTTCGGCGAAGAGCCCTCGAACGTTTTACGTCGGCTGCGAACTGCCCGAGAATCCCTATTCGGAAAAGAGATTGAAGTACGTTGCGTCACCTCAAAGTCAGGAGAATCACGAGTCGTTCGTGAAAATCAGATAATAATCAATTACCCGAACCAGTTCTACGTATTTTCAACAAACCTAGACAGTATTATCGCCACTCGTCCCGTGAATCACTCTTTCAGGGGGTGCATCGGTGATCAATTCTTGAATCTCAACCCTGAAGCATTTGTGCCAAATGGATCAGGTGGCGGACTCATGAAAGAAATGAAAGAAAAGAGCGAGATGCTAGTATACGCTCGAGGAGGAACGACAGGATCACACGTTTTGATGTACCACATGTCCGGCGAAGACATGTTGTCCGTACTAGAGGCAATTCCTCCTTCAGGTTGGAAATCCTTGACAGATTCTCACAGCAAACAAGTACTCGTTGGAGAGAGTGACGGTCGTGTACACACACTTACGCTGAATAACGAAAATGGATTTCCTATCAGCAAATACGAATTTACACTTATCGGTTTTCCTACGACCATTGAGTACAGCGGAGCGTACGCTGTTTCTAATAATCCGCAACCTGTGATTCCAAAAGAGGTTGTAGTCACAATCGGATTCAAAGACGGTCCAGTCAAAATGCAGTGCGAGGTCCGTGATGTTCGCAAGTCAAGAATCCCTCCAGGAGTACAAAGCTGGAAGGAAGTAAAGGAACACATCGGACTACCAAATGGGACCAAAATCACTATCGAAGAGATGCGACAAATCAATTTCAAGTGGCAAGATGGCGAAATTGTTCGTTCCGTTGACGGAAAGAAACTGGATACGCTCCGTGGACATGCTTTTTGGAGCACTTCAAGCCGAGTTTGGGTAGCCTGTGGGTTCATTGTGATTCTGGTAGGTGCCGTTTGGACGTTTAGGCGATGGAAAAGGAGTATGTAAGTGAGTCAGCAAATCAGTTTAGCCGAGGACAGTCCCTCACTTACGTTTCGGGTTGGGATTGGGATTCGATTCATTGTTGTATTGGTTATCGTTTTAACGGCATCGAATTGTCGATCATCAGACGCCTATTGCGGAGTTCATTGCGTATTCGCGTGCGCCGATATTCTAGATCGCAATGGAATTCACCCATTCGAAGATCTTCTAACCGTGGAATTCGTCGATTCCAACAAGGGCAGTTCGGCTGCAGCCCTGGTCAAAGCGCTGGCTTTGTTTCAGCTCAACGGAAGTGTCATGACGAATATGGGGTTGTTTGATTTGGGCCTTAGCAATACCCCAATCATTTTGCATGTTCGCAGTTCCATGGTATCCCCGTCCTACGACCATTGGATTGTTTATGTCGGTGAATCCAAGGACAGGCTAATACGGGTAATCGATCCCAACATCGGTCTTACGGAAATAAGCGTTGCCGAACTTGGCTGTCGTTGGGACGGCTCGGGAGTGGTTGTATCCTCGTCGAAACGGGATGCAATACTTTTCAAGTTTTTCACCAGCCTCACTCGTGGCTTTTTGGTGCTCCTGAGCATCGTGGTCACCGCTGCTTTTTGGGCAATGGCTGCACGTTTTCGAGGGAACTCAAATCGCGGTCAATGGGTTTCCGCGATGGCGATTTTTTTCGGCTTGTCAGCCACCACAGGTATCGCGGTCGATCTTTGTCGCAACCGCTTAATGCTTGATCGGGATGCGTCGGGGTCATTGGTAGCATCACACCAAGCAACGAATTTCGAAACGATCGATATAACGACACTGCAAAAGGCAATCGTTATGCGAACCGTGCTAATAGACTCGCGGCGGGGCGTCGATTATGACTTAGGTACAATACCCGGCGCACTAAGTTTGCCAGTCGATTGTTCCCCGACGGAATTTGAAAAATTCGTCGTGAAAATTTCGGCAAAGAATCCGCTCGTCGTTTTTTGCCAAAGTGACTCGTGTCTATATGCGGATGCGATAGCGCGTCGATTGGCCCTGCATGGATTTCGTGAAATCAAGATTTTCCGAGGCGGCTACGTTGCGTGGCAAAAACATAGTGCACCTCGAGAAAGCCAAGTTAATGAATAGCATTTGGACGAAAATAGCCGGAACGTGTGCAATGATTGTTGCCGTAGTCCTTTGGGTAGCGTCGATTTCGCACATCGCAAATCCTTATTACTTCTTCGAGAAGATTGTTGCGTACGACCTAGCTATGTCGACGTTTACAATGAAGGCCGCGTCTGTCGTATTACCGGTTTTTGAGTTAGGAATTGCGAGTAGTCTCGTGACCTGCACACACCGTAGACCAATATTCATAATGGCGCTCGGGCTTTTCGCAGTTTTCACGGTCATTCAGGGACAAGCATTGGTACGCGGACTGGTCATCGACTGTGGATGTTTTGGAGCGCTCGCCAAGCGCGAGGTTGGAACTGTATCGCTGAGCATTGCTACAGTGCTTTTGGCGATATCAGGTATTGGGGTTTACGCGGAACCAAGCTGGGATGGACAGGACAAATGCGGGTAGCAGCAGCACTCATGCTATTCGTGCAAATTGTTCTCTTGTTTTGGAGTTCGATCGTTCACAGCCCAACTCCCGACGAGATGCCACAAATAATCTCGGGTGTTTCGATCTGGCAAACGGGTGATTGCACCCTATTTAGAGTGAACCCACCACTTTTTCGAATGATCGCTTCGATACCTGGGTACCTGCTTCATAGCGATTGGCCGATTCTTATGGCAGATCCGTCCAACTATAGCCGCCCAGAAATGGAACTTGGAAGAAACTTTATCGACTCTCACGGGTCGGATGCAATCAGGATATTGATCGCATGCAGATTGATCTGCATTCCGTTTGCAACCCTCGGGGGCATTGTTTGCTTTCTATGGGCATCCCATCTTTACGGGCAAGCTGCTGGGGTGGTTGCTTGCGCTCTTTGGTGTTTCTCGCCTCTAGTTCTTGGGTTTGGAGCCATAGTTACCCCCGATGTCGCTTCAGCAGCAGTCGGCGGTTTTGCACTCTATTGCTTTACGCTTTGGCTGGAACATCCCGATCCATTTCGAGCATTGTGGAGTGGTATCGCGATAGCGCTGACGCTGCTCATCAAATCCACTTGGATCGTTGGCCCTCCAATCCTGGTTGTAATTTGGGCTGGGAGCTGCGTTTCAAAGATTCGAAGCAAAGAGCCATGCGTAGTGAATCAATTGGGGCAATTGACGATTATTGCATTGGTCGCATGGCTGGTCTTTGTTGCAGGATACGGCGGGAGTGGCCTTTTTCGAAAATTGGGCGACTATGAATTTGTATCGAGTACGCTCGGTGGATATTTTGATGTGAAAACAGGTAAAGGTAACCGATTCCGCGGCGGATTCTTGGAACATGTTCCAGTTCCATTGCCTGCCACATTTGTCGAAGGCGTAGATGAACAAAAGCGGGGCATGCGAAACAGTGCACAACCAGCATACATGCTTGGAACGTTGCGATCTGATGGCGGATGGTTTGGATATTACGCATTCGCGCTTTGCGTAAAGAGTACGCTTGGGACGATAGCGTTATTCACCGTGGTAACCATCTATCGAGCAAAGAAGATTGCAAGATGGCCTACACGATCGGAAAGTGTTATCCTTCTGCCCGCCATCGCGATAATGGTGTTGCTCAGTTGCAATACAGGATTGAACAAGCACTCACGCTATATGCTACCCATCTATCCGTCGCTGATTGTTTGGATCAGTCAATCGATCCATTTGCCCATTTACTTCCTCGGGTTGAAATTCAGAATTGTTTCGGCTCTGTTAGTCATTTCAAGCGTCATAAGCAGTTTAGCTGTGTTTCCGCACAGTATGTCCTATTTCAATGAACTGATTGGTGGTCCCAAAAATGGTCGTTACTACCTCATAAACAGCAACATCGACTGGGGACAAGATCTTTTTTTTCTTAGAGCCAAACAGAAGGAATTCGGGTGGAGTCGAATTGGATTGGTCTACTGGGGGACATATGACCCGAGGATCGCGGGAATTTCTTTTTTTCTACCTCCGGTTCATCCTCGTCTACAAGACGGCGTTCTAGAGAGACTACAACCAGGAAAGTACGCGATTAGCATTTCGCAGTTGCAGGGTTATGGTCACGCACGGCCAGACGGTTTTGGAGGACTTCAACCCGCGATTCAAGGTGGATACACGTATTTCCAAGAATTCAAATCGGTGGGCTCGATCGGATACTCGATGCTCCTCTTTGATCTATCCGCTGATGACATCAAGAACTCAAAAACATGGGGACTACTCGATTGAGGTTCATTTCAGAATGAGAATGCGATATAGACGACACCGTCGCAAGTTTGCTCTTACTCTCGTTGAACTACTCGTGACAATTTCAATTATCGGTGTTCTGATTGGATTGCTGTTACCTGCAGTGCAATCGGCGCGGGAGTTCGCACGACGAACGCAATGCACGAATCAAGTGAGACAATTGGCTCTAGCCGTCCTGAGCTTTGAAAGTGCGTACAAGCATCTTCCATCAGGCGGATGGGGAATACAATGGGCTGGCCTACCGGATCGTGGTGTAGGACCTGGGCAACCAGGCGGTTGGATATATCAGTCGTTGCCATTTCTTGAGCAATCCGCGTTGCATGATTTAGGAGGCATAGAACCGTCCCAAGCGATACTCAATACGAAGCGCCTTGAGACGCCATTACAGTTATTACATTGTCCGACCCGGAGAAGCCCAGTTACTTTCGCCAACAATCGACCTTGGACGCCACATTATCATTCAGAAACTCGAATGTTGGCTCGCAATGATTACGCGATGAATGGTGGCTCAATTCCCATTAGGTATGGTCCAGGACCGACATCGCTTGAGGTTGCTGGGACGTTCAGTTGGCCAGACATGCGAGAGAATACAGGTCTTTGTTTTCAACGAAGCAAGATTCGAATCGGGGAGATAACTGATGGGTGTACCTCAACCTTTTTGCTTGGCGAAAAACATGTGCCTCGATCTGCATATTTTTCAGGTGCCGATTTTGGCGACAACGAGTCAGCATACAGCGGTGATGATCGCGATTTAATACGATACACTGGAAGTGCAAATCGACCCGGATTCGAACCGCTTTCCGATTGGCAATCACGAACTGGCGATGCATTCGACGTTGAAGGCTTCAATTTCGGTTCGGCACATTCGAGCAGGTTCATGATGGCCATGGCAGACGGATCCGTGCATAGTATTAGCTACCAAATCGATTATCTGGTTTACAGTCATTTTGGGAATCGTAAAGATGGCATTCATGAGCCTAGCGATAGCTTCGATTGAGAATGATAGATCGCACGAAACTACTTCCATCGGGCTCGGCAACTTGGCGGATTTTTTGGGGCAGGGCAGGGGGGCAGGGGGGCAAGAGTGGCGAGGCCTCTATGGGCGGCAAGGGTTCTAAGGGTGGCTCGCCCAGAGGCCGTGATTTTGTGGGCGAGTCGCTCCGCGACTCGCGCCAACAGATGAAATTGAAGGCAGAAGATCTAAAATGATTCCGAGTTGCACAGCAACTCGCACACGCTTCTAAAAAATCACAGCCTTCCAGAGGGATAGCTTCGAGACCCATCCAACTTGATCTCGGACGAAGTTCATTTATCGGCTACGATAGTTGCATGACACTAGCCACAACAAGTACTGCATCGCTGATATTATTGCGTTTCACTGGAGAAGACCGACCAGGTTTAACCGCTGCTCTATCGGAGGTGCTAGCCCAATTCGGTTGTTCGATCATCGATGTAAATCAGGCTGTCATTCACCAATCTTTGTTGCTAGGCATTTTGGTGCAGATACCATCGTGTGCGGATGGCGAACGGATCATTCATGAAATGCAGGAATGTGGAAACGCGTTAGGTCTAAAATGCAATCCAAAACGGATCGCGGATCACGATTATGATGCATGGGTCAATCGGCAGGGGAAATCTCGCTTCATTTTGACTTTGTTGGCGCGGTCTATCAGCGCCGCGCAATTTCACGCGGTTAGTCGCATGCTGGCGGACCAGGGGCTCAACATTGATGTCATCACCCGACTCTCAGGGCGTCCGCCTCGCATTGCGACCGATGGTTTGACGCGAGCGTGCGTCGAGTTTTCACTACGTGGCGAGCCTCGCGACTCGTCTCAATTGAAAGGCAGTTTGTTGGAACTCTCCAGCCGACTGAATCTTGATTTAGCGTGGCAGCGAGACGATGCCTTTCGTCGCAGCCGTCGCGTCGTGGCTTTGGATATGGACTCGACGCTTTTGCAAGCGGAAGTCATCGACGAGCTAGCCAAAGAGGCTGGAGTTGGCGACGAAGTCAGCGCCATCACAGAAGCCGCCATGCGAGGCGAATTGGACTTCGACGAATCACTGCGAAAGCGTGTTCAATCGTTAGCGGGCCTGTCAGAAAGCGTATTGCCGAAGATTGCAGAACGGTTGGTGCTTACAGAGGGAGCAGAGCGTTTGTTAACTAGGGATCGCGTTCCATGCAAAGCCGGTAGTGCGACTTGCGGCTGAGCATCAGGTCTCAACGATGGGACTCGATGCGGTGCTCTATCTGCTCGGTGTTCGCGACCGCGACCTGATTTGAGTGGATGGCGATTCTTGCTTCGCATTGTCTTAGTTGCGAAGCAACGACATTCGATAGCCTGGGGTGGAGTGAGCGACAGCGAGCGGAACCCCAGGAAATTGGTCCATGACCTGACGAGTCGCGGAGCGAAGGCATGTGTTCCAATCGCCATTCGCAACGGACATCACGGTTGATTCGGGCTATATGCCGTCGCTTCGCGACTTCGGGCCAGCTTGGAACTGAGATCACTGCAGATGACGCAACCGTCTTCGGCAAAACAGGGACTGCCAACTCAACGATCGCGAAAATTCTTGCCTGCTGATCTGTGGCCGTGCGATCCTCGATCTGCATTTGCAGGACAAGTACAAATGTACCGAGTCAAGTCCGTTTTGGGCTCGGCCCTGGTTGCGTCGGGGCAGGGCAGGGGGGGCGATCCGCTCGCAGCCCGACGCGTTCAAGCTATTCCAAGTAAACTGGGGATTAGCAGGGCAGGTCACTCTTGCCTAGAGTGACTTTTGCCCTGCAGACATGATTTCCAGATGCTTCACAACGTTGGGGAGCCTGTAGCCGATAAAGGTTGTGAAGTACCCACACCATGGAAAAGCCATGCAAACTCAACGGAAATCTATCTGCTCCCAATTTTGTATGAGTCCACTCCTTTGGATTCTTCTGTTGCTGCCTATTGCTGCAGTGGGGAATTGGCTCGCTCGTTTTTGGTTGGACGCCGACGCCTTGTTGATGAACATTTCTTCCGAGTTCTCTCAGGATCACCGTTCGCTTTTGGTGCATCATCGGTACGGAGGTTCAAGGAAGTCCCCAACCGGCGACTCGGAATCGGAGACACGCAGACACTTCCAAATCGACTTGGAATCCGGGACTGTCAAGTCGATTTCAGACGCGGAAGCATTGCAGTTGGTGCAAAGCTTCACGCACAGAATCTCTCGTTCCGGGGAAGAGTCAGAAGGAATCGACCGGGTGAACGAAAATGCTTTGTGGCGATGGAGAGTTTCGCACCTCGAATCGGATCGTAGCGAATCGATCTACGAACTGCTTTTGCCGGGAACCCCTAAGATCTTAGGCGATTCATACATCGTCACGGCGAGCAATCAAAAGCTGATCGCGTTGAAGCTTGGGGAGCAAAATGCGATACCGATTGAGTTCGAGGTTCCTAGTAACAACGGAGTTGTCCTCACGTACATCGATCGCAAGCGGTTCGGGCTTTTCGATGGCCTTGAGAGCGGGCCAAACCGGTATCTCTTTGAGCTAACGGACGATGGACTTCACAAAATTGGGAGTTGGCCAGCAAGCCAGTTTGCAGGTATGTTCCGGTTCAATGATCAGGAAGTTATCTTGCTCCAAATGCCGAACGGCAGCAAAGAAATTCGAACACTCTTGACGGACGAGTTGGTCCCGATCGATATTGACCCTTCGATTGACCTTTCTCTTTCACGATGGGGATTGAACGACAAAACGAACTCGCTTTGGGTGGTGAGTGGCTCTCAGAACATGAATTTTGAATTTGGGACATGGCGACGAATTCCTAACGCAGGACTAGATACTTTTTGGCTTCAAGAACGCAGTCATGGCCGGTCGATTTTTGCTAGTCAAGACACGCAATCGATTGTCTGTGTGGATGACACTACGGGAGAAAGAATTTGGGAACGTAACGGACTCTTTCCAGAATACAAATGGGGATTAACCTTGAAAGCCTTGGGCGAGGATCGGATATTGATTTATAGCTTGACCGAGTTCGGAGCACTGATATTGGATCGTGAGACAGGTGTAACGATTGCAAAACATCAACCACTTTGGGCGATGCGTTACATCATGATGGGATGGATTGCGTTTGTAGCTCTGTGGTGGATTGGGGGGTTTCCGAGATCGGTTGGCGAAGGAGGGTGGGCATGTTTGGATTGCACTTGCTTTTTGGCTATTAGTTTGGTTGCAATGACGGGGCGTATTCTGGTGTCTGGTGAGCCGACATCGGAAACACGGATTGAGCTTCGAATCGCGCAGGGCCTTTGTGCCGCGGGAGTGGCTTTGACCGTCCTTTGGATTGTGTTTGGCAAAACACGCTGGACGCTCAAGATTTTGGCGCCAATCGCTTGGATCGCGTTCGTTTGTGCAGTGGTGATGACGGTGTTTGGTTTGCGATCCTGGGCCGTCGGCGCGACCGTCGTAACGCTTTCGATCGTTTATTTTTGGATGTTGTTCGCAGCTTGGTTGATGCGATTAAGAGGACTACGATTGGAGGAACCAAGGAAGAGTGCGTTGCCGTTACAACAAGGCGTAGCCAACCAATCAAGGTTTCCTCTTCGAGATATATTTTTTCTAACGGCTGTGGTGGCGGTGTTGTGTTCTGTCGTTCGCCTCGCTCCTTTGCCTAAAGGAAACGTGTTCGAGTTGGGGTTCATTGAGGGTTTGATGAATTGCTTGTTGATGGCTGTCAATGCAATGGTGGCTTCGTGGTGTGCGTTGAGTCGTCGCGTGATTTGGGTTCGATGGTCGGTATGGCTAGCTAATTCATTGCTATGCGTGTTGCTTGGAGTTGTGTTTGCGGCTTGGTTGCACCGGAGTACGAATTACCAGTGGATAGCGGAATACCATGGTGTTGTGCAAACTACTGGATCGATCGCAGTCTTTTTTTCGCTGCGTGCATACCGATGGCGAGGTTGGCGGTTTGCAATGTAGACCAGGGAGGTCACAGAGAAGACCCCGAAAACCCGCCGCTGAAACGTCCGATAATGTTTCTTATGTTCGGTTTAGCGTGGATTTTGACCTGGGTTTTTGCGATTTCTCGGTTTTTCGGCGATCTGAAAGAAAGAAAAAAGAAACGGGAAGGAAAGGTCGCTTCCGACCGGGACGTGCCCGACGGAGTGTTGGTTTGACGATTCGAGTAGGTAGGTGTCATGTGCATCTAACCAGGTAAAACCGACGCTCGGCGTTGTCGGTCATGTTTGCTAGTTTTGCCGTTTGGAATGGCATCATGCTTGACGGTCTTCCGAGCGCAACTATGCCTGACGCAATCCAGAGCAACTTAGCTCATTGGATCGCTGACTTGCCCTTCCTACAAACCAAAAGCTGTGGGTCAAGATGAGGCAAGCGTCTTCGGTTCATACAAGTTGAAGTGGCCGGATAAAGACAAGTCAAAGGAGTTGGAGACGCAGAGTGAAAACAGTTGAGACAACTGTTCCACTCTAATCGCTCTGGTCTAGCCTGTGAGGACGGCACCGCGGATTGCCAACTCGCCGTCTTCCATTTGCTCTAAATAGGTTCCCATTTTTCGGAACTTGTTATAGCGGTCGGTCGCCAAGTCGTCTGGGCTGACTTTGACGAGAGGGTCCAAAGTCTTAGTCAAATACGCTTTAAGTCGGGCTGCCATCTGCCGAGGATCTCGATGCGCGCCACCCAAAGGTTCTTCGATGACGTCGTCGATAACGCCTAGTTGAGCTAGATGTGATGAAGTGAACCGTAGAGCGTCGGCGGCTTTGCTTGCAAACTGGTGGCTCTTCCAAAGAATGCCGGCACACCCCTCTGGGCTGATCACCGAATAATAAGCGTACTGCAGCATCGCAATCTTGTTGCCAACGCCGATCCCTAACGCTCCACCCGATCCGCCTTCGCCAATAACCACGCATATGATCGGTGTCTTCAGTTGGCTCATCAGAAACATGCTTTCCGCAATGACCTGCGCCTGGCCACGTTCCTCGGCTCCAATTCCCGGGTAAGCGCCCGGCGTATCGATGAAACAAATAATTGGCAATCTGTATTTCTCAGCGAGCTTCATTTTGGACATCGACTTTCGGTAGCCCTCAGGATGAGCGCAACCAAAATGACATGCCGCTCGCTCTTTATAAGTCCGGCCTTTTTGATGGCCAACCACCAGCACCTTATGCCTTCCCAATTTTGCAAAACCAGTCAGCACAGCCCGGTCGTCGCCAAAAAACCTGTCGCCATGAAGCTCGATGAATTCATCGAAAGCCAAATTCAAATAGTCTCGCGTGTACGGCCGGTCTTTGTGCCGAGAAACTTGGACTATCTGCCATGGTGTTAGGTTGGCGTATATGCCTCTTGTCGTCTCCGTCCACCTGCGACGGAGACGGCGGATTTCCTCCGTATCGACTTCGGTATGACGGTCGTTTTTCTCAAGCATTCGCAGCTGGATCTCGATGTCCAACATCGGCTGCTCAAACTCAAATCCTGGCGAAGTCGTTTCCATAGACATTTTTATCGTTTGGCTAGCAAAGCTAGTAATGGTTGGTAAATGAATAGCAAGCTACACGGAAGGAACTAAGAAGGGTTTTGCATTCGGCCGCCCGATGGGAAATCATCGAATATGGACACCTCCGGTATCCGCGGTGGTTTTTTAAATAGGGGAGTAGCGCGAATCGCCTTCAAGGTTTCCCACATATCCGGGTACCGGTCTTTCGGGCTTTTTGCCAACAATTTCTTAATCAAATTATTGAACTCCGGTGTAATGTTGTCGTTGATCACCAAGACAGATGGAATCGATGCCGACAAATGCTTGCTAAGCAAATCGTTTGGCGTGTTGCCTGTATACGGAGCTTTTCCAACGCACAGCTCGTAAATCATGCAACCCATAGAATAGATGTCGCTTCGCTGGTCGATGTTGTGGCCGCGAATCTGCTCGGGTGACATATAGGATCGCGTGCCTTCCACTTTGTTTTTTGAACCGAAGTACTTTCCTAATCCAGTTCTGATTTTTTTTGAAATAGTGAAGTCGATGAGCTTCACTTCAAACTCGCGACTGAGCAAGAAATTGTCCGGTTTGATATCGCAATGAACGTATCCCTTGGTGTGAAGCCAGTTCACGCCATCGCACGCTTGCTCGACAATGCTATGCAGTTTGTACGCAATCGGTTCTGGACCTCTTCGAAGGGCCTGCTTTAAATTGATTTCACTAAAGAGCTCAAGAACGATAAATGGCGTTTCGGCATCCGTTCGGTACTCGACGAACTTGATAATGTTGGGGTGAGAGACTGGGACGGAAAGTCCTTTTGCGATTTCATATTCATGTTTAAGAAACCCAATTTCCACTTTGTTTCCCCGTTGCTCAGGGCGCAAAACTTTCAATGCGTAACGCTTTTGACCGTCATCTCGAATGGCTTCCCATACTTGGCAAGTGCTCCCCAGACGAATCATACGCGTAAGACGGTAGGGACCGAGGAAGTCTCGAACTTTGGCCATGAGGAAATTTCGTGCTCGAATATTTGGGGAAACGGTTGGGAGCCCCCCTGCCCTGCCCTTCTCTGCTTCTTCCGGGACGGGCCAACAGAAATTGCCCGAAACAGGTTCGGGCAATTCTGGTGGTCGGACTGCCAATTCAAGCACTACTATAAGCAAAATCGGTACGACCCGAAAGGTTTAACATAGGCTAGCCATTAGCCGGCCATCGAAACGGTCGGCAAATCTGCTCGTGCAGGACGCTGCTAGCGTCCTCTTTGCAGATCATTCTCAACCAACTCGGAGCAAATGGACCAGTATTTGAATGCCTTTCGCTGGAGCCTTCGCACGTATTTTTCGGCTTGCCCTCCCGTCCATTCTCCGCGATAGCTTTTGCGACTGGCCCACCAACCGCTACCTGGCAATCGATCACTGGCCCTGACAACCAACACCGCCAACTCGGGCTCGCCGTTTTCACGGGCACGCTCGTCGATCCCACCTAATACACGACAAAGTTGTCGCATCTTCGGGCGGGTAAACCGTATGCCAAGTGAGGTTAGCGCTTCCGAGTAACTAATGTCGGTTCCGGCCTTGGCACACTGAATGAGAAGCTGTTCTACCGACTCCTCTTGAAACATTATGGCAACGACAAGACATAGGCGATCAAATCCGACATGCCTTGCACGTCGATTTGATTTTCCAGCCCCTCTGGCATCAGCGACATTTTTGAAGACTTCATCTCGGCAATATCTGCCCGAGCGACCACTTCGGAAACGTTTTCGCCGCGAAGCATTGTTACACTCGTTTCGGATTCGTTCGAGACCATACCGGTTACGATGCGTTCGTCATTGGTCAAAACGGTGTAGTTGACATACTGTGGATTCACTTCACGATTCGGTTCGATAACGTTTTGCAGTATCGCCTCGGCACCACGAAACTTGTAAGCGGCGATGTTGGGAGCCAATTCGTAGCCGACCCCCTCCAGCCGATGGCACGCGGAGCACGACTTTACAAATACTTGCTTGCCGCGGGTCTTGTCACCTAACGTAGACAGCGAAGACTGATAACGTTCGAGAACCTCTTGCCGATTGCCGATGTTGGATGATCTCAACGCAGTCATCACCAATTGTTTGATCTTTGGATCTTTATGGTTTCGCAAGTTGGCCAAACGTGTTGGATCGAGATCGCTCAAAAGAAAGCCCCCCTGCCCTGCCCTATCGAGCATGGCCTCTATCCATAAAGTTCGAGATAGAAGAACATCCGAAGCCGACAGTCGCAATCGCGGGCTAAGGCTGGGCCATACGAGCAAAATGCGTTGTGCGACCTCTGCAGATTGATACTGCATCAAGACTCGAGCTGCAGCTTCCTGAATGGGTTGCGGTACGCGTTGATTGAGCATGCCGGCAAGCAGCGCGATATCGTCTTCCAATTGCTCCCATCGCAAAATCTCTATGGATTCGAGCTTCTGTTCGAGCGTAACGGCTTCGTCCTGGCATCGAGCTCGAGCGTCTAAAATGAGCTTTCTTTTTTCGGAATGTAGGAATGGCAATTTCGCAAGTGCGCTATCGAGCGTTGCAGCATGCTTGAACCTGCTTTGGAGCCCACTGACCAAACCGATGCACAGCTGTCGTCTTCGTTCGTCACTGGGCATACTGCTGATCTGCTGGTCCAATTGTTCAAGCTGGTCGAGGTTCGACTGCGTACCGGCAAGTTTTGCGATCGCTTGACCAACGGACTGAATTTTCCGCCCCTGCCCTGCCCCGCTTGGGCTTACCAGACTGTCCGCAATTTGCCCCCCCTGCCCTGCTCCGAGGAACCCAATGGCGGTTATCGCATTGGAACCGATAGCATTGAGGCTGGAGGCATTCAGTAATTTATCCTCTTGCGATAGTGCTAAGAGGCGAATCGCAATTGCGACTTGTTCTTCCTTTGCAAGACTGAAATGACCCAGCGATAGCCCGAGCTGCAATCGCACGTTGGGATCTGTATCCAATGAAAGTGCAATGAGTTTATCCGTCAATGGAGTTGATCCCTTTGCATCTTCGCTCCATCGAATTCCCCATTCGCGAACGCGTGGGTTCGGGTCGCTTAAGGCACTCTCGGCCCCCCCCTGCCCTGCCCCGAGGCTTGCAAGAACCCCTAACGCATGCACTCGGGCCACGGGTACCAATGAAGTCGTCGCGATTCGCGTCAATTCCTCCGTTGCCTTGTGGCGAGCCCCGGAGTTGTTTTGCGTTACAGGCCGTTCATGCACAAGCCGTTCATAGAGAAGTCGCGAGGCAGTATCTCGATGCCATCCATTCGCATGTTCCAATGTCGCAACGAGCTCTTCGATGGTCGCGCTTCCTAGTTTTGGATTTGGTGGTCGCTGGAAGTTAGGGGGCACAACGCGGTAGATTCTTCCGCGATCTCTGCCGCTGGTTAAGTCCAAGTGCTGTTTGATTACTTCCGGTAAGGACTTGGGGTGCTCGATCACCTCTCGATAGAGGTCCGCAATGTACAAAGTTCCATCGGGAGCGTTTGCAAACTGGACAGGACGGAACCAGATGTCGGACGATGCGATGAACTCCGATTCCTTGTCGATTCGTTCGCCGACCATAGAAGTGCCATTGGCGGTAAGTTTTTTTCGGTGGACGATATTGCTACCGACATCGCCAACGAATGCCATTCCGTGCATCGCGTCTGGGAATGCATTGCCTCGATAGATTGTGATGCCAGTCGCACTGGTAAAATATCCAGAGGCTCGACCGCCACCCTCAACCGGGCCAGGCACTAGGTTGTTAACGCGAAGTCGAGTGCGCACGGTTCGCCAAGGTTCTACCGGGCTAATTCGAAACACCGAGGCTTGTGGTCCGTCGATGGCTATGCTCAGACGCGATGGCGGCAGGGGGACATTATTCTTAGCGGATTCATATCGATCTGCGTAAAGGTAAAGTTGCAGGTGATCGCTGTTGTGGCATGCGAATCGCCTCCCCCAGTCATCGAACGACATGCCGTGTTGCCCGCCGCCGCTTTCCGGTCGTAGTTCCAGCGATTTCGGATCAAAAGAAAAATCACGACCATTCAAAACGATGGCATCTCGCTGGGGAGCTGACGGTGTGGATACCGTTCCGCCAGAGCTGCTGGTCTGGCAATAGATTCGATTGTCGAGTCCCCAGCAAAAGCTGTTCAAAAGTCCTTGAACGTTTTGTCGCCCAAAACCGGTGAAGACTTTTGTTTGGATGTCCGATTGGCCATCACCATCGGTATCCTTGCAATACCAGATGTCGGGAGCGGCAGCGATAAACACTCCACCGTCGTAGCAAATGACACCGGTCGGCCAAGAAAGGTGATGGGCAAAGAGCGTGCTCTTTTCGTAGAGGCCATCATTGTTCGCATCTTCGAGAACGCGAACATTGCCCAGAAACTCTTTGTCTTGCTCGGAATAGTCACACATTTCTACGACGTACATTCGTCCATTCTCGTCGAACGACATTGCCACCGGGTCACGAACAAAAGGTTCGGCAGCCGCCAACTCCAAGGCGTACCCGTCCCTGACTTGGATAGCGGCCATGGCTTCTTGCGGCTCTTTGGGTGGCGTGCGAGGAAGCTCGTTGGCAAAGTTCGTCGTGTTCACGTCCTGTGCCTGCAGGAATGTTTCGCTCATTCCAATAGCGAACCAAGTATGGAAAGCAAAATGTGCAAATCGTTGAAAGCGAAGCATGGTTATTGACTAAGGTTTTGTGAGCCAGCCGAACGGTAAGCACTACGGCAGAAGTTCTTTGATTCGATCGTTGTGGCAGTGTCGCTCCGCGACACTGAATTGCCGAGTCGCGGAGCGACGTCGGCTACATGTTA
>JAYVPJ010000203.1:0-42296 GCA_043757445.1 Pirellula sp. | reverse complement strand
CCGAAGGCAACAGTGATCGCTCGACACAGGACCACGCTGCGCAAAACGAAGTGCCACTGAAAATGTGACGAAAAAGATTATTGAAAAATAGTGGCGACGGCCACTTCCCAAACCTTGGACTTCATAGTCAGTTGTCCTCAACTGTTCCCGCCCTGCGCCATTGTAGCCAAGCGGCTCTCGGCGAAGGTCCGGGCTCGACGGCCTTACAGGCCTTTGGATCGTGCTCTAATGCAATCCTTTGACAAAACAAAATCTAGCACGTGCCGAGTACAAATGACCAACTCAAAAATAGGTGCCGTTGCAAAATCGAAAAATAATGTGACCTAAGCGTTCCAGACGCATCGCAACTCGCGACGAGTTATGCCAAGATAAGGCGACTCTCACTTTCATTGCTTCTTTCCGATGTGATCGACCATGACCAGTTTAATAGAACGCCGCCGTTTCAATGCTTTGTTGGCCAAGCTTAGCGTCGGTGCTTATGCAGCTACGCGATCCAAATCTCTCTTCGGCGACGAGATAACGCAAGATCGATTGCTGCCTAACATCACCAGCGGTGTCGCCTCCGGAGATGTCACGCATACCGCTGCAACAGTCTGGAGTCGGGCAGATCGAGCATCCAGAATGATCGTCGAGCTTTCTAGCAGCGAGGCATTTAAGAACGTACGGCGCATCATCGGGCCAGATGCTTTTGAACATTCCGACTTTACCGCCAAATTGAGATTGCAGGGCTTGAAGCCTGGCGAGCCACAATTCTATCGCGTCCGTTTTCAAGACCTCAATGATATGTCCAAGATCAGTGCCCCGGTCACCGGTCGGTTTGCGACGCCATCCACCGAACCTCGCGATATCAGTTTCACTTGGTCCGGCGATAGCGTAGGGCAAGGCTACGGAATCGACCTCGCGCGTGGTGGCATGACCACCTTTGAGACGATGCGAAGTTTCTCTCCAGATTTTTTCGTCAACTCTGGCGACGTTATTTACGCTGACAATCCTCTCGCCAGGGAGATGCGTTTGGACGACGGAACGATTTGGAAAAACATCATGACTGAGGGAAAGTCCAAGGTGGCTGAATCGCTCGATGAATTCCGTTCGAATTATCGGTACAATTTGATGGACGCGAATGTTCGACGATTGTATGCAGAAGTCCCAACTTTCGTGCAGTGGGATGACCATGAAACTCTCAACAATTGGTATCCAACCGAACAACTCCAGGATGATCGCTACACCGTCAAGAGCGTGTCCCTGCTCGCGGCCCGAGCGAAGCAGGCGTTCTTAGACTACCTGCCTATCCATGCGTCTAACGATGGCATGTCTCGCATCTATCGTACGATTCCCTACGGCCCGTTGCTGGAGGTGTTCTTCATCGACCTTCGTTCCTATCGCGGAGTCAACTCGCCGAATCGACAGACCGAGATGAACGACGAATCTGCTTATATGGGCAAGCAACAATTGCAATGGCTCAAGTCGAAACTAAAAGCGAGTCAAGCAACATGGAAGGTCATCTGCAGCGATATGCCAATCGGTCTAGTCGTTCGAGATGGAAAGGACGACTTCGAAAATGGAGCAAATGGTAATGGTCCGCCGCTCGGTCGCGAATTGGAGATCGCAGACCTCCTTCGTTTTATCAAGGCAAGCCAGATTAAAAACACGGTTTGGTTGACCGCCGACGTGCATTATGCCGCCTCGCACTACTACGATCCAGAGAAAGCAGTCTTCAAGGATTTTGATCCATTTTGGGAGTTTGTGAGCGGGCCGCTGCACGCCGGAACCTTTGGTCCCGGCGAGTTCGACAACACCTTCGGCCCGCAATTGAAGTTCAAAGGTATCCCCGATGGGATGAAAGGCAATCGTCCACCCTCGGACGGTTTCCAGTTTTTCGGCATGGTCAAAATAAACGCACAGACACGAGCAATGACGGTGATGCATTACAATGCCGCCGGCAAAAATCTCTGGAGCATTGACTTGCCTCCGGCATAGACCACTATGTTGATGTTGTCCGTCGCCAAAAATGGAGATAGCAATTTTGAAGTTTGCAATGTCGATCGTGCTATTGGTTTTACTCAACGTTCGCGTAAGCGCCGTCGAGAATCCTACGACCCGCGATATCGTATACGGTATGGCTGGCGACGTTTCCTTGCTGCTTGATTTCTACGAGCCGACTCAGTCTCGAGCGGAAAGGCCGTTAATCATTTGGGTGCATGGAGGAGCTTGGCGGTCTGGAAGCAAAGCCGATGTGCCGATTGTTAGGCTCCGAGATCAAGGCTTTGCCATCGCGAGCGTAGACTACCGACTATCACCGGTCGCAAAGTTCCCTGCACAAATTCACGATATCAAAACTGCGATCCGATACCTACGCGTCAACGCCGACCGTTTCGGCGTCGATGCAAACCGCTTCGTACTTGCAGGGAACTCGGCAGGAGGACATTTGGCCGTACTAGCGGGTGTTACAGATGGGGTCGCTGAATTGAGTGGCACAACAGCGTCGCCAGACTTGGTATCGTCGAGTGTGCAGGCAATCGTTTCGTTTTATGGTGCAGGCAATCTGCAAACTATCCTTTCACAATCGACACCGTTTGGGCTCGAGGTAAGAGTCCCAGCGTTGAAGTTGTTTCTTGGTGGATTACCGGATCAAGAGTCTGTGCTTGCGAAGTTAGCTAGCCCTGTTGAGCACGTAGATTTACTCGATCCACCCTTGTGGTTGATACACGGAGATCACGATCCGCAAATGCCAATCAACCAATCGCACGAGTTAGTTGGTGCTTACAAGAAGGTCGGCTTGCCAGTGCAGTTTGAAGTGGTTCATGGAGGGAAGCATGGAGGAGCAGGTTTTTTTACCGAGGAACAACTACTCCGACTGGGCAAGGAATTGTTTGGCTCGCTGAAGTCAGTTCACGCGTCGAATAAGGCGGGTCCAAGTAGCCGATGAAGTTCTTCAACGCATATTGTTTCGACCCTCTACTCCGAGAGAACCTCAAGGATTCGACGACCGGCATGAGTCTACACCAATCCAAGCTTTTCTCGTTCTCCTCGCAAACAATCGATATCTTGTGTAATATGGAACAGAATAAAGCAGTTCCATTGTCGTCACCTCTTCCTTCGGATCCAATTTCATGAATGCTGCGTCGTCAATCCTATGCTTCCTACTTCTATCAAATTGTGTAGCCTCGCCGGTGTTCGGTCAAGACTCGGTCATGCTTCGCAGTACACCAGAATCGCAAGGAGTCTCCTCCAAGAACATCATTGAATTCATCGAGTACGCCGATAGCAAGATCAACTCAATGCACAGCTTTATGTTGGTGCGACACGGTAAGGTCGTAGCAGAAGCTTGGTGGAATCCTGAATCCGCAGACAAACCCCATGTGCTATTTTCGTTGAGCAAAAGTTTTACTTCGACGGCAGTAGGGTTGGCCGTAGCCGAAGGAAAGTTAAGCGTCGATGATCTTGTGATCCAATTCTTTCCCGAGGAAGCACCGACCGAGGTATCGGCTAACCTCAAGGCCATGCGAGTACGCGACCTTCTTACCATGTCGGCGGGGCATCAAGACGAAGTCAATTTGAAATCGGAAGCACATTGGAGAAAAGCTTTTCTCAATCATCCGGTTCCGCACAAACCTGGTACCCACTTCAAGTACAACACGCCGGCAACTTACATGTTGTCAGCGATCGTGCAAAAGGTGACTGGCGAAACGGTGCTCGACTATTTGAAGCCACGGCTATTCGAACCATTGGGTATTGCGCAACCAAAGTGGGATAGCAGTCCGGAAGGAATTTCCCTCGGCGGCTATGGACTCTTTGTGAGAACCGAGGATATCGCAAAGTTCGGTCAACTCTACTTGCAAAAGGGTACTTGGCAGGGCAAGCAACTTGTGCCAACGGAATGGATTGAACAAGCTACTTCCAAGCAGGTTTCCAACGGTAGCGATCCAAGCCGCGATTGGGATCAAGGATACGGATTCCAGTTTTGGCGATGCAGGCACGATGCCTATCGAGGAGACGGCAAGGATGGTCAGTTCTGTGTCGTCCTTCCGAAGTTAGATGCAGTTATCGCAATCACAGCCAACACGAGCGACATGCAAGCCGAGCTAAACGTCGTTTGGGACAAACTGCTCCCAGCATTCCACGACAAGCCTCTTCCAGAAAGCCCAAGCGATCAAGCTAAACTGAAGTTAATAGCCAACGAGTTGAAGGCGAAGAAATAGGTTTTTCAAGTCCGTGCAAACGTAGATGCACGTGGGGCTTCGTACTGGATAGCTAGGTGCGGCGTTTCAATTCGTTTCTGACCTGTGCCGAGCGATCGTACTCCGGCTTCGACCAAGCCGGTGGTTAGCAACGTTCGTTCGATCGGATACGGCGACTTACCCGTCAGAAAAGTTTCTTCAGCCTGCGCCATCAACGAGGCTGAGTAGGTCACGTTCGGTGTCGGTGGTAGGTGGAACAATGTCGACAATGGCTCCGACTCTCCTTTCAGTCTTGCAGCAAAGGTGAAGTCGCCGACTAGACCGTTCATTAGGAGCATAGTCGCCTTGACACCGTCGGAGTACTCGTAACGATAGACAACTGGGTCATTGACCTACTCTCTCATTTGTGCAGGAGTCGGATAGCGATGACTGAACGTGTCTGGCTGAGCCAAGGTGTGGCTTCTTGACAAACACGCTTCAAAGAGTCGCGAATCCCAACCACCATTTGCCCAGTTGCCAACCTCCATCGCCTTCCAAACGGCGTCGCCACGAAGGGCTTGCATTGCAACCACCCCCGTTTCACCGCCTCGTCTTCGTTCGGCCATGCATTGAATCACCTCCAACGCATGGAAGTCGTAGCTGTCGATGCTGCCGATGGAAACGCTTAGTAATTCCTCAACTTCGGCACCATGCGGCATATCGATCGCTGGCATCCGCCAAGTGACAGGCAATGACGACCCCGCTGTCAATGCGAACCTCAACTCCCGCGAGATTTCAACCATCTCCTTTGCCCATTCCCATTTCCAAGACAGGTGCTTGTCATTGAAAACCGGTGCGGCACGACCATCCCGGCGGAAGACGTCGGTCACTTGCTTAAAGAACTCGTACCGAGGGTACTTCGTTTGCTCAAACTCGCTCTTTGGATAGTTGCCGTGCTCGCCAATGATCAATACCGCATCGACCGCTAGTTTGTCGCCACCGCAACGCAGAGTCTCCGCGATAGTCGGGTAAATTGGGAATCCAAATTCTTTCGAACGTCGTACGCTAAGGTCATTTTCTGATCGCTGATCGACATATGCGCCGACAACATCCAAAAGCGGCCGATGCCAGCGACCGTTCACTGGATAGCCAACCAGGAATCGCTCGGCCATGTGCCAGGCGTGAGAGGGGGAAACCTGGCACGACTATGCCAGGTCATCGCAATCGTTTTCGCTATACGCAATCGGTAGTAGTCGGGTCACAATAGAGGATGGATCGATCATTGGAACCTTTACGGACCAGCATCCAACGGAGGACATTACGGCAGGCAAATCCAATCGGCATGGCGTTTTTGGTTTTGGTGGCAAACGTTTTGGTGAGTATTTTGTACATGGTCGTTTACGGCCATTTCATCGATCCTGGTCATGAGTCGTCTTACTATCAGGAGCATATTCAGGTCACGGCGCCGTATTGCAGCATCGTTGCTGGAATCCCGCTCATGTTTCTTGTCGGATGGTGGGTTGCTGGGTGGTGGCAGCAAAAGTACGGCGTCAAATCAGCAATGGGAGTCTGGCTCGCTTATTTCGTGATCGATCTCGCCATTCTCATTGCAGCAGGAATTACGTTGTGAGTGGTTCCACTCTTTGTCATTTCGTTTGCGAGTAAGTTCGTCGCAGTTTGGTATGGCGCTAGTAGAAGAATTCACAAGACGGCATAATTGGGGGGTGCCTACTGTGCGACCACCGAACGCAAATTCGGCATTGGGGATTCTCGGATCGATCTTCTCCGAATTGAAGGAAGCTGAACGAAAGGTCCCAATGATTTTTCGAAATCGCTGAGATAATCAGAGACTTCCATACTGAACAATCCGATGTAGCGATGTAGCATACTATGCTACACACTGGTTGACACCACGGCAGTTTTAACTAGAATCTCATCACCAACGGACTTTTCGGGAGATTTTGGTGAATGTGACATTCGGTGATCAATCGCTACTGGACTTGGAGTCGAATCCGGAAGCAAAGTGCAAGTTCGATTCAAGTATCGTGCGAAGTTTTCGAAAGACCTTGAATTTTATTAGAAGTGCGGCGGACGAACGAGATCTGTATGCGTGGTCTGGTGGAAGATTCGAATCCTTAAAAGGAGATCGTTCGCATCAGTATTCGCTGCGGCTAAACCAGCAATGGCGGCTAGTTGTCGAATTGCGAAAAGGGGAGCCAAAAAATACGGTTCACATAATTGAGATTGTTGACTATCACTGAGCAAATGGTTGGAGTTATGGAAAATCGAACGCTTTCAGCCGCAGCTGCATTCTTGCCGGGCGAGTACATTTCGGACTTCTTGGATGCAAAAGGCTGGACTCAGGATGATCTTGCAGATGTTGTTGGAAGATCGCGAACGCACATTAATCGCCTCGTCTCCGGAAAGACTGGGATAAACTCGATTACGGCAAATGAACTAGCTGACGCCTTTGAGACGAGCCCAGAACTTTGGATGAACCTACAAACTGCGTATGAGCTCGCAGTTGCCTCTAAGAAGAATCGAGAAATTTCCCGCAAAGCAAAACTTTACTCGAAGGTACCAATTCGAGAATTGCAAAAACGCGGATGGATTGCAAAGGACGTCTCTTTAGATTCGTTGGAATCATGCGTCTGCAGGTTTTTAGATGTTTCGAATATTGACGACGAGCCCGTCATTCAAATGGCAGCAAAAAAAGCGACTGAATATGGAAGCGACGAGACCTCGCATATCGCTTGGTACAAGCGAACTTTTAAGTTGGCGAGTTGTTTAACGGTTAGTCGATTTGCTGAATCGAAATTTCCGTTGCTAATTGATGACCTTTTGAAATTGGCCGGCGATACGGCTGATCTGCGTAGAATCCCTTCATTGCTCGCCCAATATGGAATCAGGATTCTGTTTGTGGAGCATCTTCAAAGGTCCAAGCTCGATGGGGCGGCATTTTGGATTAATGATGAGTCGCCCGTAGTCGCGCTCACTTTGCGATTGGATCGCATCGACAATTTTTGGCATGTCTTGATTCATGAATTGATTCACATTAAGTATCGGGACGGCACTGTTTTTGATGATGACTTGCTCTCTCATTGCAACGATGAAAACATGCCGGATTGCGAAAAACGAGCAAATGAAGAAGCAAGGCAACTCTTGATACCTTTGGACAAAATGCAGTCGTTTATTGCGAGGCATAAGCCATTGTACTACCGTGAGAAAGTCATTCAGTTTGCAAAAGCGAGGGGGGTTCACCCTGGAATTGTTGTTGGACAACTTCAATGGAAAGGAGAACTGGATTGGAATCAACTCCGGAAGCTTCTTGTAGGTGTTCGCGAACATGTAACAGGAACAACGTTGACTGACGGATGGGGTGACTACGTAGACTTGACAAAAAACAATAATGACGACTAAATCGAGAAGAAAAAAACGTCCCGCTAGCTCCTAAGTTGAGTCCGTCCAAAAGATGACCAAGGAGTACTTTGACTTAACGGGGAATTCGTAAGCGACCACTCGCGAAATTGCGACTTGGGCCATCCAGACAAATCGATGGGAAGCTCCCAGCGACTTGATAATTCGCGACGCCGAATACTAGAATAACCGACGACAGGACGTTCCACCAATCCAGATTTACTTCGATTTCAATGACGATGTTGAAGAGGGGAAGTTTGCGTAAAACTGCGGTCCTTAATGGGCATACAACTAAAGACAGTTCTATTGCATGGCGCAATCGTGGGGAAATTTATGGTGCTTGGTGCATTTTTGGTGCACTGGTTCGTTCGATCCCGTAACGCAAAACCCCTAGCATTCTTCTTCACTCAAGATCTAAGACGGGCTTCCGCGAAAACTGATGAATGTCTCGGGCTTGCACAGCGGAAGATTCAATGAATAGGTACTCGGGGCTAGACTTGTAAATCTTCCCTTTCCATTGACTTGCTTTGTATGTCCTTTCTTCCGGTCTGTCGGGAAACATGTGTAGCTCATCGAATTGGATAACGGTCGCAAACGAAGCCAGAGACTGCCACGCGTATCGAGCGGTTCCAAAACCAATCGCAATAACTACCCCCCGTTCGCCAGGTTCGTTTTGATAGCAGCGGACTAACATTCATCCAGGCAAAAGTAGCCCATGATTGCAAGCAGTCGATCGGACTCACGGACATTAGAATTTAGCGCCAAGCATCTGTGTCGCGAATCATTTCTTCTGGAATGCGTTCTGCGGGCCGCTTCGCTCATCCTAGGTTCCTCTTACTGACTGCATTTGCGGCCGCTTTCCGAAGTGGCTCGCCAAACTTTCCGATGTGTCCATAAACTTTCGCGACCATCGCAATATCGGAATGGTTTAGGAGTTCCGCAACCTGGACGATGTCAACGCCAGCGAGCAATGAGTCGGTCGCAAACGTATGTCGATAGGAATAGGCAGTCACTTCCGAATTGATCCCAAGCCTAGTTTTCATTCGATGCAATCTTCGAACGATTCCGTCTTTTGTCCATGAAAGTCCCTGCGACGTTAGGAACAGATTTCCTGATGGCCTAGCCGCAACTAAGATTTTTGTGAGAGTCGCCAGGCAGGGAGTTGGCCGCGGAAACGTCTCGAGCTCGCTTGGTTGGCCCGACATCGAGACAAAACGATTTGCATAAGCTGGTGATCTTGTCGAACCGTTCTATCGACGGCGTTTTCCGTTTGATCGCGGTCAAAAACGCTTCGCAGATCGATTCAATCGTTGCATCTGGAGAATCGAATTCGGCAAGTTGTCGCATTTTTTCCCAGATTTTGAATGCCTTGCATTCGTCTGGATTGAGTCGGATGAATTCTCCATCTTCCCCTTTCACGTACCAGCACTTTGTTTGACGTCGAAAAAACGGTTTTCGCATAGATCTCAGCTCCCTATAGGAGTTATGATTCTATGGATCGATGACACGTCTGGTCCCGGTAGATAAAAAACCCAAGAATTTGTGGTGCACAAAATGGTGCACAGCCGAACCACTGGAAGCGAAATCGATCATCTGATACAGTGTTTTCATTGATGCCCCAGTAGCTCAGTTGGATAGAGCGCGGCTTTCCTAAAGCTGAGGTCACAGATTCGAATTCTGTCTGGGGTACTGAATACTTCACCAAGCGATTGGTTGAGTTTACGTTACTGGACGCAGTTGT
Source organism: Pirellula sp. (assembly GCA_043757445.1). Lineage (GTDB taxonomy): Bacteria > Planctomycetota > Planctomycetia > Pirellulales > Pirellulaceae > JBKCUI01. The sequence continues at coordinate 32,981 of JAYVPJ010000203.1, read as the reverse complement.
CCGAGCGATGGCTGCTTGGTCGAAAAATCCAGTTGGGCTAACGTGAAAAGAGCCAATAGCTTTGATAGTTCTATCGCAGAGAGGCCGCTTGATTCGCAGTATCTGTTCTTGCGCCAGCCTGAATTAATATCCGGGCTGCGACCACTTGATCCTTTTTCTCTTTGGGGCTGTAGCCGTGGACGGCCCAGAAAAGCGGCGTTGCACCGAACTCCGAGAACCGTGGCTCCGCCCGCTACGCTTGGAAGGTATCCATCTTTGCGTCGACTAACAATGCGCGTCGACTAATCAGCCATCCATGAGGGGCGTCGCTTTTCGATAAATGCTGTTAGGCCTTCCTGTGCTTCAACGCTGTGTCGTGCTCCAAGATGCGCCTCTAGCATTCGCTGAATGGAAATCGAGTCGTTGGGGACATACGCTTGATTGAGCAATGCCTTCGTCCCCTCGATCGTGTCAGGCCCACCTGCTAAGACCCCCAGCGCGACCTTGATTGCCTCTTCTAAAAGCTCGTTGGTATCGACGACTCTTTGCAGTAGTCCGATTTGATAGGACCGGATGGCATCGATTGTATTGCCAACCAGAAACAACTCTCGTAGATCCCCTTCCCGAATCTTATGGGTCAAAACCGCGCAGATGAGAGCTGGCAGCAATCCGCGTTGTGCCTCCGGAAAACCGACCTTAAGATCGGAAGTGCCGATTGCAATATCGCAGGCTGCCAAAAGGCCCGCACCGCCAGCAAAAGCTCCTCCGTGGGCCGCAGCAATCGTTACCAATCGCGTCTCTCGCATCAGGGTCAAAACTCTCGCAATGCCTTTTGCAGAAAACCGGACACGTTCAGGATCGGACGCTTCCGACAGGTCCAAGCCTGAACAAAAGACCGAGCCTGCACCGCGAAGAATAAGTACTCGCGTCGATTTCTCTTCGGCCAATTGCTCGACTCGATCGCAAAGTGTGTCGAGCAAGTCGATGCTGAGGGCATTCCTGCGTTCAGGACGATTCAGTGTCGCCAACGCAAGGCCAGGCTTTAGCATTTGAATAAGTACAAGTTCGGTCACACCGATTCTCCAATCAAGTGAAATTGGGCACTGCCAGAAGGCCATGCTACATAATACCGTATGATGGGGTTATTCACCAAGGACGAAAGGAAAGGATGTTCGTATGCAAATCGAAGGTAGCACGATATTGATCTCGGGGGGCAGCTCAGGCTTGGGCTATGCTTGTGCTCAAATGTTCCTAAGGCTGAAAGCGAAAGTGATTCTGCTGGACATATCTTTCCCGTCGGATGAGATGCTGGCTTCGGCCGCTGGGCGCAGTGTTTATCACCGAGCAGACGTTACCAAGGAGGATGAGGTAAGGGCTGCTATCGAAGAGGGAGTGAGGGTCCTCGGCCCACTTTCAGCAACCGTCATTTGCGCTGGAGTGATACATTCGGAACGTTCACTTGGCCGCAACGGTCCAGCGTCCTTGGCCGCTTTTCGGCGGGTGATCGATATCAACTTGATTGGGACCTACAACGTTCTGAGACTCAGCGCGGATGCGATTTCCAAAAGGATTATTGAGGACCCTTCGAAGGAGCGAGGAGTGATTGTAATGACTTCGTCCATTGCAGCCTTTGACGGCCAGATCGGTCAAAGCGCGTATGCGGCTTCAAAGGGGGGTGTTGCGTCGATGACACTGCCTATTGCTCGCGATTTAGCACTCGTTGGAATACGCGTGGTAAGCATCGCGCCGGGGGTCTTTGAAACCCCCATGATGGAGGCTGCACCCGACAAAGTGCGTCAATCGCTTTTGGATGAAACCGCCTTCCCCAAGCGTTTTGGCGAGCCTGAAGAATTTGCGTTCGCGGTCCAGCATGTGATCGAGAACTCGATGTTCAACGGCTGTACGCTGAGGCTCGACGCTGGGCTTCGCATGCCCGCAATGTAGTGTTCGGTCGCTAGGTCGAAGCGTGCTCTTAGTCGCGAAGCGACGGCGAGCGATAGCTTGGGACGCAAGTCCCAGGTACTGCGTTTATTTGAAATGCAAGTCGCAGGGCGACGACAGGATCCTGCTTTCGCGTTGCGATGGATCATTGCAGATCATGCGACGATCTCTTGCTCAAAAACATATCTGGGATCGAATTCGACCTGATGGTTCGCCAGCATCGACAGATACTCGTCCACAAAGCTTTGCTTGCGGTGATGTTCACGTTGTTTCGAAATGTACCTCGTTACCGCGTCTGACATCGATTGACTTACCGAAAACGCACCGTCCGTTGCTTGATGGGCTTCTCCGAAGAGACGCTTTTTGCTGGGGGGTCATACTCCAATTTAGATAAATCGATCGATAAACCTTGGATCCAAGGGGATGCCGCTGACCTCGATGTCCGAAATCAAATCGGCAAACAACGCCGAAGCTGGATTCATGAGATCGATGCCTATTTTCGACCAGGCTTGTTGCAGTTTCGGGGACTCGGCTTGCCCTTTCATGCGTAGGTCTGCTTCAAGATCCAGTACGTTAGCTACACGCAAGTATTCAGGATTCGAGTCCTTGAGCGTAATAGCGTAGACGAGCGATGCCAACGAATAGCACAGCTGGTCGAAGATCCCACCTTCATCACCCAAGAGAAAACTCTTGTCCATGAAGCTTTTTTGATACCTTGCGATGATGAACAAGACGCGGCGACCTAGAATTCGATTGCGATGTAGGGCCTTTCGAATGAGGCGTTCTTTCTCAGGAAAGAGATCCTTAATCCCTTCGAGCGATCCGGTCCAGGGATTGAGAGAGCCAAGAACGGAGCGAGCTATGAACCAACCAAACTTCGCTTTAGCTGTTAGACCAAACTTCCCATTCACTTCCGCCATTCCGATGGGCTCAAGGTACTTGGCTCGTATGCCGCGGGTCATTGCGTTGGGAGCCCCAATATCTGCGAGCACGGGATTGGGACCTTCATAGACCGTCGCGATCGTGAACTCGTGCATGTTTTCACCGATATAGTTTTCGATGAGTGGCCCAGCGTTTGCAATCGCTGCTTCCCCACCTTTGCGGAGGGCGTGTCGTCGTTCGTCCAAGTGTACGGATCTTCCACCCTGAATTTGGTAGACGTTGATTGCAGTCTGAAGAAGCGCTTTCGATGCATAAACTTTGGCGATCATGCCCATCGTTTCGTCGCGAACACCATTGGCACCTAATCGAAAGCAAACATCACCGAGAACACGGCTTGCAAGAGCATGGCAAGTGGCGCGACCCATCCACGTTTGGATGCGGGGCGAATCGCCGATGGGCTTTCCAAACGTACTTCGAAATGCTGTCCAACCGCCGGGTTTGTTCCGATGTGTTAGTTCATTCGTTTTATCGGACTGGCTTGGGTCAAGGATGATTTGAGCCAGCAGTTTGAAGATCTTGGCTGCGCAGTTGACGCAAATTCCGCCTCGGCCCTTGGCAAGCGAACTGAAGGCCTGCGCAAGTCCTTTGCCTGGCGGCCCCAGTAATTTATCAGTGGAGACTTCGTACTCTGTCAATCGAAAGCGAGCATTCCATAAGTAGTCGAAGGCAGTGAGGCGATTGCGGATCATACGAAAGTTTGGCGTGTCTGATTTGGGCACCTCGAAAATCACCATGCCGGAATCTCGACCTTTGGCAAGTCCGTCCCCTTCGATCTTGAGAACGAGGATACAGATACCGCCATAGATGACGTTCGTTATAGGCCACTTCACGCCCGAGATGAAGTATTTGTCTCCCTCGCGTCGAGCCGTAAGGGCCAGTTTGCTTGGGTCTGCGCCCACTCCAGGTTCCGTCAATGCAAAGGAACCGAGCAATTCGCCTCGGGCCATCCGCGGAAGATAATAGGTCTTTTGTGCTTCGGTTCCAAAGTCGAGGATCGGTGTAACCGGGCCCAAGAAATTATGCACTTCGAATAAGACCGCCAAGTCAGGATGGATATGCGTTAATGCGCGTAACAGCGGACCGAGGTCACCGAGTTTGGCGCCACTGCCACCGTACTGCTTAGGGATCGCCAATCCAAAGAAGCCTATGGTCGCGAGTCCTGAAATGGTTTCCTCTTGGAACAACATTTTGGAATGATCGAGCAGCGAGCCGGCTTTCTTTCGTTTCAGCAGGAACTCAATACTTGCAGCCATCGTGCCTGCAACTTCGGATGATGGGCTGAACAGTCCAGCATCGAATTCGACTGCCTTTGCGTTTCCAAAAAGGGAAACGATGGTTGGTGCTTCACCGGAAAATTGCTTCTCGGCGGCTCGGTCGGCGTCGTCCAGCGTTGCCAACGAAGCCACTTCGTCTGCGGTCCTGCCTGCTTGCTTCAGGATCAAAGATAATGCGTCTACGTTGGAGCTGGATTGGCTTTTTGTTTCTTCAAGCATAGTCTTTGACCTAGGTCTCTAAGGTAGCATGGGCCCCCGGCCCGTGATTGAACAGTAGCACGGGCCAGGGGCCCCTGGCCCGTGTTGGGTATTTCAATCATTATAGTAATGCTTTAAGTCACTCGCGGCCGGCGGGCCGACGCTATTGGTGGATTTAATTTTGCATACTTCATTTTCGTTCGCTGGAATTGCATTTCTTTGCTTGATAGCTCGCTTTGCAAATGCCCAAGTTCTCGAATTCGATCGCGATGTTCGGTCAATTCTGTCGGAACATTGCTTCGCCTGCCATGGCCCAGACGCAGGCAAACTTAAGGCTGGCCTTCGAATGGACCGAAAAGAATCGGTCTTTAGCCAACTTGAGTCCGGAGCAACCCCGGTGGTTGCCGGTGTGCTAAACGACAGTGAGATCATACAGCGAATAATCTCTCAAGATCCAGAACAAGTTATGCCACCGCCCGACGAAGGCAAGGCTCTAACGCCAAAACAAATCGATACACTCAAGCGATGGGTCCAGGAAGGTGCGCCATGGACAAACCACTGGTCTTTTGAAAAAGTCAAAGCCCCAGTTGTTCCGAAAGAAGATCTCGCGGCCGGTACAATTTCCAATCCGATCGATGCGTTCGTGCTTTCCAGACTTCGATCGGAAGGACTTGCACAATCTCCCAGAGAGACAAAAGAGAAACTCCTTCGTCGCGTGTCTCTCGATCTGACTGGTCTTCCCCCCTCACTCCAGGATGTCAAGGAATTTTTACAGGACGATTCGCAAACAGCCTTTGAAACCGTAGTCGATCGGTTGCTCAGCAGCAAACACTTCGGTGAATGAATGGCAATGCCTTGGTTAGCAGCGGATATGATGCGTGACTGGAACACCAAACGGGTTCTCAAACAAATCGTCCTGAGTGCAACTTATCAACAATCGTCCCATGTGTCGTCGACGCTCCTTGCACGCGATCAAGAAAATAGGCTCCTAGCCCGAGGGCCTCCCTAACTCGAATGCTGGAACAACAACAAGCGACGTATCGCAAAGACATCGAAGCAGCCAAGAAGCTAGTTGCGATTGGGGATTTGCCCAAGCCTGACAATCTCGATGCATGCGATCTTGCCGCTTGGACCGCATTTAGCAATGTCATCCTCAATCTTAACGAGACAATCTCGAATTAACCATGGATATGAATCAACAGCTTTGCTTTGCAATGCATCGTCGTAATTTTTTGCAAAACAGCTCAACGGGCATCGGTGCCATCGCGCTCGCTTCACTATTGAAACCGACAGTTTTCGCTAGCGACAATCAAAGCGTGCCAGGCGCATTGAAACGATTGCATTTCGCACCCAAGGCAAAGCGGATCATCTACTTATTCATGTCAGGTGCTCCGTCACAACTGGATCTATTCGATCCGAAACCAACACTCACTGAGATGACAGGTATCGTATTGAACCGCAATCCTATTGAACAGAGGAGCAATTCCATCTATTCCTGCCTTCGTTACAATAGAATCCAAATATTTCGAATCTTTTCGACCGGAACGATCAATGACCACCAAAGTAGATGACATCCCGAATCCATCCCCCTCGCAGTTGGCAGAATTGCCGCGACAAATAGGATTTGTGCCCTCGAATAGTACCTCGCTATCGAGGCTGAGCCCTCTGCAGATCCAGCGATACAACGAGGTGGGGTATGTGATGCCGTTTGATGGACTAGATGCGTCAGAGGCTCGTGAACTTTGCGCGTTCTTTGATGGCGTTCTTGCCGCGTTCGTCGAATTGGGTAGGACTAGTTATTCGATCAACACGGCGCACTTGCGTTTTGCCAGGATCTACCAATTGGTACAGCACCCAAGAATCGTTGACGCCGTGGCGGATTTGCTAGGGCCAAATGTAGTTTGCTGGGGTTCGCATTTTTTCTGCAAGATGCCGCATGATGGCAAGCGTGTCCCGTGGCATCAGGATAGCACTTATTGGCCGCTGAGTCCCACCAAGACCGTCACCGTTTGGCTGGCCATTGACGACGCGGATCCAGAAAACGCGAATATGAAATTTATTCCCCGCTCACATTTGCACGGGTTGATTGACTACGACGAGACGAACGAAGCGGATACCGTATTGGACCTGGCGGTTAAGAATCCAACGTCGTACGGCGACGGCGAAGTCGACGTGACGCTCAAGGCAGGTCAATTCTCAATGCATTCGGATTTACTGCTCCATGGTTCCGACGCGAACGAATCGGATCGCAGACGTTGCGGACTGACGATTCGATATGCGTCGGCAGATGTGACAACGTGGTTCGATTGGCACAAGAAGGGGTTCGTCGTTCGAGGTAAAAACGTCAGCGGTCAATGGGCGAATCCACCGATGCCCAACCACTAAGGACGCTGGCCGCATTCTCAAAGTGGCTGACGCTGCTAGCGTCAGATAAAGAAACCTTCCGTCCAAAGTTGTCGTTTGCATAAAGAGAGAAAACGGGATCTTCGTAAACCACCCGCCAAGCTTCGGTATTGGATCCCTGTTTGCCGAGCGATTTCCGAACGGGCGCATTCGCTTGCACCAAGATTAGGTCTGCAGAAAACTCACTCAAGACGCTCTGCCAGCCTGGTTCGCCGGCATAAAACTGGTTGTGCTGAGGGAGTACGTCTTCGCGGTATGCAACTTCATATCGCCCGTCGATACTCACCCGCACGTTGGGATAGCACATCCAAGACACGTACGCGCCGCTTGAAAACGGGGTCATCACGTTTCCTGAAAAGGCATGCGATTGAAGGAAACGAACAGCCCCGGTTGGATAGACCATCGCGCCGTCGGGATCGCTGCTCGGAATGGTTGCTTTCCAAATCGGATTCCAAACGATAAACCCTATGCACGCAATTGAGGTAAGGGCGGCGCTTCGGATCGCAAATCTTCTGGAATTGGTCAAAGCAGAAATGGTGGTTCGGCCGAACGCAGTCGGAGTCAACCAGCCAGGCATATAGGCCATCCAGACAATCGCGTAGATCGAACCATGTCGCAGGTGCTTTAAGGCCATGTATGCAGCCACGCAGCAAAAAAGCCAGCCTCGTAACCGTGACCAGCGCCGATTCTTTGCGACGTATCCCAGCGCAAGGATGGACAGGGCGAACGCAGCTAGGGACGTAGTGCTGTCGTGTGTCATCCACAATGGTTGCCATTCGAGCATGGTCGGTCTTGGCATTGCGATCGCTCGTATTAGATAGGGGCCATAAAGCAATCCCCAGGGGTTGATCTGCAATCCGATCGCTAGAATCGGCGGAAGAACTACGTGATGCCAGAGTTTGAAATAGGCATTTCGAAGACTCTCTAACGACCATTCGTCGCCAAGCTCGGTGAGCCACCGCTCGACTACATGCAAAAACATCAAAGCCACGCCGACCACAAAGCCAGCGTGCATGTTCAGCCAAACAACATACAGGACTGCCCAAGCAATTATCCAATTCTTGCGACCGTGCCAATCCGACTGCTGGAGCAAAATTTGAAGAAGCATGAACAAGAGCGTAAAAATTTGGGCTCGAACCGTCGCAAACCCGACCCAAAGAAGGGGGAAAAGTATGGGCGCACAAATGCATATTAGCAACGGATGGGCTCCACCGTTTCGAGCAACGCGATATAGGGTTGTAGCGATAGCGAACACAATCACGATCTTGAGCACTGCCATACCGTCCATACCGAGTGGACTAATTCCGGCGCACCAATACAAAACCAAACCGGTGCCCCATTCATGATGAACGGCGGGAAAGACGGTTGGCGTAAATGCAAAGACATCACCGATGGGAAACTTTCCGCTTTCGGCAAAGACTCTTACCAACGCCATTTCATGAAATGCATCATGCGTAACGTCGCTCAATCGAGCTATGTAGGCCAGGAACGCAACGATCAGGGTGACGGCCAGAATTGCTACGAAACGGCCGTCGCGAAGCCGTCCTATTTGTAGGTTTGTTTGTAGTGTCATCAGATAAATCTTGTCGGCCTTGATAGCTAGCTGACTGAAATCATTTGTCGGATTTTCCGAACTTTCGCTCAAGATTGATCTAGTGACCGTTTTGGCTGCTCTTCTAGACTGCGGTCCAAAGCGTAGATGGATCGCAAAGCAGGATGCTGTGCGATCCACCACAACCAACCTCACAAACGGGGTAAATGAGCAGTCCACTTAGGAGCTTGAAAACGCATGGATGCACGCAGCATATTCTTCGCGATATTCGCATTGTCCGCTTGGTGTTCCACCGGCTCGGCACAGGTGTTTGTTGGTCCGAGGTCCATTGTCCAATCGACCAATTTTCGCGTTTATGCACGGAACGCACAGTTGGCCAACGAGGTCGCTCGCTCCGCAGAAGAGTGCCGAAAACAATTGGCGATACATTGGCTGGGCAAAGAGTTGCCAAATTGGCTGGAGCCCTGCCCAATTGCCGTCAATGACGGTCCCTCGACCCCGGCTAGCGGAGTCACCAAATACACTTTGGTTGGAGGTGGCGTCGTTGATTTTAACATGTCCGTTTCGGGCACTCCTGAGAGAATCATGGACAGCGTTTTGCCGCACGAAATCACACACACGGTAATGGCTAGCCATTTCGCCGCTTTGGGTAAGCCGGTGCCGCGTTGGGCGGATGAGGGTGCGTGCACAACTGTCGAACATCATAGCGAAAGGAGCAAACATGACATCATGTTGGTTCGCTACTTACACGAAGGGCGAGGCATTCCATTCCAAACACTCTTTTCGCTCAAAGACTATCCGAGCGACATGATGCCATTGTATGCGCAGGGGTACAGTCTTTCGTGCTTTCTTATTTCTCAGGGTGGTCCACGTCACTTTATCAAGTTTCTGGAACGCGGGATGGAAATGGAGAATTGGGTAGGGGCGACGGACGAGTTTTATCAATATCCCATGTTGGGCAAATTGCAATCGGCTTGGAACCGTTGGGTAAGCGATGGAGGTGGCATGGTGGATAATTACAAAGCCGACTCCCTCGGAGTTTCAACGCGAGCGCTGCCTTCCAACTCCAGTGTACGAACCGATTCGGCAAACCAAGTCGCGACGAATCTTGTTTTTTCTTCGTCTTCGGTACCATTCTCAGCCCCTTCTTCTCCTACGCTCAGTCTCGTAAACAATTCGATGAGCCCGGGCTCTGGTAGCACGAGCTCTGGTAGTTACTATTTGGATCAATTCCGTCATCTGCAGCAGAACTCGCCTCAATCGTCCTTGAGCCAGATCAAACAAGTACCAGCAGAGGCTTCGAATGCGATTCCTTTTAGTGCAAGTCTTCCAGCGCCATTCCAAACCATTGGCGGCGGGTACGTTCGACGGTAAATCAGGCTAGTTGGCGATACTGCATAATGGCGAATGAAGTTGCCCAAATTACTTTCTCGGAAAACTTTCCATAAGAAGAAAACTGGGATTGACCTACTGCCGAAATACTACCTATTCCGGTAGACACGAATGAAGATTCATTGACGCGTGATCATGACTTGGAAGTTGCAAGGATGTCACTCTCAAGGCCTGATGGAGCTTCGATAAATGATAGAAGATGAGCGATTTTTTTGGACTCTGAGCGATAAAGGAGTGTCGCGTTGAAATATTTCAACCCCCTACGAACATTACGATTTTTGGCAGCAATGTCAGCGGTATCCGCACCCGTGTCTATGCCTTATGGCATGACCGCGACGGCAGGTATCGTAGCAACGATCGCATACTCTGCATTGAATGCGGTCGCTCAAAGCCCAACGATACCTGCTCTTCCACCTTTGCTACCACCGGCACAGTCTGTTGGGACTTTGCCACCAAGTGGTTCGGTGGCGGATGCAAACGCAAGTGCAAGATCACTATTGGTCAAAGCGCGAGCGGCGTTGAGCGAAGGAAGAAACGAGGTAGCCGCACAGGCGTTTGCGCAAGCATCGTTGGCGGCTCAGCACTCTCCCGAGTTAGCCTCTGAGCTCCAACAGACGCGGCAACAATTTGTTGAACGCGGCCTGAGCCAGCCAGCCCTCGATCAAGCGATGCGGGTCGCACAAACAGCTCCAGGTCTAACAAGCCGGGCGGCAAACGCATTGCGAAACAATTCTGCTGCAAGTAACGCGTCTGCAAACGGGCAAGTGTTTTCGTTGCCACCTGCGATGCCTTCGGCAATGCCGCAAGTTGCAAAGCAGCCTGTGGGTCTTGCCAATCCGCTTCGCGACCAAGCCATTGGGCTTGCTGCTGAAGCAAAGTTGGCATTGGATCGAGGCGACACCGTGAGCGCCCGCCAGTTGATTCAAAAAGCGAATTCGCTTCGAGTTCAAGACAGCGATTTTGGCCCCGGCCAACTCAAGCCCTGGGACGTCGCGTTGCAAGTCGACCGAGCAGAAAGACTCCGCGGTGGTGCGTCTGCTGGAGTGTCTACGGCGGCAGCGAGTTTACCTACGGAAAACGTTCAAATCGCTACCGGACAATCCTCACCATTCGGCGCGGCGAATAGCGTCCAACCGGGCATCTATCTACCACAGACAGACACGTCGCGAGTTGCGCCAGCTAGCGGTGTCCTTTCGCAATACGACGCAAGTCCCACTTCCTCCATTAGCACCGGTGAAGAACTATATCAGAAGGGCATTGCGGCACTTTCGGCTGGGAAGAAGGAAGCGGCCTTGGGCTTCTTCAAATCCGCTTGGCAAAAAGAGGCGGATCTCGATCCGGGCTTACGAGCGCAGCTTAAAGACAAACTAACGCAGCTGCAGCTTAGTGGCGGTGCGCCTGAGACAATTGGGGCTCTTAGCGCCGAGGGGCGAGAGAACCAAGTCAAACGCCAAAAATGGTTTGCCGAAGTTTCGGGGGAGATCGCCGACGCGGAAAAGATGGCACAAGCCAACAAGCCGATGGAAGCTCTGGACAAACTGAAGGGACTGCGACTACGCGTCTCTCAAGCTGAAATCGATGGGGCTCAGCGCAAGAACCTTCTTGCGATGGTCGATCGCGTCACTGGCCACATGGAGGATTGGGCCGAACAAAATAAGTCCATGATTCAGCTGGATCAACGCAACAAGCAAATCGAAGATAGAATCCGACTGGAAGCAGCCACTCTGTCCAAAAACGACCTGCAAGTTCAAACGTTGGTTGATCAGTACAATGACTTGACGCAGGCCGGTCGCTACGCCGAGGCAGAGGAAGTGTCCAAAAAGGTTCGCGATATCATGCCGGATAGTGAGATCGCTGCCGTCCTTTACAACAAAGCGAAAATCCAACGTAGAGTTGAAGAACAATGGGCAATCAAAGAGAAGAAAGAAGAGAACTGGGTCGATCACTTTAACAGTATTGAGAATGCCTCTACGCCATATGACGGCGAGACTTCATTGACTTGGCCGACGGCCACGGAGTGGACTAGGCTGACTCGAAACAGAATGTTGAAAGATGACATTCGCATGCTGCCCGCAGAGAAAAAAATCCGAGAAATTCTTGGTCAGCCATTCTCGGCCAGCTTTGATCGAAGACCGCTGGCGGACGCGATGAATACGATTTCTGAGATGACGGGTATTCCAATCGTTATCGATGATCTTTCCATCAAAACCGAAGGCATTACGATCGATCAGCCAGTGACGCTTGATTTGAAAGGCAACTCCATTCAACTCAAGAGTGCTCTCAACCTCATTCTATCTCAGTTGAATCTCAAGTATGAGGTCAAGAATGAAGTTCTAACGATCGAAAGTAGTCGATTCAGCAAGCAGGAGCTGAAGCGTAAAACCTACAACGTGAAGGACTTGGTAATTCCAATCCCAAACTTTGTGTCGGACTATAACACTGGGATGGCAGGTGCACTACAAGCTGCCTATCAAGCCCAAACGCATATGGCTTCCGCAAGCGTACCAGATCCAAACGTAGCTGGCGTCGCTGCGAGTCGCATCGCAAGTGTTGATCCAAACTCATCGGTTCTAGCTCAAATGAATTCGATGGGTGGCCTAACGGGCTTGTCGCCTGGAGCGCTAGCCGGCTCGATGGCTGGAGGCCAACTGTACAACCCTCAGGGACTGGGTGGGGCTTCGATGGCCAACTACCAAGAGCTGATCGGGCTGATCGAGAGCACGATTTCACCGAATGAATGGCAAGCAGCCGGTGGAAACGCGTCGATGCGAGAGTTCCGACAAAACCTTAGCCTGGTGGTCACAGCACCTCAGGAAACGCACGAAGCGATTGCAAATTTGCTGAAGTCGTTACGTGCTCTACAAAACTTGCAGGTCACCATCGAAGTTCGGTTTATTCAACTTTCTGACACGTTCTTCGAACGCATTGGTCTCGATTTCGACTTCAATATTCGGGATAAGCTAAACCGAACGACCACGCCTTCGAGACAGCAAGGAAGCCCCAGCGTTGCAGTTGGACTTTCGAGCGGAGTAGGTTCGACCGGTCCAGCCTTTACCTCCGATTTGGACTTCCAAATTCGAAACAACTTCGGGGTTACGCCACCTTTCGGCAATCCTGATACGGGTGACGCTGGAACTCAAGTTGGGTTAGCAATCCTAAGTGACTTGGAGCTGTTCTTCTTCCTCCAAGCCGTTCAGGGAAACAGTCGTACGAACGTCTTGAACGCACCTAAGGTAACGATGTTCGATGGCCAGACGGCGAGTATCACGGACCAATCGCAGCGCCCATTTGTGGTCTCCTTCGAACCGGTGGTTGGAGACTTCGCAGTCGCGCAACGACCCATCGTTGTCGTTCTGAATGAAGGAACTCAAATGAACGTGCAATCGGTTGTGTCCCAGGATAAGCGATTCGTCAGATTGACGCTGGTGCCGCAATTCACTCGAATTGAATCCGCAGACCGTCAGTTTACGTTCCAAGGTCGACGAAGTACTCAAACCGGTACGAGTATCCTCAGTCCGAGTGGTGCTCCAACGCGTGTACGAAACAATGAAGCAGACATTATCGAAGGCACCACGGTGCAACAACCTACCCTCGGAACAACAAGCGTGCAAACCACGGTAAGTGTCCCGGATGGTGGAACCATACTCTTAGGTGGCATCAAACGCCTTCGAGAAGGACGAAGCGAACGCGGTACTCCGATACTTAGCAAGATTCCTTACCTAAGCCGCTTGTTCAAGAACAATGCGATTGGGCGAGAAACCAACACGCTTATGATGACCGTAACACCGCGAATCATCATTCCGGAAGAAGAAGAAGAAGCACTCGGCGTAGTTGTAAGGCCGTAAAAGTTCTTAGGTGAGCGGTAGACTGAAATCTACCAGTAGCATGGCCCCCTGGGCCGTGAGTAGCATGGCCCCCTGGGCCGTGCGAAACTCGGGCCAGAGGCCCAAGCTACGGTAAACCAACTCCTGCAGCTCAGCCTGTCGAAATAATGAAAAACCCTCGGATGAAAGTCTGAGGGTTTTTTGCGATCCCGTAGATCACTCTTGCCGAGAGTGACTTTGCACTGCAAATGCAGCATCAGATACTTCAAAGCGCTGCCCCCCAGTGGGCAATGCTTCCAAACGCACGGCCCAGGGGGCCATGCTACTGCTTAACGCGTTAGAATTGAGAGGATCGCATGACGCAAACCGAATCGGCTTCTCGGCAGAGTCGCTCGATATCTGCTGGACTATCAATATAGGCCAATCCAAGGCCTTCCACTTGATTGGATTTCAGTTGCGACATCAAGTAGATGCTGCGTCTGCTTCGAATAGAGCTGAGCACCGCCGCCGCAAAGGCGTCCTCCAAATCACTTTTCAATAAATGTCGTTGTAGTTTGTCCTCGGGTTCGTCCGAGCCCAGTTGCAGGATCCCAGCCGACAAGTGCTTTAGATCGGTGCAAATGACAATGCTCCCATGATTGTCCAGCTGCATATCAGCATGTGCGGCGGCTCGCGCGACATTCATCCAGGATTGTTGTGTCCAATCTCCTTCGACAAACGCGACCGCTAATGAATGCTCAGCTACTTGCGAGTTGCAAAGAGGTCGGACTTTGTTGGAAGCCTGACGAAAAACGGGATCTGGACTGCCGCCAAGAATCGCAGCGACCGAACCATCACAGGCGGGCACCACTGCAACGGCGAACTGAACACCCATCAGCCATCCAATTTCATGGCTTAATTTTTCCTGCAAATGCAAATGGTGCGAATTGTCGTCCAGCCAAGCCAAATTCCAGCGGTGTTGCGTTGAGGCATCGGCAAAACTGGGGGATATCCCGTATTTGTCGCTCGCACTGGGCGAATCCGGGGTACGGACGCAATAGATCGGCAGAACCACCTCGGCTTCGACTAAGTCCCGTTGAATATAGATCGGATCCGCGGATTCGCTCGCTGCGATATAGCCATGCGAATCGTGGTGAGTCGGCTCATGATGGACCACTTTGATATCGCCCAGCTCCTGAGCCCGCAATTCGGCAACTAGTCGATCCCGCCAGTCCTGGTTGTCCGATCCGAGAACGACCGAAATCATTTCCTGTCGGGTTCCATGCTGGATCAAATATCGAACTACTGCACAGACGATTCCATTTGCCTCCGGCACACCGTCTTCGATGGCGATTGCAATATGGTCGTCATCGATGAGTGCGAGCGGCAACGGCGGAAATTCAATAGGCTCATCGAACGCGCCGGCTATCAAATCTGCGATGGGCTTATCAGTAGGAACACCGGATACACGAAGCTCGGCCGCATTGTCTGGCAATTGCAAATTCAGACTGCGAACGCCAATCCGGGGCTCAAAACAAGTCAAGTTATTCATCGATCGGAAACCTTTGCTCGATATAAATTTGCGTGGAGAGAAATCATCTGCTCGACCGAATGCTCGTGCTGTACTTGCTGCCTTGCGTCGGCGGTCATTTTTTTCCGTCGCGGTTCCTCATTTAGTAGTTGGTTGGAGTACCGCGTCAGATCGTCCACGTTGCCGACGGGATAGAGTAGGCCGGTGCAATCGTGTTGGATCAATTCCCGATTTCCCGGGATATCCGAGGCGACCACCACGACACCCGATTGCATCGCTTCTAAAATAACATTGGACTGCCCTTCGTGCAAACTACCATTCCATAGGATTTCACAATGGGGCAACAGTTCGTGAGCATCCATGCGATGACCGAGAAAAAAAATTTGCGATGCGCCTCGGATGTTGTCACGGTAGAGTTCAAGTCTCTCGCGGTCTGGACCGTCGCCGATGATCACGTAGCAAATATCGTCTCGCATGACCCTCAGCAATTCTGCGGCCCACAACAAATCCTTGTATCCTTTTTGTGCCCAAAGTCTGCCTATGGAAACAATAATTTTCTTCTCAACTTGAACCCCCATCCTCTCGCAGGCTTGCGCACGATTCAATTGGCTCGGTTTGGATGGCTCAATAGCGTTTGGAATCAAGTGAAACGTTTTTGGGTCGAGGCCATGCCGACTGTAGAATTCAATGGTTCCTTGGCAATTGACTGTTATGCCTTGCGTCCGCTTGGCGATAAAGCCATCGATCCAAAATTGGAAGGGGTTTTTCCACAGGTCAACCGATCTCTCCGACCCTAAAATCACCCGTATTTTGGCGGAAAGAGCGGCTGTTCGGCCATACGCGTTCGCAGCGAAGAGCCAGGTGTGTACAACATCCGGCTTCAGTTGTTTTAGGAGTTTCCTCAACCGCAACCATGCAAACGGATCCAGCTTGGCTTTTTTATGAATGTGGTGTACCGGGATGCCGCTATCAACAAGCTCCGATTCACGTGGCCCGGTTCGAGTTAGCACGATCACGTGGACATCAAAGTTGTTGCGATCCAAACCGCGAGCCAGCAGCGAAAGTTGCTTTTCCGCTCCACCTTGGTCCAACGTTGGGATGATTAAGCAAATTCGCAGTTTCATACTTTACGTCCGAGGACAGAGTCGCGAAATAGGGACATCCATTGCTGAACGCATTCGTCGCTGGACTTGGTTCGACGCAAGCCCTGACGTAGGGAGTTGGCCGCCGACGTCCACGAATCCCGGTTAGCGATAAAGTCTTGAAGCTTGTGGGCTAGGTCTTGTTCCGACGAGTACAGTTGAAAATGACTGGCATTTGGCAACCAGGCTCGACAGTCTTGATTGTCTGCAACAATTATGGGCAGTCCAGCGCTGGCCAGTAGTGGTATCGTGTATTGAATCGCTTCCTTGGGATTGGAAACGATACAGCAGTCTGCGACACGAATCAATTCCTGCAAATCATCGAATCCATCAAACAACATTATCTCTCGATGCCAGCCCCTTGACTTGATCAGATCATATAAGCCGCTTAGTTCAACTCCAGAACCAACCACCCACATTCTCAGGGAAACTCCGGCATCTAGTAAGTCGCAGACTACTTGGAGCGCCTGGCAAAGGGGAATTGTTTCCGAGAGTCCAAGGTGGAGGAGAAGTTCCGTCCGGGCTGGAATGAGAAAATCGCTGCTTGTATCAAACAAAGCGTTGGCTGCCATGCTTCGCAGTTCTGCGGATCGCATGACGGGCTCCCAGGCAATGTCCGCTATTCTCACAATTTGAGATTCGCTTATTCCTTGGGAGACAACCAATCGATGCGAGTTGGGAGTTGGACAGACAACTCGAGTACAACGGCGACAAGTATCTGCCATCGCGATCTGCGATATCTTTTGACCGGTCGACAATCCGAAACCAGCGTCTTCAGGTGCGAAGCGCGCAATGGTTGGGAGGTTCCATTTCTTACCTTTACTTTGCAAAAACGAAATCAGACTATCGGCTCGATCGACGTAGATGCAGTCATACTCCTTGGCAGACTTATTAATCCAATGAACGATGTTTTTTTGGAAATGGCTCTCATTCCAATTCGTGTTTGGGGCCGGCAAAATCCGATGAACCGGCACTTCTCGACAGAGTGAATACGCCGGCCAACTCGAATGCCAACGCGCTGTCAAAATGGTTAGCTTCGCGCCCGCCCTGGTGAGCGCGGTACATTGGTGCATAAGACGTAGGCAACTATCATCCGTAAACGGCCAAAAACGACGTGCGATGACGAGTACCTTGGGGCCTGACATATATGAAGTGTGGCAGCTTGTGTTATGCGGTCATGTGATTCTGTAAATCCGAATCTTCAAGCACACCAACATAGGGTAGATTGCGGTAAAGATCTTGGTAGTCTAGTCCGTACCCAACCACGAATTCATTTGGTATTTCGAAAACGACGAAGTCAGGTACAGCGGTCACAACGCTTTGCCCCAACTTGTTTAAGAATACGGCCGTGCGAATCGACTTTGGTTGCATTGCCGAAAGCCTTTGCGTGACTTCGACCAAAGTCCTGCCTGTGTCAAAAATATCGTCGATGAGTAAAACATCGCGACCGGTAATATCCAGCATCATATGATCTTGAATATACATATCGCCGGATTGAGTCCCGCCACGGTACGAGCTCGCTTGAATCAAGCTAATGCAAACAGGCATTTCTAGTCGACGTATCAAGTCCGCCAACATGACTAAGCTCCCAGTCATGATCGCGACAATGGTAATTGGGCTGTCTTTGTAGTGGTTTTTGAGTCGCGAAGCCAAGAGATCGATTCCCTCACCAATCTGCTGCTCGTCCAAAAGGATTTTCAAGATTTCAACCGTTCGATTAATTTCACTGGACAAGTATGTCGAGTCGCTACTAGCGACTCAAAAATCGAAGGGTATACGCCTTTTCAACCGACGCTTTGGCCGGGTCGATTATTTTAAGCGACGCCAGCGTCTCGGACAGTGCATTCCATCGCTCAGCCGACATGGAGCCGACTACGGAATCGTCCGTTCCCATTGGAATGCAAAGTGACTTGAGCGCTTCCACTCCAAATTCCAACGCATTCTTTTCCAAGCCTTGCTTGTTTTTTGACAAGATCACGTCATTCGACTGCTTTGGAGACTCCAAGTACTTTTTCCAACCCTCAATACTAGCTTGCACCATTCGTTTGCAAACATCACCGTGCTTTTCCACTTGGTTTTCTGTTGCGACGAGGAGGCTTGCGTACGGGTTATATCCGATTTCCGACATCATGAGTTCCACCACTTCGACTCCTTGCTGTCTCGCCGTAAAGGGTTCGCTGAAACTGTATCCTTGGCTTCCAACCCCTTTTTCTGCCACAAGCGCAGCGACCGATCCAAAATAGGGAACTACATCTATTCCTTGTGTTAGAAATCCTTTGCTTTTCAAAAATGGTACGTAAGGGCGTGAAGCGTCTATCTGCAGTTTCATGTTTTTGAGCCCTGCAAAAGTCGTAATTCCCGAATCCTTTCGTACCATGATGCAGCGCGGGCCGTTTTGAATAGGAGCCATCAGGGCGACTAAAGGCACCTCTTGGCTCCGGGCGATAAGCACATCGTCTGCGTTGGCGACTCCAAACGGAACGCGCCCCAAAGCCAACTGTTGTGGCACGAGAGTTGTCTTGCCTCCCGGAAGAATCTCGACCTCGAGTCCAAATTTTTCATAGATGCCGTGGACCTGCGCTGCGTAGAATCCGCCGTGCTCGGCTTCAGGATACCAATTGAGTAGCAAGGAAACTTTTTCCCTGCTAAGAGGCTTAGCTGAGGAGGGTTTGGTCTCGTTGATAACCTGAGCGGCGGTGCTGGATTGGTCCTTGTTGAGCGACTGTTCGACGACGGTCTTGTTGCCAGACCCAGGTGCTGGTTTGGGAACATCGCAGGCTGAAAAAAAGAGAGTGCCGATAATGGACCAGGAAAATAAGCGTTTAAAAATCATTTTGCTTGCAGCGATGTTTCGAGAAATTTGAAGTGAGTTGGCACACAATTGTAGCGAAGAGAACTCTTACGTGCAGCGTTTGCTTGTCAGCCATGCCGAGATTTGGTTGCGAACAAGACTTCATACAAAGAAAATGTAGAAATGAGTCTTCTCCATTCTTCTATCGCTAAACCGTCGCGATTGAGGTTTAATATAGCCTTGACAAACGATTTGATTCAACAGTATTCAGAAATCAGCTCTTGAACCGACTTGCCCACTCCCGGACACGCTCTGTCTTGTTCGTGCAGCTACCGATACCTCCCGCAGGTCCTGCTCCGATCGCTGGCAATGTCCCATTGGCGGCAGGCTACCTCATTCTGCATGCCCGCAGTCGCGGCTTGGATCAATATTTTCAATTCGAGATCCTGCCACCAAAGATTTGCAACTACCACTCGGATATCGGAATCGTCGAGGAGATTCTCGCGCGCGATCCGGACATTGTGGGCTTCTCGTGCTATCTTTGGAACATCGATCGGACGCTTTGGATCGCGTCGCAACTCAAGCAACTACGACCTAAGATCCTAATTGTCTTGGGCGGCCCCGAAATTACGAACGACAATGCTTGGGTGTTTGCCTCCGGTTGGGTTGATTACGCAGCGGTCGGCGAAGGTGAACAAACATTTAGCGAGCTGCTGGAAGCGATGCTCGAGGGCGAAGAGGGTCGTCGGATGATACCGGGGCTTTGGCGAGCGACCAATCCACAAATCCCCCTCTTTCGAAAACCGATCGCCAACTTGGACGATGTCTCGTCCCCATATCTGCAAGGCATTCTGAACGCCGCAGACGAGCGCATGCTGTTGCTGGAGACAATCCGCGGCTGCGTTTTCAAGTGCAAGTTTTGCTACTACCCGAAAAGCTACGATTCGCTGTACTTCGTCAGCGATGAGAAGATCATCGCCAATCTTAAACATGCCCGTGAAGCCGGTTGTACCGAAGTGGTATTGCTCGACCCAACTTTGAATCAACGCAAAGACTTCGATGGATTTTTGAGGTTGTTGGCGAGAGAGAACCATGATCGGCAGTTTACCTATTTCGGCGAATTGAGAGCGGAAGGGATCAAGCCGGAGACGGCCGAGTTGTTGCGAGCAGCGAATTTTACCGAAGTTGAAATCGGCTTGCAGTCGATCGATCCGAAAACTCAAGGTTTGATGGATCGACGCAACAACATGAAGGCGTTCGAGAAGGGCGTGTCTGCATTGATGGACGCGGGGATTTGCGTTAAGGTCGATTTGATTATCGGTCTACCAGGAGACACGGCTACCTCGGTGCGACGAGGGTTCGAGTATCTGTCAGCCAACAAGTTGTTTACCTCCACACAAGTGTTTAACCTTGCGATATTGCCCGGCACCGCGTTTCGTTCCGAGGCGGAGCAACTGGGTCTGCGTTTCCAGCCAAGGCCACCGTACTATGTGTTGGAAACACCAACTCTTCAATCCAGCGATCTCTATGAATTGATGGCGGACGCCCAGGAAGTTTTTGACACCGAATGGGACCCATTTTCGGATCCCAAGCTGGTCTTCGATCCGTCGTGCAGCATCGTTGAATGCGTGAAAATAGATTTGGATGTAGGATTGCCAGAATTGCCACCTGCAGGCAAGCGAGCCCAAGCCTTGACTTTATGGTTTACGGCAGAGCGTTTTGACAAGCATGTAGAAGTAATGCAAAAAACGATCTCGCATGTACTTCGAGATTGTCCGCACTCCTCCATGCAAGTGATCTTGGAGCCATCGGGTGATCCGACTCAGGTAACTAGCCAATGCGTTGAACAGTTGCTTGCAGCTTGCTATCAGCACCCCAATTATTTGGATCGCTATTACAGCTTGAATCCTCAAGGGCTATTAGGTTCGAAGCGAATATTGGTGGTCGTCGACGATGAGGTCATAGACGACTTGGATCCAGACTGGGCGGACGCGATCGAAGAGACCGCCACTCTCGTCGGCAAGGGTTAGTCACAGTTCTAGCTCCGATAATTCTAAGGCCTGCGGGATGTAGCCAGAAAGCCTGAACGATCCGCAGCACAAGGGCCTGCAGGATTCGAATACCAAAGGCTTGTCCTGTGGATTGTTATGCTTTGCGGCTAGGTTGGCCGATCCAAAAGATCCATTCAACGCCCCATTTTTCACCTAACATTTTTCTGCCCAATATTCGCTGGTTGAAACACGCGGGCCGAAGGCCAAGACGGTCGCTCATGCCGAAGTGGCAAAATTCGAAACGGCCGAGTCGATGTTTAGTCATTCAATCGGCATGGGCTGCAGAGACCGCAAGGAAAATCCGGATTTTCTTGATAAAGATTGTTCGGGCAATTAACATCAAGGTTGCCAAGCTTCGTTTCTAAGTGGATTCGCTTACAAGTCGGGACAAACCATGAGTATTCTTCGCCTTTCCCATCGATGGTCCGCCATCGTCGCCCTTGCGTCTGTTTTTGTTTCTGCCAACGTGCGGGCCGACATGGTTACGCTCAATGTGAATTCGTTGCTCAGCAGCGTTACACTCGCCGGTCAAGTTGGTGGCAATAATGGACCGCCGCCAACCAATGGTGCTGTCTACGCCGGTCAAACTGCCACTTCCCTTTCAACGTTTTTGGCTGGGACGGTCAAAGCCGACTTGACTGCGGGTGTGTTTACGTTTGCTCCAGGTAGCGCCATCAGTTTCAACAATAGCGGGACTTACAATAACCCGTTTCCCAATATCAATAATCTGCCATTAACTGAACTTGGGAATTATGCAGTCAACGCCACAGGACCGGTTCCATTGGCGGGCGGCGCGATTTTGACGGTTCTTGGAGTCTACAGGGGCCTCGTTCTCGATATCAACTCTGGTACAGCCCAAAATGGCGGCGTACTTACTGCGGCTACTATGAATTTCACTTCTGGTTTTCTCGATTTTAGCATTACGCCAGCCGCGGCGGCTCCGGGAACCGCAGGCCTTACGGGCTCCAACGGACTCAACACATCTGCTTCCCTCGTTTCTTGGAATGGTAGTACTCTAACTATTCCTGTTGCATTTCAGACGACCGGAGGAACAGGTCGAGTTGAAAATTGGAGCGGAACCATCGTCGCCGCTGTTCCTGAGCCATCATCCATTGCGTTAATGTCAATAGCGGGCGTCGTTGGCCTTTCTTATGTAACCGTTCGCGGTCGTCGATCAAAACGATTAGCTAAGTAAGTAGCTACTAGTCGTCGCAGTTCGTGAAGTGGGATAGGCTTCCAGCCTGTCAAAGTAGGATAGGCTTCCAGCCTGTCCGTTTTTGAACAACGACAGGCTGGTCCAACTTCGCCACCGATTATTCATGCGTAATCCATTCTTGACGGATTTCGTCGAAAGCCAATGCAACTCAAGCTTGCTGAATGGCGCACGGCCCAGGGGGCCATGCTACGGGCTAGTCGTCGTTCAGAGTTGATTCGCGAACAGTAATAAGATGGTTCGGCCGAGTCGTGCGATAGTAATCGTAATACTGGGAATAAGGCTGATTCGCGGGAAGATGCAGATATCTTTGATCGATTCCCCACTTGCTTTCCACAATCGTATTTCCGTCAATCAGTACACCTTGTACCAGGGCCGTATGCAAAATGCCTCCAGCCTCGTTGCGATAGATCACGATGTCGCCGGGCTTCGGATCGGTCACGTTATAATAATTGTTATCGCAAAGAATTCTCTCCACATCCGTCCCCTTCAAAAGGAATCGACCGGCGGTGAACACCCATCCATGACAGTTGGCCATTTTGTCGGCGTCATGCCTAAGGATTCCTAAATGACTGAAACCATTTTGCTTGTCTTCTAACGATGCTGAATATTCTTCGAATTGGCGATCGCTCGTCTCGAGTCGATAAAGCTGAATACAAGCACCCGCATCGGTCGTTGCCACATAAAAGCTATCCTGTTCTAGCACGCCAGGAAGGACTTCTGCGGCCCCTAAAAAGTCGCGTCCTAAGCTCCGAACCATAATCCGGTGATAGGTCCAGCTGGTCATGAACACGGCGACCACGATCAGTAACCATGAGTGCGTGCTACGGCGCAATGCTCCAGCGGACCCATGCAAAGTGCAGGTACGAAACACAAAAAAGGTCATCAAAATGCACAGTAGCAAACAACCGACGTCAGCATAGATTTCGAAATGAGTTGACAAAAGGGACCGAGACTGATGAATCAAATCAATCGCGATGAAACAAACAGCACCAATAGACAGGACCGAGTAAAACGCCTCAATCCACTTGTGCCTTTTTGTTCCAAACCCAATACGCCACACACCTCGAGCCAGCAGCAATATGCTTGCGATCAGAGAAACGACTAACGCGGGTATTACGGTAGACGAGCTCAAATGGGTCTCAAAATTAGAGAATGATTTATGCCACCGAAGTTAGGAACGGGGGCGTCCACCAAGGCAAACACTCGCACGGAAAAGAAGTTTCGCAGCCAGTGTTTTTTCTTACGGATTTGAGTCCATTCAATCTCTTTGCGACAAAAGTGCATGCATTATTAAACCGCAAACTTGAGTCAAAATTACCGAAACGTAATGTGGATCGCGACCCGTAATTAATATTTAGCTGGCACGCCCTACCCGCTAGTGAAACACGTCACGATCGCACAACTGGTGCAACATCTTACTTTGCTACCGGCCAATAGGTCGCAGAGCTACTTTACTCCCTTCAAGAACGAATCGTCGAAATCCACCATACCTAGACCTGTGCCAAACGAGATAGAAGTAGGCTTAGGGGTCAAACCATATTTTTCGCAAAACTTGCTTACAGTGGGCATGGTTTCCTTTCGGAATTTATCGCTGGCCAAAAGCTCAACAGCTTCTTTCGGGTCTCCAAAGAAACGCGTCTGTGTGACGACTTTCTTCATGTCGGCCAGTTCCAGTTGGGCAAACTTAGCACCGATACCGATCAAGGTCTTATCGGCGGTGGCCGGGTCTGCCATCCGTTTGTTCATCGCATAAAAAGTTTCTAGAATTGCATTGGCAAACTCTTTACCACCTGGCTTTTTGAGAGAATCGGCTCCCACCACTACCATGTCGATAATCTCTTCTGGAATGCTAGTCGAATCGAACAGGACCTTAGCATCAGGGCGTTTGGCCAAAGATTGCATGACAAACGGATTCCAAACCATGATGGATTGGATGTTGTCGGTTTTCCCTTGGAATGCTTGCGCGGCCTTTTCTGGATCCATTTGAGAGAATGGGAATTTAGCCGGGTCCTTTCCGGCTTTTACTAGGCAGCGGTCAAAACAGTACTGCGATACGCTTTTTTCCAATCCGCGAGTGACTTTTCCTGCTAAGCCATCGATCGAATCGATTCCAGCAGCGATACATGCATCCGCACCGTTGGAGGTCGATGTGGGCAAGATGGCTACGCTCCTACGCGATGCGGCGGGACCAAGAATGTCGATGTTGGTAATACAAACCGCGTCTGCTTGAGAATTGCCGTAGAGGGTAATACAGCTATCGTAATCCACCAACTTTAATTCAATGTCGACATTGTACTTCTTCTCAATCGTGCCCATTTTTCCTGGCTCGCCATCGATCAAGCCGACGTCGCTGGCGACACCAAAAATGCTCCACGAAGGGTACTCGCTCCATGCCAACAAGAACTTAGGTGCAGCTCCTGGTTTTGCGGCAGTGCCCGTTCCTGCCTCAGCCTTCTCCGCCGGTTTGGACTCACATCCAACCAACGCAAACGCTATCGTCAATAGCGAAATCGATCGCAGGGAGTTTATTGGTTTCATCGTCGTTTACCTTCGTTCGAGCGTTGGATAGTAAGTTCTACGGCTAGGGCGATCGCCCGAGTTTTGCGGATTCTTAAGCCTCAGGGATCTTGGCCTCTTTCGAGGTCGACTCGGGCGCATCTTTTTTGGCGGAGATACCGATAAGCGCATCGAACTCGTCGTCCGCAGCGCTCTTCTGTGCATACTCCATGAATTCAGACTCAGCTTTCTTGTTGTCCATTCCGGCTAGCTCTCGCGAAATCCTGGCATTGGCGCTAGCTTTCTGACGCAATTCTCGCAATCGATGCAGCTCTTCGTTCGTCTTGTCGTTGGAGATACCGTTGACCATGTCCGCAATTTGCTTTTCTTCGGTCGCGGAAAGGATATCGGCAACCGCATCGTGCTTTTCTTCCTTGAGCTTATCCAGATCTCGCATCAAAGATTGGATCTGACTCTTGTGTCCGTTGACGTTTGTCATTAGCTGTTTTAAGTCCGCGTCAATTTCAGTTGCTCGCTGCTGTTTTTCAACGAGCGTGCTGGTAAAATCCTTGAACGCGGATTGGCACTTCAGATATTCCGGGTCGTTTCTGACGGCGGTCGCATCTCCGTTGTATTTGTCGGCGATTTGTTTGGCGCGGGCAGCGGCGCCGGACTTGAGCTTCTCCAGTTTTTGAATTTCTTCGGTCAGACTCGAGAGTTTGTCTTTCTTGCTCTCCTCCTGAGCGATCATAGCGCTGATTGCGTCTTTGTACTCATTGAGTCGCTTCTTTTTTTCTTGGATAATCTTGTCGAAGGTCGCCGAAATGACGGTTGGGTTGTTGCTCATCGAATCGGCAGCTGAATTCACTTTGCCTGTAAACATGTATCCGATTGCACGAAAGAAACGACCAATGGCTCTGAACATCGAAGCTCTACTCCTGTAAGTTGACTATGGAAATAGTTGGAATGGTAAAAGTTGATCTCAAAAGGGAAGCGGCTGAGCCGACGTAACGAGTCGCGCCGCTAACTGTGCTGTTACACTATTGCTTTAGGAGCTTATCGAAGTCGATTGCCCCCTCTAGTTCTCGCATACGCTCTTCGGTGCGTTTCGCCACTCGCAAGGAAGCATCCAGTTCGTCGCGAAGACTTCCCAAGTCGCTCTGCTGTTCTTTGTTCATCAGCTCTTGGTAATGCTTGACCGCTGACTGCATGTGTTCTATGCTCGCTCGGATCTCTCCAAGTGTGTTCTCGCGTTGTTCAATGACTTTTTTCTTTTCCTCGCCCGACAGTCGTTCAGCGAGTGCATGCAGTTTCAGCGATTGCTCAAGCTGTTCCGTTGCCGACCAAAAAAGCTGTCGCACTTGCTTTACAATCTCTTGGCTTTGGATAGCGATGCCCGGCTTCCTAGCAAACTCTTCGAACTCACTCCGGCAGGTTCGAAGC
Source organism: Pirellula sp. (assembly GCA_043757445.1). GTDB lineage: Bacteria > Planctomycetota > Planctomycetia > Pirellulales > Pirellulaceae > JBKCUI01. The sequence continues at coordinate 6,827 of JAYVPJ010000203.1, read as the reverse complement.
AGCGTCAAATAATCTTTGGTTCGATAGTCCCGATCGGACCTTAAACGAAATTGAAGCTGATCCAATTTGTCTTCCTCAGCTTGAATCACTTTAGCAGCATCGTCGCGAAGGATTTTAGCCACGACATCGTCGGTCAAGAAAATCACTCTGGTTGCGAGCCAACCAACACCACCCAAAACGAGAGCCAGACCAGCGATATTGAGGACTGCCGTGCCGCCTACCGCCCACGACATCAGCCAAGCGGACGCGCCCGCTACCAAGGGTAGAGCCACTGAGGGAGCCCATAGTAGTTCACTAGCGATTCGGGACCTGAAGTCTGTCAATGGTTTGTTCTCGAATAGGAAATGGTAAGTCTTTTGGCCCCAATGAACGAGGCATTAGGGCGCGCATCACGTTATTTTAGTGTAAAACCGTTGGCAATAGGATCGCCGTAGGCTCCCCCGGTCGGTCAGCTCCTAGTATGGAAATTCGCCAACCCCAAAAGTTACTCGCGTTTCCCCTGTAATTTCGCCAGAAATCTTCCGCATTCGCTGTTTCGGAATTCCAGCCGACTCCAGGTATTGTAGTGCACCCAAAGCGCGTTTAGCAGCTAACTCCTTGTTGGCCTCGACATCCCCCAAATTGGAGGCATTGCCGCGAATCATCAGGTAATATTGCGGCCAAGCTTGAAGCCGCTCGGCAAGCTCTCTCAGAATTAACTGGCTCCGGTCTGTCAAAGTCGAACTGCCTCGCGAAAAAACCAACTCGGGTACATTCAATGTGCCCACGCTTACGAGTTCCGACCATTGTTGTTCGGTCAATTCTTTCAGCGCCAATTCTTCGCGAATGGATTCCGATTGAACTCCAGGATAAAAATTACGGGACATAATCTGTTTCATAGGCCGGTCGAAATAGAGCCGGTTCCATTTGCCATCGGCCGGCTCTCTCGGGATGGCACCCGTCGATACCAACACCTTCGAAATGCGATCCAGGATGTTCTCAATGTGGATGATCGCACCCGGTCGCAACCCGAAATGCGCGAAGTTCTCCTGCGTATTCTTCCATTGAATTCCTTGAACCATTTTGGCGGCCTGCTCAGGCTCGATGGTCAACTTCGTCAGTTTGGCATCGTCCAGCATCAGCTTCGATTGCTTCGCTGCATCTCGAAAGTTAAACAGCGTTGTAAAATAGCTTTCTAGAACCACTTCCGTTACCGGCTCATGCTTGAGCAGAAAGTCTCGATTGACTACCAACGTGTCGACGATATAGCCAGTAAATTTGGAGCTATCGGTCAGCACATGCAACGCATCGTTTTTGAGCATTTGACTCACGAATGGTTCCCAAACGACATAGACTTCGTTCGTCGTTGGGTCCGCAAGTCGATACCGTTCGATCAATTTCTCTGGAGAAGCCAGCGAAACAATCGCGTCCTTAGCGATGTGAGTAAGGCCGAAATCCTGAATCACTACCCTAGCCAACGTCTCGCTAGGAGAATCCCCGACCAACACAAATCGCACGTCCGGTGAGTTCAATCGATCCACATTTCCAAATTTCTTCTTGTACGCCAACATGGCATCTGCTCCGCGTGTCTCATCGATAATCGCGATGATCGTTGCGGGCGGGTAATCCAGCTTAGAAAAAGTCTTTAGCAACGCATCTGCAGGGAACAAGGCGAAATGCAAAGTCCCTTTCTCAAGTGCCGCGGCGCGTGCCGTGTAGTCCGCTCCGTCGTCAACAAGCTTTAGCCTGATTCCGCGGTTGGCAAGTTGGTTCTGAAACTCTGCCGTTCGAAAGACCGCGTAGCCCGAGAAACTGTCCAGCCCAAACGATATTTCTTGACTGAAAAGACTGGTTCCTGTCGTGGCTGCAACCGTAGCTTCGGCTTGCTGTTTCGCGATTTCCGTCTTGCTTTTGGTTCGAACAGGATCGATGACCAGTTTCCAAATCGATACACCGATCGCCAATACGACCAACCAAACAAGTGCGGCCAATATGATTTTAGTTTTCGACACGGCGAATTTCGCCCTCCTCAAGATTTTTCGTAGACCATCGAACTTAACTATCCAACCAACTCCGGCCTGCAATGCCAATTTCGTCCGGCGAGTGTCCGCCCATTCTCAATGACTTCCCCATCACTCGTGATAGCCAAGCTACCGCTGCGCTTCGCGTCTGAATACGATCATACGATGCTTTTCCAAGTTCTGCAGCTTCATTACTAGTTTGCGAATCCTTCTCGATATTCGTTGCGTTCCCAATATCTTGAACATTTGCTTCAAAGGGCTCCGGTGTTCCCACAACAATTCGAACCTTTGCCGGTATAAACAAGGCACTATATACTTCCCAACCTTTTGGCGCCCCCTCAATCCAAATCGGAACCAACGGAACATTCGCTCGCAATGCGACGATCGCCGCGCCAGGCCGAATGGTCAGCAACGGACTCGCACTCCTATTGATTCGACCCTCGGGAAACATGCCTACAAATCGGCCACTCTTTGCTAACGCAATTGCACGCTTGGTCGATGCAGTGTCGACTCCGCCGCGATTGGTCGGAATCGCTTGATACGATCGCAACAATGGTCCAAACAAAAAGTGCCTGAAATACTCACCGGCGACCATCCAATGAACACGCCGGCCTCCGACTAGCTGAACAAAGAACGGGTCCACCGAACAGCGATGATTTGCGACCAACACCGCTCCTCCTGACATCCGATCTGTCAACAACCGGTTGCGGGCATCCTGAGAAAGTGCCTGGATCTCGGCCCCTTGCTCGCCTCGCCATTCTATTTCTACGCGCCACAAAACCCTCGCGATCGCGTAGACCGGTGCGTACAAAACCCGCTCCCAGGGTGTATAACGGCCAGGTCCGAACAACCAGACGACAGAATAAGTTGCGGCAATGCTCGCGATGAGAATTAAGAAAATCAATGAAGCTACGAGTTGTGTCATTTTTTGGCCGAAATTCGCTAAGTCATAACAATGAAACGATTTAGGTAAGTAGCAATTGGCCTACAACACCACCATGAGCCGGTGTAATGATATCAAATCCTTGAATTCAAAGGGGATTCCTAGGAAAGTTCACAGAAAAGAGAGTAGCCAAGTCGACACTGTTTCGAGTATCGTAGAGTGCGTCGCAAGGACAAGATCTTAAGCCGGTCGAGCCCCGTGACATCTCACCATCGAAGCGACGTGTGGCTAAGTATTGAAAGGTTGGAGTTGAGCCTAGCGGCCACGGGCTCGACCCCGTCAATGGATCAGAAGCAGTGATCGATTGCCTATTCAATTCTTAGTGACATGCAGCTCAACGACGAAGTCGCACACTCAACAGTGCACTAAGACCCAGCACCGCGCGATTGAACGGAAACTCGGAGTGCATGCTGCGATGGTCATTTGAGATGAACGGGCCGACCGGCTATTTTTTTTCCATCGGTTAACTGCATGGCTCTTCCTACCGTTCATATTCCAGTCCTGCTCCAGGAAGTGATGCAATGGTCCGGTCTAGAAAGACCAACCGACGTCAGTCGTACGGTTGTCGACGGGACACTTGGTGGCGGTGGACATGCGTGGCATCTTATCCGAGCCATGCATCCTCAAGATCTGCTAATCGGAATTGATCGCGACGCAGGTGCAATCGATCGGGTAACGGAGCTCTTCGATCGGCTGTTACCCCCGATTGCGGAACCGGCAGGCGATGCATGCCGCACCACTTGTCGAGTCCGACTTATTCAAAGCTCCTATCGCGAGCTACCAGCACTGATGGAAGATCATGCTATTCCAAAAGCCGACTGTATTCTATTGGATCTTGGGCTGTCGAGCGACCAACTGGAGGATACCACCCGCGGCTTTTCCTTTCGAGCGGGGGGAACGCTCGACCTACGCTTTTGCACCGACGAAGGGATCTCGGCCGCGGACCTATTGGCTAAGATCGATGAAAAAGAGCTCGCCGACATCATCTACCAATTTGGCGAGGAAAGATACAGTCGTCGCATCGCGCGAGCCATAGTAGAACGTCGCCGTCATTCACCCTTTCGCACCGCTGAGGAATTGGCGGATCTGGTGCATCGATGTGTTCCGGGGGGAAAAATTCATGGCAGGATCGATAGTGCGACCCGAACTTTCCAAGCCCTGCGTATTGCCGTCAACAACGAATTGGAACATTTGAAAACGGCCATTGAAAGACTGCCCGATTGCCTTGTACCCGGCGGTCGATTGCTTATTATTTCGTTCCATTCGTTAGAAGACCGGATCGCGAAGCATGCCATGCGAGAATGCGATCGATTGAAGGTCCTGACCAAAAAGCCAATCCTGCCAAGCGATTCGGAAACGTACGAAAACCCGCGCAGCCGCAGCGCCAAAATGCGAGTTGCGGAGCGAACATTGTAGAACCATTGCAAGGCCACAGAGTAGCACGCTCAAAGGACGTGGGAAGCTTGGCAACTTCACCGAACGCATCACACGCCCTTCGTGCCTCCGAGCGTGCCATCCGATCAGCTAACAACTACACTGCACATTTGTATAGCGCCTTTCCTAAATCTTGGAGAATCCTAATGTCGTTTCTCGTGATGCTTTGTCTCCAAAGGGTCTTCCGATTGGTTGGAACTGCCGGTATCCTAATCTACTCGTGCTCTTCGATTCCGAACGACGTATGGTTCAAACGCCCCTTGGGCACGAATCTAATCGACGGAGTGATCTATGGACTCACCACAGGTCTCATTTTCGCTGCCATGTGGCCAAAGTAAGCGGCGAGTTCGAGTACCAGCACGTTTTCAACACGAATACCACGCATGAAAAACATTCGGAACTTTTGTATTATTGCCCATATTGATCATGGCAAGTCGACCTTGGCCGATCGACTGATCCAGGCGTGTGGCGGCGTTACACAGCGTGAATTTCACGACCAGATCCTCGATTCGATGGATATCGAGCGAGAACGTGGCATCACGATCAAGAGCAATTCGATCACGCTTTCTTACCGTGCCAAAGATGGCCAAGACTACCTCCTCAATCTCATCGACACGCCTGGCCACGTGGACTTTTCGCATGAAGTCCGCCGTTCTTTGATGGCTTGTGACGGAGCATTGATCGTCGTCGATGCTTCCCAAGGGGTCGAGGCTCAGACAGTCGCCAATCTCTATTTAGCCCTCGAATACAATTTGACGCTGCTTCCGGTCATCAATAAAATCGATCTTCCGGCCGCCGACGTTGAGAAGGTGCGAGAGGAGATTGATGCCGACCTGGGTCTTGATCCATTCGCGGCCATTCCTGTTTCCGCGAAAACGGGCGTTGGCATTGACGATGTGCTTGCCGGGATCGTCGACAAGCTGCCGTGCCCACAGGGGGACCCAGACGCTCCGCTGAAAGCCCTGGTCTTTGATGCCCACTTTGATACTTATCGAGGTGTGATTCTCCAAGTTCGCGTGATGGAAGGGACGCTAAAAACCGGCGAGACCATCCATTTCATGCACGCGGGCCGCGACTACAAAGTGGATGAGTTGGGCTACAACCAATTGAAACTCATTCCCAAGAAACAATTAAGCGTCGGGGAGGTCGGCTATATCGTCGCGGGGGTTAAAAGCGTTCAGGATATTGAAATCGGTGACACCCTTACTCACCTGAATCGTCAAGCCGCAACGCCCATTCCCGGCTACAAAAAGGCCAAGCAAGTCGTCTTTTCTTCGATCTATCCAATGAGTACCGATGAGTACCAAGACCTCACGAAGGCGCTGGAAAAATTGGCGATCAACGACGCGGCCCTTACGTTTGAAAAAGATAGTTCGGCTGCACTTGGGTTTGGATTTCGATGCGGCTTCCTCGGCTTGCTTCACTTGGACGTGATTCAGGAACGCTTGCAGCGAGAGTTTGACCTTGGACTCGTCATCTCAGCCCCATCAGTAAAGTATAAGCTGAGTTTGAGAAACGGCACAACGATCGACGTCGACAACCCGAGTTACTGGCCAGATCCGACGATGATCGACTCCACCATGGAGCCCTACATCAAAGCATCGATCCTTATCCCAGAGGGATATGTCGGACCAGTCATGGAACTGTGCAGAGAGCATCGCTCAGACAGTCAGACCATGAACTATCTCTCCGCAGGTCGAGTGGAGGTCAAAAGCGAGATGCCGCTTGGTGAAGTCCTGTTCGATTTTTACGGTAAACTGAAGATGATAACGCGAGGGTATGGATCGTTCGACTATGAACCGATTGAATATCGCAAAACCGATATCGTGAAGGTCGATATCCTAGTCAACAAGGAGCCAATCGATGCCCTTTCCTATCTCGTTCACCGCGACAAATCGAGAACGCGGGCATTGCACTACTGTGAACAACTGGCCGAAGCAATTCCACGTCACCAGTTCAAGATTCCTATCCAGGGCGCGATTGGTGGCGACATCATTGCGAGAGCGACCATCCAGCCCTTTCGCAAGGATGTGACCGCAAAACTTTATGGCGGCGATGTGACGCGAAAGAACAAGCTTCTCGAAAAGCAAAAGAAGGGCAAGGCAAAAATGAAGCAGTTCGGTAGCGTGAATATCCCTCAAAAAGCCTTTGTCTCGGTCCTTCGTTCGGACAGCGACTAGGTTAGAACAGTTGCAAAAGTAGAACTGTGGTCTCAACAGTTCAGGCCTCGCTTTTCCAGCTCCATATACCCGCGTGCCAGCAAGATTCCCGCGTCCCCTCAGGCTCATACTGTGTATTTTATTGTTCACAAAGCCCAAGTGCTTGATCGACGTCAAGCCATGCATCCGGTTGTGTCGATTCCGATCAGGAATTGAGCCACTTTTACGGATTGGCTGGGTTGGCTGACGGTTAGTGGTTTGCGATCTTTGAAGCCGGATTAGGATGGATTC
>JAYVPJ010000202.1:0-42575 GCA_043757445.1 Pirellula sp. | reverse complement strand
TGACAGGCTTGCTTTTTGCCCTATGCGTAAAATTCCGGGGTTTGGGGCTGGCCCCAATGAGCACTGTTTCACCCACTAATTGTGCGGAAGAGCCAAATATTTTCTGTCACGTCGGTGTCGGAAAGGGAATGTATACCTCGGAGAAATTCTCGACACTAACGAAAAACCTCAGTGGTTTTGAAATTGAATTCCGAATTCTACAGTTGGGAGGATCTTGCCTGTGGGCATCAATTCTTATGGAAGTGATGCTGCGCCGAGAAATCTCAACCCGCATCATTCGCTAAAAAGTCCCCCTTATCAATTGCTCATTACCCGCCTAATTCTGAATCGGAACCTGCCACTATGTTTTTCCGCAAGCGAATTCAAACATGGATCAATGCATCTCGACGCAAGTCTTGCAGGCACGAATTGCGAGTGGCCCTGGCTAGACAATCCTTGCAGCCACGTTTTGAAGTGCTCGAGGAACGAGCGCTCCTTGCAACGGTGACATGGGACGGCGGAGCTAGTACGTTCAACTGGAACGACGCGCTGAACTGGGATACGAACTCGCTGCCGACAGCCGCTGACGATGCTGTCGTCCCCGATTTAACTGGTACACCCACAATCACAGTTTCAGGCTCGACAACGGTCAAGAGTATCACTGCATCCGAAAAGATCGCATTTAGTTCTGGCACCATTACGATCAGCAACGCCAGTACTTTTAGCCAAGGATTGGATCTTAGTGGTGCGACTCTTTCGAGCAATGCCCCAATCACGACCCCCATCGGCTCGGCCAGTACTTGGTCCAGCGGTACGATTGGTAGAGCATTGACAACCACCAGCATCGTCAATCAAGGCACCTGGAATTTCAACGGCGTTTCTTCACGCAGCCTTCTAAACGCAACCTTCAACAATGAATGGATTTTCATTCAAAGTGCGGGGCAGATGGTGATCGATACCAGCACTTTCAATAATACTGTGACGGGCAGTTACACGCATCAATCCGGTGCTGTCAGCCCTGCGATCACTACCGTTGGGGGCTCGTTCGAGAATGCTGGTGGATACTTGTACGTCTCCAGCGGCCCTGGAAGCGTTTCGGGCACCTTCAACAGTTCTGGACAGGTGATTGTGAACCAAGTCGGAGCCAATTTCTCTTTGACTGGCGGCGGCACACACTCCGGCACTGCGTCCGTGACAGTTGGGGCGGTGTTCAGCCTGAGCGGCGGGACCACTACTATCCAGGCCGGGGCGACTTTCGCCGGGCCTGGCGTGACCGAGTTCAAGGCCGGGGCGGTGAACGTCACCGGCAACGCCTCGTTCGCCAACCTGCAACTGAACAGCAACCCCTTGACGGTGACCGTGTCCGCCGCGGCCGTGCTAACCACCACTGGGTCGAGTCTGTGGCAGTCCGGGGCGACGGTCACTGGGGCCGGCACCTGGACGAACACCGGCACCCTGGACGCTAGCACGATCAGTTTCGCCACTGCCAACCTGGGCGGCACCGTTACCCTCGCCAACCAGGGGACGTTGAACATGTCCCCGGCCGGGGCGTTCGTCACTGCCGTCGGCACGTCCATCACCAACGCCGTCGGGGCGAGCCTGACCATCCGCTCGGTGAGCCTGAATGGAAGTCTTACAAATCTCGGTACGGCGATTACCAGTGCTGGCATGAACATTGGTTCATCTGCCACCATCACGAACACGGCCACTGGGACGTACAACCTGACCGGAACCGGGTCCATCAACGGGGCCGGCACCAGCTCGTTCACCAACGCTGGCCTGCTCCAGCGGACGACCAGCGGCGGGACGTACGGTATCGCCACTGCTTTCAGCAACACCGGCACTGTGGACGTGCAGGCCGGCACCCTGTCGCTCACCGGCACTGTGGTCCAACTCACCGGCTCGACTTTCGACCGCACGCTGGCGGCCGGTACGTGGTCGGCCCAGTCTGGCTCCACCCTAAGCTTCCCGGCCGGCAACACGATCCGTACCATAGCCAACGGGGCGACGGTCTCTTTGGTCGGTAGCGGCAGCTCTGCTCTGCCGGGCATCTCCAGCGGGCTGACCGTGGCCGGCACCCTGAGCGTGACCGTCGGGGCCACCATGAGCGGCGGAGCCAGCGGGCTGATCGTGAGCAGCACCGGCAGTCTGACAGTCGGTGCCGGCAGCAGCTTTAACACGTTGGCCAGCTTGTCGAACGCTGGCAATGTGATCGTCGGCGGAAGCATCCCAGTGCTCGCCTATTCGCAGTCGGCAGGCATCACTCTGTTGACCGGCGGCACCCTGCTGAAAGCTTCTCTCACCGGCGGCATATTGGCAGGCACTGGTACTATCAATGGCAACGTCGACTTGATCAACGCCACCCTCGCGCCGGGGGCATCGCCCGGCATCCTAAACATCACCGGCAATCTGACGCTTAACGCCGGTTCGATCACCAACATCGAGGTGCAAGGGACTAACCCGTTCACGCCCGACTTCGACCAGATCCTCGTCAGTGGCACGGCCACCCTTGCTGGCACCCTGAACGTCTCGCTGCTGAACGGCTTCATTCCGGACAAATCCGAAGCGTTCCAGATCATGTCGTTCGCCAGTCGGTTGGGCGATTTCACGACACAGAACTTCCCCAGTTACAGCAATTACAAAGTCTTCGCCAGCAGCCCGGGGGCGACCACGTATACCCTGACCGGCTCGGCGTATACCGTCCGGAATACCAATGACAGTGGGAATAATAGCCTTCGCAAAGCGATTACCGATGCGAACCTCACCCCCGGAGCGGATGCCATTCTGTTCAACATAGCGGGCGCCGGGGTCCAGACGATTACGCCCCTCTCGGGGTTGCCGACCACTAGCGGACAACTCGTGATCGATGCGACGAGCCAGGCAGGTTACGCCGGCACGCCGCTGATCGAAATCCGCGGTGACTCGGCTGGGAATGTTTACGGCGTCGCAGTGAGTGGCGCGTCGGGTTCGGGCAGTGTCATCAAAGGGCTAGCGATCAATCGTTTCCAGTTGTCTGGCGTGCTGATCATCAACGGGGCCAACGGGGTAACTGTCCAAAATAACTACATCGGCACCGATGCTAGCGGTACGGTGGCAAAGGCCAATAACAACATCGGGGTTGACATCAATCGTTCGTCGGGCACGATCGTTTCGAATAATCTCATCTCGGGTAACGCCGACTACGGCATCGGGGCCAATGCGGGCGGAGTCGCTGGCAGTGTGAACGGTACCGTCATCACCGGCAACCGGATAGGGACGAACGCGCTTGGCACCGCCGCTATCGGCAACGCCGCCGGCGGCATCTATCTTGGCGGTGCAACCGATACGACCATCGGAGGCACGACGATCGTGTCTCGAAACGTCATCAGTGGAAATTCGGGTAATGGTGTCGATATCTCTGGACCAGGATCAATTGGCAACAAACTCCTTGGTAACTACATCGGCGTAGGTGCAGATGGTTCGACCGACCTTGGAAATTCAAATGGTGTGTCGATTTTGGACGCGCCAGGTAACTTTGTTGGAGGTGGGTTGCCAGGAGCAGGTAATGTAATCAGCGGAAATGCAACCGATGTTTCGGTTTATGGCAGTGGTGCAACGGGCAATCGTATTCAAGGTAACCGCATCAGTATGACGGCCGATGGATTGAGCCTCATTGTCCCCTCGTTAAGTTATGGCGTGTATGTTGCAAATGGGGCTACGGACACGTTCATTGGAACCGATTCGAATAACGCCAACGACACTACCGAAGGGAACTTGATCGGCTTTGCATCCACGGCGGCTATTTTCTTACAAGATAATGGTGCAGCGCCAAATCGAACCGTAATCGCTGGCAACCGATTGGGGCTCAACGCGTTAGGTTCAGCACTTAGCATCGGCGGACGGGGTATCTGGGTTCAAGGAGCGACGAACACTCGCATCGGAAGCGACTCGAATGGAACCAGCGATGACGACGAACGAAACGTGATCGTTCCAAGTGCCATTAGTGCTGTTGGAATTTTGCTTACCGGTGGGAGTTTCGGTGCCACTACCGGAACAACCATAGCGGGCAACTACATCGGTCTCGATGCGGCTGGAGAAAATGGACTGTCAAACTATACCGATGGAGGTATCGCATTGGTTGCGGACGTCGGCACCGGAATATCGAACACGCTTATTGGCGGAACTCAGTCCAGTGCGAAGAATGTCATCGGTTCGTTGAATATCGGAATTGAGTTGAGTGGAGCGTTGGTCAGCAACAATCGAATCGAAGGCAATTACGTCGGCACCGACAAAGTTGGCGACAACGCGATCGCCAATAGTGAAGGGATCTTGATCGATGCAGGGGCTTCGAATAATACTGTTGGAGGCACCATCGCCGCAGCTCGCAACATCATCAGCGGGAATTCGAGCAATGGGGTGAAAATCACGGGCGCAACCACGACCGGAAACAAAGTCGAGGGAAACTACATCGGCACCGACTTCTCGGCTCTCGCCCCTGTCGCCCAGGCGAACAACACCGCTTGGCTCCGCGCTGAGGGGACCGCGACTGACTCTGCGGGCAGCAACAACGGGACACTCAACGGTGGCGTCTCTTACACCGCGGGCAAAGTTGGACAAGCGTTCGACCTCCCTGGAAATGTTGGCGACTACGTCCGGGTACCTGACAGTCCAGCCTTGTCCCCTACGGCGGCTATCAGCGTCGAACTGTGGGTGAAGGGAACCGCACCGACCGGCCTTAGCTACCTGCTGGCCAAGGGGCCGGCCAACGGCGGCAACGCTTCTTACGCCTTCTACACCCTGACCGGCGGGCTTCAGTTCTACGTGTCCGCGGCAAGTGGCCTTACCCTCTCAGCGGACGCTGGGGGCAGCATTTGGAATAACGCTTGGCACCATGTCGTCGGAGTGTACGACGGGGCCAGTGTGCAGCTGTACGTGGACGGGGTGCAAGTTGGCACCGGTAGCGCGGCTAACGGGGCACTTCAATACAACGCGTCGGCGTTCACGCCCGACCTGTTCGTCGGCACCTATGCGTTGGTACCCGGCGTGTACCCGAGTGGAAACCTGCCGTTCAAAGGGCAGCTCGACGAAATCGGCGTCTTCAACCGCGCGTTGACACCAACGGAAATTCAAAAGGTTGCATCACAAGGTGGCCGCGGGGTCGCTATCCCCAACGTAACCGGCGTAAATTTATTAAATGGGGCGACTAACAACACGATAGGCGGCACAACGGTTGGCGCGAGGAACGTCATCTCCGGGAATACTGTCTACGGCATCATCATTACGGGTGCCGGTACCAACAACAATACAGTGGCTGGCAACTACATCGGTACGAACGCGGCCGGAACCGCGATCCTCGGCAACACCAACGGCGTCACTATCGACTCCGCTCCCGGGAATTTCATCGGGGGCGGTGCAAGCGGAGCCGGCAATCTGATCAGCGGCAACCTGGGCGAGGTTGTCATCTACGGCAGCACCGCCGTTGGCAACAAAATCCAGGGGAACATCATCGACGAAAACGCTGCGGGTACGGCTCTGCTCTATAACGCCTCGGAATCCTATCCAATCATCGAAACCAACGGTGCAGCGGGCACGATCATCGGCACCGACTCCAACGGCGTCAACGATGGTGGCGAACGCAATATCATCGCCGGCGCGGGAACGGGAGCCATCTTCTTACAGGATCAGGGGACTGGAGGCCCGACCGGTACCGTGATTGCTGGAAACTACATCGGCCTCAACAAGGCCGGCACGGCGGCGATCGGTACGACATCGAGTCGGAACATTTGGCTGCAGGGGGCCATCAACACTCGCATCGGCACCAACGCAGACGGCATCAACGACCTAGGCGAGCGCAACGTGATCGCTGCCGGACTGAACTACGATACGGGGATTTTGATCACATACGGCACGAGCGGCACAGTCATCGCCGGCAATAACATCGGCACCGACGCCAGCGGCCTCAACGCTGTCGCGGCATTTGGCGCCTTGGGGATAATCATCGCCACAAACCTGAGCGATACGATATCGAATACGACCATCGGCGGCACCGACCCGGGAGGCGTTTCGCGAAACGTTATCGGCGGTTTTTTCACCGGCATCGGGGTCGAGATCTCCGGCGCCGGCGTGACCGGGACGACCATCGCGGGCAATTACATCGGTGTCGATGCAACTGGCGCGCACGCCCTGGGCAACCAGTACGGCGTGCTCCTTTCGATATCGTCCGGCACGACAGTCGGAGGAGCCCTCGTCGCTGCGCGCAACATCATAAGCGGGAACACGTCTGCTGGCGTGCAGATCACCGGCGTCGGCACTTCGAACAACACCGTGCTGGGCAACTACATCGGCACGAACGCGGCCGGAACCGCAGCGGTGGGGAATGCCGTTGGTGTGCTTGTCCAATCCGGGGCAACCGGCAACACCATTGGCGGCTCTACGCTTGGGGCGCGGAACATCATCAGCGGGAACACTGCCGACGGCGTCGATCTGTTTGCGCCATCGAATACTGTCGCGGGCAACTACATCGGTGTCGATCTGTCCGGGAACGTTGCCTTGGGCAATCTAGGGAGTGGGGTTGACGTCCAGGCTGCAGGGAACACTATCGGTGGCACGGTCGCTGGAGCCGGGAATGTCATTTCTGGGAATACAGGGGCTGGCGTCATATTCTACAATTCGACACTTGGGGCGGGACCGACCCCAGCCACCAGCCTCGTTGCCGGCAACATCATCGGGCTGGGGGCTGACGGTAGTACGTCTTTGGGCAATAGCGCCTACGGCGTCACCCTCGCTGTCGATGACCGGAACATCACCGTAGGCGGAACCACAGCTGCGGCCCGGAATGTCATCTCGGGCAACGCGAGTTTTGGTATTTATTCAAATAATACATCCGACGGTCTGCTCGTTCAGGGCAACTACATCGGTACGACAGCGAATGGACTGGCGGCCCGGCCGAACACACGTATAGGGGTGTATACGACTTCCTCGAACGTGACCATCGGTGGGCCGACAGCGACACCCGGCACCAACGCTGGTAATGTGATCGCTGCCAACGGTAGCTTTCCCGCCGACGAATTCGGGATCGTGATTGCTTTTGCTTCAGGTGCGGTGATCCAGGGCAACATTGTCGGGTTAGGAGCCGACGGGGCGACGGTACTCAACAACTTCCAAAACGCTGGCATCTATCTCCAAAGCGCGACCAACGCGACTGTCGGTGGCACCGGTGCCGGGAATTTAATCTCCGGGAACTCGGGGTTTGGAATCTACGCGGTTGCAGGGTCCGGAAACACGATTGCAAGTAACTTGATCGGCACAGACATCACTGGCACGTTAGCTCGGCCAAATCAATTCGGTATCAGCTTGGTCAGCGGTTCGCATGATAACACGATCGGCGGCACGACGGCCGGGGCGAGGAATGTCATCAGCGGGAACAGTAACAGCGGTGTATCGATTGATGGAGTCGGTACGTCGAACAACACTGTCGCAGGCAACACCATAGGTCTGAATGCCGCTGGCAAGGCGCTTGGAAACGCGAAGTACGGGGTGTGGATTGAGAACGGGGCGACGAACAACAAAATCGGGGGAACTGCGAGCGGGGCTGGGAACGTCATCTCTGGGAACACGAACGTCGTCAGCAACGAGGGTATTGGGGTTCTTGTTCAGGCCGACGGCAACCATGTCCTCGGCAACCTCATCGGCACGAACGCGGTCGGAACGTCCGCCCTCGGGAACAACATCGGCGTGTGGGTGCAGGGGAACTTGAACAACGTCGGCGGCACGACGGCCGGGGCGGGCAACGTCATCTCCGGGAACACCGACACCGGGCTGCGGGTCCAGGGCGCGACAAACACGCTCATCGCCGCGAACTTGATCGGCACCAATGCTGCCGGTAACGCCGCAATTGGCAACATCTCACAGGGCATCTTCTTGACTGGTGCCTCGACTGGGAACACCATCGGCGGCACCACGGCGGCCGCCCGGAACGTGATCTCGGGCAACCGCAATGGCGTGCGGATCCAGTCCTCGTCGAACACGGTGTCGGGCAACTACATTGGCACCAACGCTGCAGGGACGGGGGCGGTTGGCAACTCGACTGGCGTGCTGATTGAAGGCGGTGCTACTCTAAATACGGTCGGCAGTGTGGTAGCCAACGGGGCCAACAACATTAGCGGTAATTCCGTATCAGGCATTTTGATCGATGGTGCTTCCAAAAACACCATAAACGGAAACAAAATCGGTGTGAGTTCGCTGGGTATCGTTTTGCCTAATGCAATCGGCATTCGCGTTGTTAACGCCAGCCCCTCAAATGTGTTCAACGACAACGATGTCCGTGGCTCCACCTCCGACAATTTTCTTATTGAAGCCGCAGGAAATATCCTTCGTCGCAATGCTTCAGCCGGCATGGGTGGTCTACCGATCCGCTTGAATCCGGCTTCTCTAACTCCAGGCGCGATTACGGTTACCCAACTTGTCGCTGGCAATAATCCATTGATTCAGGGCGAGGTTCATGCGCAATCTAACCAAACGTATACGGTTGATTTGTTTTCAAATCCGGTTCCTGCAGAGGCAGATAGATTCGTCACCTCTTCCACGGTGACGACGGATGTGTACGGCTTTGGTCTGTTTTCTATTGTTCCTCCAGTCGGTCAATTAAACGGTTACGTATCCGCAACGTTGACGGGGCCAGGAAGCAATGGCAGCACATCCCAGCTCTCCAATAGCTTGCTCGCAACTCCGGCGATTATTCTCGGCTTACGAAGCCAAAGCCCCGAAGGAACGCCCATCACGCTCACTGCGTTTGCCTCAAGCAATCCGGTCACGGGTTACCTGTGGGAAGTCAAGAAAGATGGCTTGCCCTATGCATTCGAATTGCGAAGCGATGGTACCCAGAACGACGGAGGGATTCAATTCACTCCCGATGATGAAGGTGTCTATACCGTATCGTTAAGAGTCACCCTTTCCAGTGGAACACAAAGTCTGCTCGGGCCTTACGCGATTAATGTGTACAACGTCGCTCCCACCCCAAGCTTTCAATATGCGCCTAGTATCATCGCGGCTGGTAATGCAATTACCTTGACCAGCAACAATAGCGATCCAGGCCAACTGGATGTGCTGCGAAACTCCTGGGAAGTGCGATCTGGTTCACCTACCGGCGCGGTTGTCTACTCAGCACCACTCTCCACCAGCCTCACCACCAGCTTCACCCCGTCAGCCGGTGGTTTCTATTACGCCACGATGACGGTCGATGATGGAGACGGCGGCGTTCGCTCATTGACACGTGAACTGGCAGTCAATGGTTTGCCAACAACGACCACGATCATCGTTCCGGATACGTCGGTACTCGAGGGACAAACGGTTCGCGCTCGCGCACCCGAATCGGAACTGAATCGAACCGAACAATTGATCTTCAATTGGTTGGTGAGCAAGACACCGGCTGTCGGCCCGACGGTCAGTTATCCGTTCAAGACTCCATCGCGTGGCGTCGTCGAGTTTGTGCCGGACGACAATGGCACGTACACCATCGCACTCACGATCTCTGATGGGGTAAGCAGCGTCGTCGCAACGCCGCAAACAGTCGTCGTCGGAAACGTGGCTCCTCGCGTGCGAATCACGACTTCCACGACTTCGTTAACAACTGGCGTTCCCGTCAATCTAACATCGTGGGTCACCGATCCTGGAACCGCGGATACACAAACATTAGTTTGGTCAGTGACTCGTGATCGACTCCCATTTGGGACTTCCGCGAGCAACGCTAACTATAGTTTCACGCCGACACAACCTGGAATCTACATCGTGACGGCCACCGCAACCGACGACGACGGTGGCATTGGGACGACTGAGCGCGGCTTTGCGCTGTTGGCAAACGTTCCGACTCCCCCTGCGGTTCCACCGATCCCAAATATCCCTGTAGTTCCACCGATCCCTGCCATTCCAACCGTCCCCCCCATTCCAAGTCCGCCCACCACAACCAACCCGGCATTCATTGCTAGCGCTGTTGCAATCGCGATCATTCCTCCCACAGGTCCTTTCGCCGAGGGCTCCAGCTATGTCTTCCATGCAACCGTGCCTGCAGGTGCGACCACCTATGCGTGGAAGGCTCGGAACGCGACCGGATTTCAGGTCGCGTCGGCCAGCACCTCTTCATTTAGCTTCACTCCATCGCAAGGGGGCAGCTACCAAATCGAATTGGCAGTGACACTTGCCGACGGGCGAAGGGGTTTTGCCGTTTTCGCACCGATGGCAGTCCTTGGAACAGCGCCTACGATCAATTCGATGGCGGTTGTTTCTCCATCGACGAGTCCCATTTACGAAGGAACAGCAGTAACGGTCCGCACGTTGGCCGTGGACACTCGCGAGTCGATCGGGTTGAACTACAAGTGGGAACTGAAGAAGCCTGGAGAGGTATCCTACACCGAGTTGAGTGGTGTGGACGGCGCGCCGACGGATTTCCGATTTGTCCCATCGAATCAGGGAAGCTACGACGTTC
This sequence comes from Pirellula sp., assembly GCA_043757445.1. Classification (GTDB taxonomy): domain Bacteria; phylum Planctomycetota; class Planctomycetia; order Pirellulales; family Pirellulaceae; genus JBKCUI01. The sequence continues at coordinate 32,137 of JAYVPJ010000202.1, read as the reverse complement.
GCGTATCGATTTCGGATTCGCAAGGCCTGATTACAACACGCACTCTTTCGGTCGCTGTTTCAAATGCAGATCCTTTGGTACGAGTCAGCGGTTCGCTGGATCCCGCCAACGCGAACCTCATCAACCTGACTGCCATTGCATCGGACCCAGGAGCTGCAGACGTACCCAACCTTCGATACGAATGGAGTGTCAACAACGTCAATGCTGGCGTCTATTCGGCACCTTCCACTAGCAATCAATTTTCAGCCAATCGTAACGCTTTGACCAATGCGAAAGTCCGAGTGACCGACGGTGACGGTGGATCGGTCGTTGTCGATTACTACATTATCGTTGGGGCCGCAACGACTTCATCGACTCCCTTTGTCGTCAATCTTGCCGTGGCGACAGCCGCAGGAACTGCTGACCAGATTCTCTACCTGGGAACTGACGGAAATGATTACGTCAACATTGCTGCCGGAGTCACGAAGAAAGTCGTTGTGTTTGGCGGCCTTGGGAACGACGTTATTGACGCTTCCGCCGCGACGGGCAGCGTGCTTCTCGACGGCGGAGATGGCGACGACATATTGACGGGTGGTTCCGGCGACGACGTTCTCATCGCCGGCATCGGTACGAACGTGCTTGTCGGCGGAGCTGGCAAAAATCGCTTCATAGGAGGTGGCAACGACACGATGACTGGTGGCGTTGACTCCGATTATTACGAAGTTCACTTCAGCACCGTCGTTCTCAATGATACGGCTGGTGGCCTCGATACGATCGACTTGTCCGCCGCTCAAGCAGGCGTAACACTCAACCTGAGCACCAACACTGGGATGGTTGCTCAGCCAGTCTTTACGGGGAGCTTTCTCACTCTCAACGGCTCATTCGAAAGACTGCTCGGAAGCAAGCTGAATGATGACCTTACGACAAGCACCCCGGGCACCGAAATCGACGGCGGCGAAGGCAACGACCGGATCACTAGCACTGCAATCAACACGAAAATCAGCGGTGGCTTGGGAGCCGATACAATTGTCCTCGCGGGTGCAGGCGGATCGATCGACGGTGGAGATGGCGCCGATACCATCTCCGGAACGATCGCTCCGGGATCAGTTACCCAGATTGCGACGGGTGCCGGCAATGATATAGTCGACATCAACGGAGCTTCGACCACGTTGCTATCGTCCGTCTCAATCTCCCTAGGTGACGGCAACAATTCGCTGACCGCCAGCCGCATCACAGGCAAAGTCTATGCAACCAACGGCGGCAGTAGTCAATCCATCAATGCATTCGGGACGGCGTCAACTGCGGTCTCAACCATCAGTGTCTCTAGTTCCAGCGACATCGATATCTTTGGGTCGGCTAGCATGGGCAGTACGGTAACGGCCACCGGCGGTAGCGACGTGAGTATTTTTGGTAGCGGTGTACTCACTATGAACGGAGTCATGGCAAGCGGATTGAATCGCAACAGTATCACCACTGCGGTGTTCGGCAGCGCAACACCGACTCCCACGTTGGCATCGGTCAGCAGCTCATCCAACGTCGATATCTTCGGATCGGCATTGCCGAGCGGCCCATCACTCAGCGCTACGATTTTAAGCTCCACGAATATCGACATCTTCGGATCGGCATCACCGACGGGCCTCAACTTGGATGCGACGATAAATAGCTCCTCCAATATCGATATCTTTGGTTCGGCTTCGGCTGGAATGTCCATGGTCAAGGTCGAGAACGGCTCAACGGATGTGAGCATTTTTGGATCGGCCTCGCCAACGGGCGGCGCTTTACAAGCGACAGTAAGTAGTTCCACCAATGTCGATATTTTTGGATCGGCTTCGTCGGCTTCGTCGGGTGTGACGACTGTAACCGTTACCGGATCTTCCGACATCGATATCTTCGGATCGGCATCTCCAAACGCTGGTAACCTATCGGCCACGATGAACAGTTCTACGAATGTCGATATCTTCGGAGCGGCTTCCGGTGGGACGACCACCGTGACCGCCAACGGCACCTCCCAGGTCGATATCTTCGGTTCGGCATCACCAGGTACGACACGAGTCGACGTAGTCAATAGTTCAGGTGTTGTCAGCATCTTTGGATCAGCTTCGTCGACTGGCAGCAACCTATCTGCTTCGGTAAGCGGTTCATCGAATGTCGATATTTTTGGTTCGGCATCGTCGGGTGCCACGACGGTGAGCGTATTGGGATCATCCAACATCGACATCTTTGGTTCGGCTTCACCCAACGCAGGCAGTTTGAGCGCGACGGTCAGCAGTTCGACCAACGTCGATATTTTCGGAGCGGCTTCGGGCGGGACCACTACGGTGACAGCGTTAGGCACCTCGAATGTCGATATCTTCGGTTCGGCGTCACCAGGCACGACCCGAGTCGACGTGGTCAATAGCACCAGTAACGTCAACATCTTCGGTTCGGCTTTGCCTACAGGTAGCAACCTTACTGCTTCGGTTAGTAGTTCCTCGAATGTCGATATCTTCGGAGCGGCTTCTCCGGGTGGGACGACAGTGACTTTATCAGGATCTTCCAATATCGACATCTTTGGTTCTGCTTTGCCCAACGCAGGCAACCTAACGGCCAGCTTGAGCAGTTCCACGAACGTCGACATTTTCGGCACGGCTTCAGGCGGGACGACTACGGTGACTGCGTTAGGTACGTCGAATGTAGATATCTTCGGTTCGGCGTCACCAGGCACGACCCGAGTCGACGTGGTCAATAGCACCAGTAACGTCAATATCTTCGGTTCGGCTTCGCCAACAGGCAGTAACCTAACTGCCTCGATAAGCAGTTCGTCGAATGTCGCAATCTTCGGTTCGGCTTCGTCGGGAGTGACGACAGTGAGCGTATCCGGGTCATCCAACATTGACATCTTTGGTTCGGCATCCCCCACAGGTAGCGGCCTGACCGCAACCATTAGTAGTTCGACAAACGTAGACATTTTTGGTTCGGCTTCAGCCGGCACCACAACCGTGACCGTGAACAATGGTTCAACGGACATAAGCATTTTCGGTTCCGCATCACCGATAGGTAGCAGTCTCAACGCCACGGTGAACAGTTCATCCGATGTGAGCATCTTCGGATCTGCTTCCGCTGGCACAACAACGGTCAGCGTGATCAACGGCTCTTCTAAAGTAAGCATTTTTGGTTCTGCATCGCCGACAGGTAGCAACCTGAATGTAACCGTAAGCAGCTCCTCGGACATTGGGATTTTTGGTTCCGCAGTTGGCAATGATCACGTTACGGTCACGGGTAGCGGCGACATCGGTATCTACGGAATCGGACTCGGGCAAGTGAGCCTCAGCGGCGTTTCGCGAGCGGTCATCGAAGCGGTTGCGTTCGGTACCGCGGCCATCGGACCGGTGGTCGTCGATGTCACGAGTTCGACCAACGTCGATATCTTCGGTTCAGCTACGCCCGGCCCGATACTCAACGCGACAGTCACTGGCTCGAGCAACGTCGACATCTTTGGATCGGCTAGTCCAGGAACCATCACGGTTATCACCAGTCAAAATGTCGACATCTTTGGAAGCGCCTCAACGGGTACGGTAGTGACCGTAACTGGCTCGAGCGATATCGATATCTACAGCGGTCGCGGCGATCAAATCACGTTGCAGGCCGCCAAGAGAACGCGGATCGATGGCGGTGTATTCGGTTCGGCTAGCGGACCCGGCATCAGCGTCATTGTTAATGGTGGCAGTACCGAAGTCGGTATCTTTGGTACTTCGGCGCAGGATAGTGTTCGTGTCGGCAAAGGATCCTACATCGGTATGGATCTGAGAGGAGACGATGATACGGTCGAGATCGATGGGGCCGAGCATGTCGTCGTCCTAACCGACGACGGAGTCGATCGGGTCACCGTGCGATCAGGGAGCGATATGCTTCTTTACTTGGGAGCAGGCGCGGACCGTGCAGAGATTTTGGGTGGTCAGTCTATCCGCCTGATCGGTGAGGAGGGTGACGATGAAATGATGGTCGCGAACGGCAGCGAGATCCAAGTCGATGGCGGGAACGGCAACGACAAAGTCTTTATCACGGGAGGCAACGGAATCAACGTCCGCGGTGATGCTGGAGACGATCGAGTCGACATTTACGGCGGTGTCGGGATATCGGTGGTCGGCGGAATCGGGAACGATACCTTGCGAGTCTTCGGCTCTTTGGGCGGGGCGCTTTGTGCCGGTCAAGTTTATGCACTTCTAGATGGACAGGACGACAACGATGTTTTGGAGATTCGACCTCTTTTGAGCGTAACGGATCGTGGTCCAATAGCCATCGCTTCGGTCGATGCACCCTATCTGTACTTTCCAAATTGGATGACCATTCCCACGTGGATTTCGGCGCCGACCGTAACGTCTTTCACCTCTTCGGTCGCGTTGGTAGGCGGTAACGGTACCAACTCACTATGGTTGGAGGGTTCCCAGCGGTTGTATGGAATCGGCGGTGACGATGTGGATAAGATCACGCTCCAACAAGGGAGCAACGGCGAAGTCACGGGCGGTCGCGACGCGGACATCATCACTATCCGAGCCACCGGTAGCGACAACCGTGTTTTCGGCGATCAAGGAAACGACGTGATTGATGCATATGCGGGAACACGATTAGGTATCTTCGGTGAGGAAGATGTCGATTCGATCACGTTCCACGATGGTCAAGATGGCTTTGCTCGCGGCGGCGATGGAAATGACATGGAAGAGATTCTCGATGGCTCGCGCATGGTACTGGCAGGCGAGGCGGGCCGTGACACCCTTACCATTCGAGGCGGCATAAGCGGTGTAGCTGCCGGAGGTACCGGCGACGATACCTTAGAGATTACTGGCGGGTCCCTCGGATTGCTCCTAGGCCAGACCGGTAACGACCTGTTGAAAGCCACCGGAGGCACTCAATCCATTGTGTCGGGTGGAGATGGAGATGACGTCATCGAAGCTTCCAATCGCGGCGATGATCTTTATGGCGATGATGGCGATGACGAGTATCGCATCCTTTCCACAACGTCGACAAATCCATTGCTGCGACTTCGAGAATTGCTGTATGTCGATCCGAACAATTTCGAACCCGAGGCCCGTGGCTCCGATACGATCGACCTTTCGGCATTCAGTTCACCCGCGGTACTGAACTTGGGTACTGTCGGACTCTTCAACGATCCAACTGCTGGCAAGCAGACGGTTATCCCATCCATCCCCTCGCAATTGCAATTGATCTTGCTCGGGTCGCTTGAAAACATCATCGGTACCAGCGCCGACGATACGCTCACTGGCAATTCCGAATCGAATCGCTTGGAGGGGCGCGGCGGCAATGACACGTTGCTGGGTCAAGCTGGGGACGATACGTTGGAGGGTGGTACAGGCAATGACACCATGGACGGCGGCAGTGGCGACGATCTCTACGTGTTTAAGACGCAAGCAGTTATCCCACTCGGAACAGACACGATCTACGAAGCCGACCGTGGAGGGATCGATGGACTCGACTTCAGCGGCATGCCAGTCGGACTCAGAACTCTCGATCTCAACCTCGCGACTACGCAGAATTTGAGCGCTGGACTGTTAAGTTTGACATTGCGTCAGAGCAGCAGCAACGCGGCCACCGCCGAAGTCGAGGAAGTCATCGGGACGGATTACAACGATACTATATTTGGCAATGCGCTCGACAACCGTATCGAGCCCAAGGGTGGCAGCGATATCGTCGATGGTCGCAGCGGCAGCGATATCTATGTCTTCGCGGGAAGCAATCTTGGCTCAGATCAGATCATTGACACACCGACGGGTACTGGTCGCGATACACTCGACTTTGTGGGTTTCGATGGGCCCATCAATCTCGACCTTGCCCTGACAACAACTCAAAACCTGGGTGGGATGTCGCTAACCTTATCAGCCGGAGATTCCATAGAAAATGTGCTCGGCACCAGTTTTGACGATACGATCTACGGCAACGCGCTTGACAATGCCATCTACGGCGGGGCGGGTGCTGACACTCTCGATGGCCGAGCTGGCAACGACCGCATCACGGCGGATCTCCCTGCTGTAGTCTTGCTTGATTTCGATTCCTCGTACCGCGCGGACCGAGGCGACTATCTCTATTCGGCAACAGAACGAGCAGCCATTCAGCAACGACTGATCGATACTTACCGTTCGTTCAATTGGACTTTCACTCAGTACGAATCGGTTGTTCCGTTCGGCGCGCCAACCGGCTCCCAATCCGCCAAAGACTTGACCTCAGATATGGGCCGCAGCTTTGTCCGAATTGCATTCAGTCAGGGCCGAGGTGGTGGGGTCAGCGGAGACGCAGGTGAAGTCGATTTCCGCAACATTCGCCGTCGCTTGACCACAGAGGTCAATATCAATCCATTGCTCCCAGCAGTTCGTCAAATGCTGGCAGAACAAGTTGGTGCGAACTATACACCTCAGCAGTATTCTGACATGGTGGTTGCACTGACATCGACCATAGCGGGTCACGAGTTGGCACACACGGCCGGGTTAAGACACGGTGATTCCTTCGGACCCATTGGCTCGGGCATGTATGCACTTACCGATGCGAGCAACGTCTATCCAGCCGATGTTCGACCTGCCAATGCAACGGAGACCGGTTGGCATATGCTAGCCAGCCCAGCTTCGGTAGGCACGCCACTTTCGGATGCAGCCCGCAAAACATTCTTTGGCGAGCGCGAAGCGATCAAGATGGCTTTCAATGAAATCGGTCGTTCACGGCTTGAAGCCAATTCGGCTGCGGGCAGCCATAGCGGTACGGTTTTGATCAACGATTCTCTCGTTTTGGGTTCCGTGAATGCCGAGGATCTCGGTTCGTTGCCGAAGCTCTATGTGCCCAACCTGATCCCTTCTAATTTGCTACCACCCGTTTCCTTTGTGCGAGCGGGTCAGACCTTCAATGTTTCCGCCACGGCGGTCATCGGTGAGCTGAAAACACTAGCCAACACAACGACCACCGAATTGGACTTCTACAAGTTCAACGGAGCGGCAGGCGATATCGTCAACATCGAGTTGCTTGCCTCGAGCATTCGCCCATTGCGTGGGGAAGCCTTTGACGGCGAGCTTCGCATTTACAAGCCCGACGGGACGTTGCTGGCCTTCAACGATGACGACTTCGAAGGGACAAGGGACGCCACGTTGCTGGACATCGTGTTGCCACAAGCCGGTAGCTATTTCGTCTCGGTTGGACTATCGCGTGCCCCGGCGATCAACTCGCCAGGTGGCCGGTACGAACTCTTTATCTCCCGTTTTAGCGCAGGAGTCCCAGGACCCGTCGTTGGCGATACTATCGTGGGTGGACTAGGCACAGACACCTTGATAGGCAGTGCTGCAGACGACACGTTTTATGCCTCGGTGGCCGACACGGTCCAAGGGCGAGGCGGCGTCGATACGACCATTTTTCAGGGAACGCCCCCAGTGCTCTCAGCCATTACTCAACCTGCTCCGGTTGTTGAGTTGGCCAATGCTTCGGCCCAGGACTTAGCGCCCATCAATGGCACGTTGTTTGTGAAAGATCTCGATATTGGCGATACGATCACTGCTTCGATTGTGGGCACACCGAGCGTAACACTCTCGAGCGGTGGCAGTGTACCGGCAAGCGTCATCGCTGCGTTAACGGCCAGTGGTGTCTTGACGTTTGGATCGGCCATCACCTCGACCGGCATCGACCAAACGATCGGCTTTACTTACAACCCAGGTCCGGCCAATCTGGACTTCATTCGCGCTGGCGATTCACTGCGAGTTGTCTATACGGTCAAAGTGAAGGACGGAACCACGGACTCGGCCACGCAGAGCATCACGATTTCTATCACCGGATCTAACGATACCGCTACGATTAGCGGTCCTTCGACCGGAGCATTAACGGAAGACGCGGCTACGATCGTTGCGTCCGGTATCCTTAACGTGACCGATCCGGATATGGACGAAGCGTTTTTCCAAACGCCGACACTTGCAAGCTTGGCTGGCACCTATGGCGACTTTACCTTCAATGAAACCACCGGAGTTTGGAACTACACGCTGGCCAATATCCGACCAGCCACCGACAATCTCATCGCAGGTCAAATTGTGACTGAGATCCTTACTGTAAAATCGCTCGATGGAACGGCGAGCCGTGCAATCATCGTTACGATTACGGGGGCTGGTGTCGGCGGAACCACAAACCGATTCGTTCAGACTTTAAATGCGATGGCTTGTGGATCATTGACCCTGAGCGGCAATGCGCAGATCAACGTCAACGGGCCTGTCATCGTCAACTCAATTTGCACCTCGAGCGCCGTTTCTCTAAGTGGAAATACACAGATCACAGCCACTCAAGTCCGCATCGTTGGTGGAGCTCGGGTCACAGGAACCAGTCGTATTTCGCCGTCGCCAATTACGGGTGCAATTGCAACTCCGGACCCCTTGGCAGCGCTCGCAGCACCTTCGGGTAGTCCTGCCACCACGGCGCTCAGTTGCAGCGGGAATTCGATCATGACGGTCAGCCCTGGTAGTTACACAAGGATCAATGCTACGGACTATTGTCGTTTGACGTTCCAGCCGGGGATCTACATCATAGACGGTGGCGGAATGAACGTTAGCCTCAACGCAAATGTCACGGGTAACGGTGTCATGTTCTACAACGCCGGAAGCAATTTCCCTAGTTTAGGTGGAAGTTTTGGAAGCCTTTCGTTTAGCGGCAATGCTATCGTCAATCTGACTCCGCCGACTACAGGTGTCTACTCTGGAATCACGTTCTTCCAGGCACGCGACAACCTCCAGCAACTATCGCTGAGTGGAAATGCGACTGGCATAAAAGGAAGCGTCTATGCACCCAAGGCTCAAGCCGTCTTGAGCGGTAATGGACAGCTGCAAATGACAATGATCGTGGACCGCCTGAGCATGAGTGGCAATGCGATCAGTGCTTTGACAGCCGGGAGCACTTTCAACAGCGACTATGCGACCATGGCTCCTTTGCTTGGGCAATTGAATACAGGCACTCTTCGAGTGTCGATCGACAATAGCCTGCGCCTGGCAAGTCGCGAGCAGCTCGATCGAATCCGCGACGCCATTCAAACCATCAACACAGACTTCGGACCCTTTGGCGTTCGTTTGGTCGAAATGGATCCAACAGGTGAAGACGCCGACATTCGACTGAAAGTAAGCAATACCAGTGCATGTGGCAGCGCCGAAGACGGGATTCTGGGGTGCTCGACTAAATGGGGCGAGATCACGATCGTGGAGGGTTGGTCGTGGTATGCCGACCCAAACCCACTCGCAATTCCGAACGATCGATTTGATTATCAAACCATCGTGACCCATGAACTTGGACACGCGATTGGACTGGAACACAGCAGCGACAACCAGTCAACGATGTACGCAGTGCTTGACACGGGAATCGCCCGACGCAAATTTGCCGTTCACGATTTGGCATTGCTGACGCAGGCAGGGGACTCACCTGACGATGACCTTTACGAAGCCCTCCGGGCGGGAATCCTTGTCAAGGCAGAGGTTGCATTGCAATCACAAATGGCGGCTCAGCCAATCGTTCCATTGGCTGGAATGGAGCAAAAGCGCGCCGTCGATGTTATCATGAACGAGTGGTATAGGGACCGGGCAATCAATACGGAGGACAATGCTCCGCATCGCCCCGGTTCTTTCCAAAGTAAGGGAATGGATTGCTATCAGGTTCGGCTGCCAATTGCGATAAAGGAAACACATTATCTCTCTAACCCAAATGACGATTTGTTTTTTGAATTATTCGGCAATTCGGAAATCGACCTGGCATTAGTGATTAAGAAGGGTGTGAAATCGTCGACAAAGTAACCGCTTGCATGCGAACGAAGGCGATAGTCTCGAATGAGTGGTGAACAACAATGAACAGCAAAGAACCGTTAGACGTAGGACCATTGAACGAATTCAGGCAACCGATTTTCGATGGCAACGAGCTTGCGGATACGATCCCTCCGTCAGTCGAAAATCCGCTGGCCGATACCGTCGACCCCTCTTTGGCCAACGTCCATAAGCTAGACGAATCCCTAACCGATCATGCGTTGGAGGAGACTTTTGTAGGCGAAGAGGCAAGTGGCCCTGCCGCCACGCATGACTTCGTGGTTGATTCCGGAGCGACAGCCGACTTTACGGCAGAGTCCACTCCAAATCAAAAGCACAAACAGCCCGCTATGCCAAAGATGATCGGAGGCTATGAGATCAAAAGAGTCCTGGGCCGCGGGGGCATGGGGATTGTCTACAAGGCCAAGCAGAAGAAGCTTGATCGCATCGTTGCATTGAAGATGGTTTTGGCTGGTTCGCATGCATCGCCGGACCAGCTACTGCGTTTCATTTCGGAAGCCAAAGCCGTCGGTCATTTGCAGCATCCCAACATCGTGCAGATCTTCGACATTGGCGAACATGAAAATCTGCCCTTCTTCTCGCTAGAATTTGTGGATGGTGATAGCTTAGACAAGCAACTCGCGGGCAAACCGCAGGCCCCCAGGGACGCTGCCAGACTGCTCGAAAAGCTGTGCCGCGCAATGCAGTATGCGCATGAGAATGGCATTCTGCACCGCGATCTCAAACCGGCCAATGTGTTGATGGGACACGATGGTGTTCCGAAAATCACCGACTTTGGATTGGCGAAACGATTAGAGGATTCCGACGATTCGGCTAGCACGCGAACTGGTACCATCATGGGTACGCCGAGCTACATGTCGCCGGAACAGGCCAGCGGCAGTGTCCATGATATTGGGCCCGCAACCGATCAATACTCATTAGGCGCAATGCTCTACGAGTTCTTGACTGGTCGCCCCCCTTTCTTAGCAGCCAAGGTCGTCGACACGATTCTTCAAGTCCTGCACGATGAGCCAGTACCACCGCGGCAGCTTCAGAAGAACTTGCCAGTCGACTTAGAAACGATCTGCCTCAAGTCGCTTCAAAAAGAACAAACCAAGCGATATGCATCTTGTTCACAGATGGCCGATGATTTGGCACGCTTCGTGAACAACGAGCCTATCCTCGCCAGACCAATTGGGACTTTCGAAAGGATGGTCCGGCTCTGCCATCGTTATCCTCGTGAAGCAAGGCTGGTGGGAATCGTCGCCACGCTATTGCTATTGTTGGCAGGTGGCGCCATTGCTACGGCTTATCGAATCAATCAAGACCGAACGAATATCAGTCGGCAGAAAGACCAAATTACAAAGCAGCGCGATGAGATCTCAGCCGAAAAGAGCATCTCGGATCAGCGGCTGAATACTTACCGAACGACGGTTTCGCAGCTGGTAAACCGAGCGCCGAGTCTCCTGAATGATGCGCCCCTGGGATCGGGCACGCGTGAAGAATTCTTGTCGCTGATCCGGGAGATTCTCGACAAGTCTGAAGACGCGGGCGCAGTCGGCCCCTCGCGTAAGTGGGGCCAGGAAGCCGTTCTGATTCGTCAAGGAGAAATCTTGCTTTCGCAAGCAGCATCGGATGTCTCTCAAAGCGACAAGTCCGAATCGACTGCAAGCAAATTGAAAGAGGCTGGGGAAAAGTTCGCCGAAGCTGAGAAGGTTGCACAAGAGGTTTACGATCTGAAGCCTGAAGAGATGTCCAAGGCGGCCGGAAACTTGGCTTTTCCCATTTCTCGCCGGGCGACCACAGCATCGTTGTCCAACGCGTTGCTTGCTGAAATAGCCCCCCTCCATAAACGAGCTATTGAACTGCGCCGCGAGGCGCTCTCCACGCAACAAAACGGCGAGAGTGAATCGGCAACTCGCAAAATCGAATTGGGAGTCGAACTTTATCGGTATGCAGACTTCCTATTGAATTATCGAGAGGGCGACCCGGTTCGGTTTGCTACCAGGGCGATGGAAAACGCGAAGGAGGCCAGCGATTTGCTTCGCCAAGCCATTGACGAACTGCCTGCTGATGCCGTTGCACGTCATGGTGCTCGGCAAGACTTGGGATTAACATTGCGAATGTTGGCGCGGGCCGCCGAACGGCGCGGGATGGACGAACAAGCCGATGACGCATACTCTGAGGCCGCAAAAGTTCATCGGGTATTGGCGGCGGATTTTCCAAACCGGTTTTCCTTTCGCAAATCCATGCTGGAATCGGCCAATGCATACGGCGACTTCTTGCTGAGCAAGCGTGCAGAGCCAGCTCGGATCGAGCAGCAATATGCTATTGCCATGCTCGATCTCCAACGCACTTTCGATTCGCCAGAGATCCGATCGCTTCAGCATGGCGAAAACGGTTTAGCCATGCAGCTCTATCGTTTGGGAACTGTTAAACTTCGAAGTGAAGAAAACTCCGAAGCCAAGAAGTACTTTGAGCAGAGTGGGCTTTTGCGCGAGATAGCTTGGAATGAAACGATAGAAAGACTCGCACGAAGCAAGGACAAGATCGACCTTGATCGCCTCATCACTCAGCGGATCGAACTGATGCTTACTAAGGCTCGTTGCGGTCAAAACGCCATCGCAAAAGAGCATGCGAAATGGCTATTTGAGAGAGCCGAACGACTCATGGCAGAGAGCGGCCCTGAGGGGCTTGCTGGTAATTTTTTTGCTAAGAATATATACCTCCAGTCGGCCGCGGCACTCGGTATTGTGGCCGAGTCTATGCCAGTCGATAAGCAAGCGGCCACGATAGCCAAAGCACTTGAAGCGGCCAAGAAGGCGATCGCAGCAGGTTTCCGCGATGTGGCCTACCTTCGTCAAGACGCTGATTTAGATGCTTTACAAAAGCGAAAGGAATTTCAAGACCTATTGACAGCTGAGTTTGGTGACTCTTCTCGCTGATGGCCAGGAAGCCTGGGGCGCAATGAGTCTGGATCGAAAGAAGATCGAACGAACCTTTCCAAATGGCCGATTCCACGACCGCGCGCATGGTTAGCCTCCCTTTGATCACCTACTAATTTCAAAACTTGCGCCCATGTCGGACAAGCAGACATTGGGCGAGGGTGGCTTCTAATCATCGGTTCGAGCGGCGACGGTAGCAGTCCTTTCTCGTTAAAAAAGTTCGGCGAATGAAGTGTGGATATCCTCGAAAGCAGTGGGCAAATAGGATGTAACCAGTTATTCTCAGAGTGTTGGCTCAACCAGATCGCGTTTTGGAATTCTTTGATCAATGGTGCGTTCTCCTAGTTGGTTTTGGTTCAAACTCAAGGTAATGTTGACCTTGACAGTTGTTCCGTTTTCTTTTTGCGAATCAGTTTTATCAGAGCCGCCAGATGTCGCTCTGTCGTTGAAATTTTTCGAAACCAATGTTCGACCGATTCTAGAGAAGAATTGTTACGAATGCCATTCCGATTCGGCCAAGGAATTGCAGGGCGGCTTGAGGTTGGATACTCGAGAGGGAGTTAGACGCGGGGGTGATTCTGGGCCTGCTGTAATTCCAGCAGAATCTGCAAGAAGCCTGTTGCTTGCCGCAGTACGCCATGAGGGGCTCAAGATGCCGCCGGATAGAAAGCTGCCTGAGTCTGCGATTGTGGACATTCAGCGATGGATCCAAATGGGAGCGCACGACCCGCGAGAAGGGAGTGCCACTTTGTCAGGGGCCGCGACGGACTTCCTTAACGCGCGCCATTATTGGTCATTTCGCCCGATTGATTCACATCACTTACCAAGCGTGCGCGATTCCGATTGGCCAAAGTCTCCCATCGACTTTTTCATCCTCGCGAAGTTGGAACAGAGTAGACTCCGGCCAAGTCTACCGGCAGATAAATTGGAACTGTGCCGGCGTGTCTATTTCGATTTGCATGGATTGCCGCCGACGCCTGACCAATTGCAAATCTTCAAGGAAAACGAGTCCCCCGACGCATACGCACAATTGATTGACGAATTGCTTGCCAGCCCAAGATACGGTGAGCGTTGGGGACAGCATTGGTTGGACGTTGTGCGATTTGCCGAGACTGAGGGCTTCGAATACGATCGTACCATTCAGGGTGCATGGCGCTTTCGCGACTATGTCATTCGATCTTTCAATCATGGAAAACCTATCGACGAGTTCCTCCGTGAACAACTTGCCGGCGACGAGTTTGACACCGACAAATCGGAAGCGATGGTCGCCTCCGGTTTTCATCGCTTGGGTGCCGTGCGACGCAACGCAGGCAATCAAGAAGTTGCCGGTAGCCGCAATGAAGTACTGACCGAACGAACGGACATCATCGGCTCCGCTATCATGGGGCTCACCATCGGTTGCGCACGCTGTCACAATCACAAATTCGACCCGATCTCGCAAAAGGACTATTACCGTCTTCAAGCTTTTATTGCGGCTTCGCAAGACATTGACGTCCCCTTGGTTTCCGATGAAGTGAAAAAAGACTGGAACGATCGAACGTCGGCGATCCAATTCCAAATCGACGAACTGAAAGATAAATTGGTCAATCAATCGATTGACGAACAAAAGCATACTCGAGCCAAACTCGACAAACTCGACAAGGAGCTGCCAATGCCCCTTCCGTCGATCAGTTCAGTTCAAAATGACCTCGACAAAGAGACCCCCATCCATGTCCTCAGACGCGGCGAGCACGACTTGCCAGGGGAACGCGTGACGGCCGGAACGCCTGACGTATTCGGGAGCGCCGTATTCGGGAGCGCCGTATTCGGGAGCTCCGTATTCGGGAGCTCCGTAATCGGGAGCAGCGCAGAACCGTTTGAATTCGATCGACATAAGCCGAGAACCACTTTGGCGAAATGGCTTACGAATTCGACGCATCCGTTGACGCCAAGAGTCTTTGCGAATCGAATTTGGCTCAATCACTTTGGGCGAGGTATTGTCGCCACACCTAACGATTTCGGACTCAATGGCAAGCAGCCGAGCCATCCCGAGCTTCTGGATTTCTTGGCGGAACATCTCGTTCGCAGTGGTTGGCAAGCCAAATCACTCCATCGACTGATTCTGCTCAGCAGCACCTATCAGCAATCCAGTCAACCGAAATCACAGAAAGACGGACTCGCGATCGATCCAGAAAATGCGATGCTTTGGCGTTTTCCCTTGAGGCGATTGAGCGCTGAGGAAATTCGCGATAGCATGCTGGTCGTTTCAGGTCAGATGAATTTCGCGATGGGAGGTACAAGCATAATACTCCCAGTCGATAAACAGCTCGTTGCCCAGCTTTACAAGCCATCTCAGTGGGAAGTTACGGAGAATAACGGCGAGCGAATGAGGCGTTCTGTTTATCTCTTGGCAAAACGGAACCTGCGACTGCCTTTCATGGAAGTGTTCGATCAGCCAACGTTGCAAACAAGCTGTTTTGTTCGGCAGCAAAGCACTCATGCACCACAGGCCTTGGAAATGCTCAATGGCGAAATAGCCAATCAGATGGCGGACGCTTTCGCCCAACGACTTAATCGCGAAGCAGGCGATGTTGACTACAAGGTCGAGCTTGCATTTGAATTGTCCGCTGGTCGTTTGCCAACGGATGCTGAACGGAGTTTGGCGAAAGCGTTTCTCAACAACGGTTCTACCCGTGAGTTTGCACTTGCTCTTTTTAACTTGAATTCGTTTCTCTACGTGCGATGAAAGCAGAGTCAATGAATCCCAAGATGTTGGAACGACGCCGAATGATCAGCGATTCGTTTTGTGGTTTTGGTTCTCTTGCGTTGGCAACCATGCTTCAGCAAAGGTCGTCACTTGCTCAATCGTCGAGTTCACGCGCACCACTCGCACCAAGACCTTCGCATCTGCCAGCCAAAGCCAATTCAGTCATATTCTTGTTTATGGCGGGTGGGCCAAGTCATCTCGAAACTTTTGATCCAAAGCCGTTACTCAACGAACTAAATGGACAATCTCGCCCGAAGGAGTTTGGCGATGCGAAGTATCAGTTTGTTCAAAAGGATGCTCGTCTGCTTGGAACAAAACGCAATTTCCAACGTCATGGGCAAAGCGGCATCGAGGTCTCCGATCTTTTTCCGAATGTAGCTCGAGTGATCGATGACATCGCGGTCATTAGGTCTTGTTATGGCGATATGGTGGTTCATTCGGCGGCTCAGTACGAACTTCTCTCAGGCCGCGTTATGCCGGGCTTTCCGAGCATGGGCGCTTGGACCATTTATGGATTGGGGTCTGAGAGCCAATCGCTCCCAGGCTATGTGGTCATGCCAGATCCAGAAGGAGCGTTGGAAGCAGGACAACCCATGTACGGCAATGGTTTCTTGCCAGCGGCGTTCCAGCCGACAATGTTTCGACCTGGTGGTCGACCCGTTCTCAATCTTGATCTACCGAGTGGAATATCCTTGAACGAACGCCGACGAACCGTGGACCTGATTCGGGAGTTGAACGCTTCATCGCTCACTTCCGACGATTTCGAATTCGCAGCCAGACTAGAATCCTATGAGCTTGCGTTCAAGATGCAAACGGAAGCCCCTGATGTCTTTGATGTTTCACAAGAGTCGGAAGAAACGCTGGGTTTGTACGGTATCGGAACCGACCGGACCGATGACTATGGACGTCGTTGTCTGCTTGCACGAAGGATGTCGGAACAAGGGGTTCGATTTACGGTGGTAGTTTCTGGCGGTGGATCTGCGACATCGCAGTGGGACGCACATGGGGATATCGAAGAAAACCATCTGCGCATGGCGTCCAAGACGGACAAGCCGATAGCGGGCTTGCTGATCGATTTGAAACGGCGTGGCTTATTGGATACGACACTTGTCATATGGGGTGGAGAATTCGGTCGTTCACCAGAAGCCCAAGGAGGAAAAGGCAGGGATCATCACAATTTAGGATTCACCATGTGGATGGCTGGTGGTGGAATTCGTGGCGGACAAGTGGTCGGAGCGACCGATGCCATTGGACTAAGGGCAATCGAAAGTCCATACCATTTTCGCGATATTCATACGACAATTCTAAATCAGTTGGGGCTCGACCAAGATCGACTAACCTACCCTCATCTCGGACGCAACGAGAGGCTGACTCAACTTCGCGGGAAAGTGATCCAAGAGATTGTTTAGCCGCTGAATTGAGGTCCAATCCACGCGATTTTGAATTCACTGGGAACAAATGATCGAGCCGGACTACCCTGGTTTCATTTGTCTGCGGGGTTACAATCTTGTCGTCATGAGCAACGACCCGAAACCTTCGCCAACACAGCCGCCTCTCCCATATGGAAAGCAGCCAAATGAGCAAGAAATCTCAACTTCAAAACCTTCGACTCGCGATTCATGGCGTGAACGCACCTTTAATTTCTGCAGGAAGCTACGCTCCGCTAGTGCAGCCAACTTTGCGATTCAAAGACAAGACCAGTTTTGTCGTGAAGTTGTCAAAGAATCAATAGTATCGACTGAATTGTCGAAGCCGTCAAAAACGAGAACTGCCGGTTCCGCAAAAAACAGCGGCCCAAAAATCGAAAAGGAAAAAACCAGAATTAAATCTATTCATCCAAGGCAACCGATGGTGCGTCCTGGCATCGTTCGATCAATTGCTGTCGTAGTGGACAAGGCAACGAGTCCTACACGCTTAGGACTCGTTGCCTCGTCCACTACAATTTTGGACACTTATTTCTCGAACGATCCCTGGCCGCCCAAGCCTGCGATAGTTGCCACTTGTGTCGCATGTTTCTCAAAGCCGCCCCAGACAAGAATGCTCTAATCATGCCATCACGAAATGAACCGTGTCCCTGCGGCAGCGGAAAAAAATTCAAGAAGTGTTGCTACCAAAAGCAGTTCTCCTTCGAAGAGAACGAATTGGGCGGCTTCGATCGGTCGGTGCCTATGGACGAGGACCTATCGAGCCTCCTTTTGCAACACATTGATTCCTTAGGTTCAGATGCGTCCCCAGACACTCCCCTCTTTGATGCGACGGACTTCGAGCGAATGGAACACGGTATGGCAATTGCCATGGAACATGCCGGAGTGGATCCTGCGATCGTCCATGCATTCATAGAAACGGGAATGTTGGTCAGTGAAGAGAATATGGATAAATTTTCTCAAAAGGATCTCGATCTGTGGCAGTCCAAGATCGAGGAGTTTCGAAATGGATCCACTTTCGAGAATGCCACCGACGCTGATGAGGTGACGGCCAAGTTTCCAATTGGGACCATTGCCCACTATGGTCCTGACGACAAACATACGACCAAGATCGTTGTAGGAGTGATCTTGCATTCGACAGCCGAGCCTATCCTGCGTCGCTTCGTCGGCAGCAAGGTGACAGAGGATCCGAAGGTGCCAATGCAGATCGTTGAGTTCCTGTCCAGCTACCAAGTCAAAGAAACTGCATTCGTCGAAGGGAACATAGGTTGCCCGCATGAAGAAGGGGAGGATTTTCCTGTTGGCGAAGACTGCCCTTTTTGCCCATTCTGGGCTGGCGGACAAGGCTCAAAGAACGAACCCTTTTGAGTAGAACAGTTGCCTCAACTTTTCCGCCCTGCGACCCTATCTCAAAGAACGTTTTCCATGGGTCTGCAAAATAGTTCGGTTTCTTGCCGCTAACCGTTTTTTGCTTTTCGTCGGACGCTAGCAGCGTCCGCCACGAGAATCATCGTTTCATTTCCCAGGCATATCGATTTGTCAGATGCTGCCATTATGCATTAGTGCTTAGCGACTTCTGCTATCAATTTCACGCCATCGGCGCACAATCCCATTGACCACGGATAGCTTGCGCGATGGTTGATCGGCGAGTTCGCCCGAGAACAGTTCTTTCACTTTCGCTACCGTCTTGCTGCTATCGAGACTCGCCATAGCGAGGATCGGTGCGGCTTGCTGGTATGCGGGTGAGTTATCCATGTCGCCAAAGAGCCATGACCAGTCGTCAAAACACGGTTTTACTAAAGTCTTAGCCAAGTTGGCATCGCATTGAGCTATCTCGGTCGCGATGTCACACGTCAGACTATAGGGGAGCCACGAGTTGTTTGCACCGTTTTGCCAAATGGCTTCAAACAGGAACTCTTCTGCGAGAACTCGGTCCCACTTGGCAACTTGCGTGGCGAACCGAGCCGCCAGTTGTCCTAAACTTCCACCGGTGATGTTCTGATTCTGTTGTCGTAAAGCAATGAGCGTCTCTTGGTACAGCGCAAGTCGTTGTTCACTAGTCACGTCGCATTTCTCCGCAATGTGCATCAGCAACTTGGTCCGATCTGTCGAGGCTTGCATGCAACGCACAACAGCAATGGCTCGGTCGTAGTCGCGGAATCCGGTACTCTCGCAGAATTTCGAAACTCCCAATTCAGCAGTGGGCATTGACTTCAACCGATCGATTTCAGTATCCCAACCAGCGGTTCCTTGGCTCGCCATGAAGCAAATCGCTTCGGCCTGCAATCGCTCGATTTCATTTGAATAGACGGTGAATTCGATCAGCTTCATCGAAGCGAACGGATCGACGATCGCGAATGCCGGTGCAAAGTAACGTGATACACCTTGCTTGTCATGCCGACCCTCACGCCGCGTGCCGTTCTTGACGATGTCTTGCAGTTCCTTGTGATTGTCCCAAGTGGTGCGAAGAAGTCTTTCGGCCATATCGATGGCACCTAGCTTGAGCATCGCGCATGCCAACTGGTTTGATAGGAAAACATTCTGGTCCCCTTGGGTTTGTCTTAGTTCAATAGCGGCTTCTGCAAAATAATCGTCTCGCTCCGATTCGACCTTGCATCGCTCAGCAAGTTGGATAAGCAAAGCCGCTCGTCCAACCCCTTCGAACAACTGTAGCAATCGCTTCGGGTCTGCTCCCTTTAACTGAAGCAGTTCTTGCGTATAGCCCTGCAAGATCATATCGGTGGTGCCAGCAAGCTTGGCTGCCTCGAACTTGTCGATCATTTTCTCTGGCCGTGCGAATCCAAAGAGTGGGTAGTAGTTCAACTTTTTGAAGAAGGTATCTTTGTCAGTCGGTTCCGGTACCAATGTCAGCAACTCCTCGGCCGCGATTAGTCGCTCTTTGTCTGAATCCGACGTCGGAATTCTCTGAGGAATGAATTTCGGGTCTTTTGTAAGTTTAACGGTGTGGCTCTGTTCGCTCAGCGATCCGATGGATTCGATCGATGGAATATAGCCCTCAACGCGAACGGCTAAGATCTTGGGGGTATCGACCCAAGTCATCTCGACCTGCGATGAATCGGTGAGCAAGACTCTAGATTGACCGCAACGGGAACCGAGCGAAGCGATACTGGCCCCGTTGATCGGCATCGATGTTTCGCGATCAACAATCCGAATGGTAACGGTCGATTGTTTGGGCAGATCGTTCATCGAAATGGTCCCGAGCTCCAACCTGGGCAAACCTTCCTTGGACTCGGTTGTCTTTGGCAGATGCCAGCCTGAGTGGTACGCAACATAGCCTGGCGCGTTGACTCGAACCGAGCGTTCGTCGCTCAAGAACGTCGTGGGAGCTGAAAGAAAGTAACCGTTTGCGTCCGTGACGATCTCGTTTGCATCGGACGACTCGGTTGCCACAGAGCGATCAACGCCGCCGAACGTCTCTGGTTCTAAAGTGATTGCCGTCTTGATACTGACCGTAGCATTAGCGATCGGGTGTTTGAGACGATCGACAACACGTCCTGCAAACTGGGCCGACGAGAGATCCGAAATGACTAAGTTGACGATGGAATCTTCCTCGAGTTTTACACTAAGCGGTTTGCGCGTTCCACGAGATACCGATTGTGCAGTGATCGTAACGCGCGTTCCATCAGCGAAACCAAAGAACTGAAAATTCCCGTTGCGATCAGTGAGGAGTGGCGCCGTTTTTTCGAAACGGCCCAGTTTGTATTGGCACTTGATCGACAGCCCCGGCACAGGATTCCCCTGTTCGTCAACTGCTCTGCCTTTAGTTGTTGTCATGGCTCTCAACTTGGTGGGCTTCATGGTGATAACTCCGTTCTTCGGAAGCGATTCGGGCCCTTCGTAGAAGCCATCGCCCAAAACAACCATGTCCCCAAACGTTGTGGAGGCGTGGAAATTTACCTGGTTGGCTTGGCCCCAAACCTGAAAGCTGCCATCTTCCTGTGAGATCGCGGGCCTCGAGAACCGATCGAAGTAGTCAATAAAGCCTCCTTCGAATCCTTGACTGGTTTCTGCATCCACAAGTTTGCCGCGAATCAGTGTGGCAGGAAGTAATTTGAGCAGAATCTCGTTTGACGGAGTCATCATCGTGTCGCGTGTTGTTCCACGATCGAGAACAAACGGGAAGTCGAGTGGGAGTGAACCTTGGAAATCGATTTGGCCATTCGTCCAATAGGACATTTCGAAATTGCCACCCGTATCAACGATCGCATCGCACCAACTAAAGGTGGTCGAGTTTCGGCTTGAGTTGGGCTCGCTCTTGGAGACGAAACCGATACGAATCGGATCCTTGGGGAACGAAGGGGACGTTTCGCTCGTCTCGAAAGCGAGTTTCCCTCGCACTCGCCGAATGGGCAAGAGAGTTGCTGTTGCTTTGAGGTGATCATGTTTGACCTCGACGCATTGGTTGCAAGAATCGATTGGCCCGGGAACAGTTGCATAAACCGATCCAAGAGAACTTGGCCGAGCCGAATGGAGCGTGATGATTCCGTTTCGGTCGGTGACTTCGGCGAACTGGTCAGCGACGTTGAATGGGATTTGCTTTTCACCGATAAAGGCTGGGGCGACACGAACTCGTTGAAGCGGCTTGCCAGTTTCAGAAAGGATTTGTAATTGAAATGGAACAACACGCGTGAGCTGAACATCCATTGGGTAATCGACCAGCAGACGAGCGGCCGGAATGGATTCGATTTTGTGCGCGAAGCCAGGACTTCGAACATAGAGACTGAACGCGTTTCCAATAAGGCGTGGATCGGATCGACGGAAAGACAACTTGTACTCGCCGTTTACGTTGGCGGTCTCTTTCGCCAGGATCAGGCCGTTTGGGAAAATGGAGTCGTTATAAAACGATGCGCGGTGAGCGACAAGAATTACGTCTGCGTTGGTAATGGCTTGTTCGTCCACTTCCGTTATGCGACCTGCGATGATGATCTCCGGCGAGTCGCTATCGGCTTGCCTTGCAAGGAGATCATTGCAGGCGATTGCGAGAATGAATAAGCAACTGAGAGTACGGCTGATTTGGATCATGGGACGTGCCTTGGTTGTAGTAGGAAAGGCTTCTAGCCTGTCGATTTCACGTTACAAGCTGGAAGACTATATCCTGCGAATTACGGTTTTCCATCGAGTGTGGTGGACAGCAGGCCTGCCAATGGGCCAGAGTCGAATTGCAGGTTGAGGGAGGCTGAGCCGCCGCTCACTTCTGATTTTGGAAATCGGATCGGGCAAAACGTACCGCAAGCGAAGCCGGTGGTTTCAATACCGTCAATGCGACGCGAGGATCCGTCGGCGATCATGAGTGTTCCCGTGAGCAGACTATCTTCATCTGCCCCCATACGACCAACCGCGCATCGAACCAGATACAATCCTGACTCGGTAGTACACATCGGCTGGACTATGAGCGAGGCTAGATGATGCGATGGAAGAGAGCCCGCGATGATTTCGGCTTTGAGTGTTACGTCGCCGAGCAAGTCGATCGTCCCTGTGGAACCCTTGGCAATTTTGATGCGTGCGGTTCCCTTTCCTTCGGCCTCGAAGACCATCGACCAGACTCGCTCATCACGAAGTCGCAGTCGAACTTGCTTGACCATGTACTCGCCGACAGGAACTTCGGAGCTATGTTCTAATGAATCCAAGGTGACGTGAACGCCAGTGGTCGAAGCCAAAACGGCTTGGCAACTTTCGATCACTGCATCGGGTTCGACCAAGTGAATTTCGGCTTGGAGTTTTCCCGTGCCCTCAAGCGGGATAAGGTCCAACTCGTCGTTCCGAAACGCCAGCGTGTACCGAGTCTCGTGAATGATCGGAGATTCTTGGCAAGAAAATCGCTCACCGAAAGCGTCCCACTTTCCATTGCCATCTAGGTCAATGTAGAGTCGATCTTCGCGGTCAGTCCAGTTTCCGTTGCAGTTTCTGTCTTCGACTGTGGCAGAAAACATCTTGCCATTGAGTTGAAAGGATCCGTGAAGTTGGCCAGCCTGGGCAATCGAAAACTTTTGATTTTGGAATTGGACGATCAACTCACACTCGGCCGTTGCGTCGGCGGAGTTGTTGATGCGAATGCTCCACGTCGCTGCCTCTCTAGCCGCGAGAGCAAACTCGCTCGCTTGAATCGATTGGTCGCGGTTGGAATCGACCCACAAGATCTGCTTGCTATCGGATTTGGATTGGAGGATCGCCAGTAGGATTGGCTTATCCATTTTCCCAAACCAAAATTGGCCTCGCGCGATAGGGATCTCGCATAGGTTGCGGCAGGCACATTGGCTTTTCCGATCGCCATCGCATCGCAACAAAGTTCTTGTGAGTATCGCAATTCATGGTAAGCCCACCAAGCGATCGGGTTCCACCAACACACCGAGCGGATTACCAACCCAACGAGCGCGATGCGGTGGTCGCCGCGTCGATAGTGCGATAGTTCGTGTGCCAGGACCGCTTCTATTTGTTCTTTGGAAAGCTGGACGGTAAGTCTTTTTGGAATCAGGATAACCGGACGAAAGCAGCCTGTGAGAGATGGGGAAATGGCCATGTCGATAACGCAAACGACTGGAACTCGCGTGCAACCAATTCGGTTGCCGACTCGCAAAGCTGCATCTTGAAGCGATGGATCGCTACCTAGGCATCGTTGCAGTCGCATCACTCCGAGTGTCTGAAAAGACAATCGCAACAGAAAAGCGATCGCGACAACAATCCAAAGGAAATAAGCGAAATAGCTCAAAAGGACTGGGGCAGGGAGAGAGTATAGATCCGAATTTTGTTCATGGAGGAACTGGTTTGGTGGACTTGTTTGATCGATTGTCTTTTCGAACGATGGCTCTGCTTTCGCTTGAAGCTGGATCTTGCCACGGGCGACCTGCGCGGACGAATTATTGAAAGAGTGTATGCTGGGCGATAAGGATTGAGTGGACTGAAACCAGTTGTTGGTTACATTGCGATCGTAAATTGGCAAGCCAATCAACGACGGCGTTATGAGTTTCAGCATGACCAAAGCCCAAAGCAAGTGCATCAAGGATGGACGTGAGCGAATCCAATCAAAGCGGCACAAAATCTTGACCAGAAAGGCAATCGCCATGACGAATAGTAGGTGCCAAGCCATGCTAACAAGTGGAAACGGAGTGAGCATTGTTAATCCCTTTAGGTGATATGGCTATTTCAGCTTGGCAAGGATCTCTTCGATGGTCTCGCGGTCCTTTTTGGTCAGTCGAACCTTCTCGACCATGGAAAGTAAGACGGGCGCTAAATTTCCCGAATACATCGAGTCGGCTAGTTTGCTAACTTGAGATTGCACGAACGCTTCTCTTGCGATGAGGGCGCGAAAACGGTGCACATGATCGCTGCGATCACACTCCACAAACCCCTTTTTGCTCAATCGTTCGAGAAGACTTTTCACTGTCGTATGCAATGACTGAGAATGCTGCGAGTAGACCGCCTCGACAATATCGCGGACCGATGGAGTCCCCTGTGCCCAGACGATCAGCATAATCTCCATTTCCGTATTCGAAATCTCGTATATCGACATTTGGATCCTCTTTTCGCGTTCGACATACTTATTAAGGCGGATTGCCTTATCGTGCAATGGGTCAATTCAGCTTTTTGAAGAATTACGAGTTACTGTGTGAATTGAATCGAAAGCAGTGCCGAATCGCCCCGACCATAGCTTGCAAACTAGATCTATTTCTAGATGCGATGCGTCTGTTAACGAAGCGCAATGGTTCTACCCCTTTCTCGAAAACGATCTCTGGTTTTGATAAGTCATCAACCGTCAAACCATCCAAATGGGCACCGAAAACGGCGAGTGAACGAAGTACTCTCGAGGCGTTTTCGCTATCTGCACGAACCCAGACATCCAAATCACGCGGTGCACGCGGATGTCCGTGCGTCGCCAACGCTGGGGTCTGAGGGAAGCGATAGGCAGACAGAGGGAACGTAGCGTAAGTAAACTCGATTCGGTTAGTTGCAGGAGTGAGCGTTCAAAAAGAAGCGAAGCTCGATACGGAAACAACTGCAACAAGTGTTTGGAGACGTGATCCACAGACAGGGAGCCTGCAAAGTCTCCTTGGGAGTTGACATGGAAACCCAAAATGGCGATACCTGAACAAGCAAAAACTGAGTAAGCAAAAAACAGACGGCGGTACGCAGTTCACATGTCGAGAAATTATTGGATTGTTCTGAAATCGATTCTTGCGATTCTTGCGATTGTAGCCTTGCTTTTGTTGCTGACCTGGATGGTTGCGCCGGAAATGAGCGACCTCGAATTGCCTGATTTCAACATGAAAGGCTCCCCCTTCGGCACCTCCGACTCGACGATTGTATTGCGTAGGCACCTACACTACCCAGCCCGATCGATGGCGGCGGTAACCGATATTCGAAATGGTTCGACTCGCTATACCCGTTTCATCCAGTGCACGCCCAATGAAGTCGGAGAGTATGTCACCAAAACCGGAACGCAAATCCGTTTGCATTCGATCGATGGCAAGGTCATCGCCCTTCGATCGATACCAAGCCATTTTGAACCGGAGGAACTATACGGTCCTATGCTCGTATGCTCTTCGGTGAAGGGGCTCTCCTTTCTCGATCTGGATTCGGTTGATAGCGAACCCTATACCGAATCGAATTTGCGTTCCGTGAATCCCAGATGGAGTCGCGCGGTCCTTTCGCTTGGGTCAGGTCGATTTTTTCAGACATCCTATCAGAACGATGCCGACACGAATTTCCTATTTGATATTCCAAATCGCAAAACTACGGAATTCGCGGAGCCTCTGTACGTTCAGTTATGTCAAGACGGAATATTGGTTTCACAATACGGATCGATCACGTTGCATTCGCTTGCGAATGGCGAAGCGCTTAAAGAACTGTCTGTTTCGGACGACGTAACATTGATGCCCAATGTCGATTACGTCTACTTTGGCTGGAGCTCAAGCAACCGGAACGTTTCAGGAGTGAATCACTTCGAGGGCAAGCCCATCGACTACGTTCGTGTGAATTCAGAAACGGGGAATAGTATCCTACGACGTTTGTACAATGTGAGAACCAGCACGTATTTGCAAACGGATTCGGATGTCAAACGTCTCCACGATGTAAACCCAACGACTGGACGTGTCTTGCTGGAGACCATGGACGACACGCCTGAAGTTGTTGATCCGAAATCATCCACTGTCGTTAAGCTTCCGGTGAACCCAAAGATTGTCTATGCATCCTTTGTTGGCCAAGATCGCATCGCAATCGTTTCGAATGACCTGTTATGGCAATACAATATCGCGGTTTACGATCTCAAGGGTCGTTTGATCCGGACGTTCAGGCCGCTATTGTTTTGGCGACTCGGTTCCGTGTTTTTGGTCGTCTTGGTAATCCCGTTTCTTTCCCTGACGCTTCGCACCACCAGCCGCTGGTATGGCTTTGCTTGGGTTGACGCATTGGGATTGTTGGCTCTGTTTTTCTTTGCAGTGAGCTGCCGAAATTATTGCTTGCAGGGAACCTTGTTGGATTGGCCTCGCGTGATGGGGGCGGAATGCAGCATCGCTGTTCTCGTTGCTTTTTGGGTTGCCTTTGGCAAGAACCGTTTCTCCATCAAGTTCTTGGTGTTGCAACTCATTTCAATGGCGATTGTCGTTTTTTTAGTAGATACCCAGCTTGATATCTATCGACGTGCTTCGTCCAGGCTCGCGCTGCCGTTTGTGACGTTTTGGCTTTCACTCGGGCTGTTTATCCTGATGCGGGTGATCGGATTCGCGAGCCGGTTTCGTGTCGGAGACGTGACTCATGTTGCAGCCGGCCGATTCCAAATTATCGATTTGCTTTTGATCACTAGCAGCACGGCGTTGGTGTTATTCAGCCTCAGGCATGGCTCTTTTTCTTGGCAACAGCTGCTGACGGAACTTCTCTCAGATCGGACGGCCTTGGGTGCTTTGGTAGCAGGAAGTATGGGACTGTTGACCGGACTGACTCGCTGGCCTTTATGGGTGCGGATCACGCTGGGAATTCTCGGCTTTTGCGGCTCGATATGCTGCATGCCTCAATTTGGTTGGCGATGGGAGGTGCAGCAAATCCCGGCCACGATCATGATGTACGGCACCATCTCGATACTTACTCATTTACTCTTTTACGCATATCGTTGCCGGGGCTATGAACTGGGATTTAAGCTGGGGTTTCGTAGTTCGCTTCTGGTTCTTGAACCGACGTTGGAGTGAATTCGACCCCGAGTAAACTTCATCCAACAGAAAAGAGCAGGCTATTGTTGGCAATTCGATAAGTGATGCGAAACCCTCATACACTTCACGCAGGAATCCGTCTGCCGTTCGCCGCATCACGATCGCGAGTGGTTTATCTTGCTGCAGCAGAATATATACTTGGAAAGGTGCCCGACATTGGGTGCCTTGCCCGACATTGGGTGCCTGGCACCCACGGAAGGGTTACTTTTTTGGTTAGGCCTCCGCGTAGATTCTCTGCGTCGCTGGACTCGCTGGAACTCGGCGGCAAGGAACCTGCATTCTTCGTCGCAGTAGACTTGGGCGGAATGTCTGGGCGTAAAAGAACGATTGCATGGTTGCCATAAGCAACTGCATTGGAAAGAAGTTGGCTTCGAATCTTGCGAAGACTGTTGGTAATGACCAGGATTGGATTTGGGCAATCGGGAGTACAAGTCCCGTGAGTCAAGTCTCGTTGTAGAAGGTTGAAAATCTACAGCGAGGCGTTTTTTGAAATAGGAAGCGAGAGTCCAACTTTAATCAGACCGCTTGCAAACTGCGATCGATGAATCGCAATCCCCCAGAAAAGCGACAGAAAAGCGAAAAAGGTGTCAGAAAAGCGAAAAAGGTGGAAAAAGGTGTCAGGAATCTTTTCTTTACATCGATAACTATTTTGGGAATGTCAATGCAAGTTACTTGCTTTTCGCGTTGTTGCTACACCCACGATGTTACCACCACCAGCGTACGACTCGGGGCCAGTGTATCTGGCTATGCTTTCACTGTAGGACTCTTTCATTCCCAACACTGGACAATAGAGAACGAGTCTAGGGCGGCCCGTAACCGGATGAAATCCGACGGAAGACTGATTTGCCGGCGATCAGCGAGAAGTGTCGGGAATACTGGGTTTATGCTAGTGGACGATGTTGAACTCAAACCAACGACCCCCACGATGCACCCGTAACACCCGCCATCTACTGTTGACTTTGTGGGGGTAACTTCGAACAGCCCACAGCACTCCACCTATCGTCCATCAGACCCCGACCCAACCGTATTCACTGCGATCACCCGATAGTCGTACGATTTTCCCGGCTCCGCGGTCGCATCGGTGAACTGCATTCGTACAAGCGGCTGCACCGGAGTGTCGCTGTATTGAAGCATCTGAAAAACCGGGCGTCCGAATCGGTTCTTTCCTAGTTCTGGGACGTTGGCTAAGAATTGATCATCCCGTTCGATGATAAAACTCGCCAACCCACTTTCGAGATCCGCTTCTGCGTCCCAACTCAATTCAGCACCATGGACGCGTAGATTGGTTGGAGCTGGCGGAGGTGTCGCATCGGTCACGCCCGTGTCGGTGACATACTGCATCCATGCCTTGGCAACGGATTTATTAGGCAGCCAAATGGATCGGTCTAATGCACCTTGATACCCGGCAATTCCGACCGGTTTGGCAAAATTTGTTGGATCTTCAGCCATGTGAGTGAGCCAGGAATCCTGGTACGACATCGGTTTGAGGGAGCCATCGTTTTTGACCGGCAAACGAGCCGACAAACAAGCGTCGAACCAAGGTATCGCAAGGTAACGTTGATTGCCGCACTCGTGACTCGAAAGTGGATCAATCGAAACGCCAATTAGCCCACCCTTGCCGCGAAGTGCAACGAAGAACGCCTCGGCGCCCTTCCAAACACCTGCAAATTGTCCATCCTTGACCGTGACCCCTTCCTTGGTTCCAAGGTTGCACATCAGAGGCACATTCAAGGCCGCAGCCGAGATGGCAAAGGAGCTCGGCTTGCCATCGGCGGAAGTCAATGGTGGAACACCTGAACGCAACCAAGCGGCCGCGACACGTTCGGGATGGAGCAACACCATCCCTCCTGCCCAATACCCACCGCCGCTATGTCCCCAAATCGCCCACGGGACCGAGGACAACTCCGGATGACTTGACTGCATCCCAAGATCGATCAGCGATTGCTGAAAGGCCTGATCGGAACCATTGCAAGGATCGCACCATAACTGACAGTTGGCTTTGTCAGGCTGCTCATAAGTGGGGACCATCAACCCACAGTCATGTTTCTTGGCGAGGGCTTGCCAATGCAAATCAAATGCACCAGTCTGTCCTGATTTGCATGACCCTTCTCCACAACCATGTTGATGGACGATCAGACCTCGAAGCACTGTTACCCCTGGTGGGATCCAAATCGTGTAGCTAACGGAAAAACCTAGTTCGTTTGGTTTAGGAGAGCCTTGATAACGAACGCGATAGTAGGGCGGCTCGGCCTGCAGTGGCGTATCGTAGGGTGGCAACGCTTTTCCCGCTGCCTCGAGGGACCAGCGATCGGGAGTCAGTTTGGCTGCTGTCCACGCTTCGTCAGTGATCGCACCAGTGGGGCTTGGCGTGTAAGGGGTCACGTATGAGACGTTGGTCTTGTCGGGTATTTGTTTTTCGTGACCGGTGAGGGACAGCATCGCGTTCACCATCAATCGACGTAGATCCTCGCTTTGCCAATCCAACGAAGCACCGGCCGTGGTCGTAAAGGAGCGTCCTTGTTTGCCCGACGGAGAAATGTAGGTCTTAAACCAGGCAAAGGGCATTCTTTTATTTTTGCGATAATCGGAGACCGGCGGATCGGTAGGGTTGAGGCCTGAAAGAACTTGCCCGTGAAACAAAACGGTATCTTCGTCTGTCAACTTTTCGACCGAGTTGACATCCGTGTGGCAGAACAGGGTTTCGGCAACGCCCTTGAGCACAGGATTACGGGACTGAGACTCGTTCTTAGTTGCCAGAGTCGCTTCCTTTTGAAACTGTCCATAGTGAGCGATCCACGTGTCACCGAGGATTTGTTGTCCGAATCCGCCAGGCCATGTCATGCTTTGGAAGTCCCAATCTTTATAGGGACTCTGACTGCTCGATGCGTAACGGAAAGCATGTGTTGCGTTGCGAATGCCCAGCACAGGTTTACCAGCGTTCACATAGTCGACGATGTATTTCATCTCGGCGTCGGGTAGTTCACGAAAACGCGCAAAGATCACCATCAGATCGGCACTTTGCAAGGCGTCGAGGCCAGGTATGTTCCCATTTCGATTTGCATTGACGTATCCAGTTGAAGGATCGATTGCGAACAGTACCGTACATCGATAGCCATGATGTCGAGCCATGATTTGGGCAAACATCACCATGCCTTCTTCGGATCGGTAATACTCTTCGCCCGTAACAAAAACGATGCGTTGTCCTTTGCCGAGCCCCTCTTGCCCGTCAATAGTTAGCCAAGGGTCCGCTGCATGCGCCCTTGTCCGGAAAAGCAATGACAAAAAGACGAGGACAGCGAGATTTGATTTTAGTGCCATGGATTTGCCGAAAGGGAGAGACAATCGGAACCGGTAAGTGAGAAACTATCGTACTCTTGATTAGCCTCACTCCATTGTACAATGCCGTTGCCTGGCAGGCGATGCAACCAAAGGCAACGAAAGAATGACTATTCAATTGGGATTCTGTAAGTACGCGATCAGATCGCGTATCTCCTCGCGATCAAATCCGTTCTACAAACCGTCGGGCGTGGGCGAATGCCTAGCAATAGGTGCCAGGAATGCCTAGCAATAGGTGCCAGGCACCTATTGACTTTGCTTCGTCAATAGAGCCAAAGGGGTCTGGCAATGCAAAGGTGCATGCGGTTGCGGTGGCGACTGCTTTCAATGGGTCATGAAAGCTGAAAAGGTCTCGTTCGCTCATGCGGTCGAACTGCTCAAAGCCAAGGCGGTTGGTCTCATTGCAGGCAACGGAACCAAAGCTGCATTCGCTCGAAGGCTTGAGAATCCGATTGCATCAACGGCTGAGGATCAAGAACAACTATTCCAAGTTGCCGAATACTACCATTCGCGTCTCAAAGAAAACTCAGATGCGATTGCCTACTTGCAAGCGCGTGGGCTGGACAATGCCGAAGCGATCGCCAAATTCAAAATCGGATTCTGCGATCGCACATTGGGACTACGCATACCGAGCAACCAAATCAAAGCAGGAAAAGAGCAACGAACCAGGCTTACCACTCTCGGCGTGATCAAAGAATCGACTGGCCATGAAGCGTTACGCGGATGCATTACGTTCCCTGTCCTTGTCGGTGAAAACAAAGTCGGTGAAATGTATGGCCGTCGGATCATGCGAGGCACACCCAAAAACGAATGCCATTGGTACTTGTCTGGACCACATGTTGGCGTATGGAACGCCGAAGCGTTCTCATGTTCCAAGGAAATCATTCTCTGCGAATCGATAATCGATGCGTTAACGTTCTGGATCGCAGGCTTTCGCAACGTCACATGTTCGTATGGCAACCAAGGCTTTACCGAAGAACTGTTCCAAGCGTTCATCAAGAGCGGAATTGAAATCTGTTGGATCGCATGGGACAACGACGAAAAGAGCAACCCATTGGCCTTGCAATTAGCCGATAGGCTCATGGCGCAAGGGATCAAGTGCATGCGAGTGATCTTCCCAGAGAAAACAAAAGACGCCAACGAATTCGCGATGAAAGTCAAAGACGGTAACGGAACGGCTCATGGTCCATTGAGCATGCTGCTAAGAACGGGGGCAGAACAAAGGGGTCAGGAGTCGTTGTTTTGGTTTTCGCCTGCGAAATCCGAAATCCCTTTGCGTCCAACGCGAATCGTCATTCTGAAATCGCCGGTCAGCCACGATGGCCGAAGTCGATACGCCCCTTCCGGCGAAAAGAGTACTCGCCTTGTGATTCCAAGTCAACATCATGGGTGCGACTCGCATTGGCTTTGCGATCGTTGGATTCAAGTGCTTGTTGATTATGCGACTATTCGAGTTATCGACACGCGATGCATGATTGCTCATGGCCTCTTATCGCTAGGAGGGTCATGTCGTCTCAGTTATCCTTGCACAGTTCAAGGCACTATGGTGTGCGCCTTAGGCTATTGCGTGGTCGTAGGTCCACATCGTTTGCTCTAGGGCTAATGAGGAACTACTGCTTGGCTGGCCACATTCGGCGGGACGACGTGTCTGGCGCTCTTTGCATGCGTGAGCTCCAGTGTCAGCTGGTTTGAGTGG
>JAYVPJ010000201.1:0-13136 GCA_043757445.1 Pirellula sp. | reverse complement strand
CGCCTGGATGAACCAGACGGAGAGCCAAGATGTAAGTTAAGTAAGGTAGCTGGTTTGCAATGGTAGCTGTCAGATGTTGCCCCGCCGGAATGAATCCGGAATGAATCCGACGGAAGCTTAGAAACCAAAAATTTCGCGAGAAGTGTGGTCCGGAGATTGAAAAGAGACTTCAAAAGATGGAAGGGACTTACGACTTTTGGTACTAGCGCAAAACGAGAACCTTCGGCTAGAGACAGCCCGACCTGCGTGAAAACCGGAACAACAAGTCAAGCCAATAAAAAAGCCTCCCGGATTCCCGAGAGGCTTGTTGGCTTATGGATGTCTAGGACGAGACGACCAATAAACTAGAAGTTGTAGTTGGCACCCAGCGAGACACCGTGCAACAACAGACTGTTTTGGTTGTTGATCCGAGTGATCTCATCACCTCGAGCGAAGTCCCGAGGAATCTGACCAACTGCTGTCGCAACACCGCTAACCCCAATGAGTCGATAGGAGGCGTTTGCCGTCCAGCCTCGGCTGATGCGAATGCCGGTTCCCAAAGTTCCTTCACCCAGCAACGCGACGCTGCTGAGCGTAGAGCTATAATCATAGGGGCGGCCATCAAATGCAGTGTTGGGGGACAAAATCGTTGCCGATTGAGTCGAAGTTCCTGCAAATGTGGTGGCATTGATATGGTTGCCGTAAACACCAAAGTTGGTTCCACCGAACAGATTTACTCGTGTCCCTGTGCACCAGGTAGCTAACGATCCGAGCTGAAAACCTACTAGGTTATTCGTTACGTTGTTTCGATAGTAAAAGTCGTCAACTCCGTTATTGAAGACTGCATCGTTTGCGCTGGACGCGTACTCGAGAGAGTCTTTGAATCGGAACCAACGAACTCCACCGTACATATTCAGACGAAGCTTGCTACATTGAGCGCCATACCAAGGAGCACATGGGCCAGTTGGGCCGCTACAGGCAACGGGCGCAGCCTGGCATGAATTGCCACAGTTGCCAGTGCCACAGTTGCCAGTGCCACAGTTGCCCGGACCAGCCCCTGCCATGCCACCGCCGAGTGAATGAACGGCGCCGCTGCCGAATCCGACACGTTGTCCACTGCCGCAACCACCCGCTGCCGGATAAGCTTGCCGAGCACCACCGCCTAACGCAAAGGAAAAGAAGTTAAGTTCAGCGCTTTGGAACTCTTGATCGCGCACAATGCGATGTGCAAATGCACCGTCGTACCAGTCATAAACGGATTGGGCTGGCATTTGCATTCCGTATTGAAACGCGCCCGTTGGCCCACGAAGCGTAAAGGGTAGATTCGAACGAAGATTACCGTTGACTTGGTCCGATGCAAGGATCGTTGCGGTCTGTGGATTCGAGAAAATTCCCCAGTAACTTCCCATGATCGCATATCGACCATCAGCGAAGTATCGCCCTGCATTAAACTGTACCCCGCCCGTCGTCTGCATTCTTGCATCGGATGTACTAAGGAAACTTTGGACATAGGGATTGGGTGCTGGTGCAGGGTTTGCTCCATCCTGAGTATTCGTGGTCAGCCTTACGTTTTGATTGTCTAATCGATTGAATAACAATCCGCTTGCGCCGAAAATCCAAGGGCTTGGAGAAACGATCGAAGGGGCGTAGCTCATTTCGGGTTGGCTATAGCAGCTATCGGTTGCGGCAAAGCCGTAGGCTGGAGCTGTCGAGGCCATTGGTGAGTTACCAATTTTGATGCCATGCGTTGCGCAGTTGCCGGAATTGCAGGCTGGGCATGAGCTAGTTCCAGGCTGAGTAGGTACGGCATCCGGAGCCGAGTATGTCGGCTGAGCATACTGAGCTCCCGGCGATACTTGCATTTGTTCGTATTGCTGCGGCGCAGGCGAAGCGTACTGAGGGGCTGATTGGTACTGAGTGTTCAGTACCGAGTTTTCAATAGCAGGAACATGCACATGCCCGCCGGCAACCCCGCTTCCAACCACTCCGTTCTGAGCATATGCAGCTAGGCTTGTGCCAGCGTTCATCGCAGGTGGCGGAGGCAACGCTTTCGCACTGAACGAGCTTGCTGCCAACCCACCTGGGTTGCCCGCAACATATTGTGCTGACGCGATGCCGGGGATTGCGGTCACCCCTAGAGTCATCGCGAGACCATGAAACCAAGTTTTTCTCACCGGAAAGCTCCTTGCTTAAAACGTCCGTCCTAGACGTGGCATCCATTACCACACGTAGGAGCTCTCCAAGTAGAAAGCTCCGTGCTGAGGTGACTTCCCATCCTGGGTAGTTCGACTGCACTGGACATTGATCGGCGAATGAATGGCCTGTCAAACTACCTTTCAAGCTTTAGCCAGCGAAAATTCTTGTCATGGGAAACACAACCGGAATAAGTCGTCCAACCGGCGAGTGTGAGTGCGGACAGCCCCCCGTTTTTCAGGAAATACCAGAGGAAAGGCACAATCGGCATATTCAATACGCGAATTAAGCTAGTCGCTTTGGATCCGATTGTTATGATCGAGACCAACGACGCGGGCAAGCAAGACAACCCTTGTCCCGTCACAAGGCCTCAACCCAATTTCTTCAAGTATGCGCGCGTTACCCATTCTAAATGATCATGATGCCTCCACAAACAGCCGAATTCGGCTGCAAGCCGGGGCAGAAAATGCGAAGGGATCCTACGCGTTTATTAGTCTTGGCTGTCCCAAAAACTTAGTCGATAGCGAGCAGATGCTCGGGCTTTTACACAAGGACGGATATAACCTTGTTCAAAACCCTGAGAACAGCGACTTCGTGGTTATCAATACGTGCGGCTTCATCGACAATGCTCGCAAGGAGTCCTTTGAAGCGATCGATCAGATGCTCGATCTGAAACGCCAAGGCAAAATACGAGGCGTAATCGTTACAGGTTGCCTAGCCGAACGGCAGCAAGAACAATTGCTGGAAGCCAGGCCAGAGATAGATGGCCTCGTTGGCGTTTTCGGGCGTGATGAGATTACGACGATCGTGAATCGATTCATGGACGGTTTGGACGAGCAGAGAACGATCTTCAAACCTGCTCCTATTCGGGCACTGGCGGATGATTTCCGACTGCAATTGACGCCCAAACACTTCGCCTACATGAAGGTCTCGGAAGGTTGCGACAGACTTTGTACTTTCTGCGCGATTCCAAAAATGCGAGGCAAGCACGCGAGTAAACCCATGGACGGGATCATCGACGAGGCTCAAAAACTAGTTGATAGCGGAGTTCGAGAATTGATCTTGGTCGCCCAGGATACAACTTTTTATGGAATGGATCTCTATGGCAAGCCAAGGCTTTCGGAGCTACTGGAAAAACTCGATGCAATCAATGGGGTCGATTGGATTCGCTTGATGTACTTCTATCCGATGTACATCGACGACCAGTTGGTGCAAACCATTGCTGGCGCAAAAAAGATTCTCCCATATATCGACATGCCACTACAACACATCAATGACACGATGCTCAAGCGAATGGCGCGTCGTGTGACGAGAGACAAAACGCATGAGCTCGTAACGAAGTTGCGGGAAGGCATCCCCAACTTGGT
Organism: Pirellula sp.; assembly: GCA_043757445.1. Lineage (GTDB taxonomy): Bacteria > Planctomycetota > Planctomycetia > Pirellulales > Pirellulaceae > JBKCUI01. The sequence goes on along the minus strand of JAYVPJ010000201.1, from coordinate 9,597 downwards.
AATGCGAACGACCATGATCACGGGCTTCCCTGGCGAAACGGACGATCAATTCGACGAATTGGAAGCGTTCGTCGTGGAAATGCGTTTCGAGCGAGTCGGTGTCTTCACTTATTCGATAGAACCGGACACGCCTGCCGCCAAGCTTTCCGATCACCTTCCCGAACGCATCAAGAAAGAACGCCGCAATCGACTGATGGCTGTCCAACAGCAAAATGCCTTTGCTTGGTGTGCAGAGCGAGTCGGAACGCGAATGGATGTCTTGATAGACAAGGCTTTCGATGAGGACAAAAACCTTTGGCTCGGTCGATCTTACGCAGACGCACCCGATGTGGATGCGACAGTGTTTGTGACGGGTGAAAAGGACAAGTCAATTCAGCCGGGCAAAATCGTTGACTGTGAGATAGTATCGTCCCAGCACTACGACTTGGTGGCTGTAGCGGTAGGACAAATTCGATAATGGGGTTAACGAGCGCAAGTTCATCGAACTGGAATGTCCCGAATGCATTGTCGTCGGTGCGACTATTGTTGGCGATCATCGTTTTCATTTTGATCGAATGGCGACTACTATTGCCCGCTACGATTTGTTTCTTGGTAGCGGCCTGTACCGATTGGATCGATGGATGGTGGGCTCGTCGATTTCAACAAGTCACAAAACTCGGTCGAATACTCGACCCATTTGTAGACAAGATTATTATTTGTGGAGCGATGATCGCCCTATGCGCTGTTCCAAATTCCCTGATCGCTCCTTGGATGGCCACGTTGGTCGTGGGTCGCGAGCTACTGGTGACCAGTTTGAGAGGAATAGTCGAGGGACAAGGGGGCGATTTTTCGGCAAAGCCTTTGGGAAAATGGAAAATGGTGGCCCAGTGCGGAGCGATTGTATCGGTTTTGATTGAGCTGCAATACTCGATAGTTCCCGTTTGGCTCTATTGGACTAGCATCGCTTTTGTTTGGTCGGCAATCCTCCTGACGGTATTGTCTGGAATGGAATACGTAATGCTGGTGCTGAAGAAACCTAAATGATACTTACACCCGTTCAATCTTTGGCTTTAGTAGCACTTTGGGGGCTTATCTTCGCGTTGTGTGGCGGCGCAATCTTCGAGTGGTCAAGATGGATCCGACGGCGTTTAGGTGGCGTGAGGTTGGCACGAGTTGTCCCGGGCCCTCAAGCCACCGTTGGTTTTGTCGATATCGTAGTGACCTCATTGCTGTCGATCACGCTGTTGATCATGCTGTATTTCTCCGCGGCGGTAGTCTGGAGAGCATCGGGGATGCCGATCGGAGCGGGCGTGCCGATCGGAGCGGGCGTGCAGCGATCGATTCGAGAACAAGTTGCATCGATAGATGAAAGCGAGGGGACCGAGTCCGCCGAGAGCGTTCCCGATTCGAATCAATCCAATGAAGAAGTTCCGCTCAAACCGAAGAGCATCACGCAGAATCAATTCTTGTTCAGCGGATTTGCGATTTCCGCACAGCTAGTATGCGTGATCTTGATGACGATGTTTATTTGTCGCAGAACCGGTTGCAAACTCAGCAAACTTGGATGGAGAACAGATCAGATCCAGGGGGACCTGCGAGCGGGTTGGCAGTGTTTCCTCATGATGACGCCGATCATTTTGGTTCTAAACGCTGTATTACAGGGACTTACTAAAACAACCTACGAGCACCCAGTACTAGAAATGATCAAGCAGTATCCTTGGCTGCTTGGCATCGCATTTTGGCAGGCAGTCGTTGTTGCACCCATTTCGGAAGAATTTGGCTTTCGTGTGCTGCTGATTGGATGGTTTGAGTCCATTCATTTTGGCACTGACAAGATGATGGCTTTCGTATTTGGCGCGAATCCAGAAAATCGCCGAGAGTTGAACGACCAAACAGAAGTTCAATCCTCGGCCGTGGCAATTGAATCAAGTGCTAATCCATACCACGCGCTGGAGGTATCTGAAGTGGCATTGGAATATCGTCCACCATGGTGGCCGGTCTTGTTGAGCGGGTCTGTTTTCGGACTTGCTCACTTTAGCTTCGGTGTAAGTTGGGTGGCGCTCATTGTCTTTGGCGTCGTGCTTGGGAGACTTTATCAATTGCGTCAGAGTATCATCCCTGTCATCATGGTCCACGTGTTATTCAACGCCATGAACGTTACGATGTTGGGTTTATCGCTTGTGCTTCCGGCCAACTTGAATTAAGCGATCCATTCGAGCTTGCGAACTGTTGATTTAAATCAGCCGCAACGCGTTAGCGGAGCAACCTCCCCGCACATTCTGAAGAAAGGTGTTCGAGTTCTCGACAAGCTGACCAAAACATCGCAAATTCAGCGATCATTGAAACGATGAGTGTAGGTAGTAGGAGGATTGGTGCGTTTTAACAGATGAATCTTCACTTGCTCGGGTACGGAAATGCCGATTTTTTGCTCTTGATTCGAGGTCTACGCGGACTGCGAAACGGTTCGACAATTGCGACGAACGGTCGAAGGTGCATTGAAAATCGTTTACGCGTAAGTTCGGTTACGAGGTGTTCGACGGTATTGCGGTCACTGTAGTTGGCGGTTCGAGCGCGACTAGTTGCGGTTCGGTTTGGCATGCGGAACATGAGCGCGCAAGATTGGCCTCGCGTCTCGCTTTTCTTGCGAGCGATTGCGCCGCTTTCAGTTTTCCTGGAATGTCGGCTCCAGTAACGAAATACATTTCGTTCGGAGTCTGGCCTTCGAAGGCAGAGTGCGGTACTTGCTCGTTGTGCTGTAGGACGTAAAACGCAACGAGTTTGAGCACTGTTTCGATAGTGTCGAGCGTGTTCCGGAACAACCATTGGTGTTTCAATTGCCGCCACCAGCTTTCGATCATGCTGTTCGAAAAGTGGATGTCGACCTGTGCAAGGACTCGTCGGATTGTGTTGGCTTCGATCAATGCATTCACGTCCCTGTTAATGTTCTCGACGCCGCTATCCATGTAGACTTGTGGGGGCGTTCTTTCGGCTTTTACTTGAATTCCCCTGGCTGCTTCGACGATGAGTTTTGCAGTCGCGTTCGTGTCGAATGCAGCCTCCTAAGCCTTCACCACCGCCAGAGCCGCCGCCCGTTGTTGCGGTTGCACCTGTTGAACCGGAGCTGTTTACGGGTTCGTTGATTGGGGTGATTCGCGACCGTGACCCTAAGTACTGCTATGCCATGCTTAAGTGGCCGGATAACCGCATTCAATTGATCGCAAAAGGAGGACATCTGACGGAATCCGATGACAGTCCAACCGTGTCCGAGGTCAACAAGGAATGTGTAACAATTGAAAAAGGAGAGCGAAAGCAAACGCTTGAATTTCGAGGTGCACGTTGATGCAATCCGGCCGAGTAAGCCCAAAACGAAGAGTCATCGCATTGGACTCATGCGATTGCTTCGCAATAGAGGCAATGCAGATAGATGATAGGCATTTTCGCAGCAAGAAGGCATTGTCGAATGAGTTAGACTTGAGAAGGATGGGAGATGGATCTCGGTAGTCGCTGCCAAGTTTCTGATGGGGGCACAGTTTTGGTGCCAAGAAAAACGAATTCGCAATGGCCACCTCCTTTGGCAAAGTGGCGATCAAGATACATGGGATTATCTGAAGTTGCAGGCGAGTAGGCCGACTATTTGGCGCTGGTTGCAATCCCAAGAGAGGCAGACAGGCACCAAGAGAGGCAGACCGGCATCCTACCGCTGGTACTTTGCGTAACTTCATTTGACTTGCACCGGGATAGGTGGTAAGCTGAAGGGGCATTAGGCATTCGTTTAACAGGTGAATCGATGCCATTACACGGGATATTCATGCGTCGGCCTTGGTAGTCGGCGGAGTTCTTGGGCGTGTTTGACAAAACAAACCATCTGTGCCCAGGTCGTTAACGACCATGTCATAAAGACGTCCATCGAGACATGTCTGCACCGACCGTAAATTAGCGATCTGATGTTGATCGCTGCCGGCGCAGGCTTAACCGGCCCGTTTTCATTGGGCCTAAATGAGAGATTTGTTTTGAATAATTTTGAAGGATTGGGGCTGATTCAGCCTCTCATGCGAGCATTAACGGCTGCAAATTACGAAGTTGCTACCCCCATTCAGATGCAAGCTATCCCGCTGTTGCTTAGCGGATATGACCTCATGGGTTGTGCCCAAACAGGTACTGGGAAGACAGCTGCTTTTGCGTTGCCAACGCTACAGAGATTAGCTAGCACGCAATCCGCTGGCCTGGATGCAGTCAAAGAGCATGGTCGCCCAAATGCCGGTCCGGATCGCCGAGGCCCTCGCGCGATTCGATGTTTAGTGCTTGCTCCGACCCGCGAGTTGGCAGCTCAGATTGAAAAAAGTTTTACGACCTACGGCAAGTTTCTCAACTTGCGTGTAGCCGTCGTTCATGGTGGTGTTAGCCAAATGCCACAAACGCGGGCGTTGCAACGGGGGGTTGATGTATTGGTTGCAACACCTGGCAGGTTGCTTGATTTGATGAACCAACGCATTGCCGACATATCGAATGTCGAGGTTTTAGTCATCGATGAAGCGGACCAAATGTTCGACATGGGGTTTTTGAGAGACCTCAAGCGTATTGTGGCCAAAGTACCGTTGGATCGCCAAACACTGATGTTTTCGGCAACGATGCCAGATGAAATCCGTCAGTTAGCCAAGCAGTGGTTGTTTGAGCCAAAGCATGTCGAAGTCGCCAAGGTTTCTAGCGCAGCAACTGCTGTAGAGCAGTCGGTATTTCATGTGTCCGCACAAAACAAACCCAAGTTGTTGGTCAGCTATATTAAAACGTCGGCGGTCACACGCTCGATAGTTTTCACGCGTACAAAACATGGTGCCGATCAGCTGGTAAAGATTTTGTTGAATAGTGGAATCGACGCTGTCGCGATCCATGGCAACAAGAGCCAGAACGCTAGAACTCGAAACCTGGACGCGTTCAAGTCAGAGAGTCCGCCGATTCTGGTCGCGACAGATATTGCGGCTCGAGGCATCGATGTCCATGGAGTATCGCATGTGATCAACTACCAGATGCCAGAGGTGCCTGAGATCTATGTGCATCGAATCGGTCGGACTGCTCGAGCTGGGGCAGCGGGAACTGCGGTTTCATTTTGTGCACCCGACGAACGAGGTAGTTTGCAAGACATCGAGCGACTGCTCAACAACTCCATCGAAGTGAATGAGTCTCTAAACGAGTTGACGCTTGCGGCTTCGCAACAAAGTCAACGTGTTTCGGCTGGCGTTGGACGTTCATCGGGCGGAGGTCGATCGCAGTCCTCTGGTCGCAGTGCAACTGGGCGAGGAACAAGTCGTCCTCGCAGCACTTCCCGGGGTGGTCAAACGAGCAGCGGCCGTGGACCAAGGCAACGCAAGAATTCATCTGGCAGCATGGTGTTGAACTGAATAGAAATTAGGCCCTCAGGGCTACTTGTTCTTTCATGAACTTGAGCCCTTGTTCGGCAAGTAGCAATTCGGTATCGAACATTCTTCGCCATATTTTCGTTGCTGCCGCTAATTCCGGCAGTGCCATTCCAAACGCTTCGATCACCAGCCAACCATCGTAGCCAATCGATCGAAGGGCATCGAAGTTTTCCTTCCAGCGAATATTGCCTAGTCCAGGTGTGCTGCGATCGTTTTCACTGATGTGCACGTGGCACAACATATCTTGGATTTCGTGGATGGCTTTGGCTACATTTTTTTCTTCGATGTTGCCATGGAAGGTGTCGTACATCATTCGGCACATGGGATGGTCCACTTGGCGACAAAATTCGGCTGCATCCGCATGTGCGTTTAGGAAGTAGACCTCGAATCGATTGAGTGGCTCCACGCCAAGCATCACCCCCACTTTGCCAGCGTACTCGGCGGTAGCTCGCATGCTTTCGATACCCCACTTCCACTCATCGCTTGTTCGGCCAGCGCCGCTGAAATATCCGAGAGCCGAATGGAACGGTCCGACTAGGGTTTGCACTCCAGCAGCCGCGCAACAATCAAGTGTTTGCCGGTTCAGTTCAACGCCTTTCTTTCGAACGGATGCGTCCGGGCTTATTGGATTGTCGTCTGGGGTACGAACAGTTACACCTGTTCGTTCAAATCCCAATGCATCGAATTGCTTGCCCCAGGCTGCATAGTCAAGTCCGAGGTTAAATATTGGGATTTCCACCCCATCAAAGCCCATCGCTTTAAGTTTTTCTAAGGTGGGTAACAATCCATCGTTGAGTTCACCTGTCCAAAGCAATAGATTCATGCCGTATTTCATCGGAGGCTCCGTTAGATATGATGGTAGTGACGTATAGATTAGATGGTGGGCAGGCCGAGTTGGGCAGGCCGAGTAAATTAGTGTAGCAAAACTAGGTTCTGCTTAACGCCGCTTCGATGCGTTGCATGACTTTGTGTTCGCCGTGTGAGACCGCAGCCCAACCTAGAAGACCACCGCTAGCGGATGCGACCGTGTGAATCTCTTTCAAGAGGGCTTTTTTAAGCTCGTCCGCATCGTGAGCTGTCAAAGCCGCAACCAGGGCTTTCGCATAAATCTCCCAGGCATGAAACATGTCCGAGGACGGCTTGGTCTCAAGCCACTTTTCCAGCAATTGAGTGGCCGGGCTTTGTTTCGGAAAATGGGTCCCTGCAAGCATGGTAATCGTTGTTCTTTCCGCTTCCTCCAGCGTTCCATCGCCCCAAGCCACGGCAACCAATGGAAAAACTCGAAGAGCCGCGAAGGCTTGAGGGGTTACTCCAAGTTGGTGAACCGCTTCAAGTATTTTGGTGTCCTTGATTCCGCTGATTCGAGCAAACTCGACGGTCGCTTCATCGTGTTCTTGGCGAGTTTTCAGTTCTGCTAATAGTTTCGCGTCGAGATCCGCAAAAAACTGGTTTTCGAGAGCTGACCCGCGCTCATGCAAAGAATCGAATTTGGACATCGTTTCGCCTATCCTGAAATGGGCATTTAGTGAAAAATAACGGCTATGAATCAAAGGATAGCCGGGGCGAGTTAACCTTAACACCCCCGACCCGTGAGTTCCTACCTAATCAATGTCGATCTTCCCGGTTCTGACTTCCCAGTTCTCACCACGAATTTCAAATCACATTTATGTCCACGGCCATCAAAATGCCTCGCACGATGTTCCAGAAGATTTGGGACAACCACACCGTTCTCAATGAAACGGGTAAACAAACGATGTTGTATGTGGACTTGCACTTGGTCCACGAGGTGACCAGCGCTCAAGCTTTCGAGGGGCTTCGCTTGGCAAGCCGAACGGTTCGTCGTCCAGAGCTAACGATTGCTACGCCAGACCACAATGTTCCCACCAGCGACCGCATGCTCCCGATTGCCGATCCAATCGCTCGTCAGCAAGTGGACAAGCTCCGAGAAAACTGCAAGGAATTTGGAGTTCGACTTTACGATCTCAATGATATCCACCAAGGTATCGTTCACATTATTGGCCCAGAGCTTGGTTATACGCAACCTGGAATGACCATCGTGTGTGGAGATTCGCATACAGCCACACACGGCGCATTTGGAGCGTTGGCATTTGGAATCGGTACCAGTGAAGTAGAGCATGTGCTCGCGACTCAAACACTTTTGCAATACCAGCCCAAAACGTACGAGCTTCGCGTCGACGGTCAGTTAGCACCTGGTGTTACCGCCAAGGATTTGATCTTGTATTTGATCGGCAAACTTACTACTTCCGGCGGAACGGGCTATGTGCTTGAGTATACGGGCGAAGTGATTCGACGGTTAAGCATGGAAGAACGGATGACCGTTTGCAACATGTCCATCGAGGCAGGTGCACGAGCCGGCATGATTGCCCCCGATCAAACCACATTCGACTATCTCAAGGGCAGACCCTTTGCGCCCAAGGAGTTTTCGAAAGCGGAAGCCCTTTGGCGACAATTGCCGTCCGACCCCGGCGCTACCTACGATCGAGTCAGCGTCTATCGGGGTCAAGACATCGAACCGCAAGTTACTTGGGGAACAAACCCAGGCCAAGTCGCATCGATCAATTCACCTGTTCCAAACCCCAAAGATTTTGGAGACGAAACAGAACGCAAATCGGCAGCCGGATCATTGGAATACATGGGGCTCAAAGCAGGAGCACCCTTGACGAGTGTTTCCGTTGATCGCGTCTTTATCGGATCATGTACGAATGCTCGAATCGAGGACTTGAGGGCTGCAGCGAGCGTCGTCAAGGGTTATAAGGTTAGCGATCGAGTGTATGCGATGGTTGTTCCTGGCAGTGGACAAGTCAAACGGCAGGCGGAATCGGAAGGCCTCGACAGAGTTTTCAAAGACGCTGGGTTCGACTGGCGCGAAGCGGGATGCAGCATGTGTTTGGCAATGAATCCAGATCGGCTCGAGCCCGGTGAACGCTGCGCTTCCACATCCAATCGAAATTTTGAAGGCCGACAAGGCAAGGGTGGACGCACGCATTTGGTGTCGCCGGCCATGGCTGCTGCGGCCGCGGTCTCTGGACACTTCGTCGATATTCGCCAATGGGATTATCGAGAATAGAACAGCGCGAGTCACTACAACACTCAATAACAACTTCTATCTCCACCAAGCGTCCAATGCGTGTGGCTTAAGCAACGAAACCAATAACTACAACTATGAAACCATTCACCAAAGTCACCGGTATCGTTGCGGCAATGGACCGTGCCAACGTCGACACCGATCAAATTATTCCGAAGCAATTCCTCAAGCGGATTGAACGCAGTGGGTTCGGCCAATATCTTTTTTTCGACTGGCGTTTCAACGAAGACGGCACGCCAAATCCCAGCTTCGAATTGAATCTTGATCGCAATCGCGGTGCCTCGATCTTGATCGCAAGGCGCAATTTCGGAAGCGGATCCTCGAGGGAGCATGCCGTTTGGGCGTTAGCAGACTTCGGTTTGCGGTCCATCATCGCTCCATCCTTTGCAGATATCTTTTACAACAATTGCTTCAAGAATGGCACGTTGCCAATCCAGTTAAGCGAACTCCAAATCGAGGAACTCTTTAAACGCCATGCGGCTCATTCTCAATTCACGCTAACTGTCGATCTGGAGCAAAGTGTGGTTACTGATGGACACGGCTTCGTCGCACCCTTTATTGTGGAACCGTTTCGTAAACATTGCCTACTCCATGGCTTAGACGACATCAGCTTGACGTTGGAGAATGCAGACAAGATCACGGAATACGAAGCTTCCCACCCAGCTCTGAAATGATCGGCGGGCGACTAGTGCATTGTCCAGATTGTAAATAAGGGGTGATGATTTCGTGGCACGGGCGTCTCGCCCATGCCTCTTTCGGGCGAACCCTAAATCTTAATGTGGACAAAGCACTGCCCGGATTATTCACAGGATCATTACTGATCAGCGGCAGGGCGCTAGCGCGGATTATTCATAGCAGATTACGAAATTTGGTCATTTCGGAATTGTGGTGGGATTTTGAGCGAAACAACGAGTTTTCGCGCTGTCAATCCAAAACGCCCCCCACCCCCAGAACTGGAATTCAGTTATGGAACGCGTCGATGAACTTGTCAGTGGCGAATTAGCCAGTGCGCAGTCTGAGCCCCAGACTATCCAACGCTTGTCGAACCTGTTCGAAGTACTTGGCATAGGGCCAATGTTTAGGGATCAGAATTCGAAC
>JAYVPJ010000200.1:0-13200 GCA_043757445.1 Pirellula sp. | reverse complement strand
CCAGCTACCATATCGAAGTCAGCCGTGTTGCGGTCAATTCCGTAATATCTCACCGCATGGCCACCCATGACCAACGCATTCATCCCAGAATCATTGATAAGCTGCGCAATTAATGCGAGTTTTTGGTCGGGATTCATTCGAGTGAATCTTCAAACGGACGACTCCCGTGAGCAAACAGTAACTTGACCGCTTCGTGCCGCTTGAACGCTTCTTCATCCAGATCGAGCGCCAAACGAGCCAGATCTACTAAGTGGTCATCCAAGAACATGGACTCTGCCTCAAAAGCCGTTTCCGCTTTTCCATTGAGCAACAAAGCATTTATTTGGGTGTGTACAGTATCGGAATTGAGATTCGCGGTCATCAATTGATTCTATCACAGGACACGCCCAATTGCATGTTGTAATTCCACTACCCAAAGTCTGATACCCAAAGTCCGACATGGCGAAGAGCCTTAAAGTTCAAGGTACAAGATCATTTTAGTCAAAAATCAAGGTTGCGCGCGTCAAAAACATCGTGTACCCTAAAGGACGTTATGGTTCACAATACGGGGCTATGAAGCGACCTAGAAACGATGTTTCGATCATGAATATCGCTACCTTGTGTAATGCGGGAACGATAAACGCGGGCCTTCGCGTGTACCATAATTCGAGACAGGGAATCGGTATTTCGAAGACCTTGCAATAGACTTGCGGTGGCGGTCTTTCGCACGATCTACTGCGTTTCGACAATCATTTCCGCAGTATTTCGCGTGGTTGCGTTGCGAGGCACGCGTAGCTTTGTAACAGCCTAGCCAATCACAAAACTTTTCTGGAATTCTCGCTGATCGCCGGTACATGAAACTGTTCCATGTTGAGAACGCCCTGATGTTTCGTGCTCCTGCTCGCCCAGGTTTGGGTGTGTTCGTTGGGGTGCTGCTTGGGCCGTGTAACGCCACCGTGGACTTGTCAGTTGGGATGGAACCACCAGTTGATGTCCGCGACCCATTTAGGGTTTTTCTTTTAGGTGCTGGGCTTTGATCGCGAGTGGGTGGCAAGGCCCTTCTATTTTTCCGAAGTGCCTTTGTCGTCCTGCTTGCACCGGCGGTACTTCTAGCTGCCTACAGCCTATATCGGAGCAGATGGTTGTTGCTTATTCTGGCAATCATGAGCTTTTGGGGCTACCCGACAAGCAGCACCGGCCCGACGGGAATTGGAATGGTCGCCAGCCTGTTAACGGCAATAGTGGGTCTTGTTCTCTCGATCATCATGCAAGACAAGTTGTTGGCGTTTTCCAGTATGTGCGATTTTAGGAACGACAGCTGGTTACGTTCTGGATGCGGTACAAAGGCAAACTTTGTTCACGTTCGTCTTGCTGTTTGCGGCGATCGTCGTTGCATGGTTGGGCGCCACCGAACTGCTAGTCGCATGGTACTCAGAGTCAACACCTCCATTTTCTGGGTTTCAACTCGGCATTTCCCTGGGAGTCCCAGAGCCGTAAGCGACGAACAATCCATTGCAGCCAAGTGGCGGATCGACCGCCTGGATTTTTAGAGACTTTACTTGCCGCCACTGGCTGAATAGCTTCGTTACGGCCAAAGAACAGAGCCCATGGATGAGACGCCACGCAAATTGGCTCGAGCTATTCGCAACTGGAAACGATTCGTTGTTCGCTCACCTAATGTGGCGAACAACGAATCGGCGCAGCGGATGGCACTGGTGACGTTTGTTAGTGGTTTTCGTTGGAGCAATCAGTTCCTGTTCAGTTTGCAAATACTTCGGTCAAGGATGGTTGATTAGGCGACTATTCGAGGTGTGGATGCGTATCACTCTCGTGGTCCTGCCGAGCCTACTTAGAGACCCTACTACGAAGTTCAGAGAAAGAAATCGCATCGAAACGCCACGATGGCATCTCCTTCCAAACGGCGATGGCTCACGGTCGCTTGACCAGTAGCACTCTATGTCAAGTTGTCGCACAGTTGCTTGGTCGAGAAGGTGGCCTGTCTGGCTTAAGTCCGGATGAAATAGCCGCCTGGAACAAGCTGGCAAGGAGCCCCCTTGCTCCTTGAAGCCAACGACGATTTCATTGAGGAGAGTATCAAGATTTACTTTTCGGCAAGCGGGACACTTCACCCCAGATCCCCACAGAGAATTCGCAACATGAATCCCAAGAAGACAGCCAGCAGCCCCAATTCCCAGAAAACCAATTCCCAGAAAACCGACCATCGGTAGACGATCCTCAAAAGGTTTGCCGCCAACAGACCCTACCAAGGAAATCCCTTCCGATTCTGACCCGATTCTGACCCCCAAATAACTCACGCGCGTTCTTTTTCTTTAAGTTGCTTCTTAAGGTGCTTGGTCCCTGACTGCGCACCGTTCTGCCTGCAGCCTCAATCGCTACAGCCGCAGCCTAGCAAGGCGCCTAAAAGAAAAGCTTTCTTGGGTTGGAAGTTCACGCGACGCATATACTTCCACAAGTGGGGTCAGAAGACTAGACTGAAACCGAGAGGTAAATTATGTCGGAAATAGCAACCCAACTACTCAATACGTCCTCATCACTTTCAGCGAGTGAACAGCATGAAGTATTGCTTGCGCTGCTTCGCAGCATTGGTGAGCTTCCAGCATCCGCGTTGAACGACGATCAACTCGTCGCGATAGGCGAAGACGTTTTTTTATTGCTTGAAGGAGAGGAGCTCCATGGCGGCGAAAGTAGCAAGAGGTGAAGTGTGGATCGTGGATCTAGGTATGGTAGCCAAGATTCGCCCGTGCTTGGTGTTGCGGTCTTTCTTGCAGCTGTTTTTCTTTGGTAGCTCTATTACTTTCGGGGACGAGCATGGACGATGAAGGGGTCGTGATCGCGGTTGACTTGGGCGCGTCGAGCGGACGAGTGATTGCGGCAGAATTGAAATCGGATCGAATTCAGTTGAGTGATGTTCACCGGTTCGAGAATTCCCCCGTCCAAATAGGATCTCGCCTGCACTGGAGTCTTCACGGCCTTTGGCAACAAATTGAAGAGGGGCTTTCCTTGGCGTCCAAGGAGTATGGCGATCGGATTGCAAGCATCGGTGTGGACACATGGGGAGTGGATTTCGTGTTGCTTGATCGAAACCAGGATCTCGTCGGTCCAGGCGTATGCTATCGAGATGCCCGGACCAAGGGCATGATGAAACGCGTTTTTGACTCGATTTCTCAAGCGGATATTTTCGAACAAACCGGCGTTCAGTTTATGGAGCTTAACACACTCTATCAACTCTATTCGATGCGGGCAGAGAATTCACCTCTGCTCGATGTGGCCGAACATTTCCTGATGATTCCTGATTTCATACATTGGTTGCTCAACGGCGCAATAGTCAATGAATATACCAATGCCAGCACCACGCAAATCCTCAACGCCACGAATGGCGACTGGTCTTCGAAAATTCTCGATGCGTTGAATATCCCTCATCATATTTTTAAAACACCGGTTCAGCCCGGTACTCGGCTTGGTCCACTCAGACCCAGTGTTCTTGTACGAACTGGACTGAGCGAACGCGTACAAGTCATCGCTCCAGCCACCCACGACACAGGCTCTGCGGTTATCGCAGTACCCGCCGATGATTTTGCCAGCTCGCATCCCAAGTGGTGTTACATCAGCAGTGGCACTTGGTCGTTGATGGGTGTCGAATTGGCGAAACCTGTTCTCACCGACGCCTGCAGACAACTCAACTTTACAAACGAAGGGGGAGCCAATGGAAGCGTTCGATTGCTAAAGAATATCGCTGGGCTTTGGCCATTTCAACAATGCCGTGCGGCGTGGCAGCGTTTGGGTACTCGCTATGAATGGGGCGAACTTGCCGCCATGGCCGCGAGGGCAAAGCCATTGCAATGCCTAATCGACCTGGACCATCCCAAACTCGTGGCGCCCAACAACATGCTTGAAACGATTCTAGACTTCGTTAGACATACTCATCAAGCGTCTCCTGTCGACGACGGAGCGATTGCGAGAGCCACATTAGAGAGCTTAGCTCTTCGATATCGATCCTGTTTGGGATGGCTCGAGCAAATTCTAGGTTACCGGCTTGAAACCATTCATATTGTCGGGGGCGGCGTCAAAAACGAATTGCTATGTCAGATGACAGCGGACGCATGCCAACGCCCGGTGATCGCCGGACCCGTGGAGGCGACAGCACTTGGAAACACTATTTCGCAAATGGTCTCGCTCGGGCGATTCTCCTCGATCGCCGAGGGACGGCGTTGGATGCGGTCCATGAGCGATATTGTCCTTTATGAACCCAGATCCAGTGGCGACTGGGACAAGGCAGCCGATCGATTAGAATCGTATGCGAGGCTCGCAACGAACTGGTAGGCAATTCATAAGCCTGGCACACAGATCATTGTAGAACAGTTGTCCCAACTGTTCCCACCCTGCGTCCCCAACTATGGACCTGATAGATTCATGTTCATGAACAATCCAACCTGCGATGTGATGGCTCTTTCTGTTGGTAGTCGTTCCATCGAACTTGCGCCATAAAAACCATCAATTGCACATCGGTCACTCACGTTAAGAGTGACCTACATTTTTCCTTACTTGGCCAAGCGAGCACCGAGAGGGACGAGTTCATTGAAGCGATCTACATGTTCCCTGGCAGTCCAGGAAATTCCGCGAAGCAAGAGAACGCGGAAGATCGGGTCATCAAACGTCCAACTGTAATGACCGGGAATGCTTACAAAAACGCGACCGGCACCCTTCTCGTAAGCCCAAACCTGTGGCGTTGCCTCGCCCTCTTCGGTGCTAGTGCCGAACAGAGTGACGTTGCTCAGGTTGCCAGTCAACATCCAGTAACTTTCATCGTACAACTTCAACTGGTCGATGTTGCGCATGATGGGGTGGTCCGTGTTGTGCATGTCCAGAGTTAGCGGTCCGTGTCGGTAACGTATGCTGCCTCCCTTGGATGCAAGACCGATACGCGTCGAAAGCTCAGCTACACGATCATCGCCATTCACTGCCCAATGAATGTAAACCGCTCCGCCACCGCGAGCCAAATACGCGTCGAGTTGCTTCGCGCGGTCGTCGTTCCAGGCCCCTTTTTGAAAAAAGATCAAGATGTCTGCTGCAGCCATCTGTTCTTGTCTAGGAAATTCCCAGGCAGGGCTAATGTTGACACTAGGAGCCGCTGCTAGCAACTGACCCCACTGCATCTGCCAAGCTGGATAATCATGTTCGCCAGGTCCATGATCTTTCTTCCCTGCCACCAAGACGATATTCAGTGACCGAAGCTCTTTCGTTACCGGCAAAGAACCAGCCAGCACGGTCGCCAACTCAGCTTGCGAACGAATCGGTGGTGCTTCCAAAGGGGCGTCCAACGGCATGTGCGGCGGCGGTGTCAACAAGTAAGTCATCAGATCGCGCTGCTGCTCTTTGGACAGTTTTTCATGCACACCTGTTGGCATGACAGAAACTTGAGCTGGTTTCATTTGGTCGATCTCCGACCGAACGATCTTGGTAGAATTCCCTTTGTCATCCCCCAAGATCAATTGGCCCGCTTCGTCTCGGAGCACACCCGTAAGCACTTGGCCATCTTTCAACGCGATGATGTGACCTATATAATCCGGATTGATTGCAAAGCTTGGGTTGACGATGTCACGTAGCACCGACGCATAATCGCGATGGATCAAATTGGACAAGTCCGGCCCTATCTTCGCGCCGACGCCACCATTCGCATGACATTTAAAACAGCCTGCCACCTCGCTGTGAAACACTCGGCGTCCCAACCCCCAGTTGCCACCTTCAATCTCGGCAATCTTCATCGGCTTTTCGTCTTTAAGCTCGGACGCGTCTTTCGACTTGACCCATGGCATGTAGAAACGATTCAGGGGCAACGGCCTGGCGCGAAGATCCTCAGCCGTGTGAACCGATACGTTCAATTGTATTGCGGTGGCAGTCGACTTAATGAGCTTGATCTCGAGGTCAATCAACTCCGTCGAGTCGCCCGAACAGGTCAACTGAACGACATTGTCTCCATCGCTAGCCTTTGATTCGATTTTCCCTAGTGAGCTTGTAACCGATATTGGTTGAGGTGACTGAAGAACAAGCGTCACCAATTCAGAGGGCCACTCGTAATCGATTTTGGAGCCTAGCTGAACGATGGGTCGCAAGATATGATGCAAATCAACATTCGTCCGGAGACTCAACTCGCCTGGCGATTCCATGGCCGACCAAAGCGCATCGTGCTGAGCGCTGCCTCGAGTGAATTCGCGTGAAACTTGCAGATTCAAATGCGGCAACCAACTTGTCCTGTTTAATGGTACGGATTGCACATCGTCCTTAGGAGTCCAGGTTGCTTGAAGTCCCGCCAATGAAAAATCCAGGTCGATCTGCGAGTGTGCCAACGGCTTTTCGGTTTTAGCGGACTCCGATTCGCGGGGCAAGGTTACAGCGTAATGCGAGTTTGACTGCATCGATGCTGTGCTTAGGATCATCGTCCGGAGGTCGCTGGTAAGCGACGCACCAGCAACCGGCAAACGGGTTCGCTGCGTCGCCAATTGACGCTGGACCACGGCGTATGGTGGCACAAGCGTTTCAAAACGATCTCCGGCCCTCACGAATTCACCAAACTCGATTTGGACATGCTCCGACAAGTTGCGCCATTTGAGTGGGTCGAGCGGACGATCGAAAGCTACACGTACTTCGTTAGGCGATTCGGCCCAAGTGGCCACCGGTTGTGGGGCGGATGGATGCGTGTACTGGATGCGGAACAGTTTCCCTTTTCCCGTCGGACCAGTACCCCAGTCGGGCGGACCGCTGTGACAAGCGACCACGAAATCGCCGTTCGGCGCAACACAACCGTCAATGGTTAGCATTTGCAACGCAGCGAACAATTGGGTCGAAGCGACATAGCCTGCGTTGGTCTTGAACAACTGGGTGCGCCAGAGTTTTCCACGTGACTCACCGCACACTAGCGCCTGTTTGGCCCAAGCCGCTGGTCCGAAGACTGGGCCAGCGTTAGCAGAATTGTTAAAGACCATCCCACAAGTCGATTGGTGCTGTGGACCGTAGTCGAAAGTCGACGGCTCGTCGATCACGTCCGGGTTGTGACTTGGATGGCGCGGGGGAAAGCCATAGTGGCGACCAGCTTGAATGTGCAGGAGTTCGTCTAATGGATTGCCATTGGGCAACCATGTCGCACCCTCTTGCTCTGAACAAAATAGATCGCCTGCATCGTTGAACGCGAAAGCGATCGGGAAGCGGATTCCGGTACAGACTGTCTCTCGCTTGCTAAAGTCGGGTGAAACGCGCTGCACTGTGCCTCGTTCGCTCTTGATGTCATAGGCGGCCTTGCCCGAATCGTCGACCATGTAAGCGTTCGCGTAGTTCGCGGTCCCGAGGCCAAAATACAGCGCGCCCTCTTTGTCCATCGTGATGCCAACGGCATCGACGTTTTGAGGAATCTCTTTCCAGCCCTTGGCTACGACAATTTCTTCGTCTGCCTTGTCATCGCCGTTGGTGTCGACAATCAGAGACACTTTTCCCTTGCTCGGAACAAACGCGCCACGTCCATTTGCATAGCCTGGCGGAGTCAGCAGCAACCCGAGCGGACCTCGCAGGCTTCCCTCATTCTTCCAGAACAACTCGGCTCTATCTTCCAATCCATCCCCATCGGTATCGGAAAGCAAATGCAGATCGCCGTTGTAACCAAGCGTCATTAAACGACCGTCGTCACGAAAGCGAACATTGTTTACGTTGGTAAAATCGACCGGCAGCTCGCGCACCGTAAATCCCGGAACGAGCATTTGAATAGGCGGCGGATTTTCGGCTTTCACGGGCAATCCGTCATGCGAAGGCAGTTTCCTATCCGCCGACTCCGGGCTTTGTGCGAACGCGAACGTCGATGCAAACGCAAATAGAACTCCGAGCAGGATTGGCGGTCGATTAACGTACTTCGTGCTGCAGCTCGTCGCATTCGGTCCGTGGGGCAGTGTCATATCCAGTTGATTTCAGAGAAGAGAGGTGTGGGCTTCGAATCGGGAGTGTGAAGTAAGCGACAGCGATAGTGAATCCTCACTACAATGTAACGTAATCATCAGACGGCCGCTTGTTCGAGTCAAGACAATTCAAGAATGGTTTATGGCAGAAATTTGGTATGGTTTTTGGCAGATAGATGGTGGGCAAAAGATCTCTTCAAGTCGACGGAGATTTTGCAACGTTCACCCGCGGATTACTTATAAATCGATGCCCACTACTCTTAGAGATTAAATCGATGACGATAAACAAGGACAGGCCGGTGGCTTTGGTAACTGGTGGTGGAACGGGTGTGGGACGAGCTTGCGCACTGCAATTCGCGGAACGGGGATACGATGTGGTGGTAAATTATTCCCGAAGCGCTGCTGACGCTGAACAAACAGTTGACGCGGTGTCAAAGTGCGGTGTGGCGTCGATGGCTTATCGATGCGATGTTTCCATCGACGCAGATGTCCGCCAAATGACGGCTCAAATTGAGCAACGATTTGGACGGCTGGATGTGTTGATCAACAATGCGGCAACGACTGAGTTCATTTCCCACGCCGACTTGGAAGCGATGACAGAAGCGATGTGGGATCGCATATTGGCGGTCAATACGAAAGGTCCGTTCTTCTGCACGCGGGCCGCGGTGAAGTTGCTAGCCGCTGGTGGCAACGGGGCAGTTGTCAACGTCAGCTCGGTCGCGGGACAAACTGGCGCGGGATCTTCGGTCGCGTATTGTGCCAGCAAAGGGGCATTGAACACGCTGACCAAATCGCTCGCGCGAGCATTGGCTCCCAAGATCCGAGTGAACGCCGTGTGTCCCGGGCCTATCGATTCGCGTTGGATCCGCGAAGGCAACCCGAACTGGGATTTGGAGAAGATGGTTGCCAGCTTGCCACTGCCGCGTGCCTCGCAACCGAAAGACATTGCCGATGCGGTGTTGTTTTTAGCGATCGGTACGAGCATGGTTACCGGGCAACTCGTAGTCGTCGACGGAGGACAGACGCTGTAGGAGTTTGTCGCATTAGCCATTTCTTTCTTTTCCTTTCTTTTTCGCGGAGGTGTCGGTGATGACGCGCTTTGGGAAGGCCCTTAGTTGTACGACGCTGCGCGTCGTAGGAATCACGACGCACCGCATCGTGCAACTAAGTTTGCCAACCCAAGTTATTCGGTTGGGGATTTGCCTCCTGGGACCGAACTCCCTTCGATTCGTGAGTTGGCAGCTGGCCTCAAGATCAGCGTCATCACGATCAAGCGTGCCTACCTGGAGCTGGAACGCGAGGGCGTAATCGCCACTCGGCAAGGCAAAGGGTCGGTCGTAGCGGACCGGCCTGGGTTGCAGTCGTCGATTCAGGAAGGCGAACTGCGCGACCACTTGAAGCAAGCAGTTAGCCTTGGTTTGCTGCTAGGGAAATCCAAAACCGAAATGCAAAGACGAATCGCGGAAATCTATGAACAATCTCAAAAGGCTGGCAAATGAATAGTGAACTCGATAGCTTGAAAGGATCGGAGCTCGCCGCTCGGCTGGTTGTTGCATGGAAAACGCTCGTTTCCCTAGTCGGACTTCTTCTGCTCGGTTGTCTCTTTTTTACCAGCAGTCGGCTTGGGCGGTACGGTTGTATTTAGTGACACAGTCGATTCACTTCTCTGAGTCACGCCAAACGTTCGCAGGTACCTCGTCATTGCCCAAGTCTCTTCCACACTGAGTGTACCACGGAACGCAGGCATGCAGGCTCCACGCCCTTCGATCGTCAAGCGAACGATTTGTTCATCGGACCGGCATTGTTGCCATCTGACATTCGTAAAGTCGGGGACATCCGGAATGTCCCAAACTCCTTTTCCGTCGACTCCGTGACAGCGCATGCAATAACGGTTGTACAAGGCCAGCACGACTCTCTTTTCTTGCTCAGGACTTCGCGACCAATGCCAGTCTCCTGCAAAGGCTCCGTTGGCGATAGGATGCGTGCTTCGCGCGTCGTAGCTTGGTGAACAACGCTGACACAATTGATACAAAAACCCATCGGCCTGTACAAACATGCTCGCATGGGCAAGTAAGAACCACGCAACCAAACCACCGCAGATCAGGAAGCGAGTGCGAAGAAATCTTTTCATGAAATTCGTGTCCGAGATAGTGTAGATCGGCGGTGGCGAGGACTATTCTATCTCTTCGACATTCGTGTCGGCGGGCACTATTGGTTCTGAATCCAACGTACCGCGTCGATCAGGATTGCTAAAAAACAATCGTTTCGGAGATGTTTCAACCTCAGGTGTCGCAGGTCCGACGCCGTGCCAACGACGCATATATTGGACTATCTTTCGGTATTCCTCGCCGGTCAATCCGGAGAAATCACGCATATGCGCCAAAGACACCTCATTTTGCGCAAACGACCGTTCGCCGAGCGGTCTTGCATTGTGACAGCGACTGCAATGCTGTTTATAAAGTGTTCCTCCATCCACTTGTTGATCGTATTTCAAGCCCTTCGCACCCTTAGGCGCCTCGTTGGGCATCCGCCTCAATCCAAAATCACGTGACCAAGTGTGCGCCGAGTAGGGCCCCGCGCAGCCGGCGATAAAATGCAGCATGGCAGCCAGACTCACCAATGCTAGTACCATATGCTTGTTCGCGAGGGAAATGATGATTACTCCTTTTCCGGCTTTTGACTGGACAATGCTGTCAAAATCCGAGCGAGACGTTTGCGTACAATCCTTGTGTGGATCGTTGGGAATGTTCGTCGTCAAAAATATAATGCAGTTTGTAGATCAAACTTGGGTAAGGATAAAAGTTGATACCGGTGGAAAACCGATTTCGATCGAGTGCGTTGTTTGAGTTGGCCGCACTCGTTGGGATTCCCTTGAAGTCAACGTTTTCATAGCGGACAACATACTCAAGCTTTTCGACGACCGGATGGCGGCTTGCGAAATTGCGGTAAGCAGCTTGCGCATACATTCCAAATCGGCGTATCGGGACAGCTGGAGTTTCCTGATGAACCGTCGCAAGCTCACCCGTGAAGTCCCAGTTCCCTTGTCGCAGCGAAGCATCTACATCGAATAGTTCCAGTCCGAATTGGTTGTCGCGGTCGTACGCTCCGTTGTGCATCATGGAAACTCCCGAAATAAGTCCAATCGTTGGGATCTGAATTCCCAATCGACCTCCAAATGCCTTGTCGTTATTGATATCCGATCCGAGTGCATCCATCGCACGTAAATTGGCAGCGACAGATGCATTCGACACGGCGTCATCGGTTGAGTAACCGTTGGCTGCGAAAAAAGCATACTCGGCCTTTAGAGGAAGATCCGCGACGTACCTGGCTCCACGTATCTGCATGCCTTGTAACGAAGTCGTACTTGGGAAGACCTGCTGGAACATGATCGGTTTGTCCGGAGTCTTATAGATCCAGGAGGTGTGTAGCCGCTCGTTCATAAAGCCAAGAGGGGCATAGAACCGACCGAATACCAACGTGATATTATCGTTCATGAAGTAGTCGAGTTGAGCGGATTCTAGGTCCACCTGTCCACCCACGGTGATTTCCGGATTGGACTCTATTAAGAAGTGCTCGTTCAGGAGCAAGTAGAAATGCGGTGACAACGTCTCCGCCGAGAATGTGGAATTCCTATGGTCTAAGTCGGTGTAGCCGCCAGCCAGTGTTCCACCGAACCAAAATTGAGATTGATTATTCCTAAAGGTGTTGTACGTCTCACGCAAGGGCGCGCGACTGTAGTCTGCGTCGCGTCGCGCAGCGTCTAACATCTCGCGAGTATTGTCGACTTCATTGCGAAGGATTGCGTCGCGCTGGATCGATTCAAGCGTTCGTTGATCGAGCGTATCCGTTACCTCGTCATGGTGTTCAATCAACAGATTAAGGCGTGCTTGTAAAACTTCAAGCTTCTGCTGCAAAAGCCCTATCTCACTCTGTGATGGCTTTGGACGGCCCACGTTACCTGGCTTAGCCAAATTGAGAGTGGGCAATGACTCTTGAGCACCGAGTTGATCCGCGCAGAATGGACCCAGGTGAAGATGCGTGGCAGCTAGTATTCCCCAAAAAATCAACTTCAAACTAAATCGACGAAAACTATTTTCCATCGAATACCCGTTAGAATACCCACAAATTGTAAGCTAGGAAAGGACTCGACATACTCTTAGCCTTTCCAATGCCTCGAATGCGAGATCAGTTCAGGACTATTCAGCCAATTTCAATTTGTTTCGAATAAAAACGGCTGAGGCATATTTGCATTTCAATAGATCTTGCCAAGCTAAGTTTCGACGCCAACATAAACTCGGCCCTAACATCTTAGAATTTTTCTGCCCAGAGGCGAAACTTGTTATCGAGTGCGATGGACTGTTTGCAATCGATGTCGTCTTAAAACGACTGCTCAAGCAGGACGCACCTCCCCAACCCCTTCTCCTCCCGAGGAGGAGAAGGTGAGTTAGAACACCAGCTTCGCGATGTTGCAGTCGCGATCGCATGGATTCGTTGTTTGGAACAAAAATTCCGCAAGCAATAAAATGCTTAACCCCAAATTTTTAACCGTCCAGCGTTGTCCTTGCATCTAACTTATTCGATCGTTGTGGCAGTGTCGCTCCGCGACACTGAATTGCCGAGTCGCGGAGCGACGTCGGCTACATGTTATGCCAAAATACTTCTTCACGCGTGATTAGTCTGCCCGTCGAATCTCATTTGACAATCGTTACGCAAATGGCCATGCTCAATTCCGAAGCGATCGGGTGGTCTGCGGATTCTCGAATCGCCACGCTATTGCTATGGATAGTCGACTACCTCTTTCCCGCTAGGCGTTCCAAGACTTTGTAGAACACTCGAGTCGATCTTATACGAAATCGCATGGACCGAACTATCCATAAACGCAAAGTTGCTGACACCCGTATGCGCCGAACCAAAGCCTACATTGCTAGATGCGTTCGCTGCCGTGTCGTGAAACAACCCGCCCGACGCGGATCTCGTGGTGTCGTCGTCTTCCCCCATAGTGAGCGTTTGTTCGTCTCCTCCTGACGACGGCTTACTCCCCATTAGACGTTTTTCACCAGCCAGTATCGTTTGGCTGAGCCCATCGGTAATGTCAAGCAATGACCAATCCCGTTTCACTCCTGCCACCATGCCATTGATCGCGTAGTCCGTCTTTGCGGCCATTTCGACTCGATCACAATTGCGGAACGGAACACCGCTAACAAATGGATAAAGCAATTCCGATCGTCGCGAAACGCACAGGTAAGTCGGAATGCTGACGCCA
>JAYVPJ010000199.1:0-101855 GCA_043757445.1 Pirellula sp. | reverse complement strand
GGATTCATTCCGGCGGGGCAACATCTGACAGCTACCATTGCAAACCAGCTACCTTACTTAACTTACATCTTGGCTCTCCGTCTGGTTCATCCAGGCGGCCCAAACGCCAATGTTGTTGGTACCAAAGTTACTTTGAGGCAATTCGATCGCGATCGCAGTTACGCCCGCCCCTGCGAAAAAGTCTTTACCAGTGAAGTTTAAACCGTTGTTGAACCCGTTCAAATCAAAGAAAAACGAGTCTTCGAACATACCGCCGACAGTACGAGCGAATCCTCGGCAGCGAATGTCGGAATTTTAGGGATTTCCCTGCTGTTATAAAGTGAATTCGCGTTGGCATCTTATTTGCGAGAAAATTTGCACTTTCTTAGATCCGCGACTCAGACTTCTCTCGTACTATGGGGTTGTTTTCATGCCTCCATCCGATGCGATTTGGGAAATGTTATGTATTTTGGAATGGTTAAGATTTTTTCAAGACGACATCAATACGGTTGGTTGGTGGCGAGTTTCCTATTTGGCATAACCTGCTGGCTGACCTTCCTCGTTTTATTTCGAAGGAATGCAGTTAGCGTTGATCAAGAAAAAAGTTTCGTCCAACAACAAATAGATGACGAAGTCGACGCAAGTATTCCCCAACCCAAACTTGACCCTTCCGACGTAGTGACGCTCCAAGTGAATTCGATTCGTGACGCCTTGGTCGATCCAGCAAAGCTGAAGGTTTGTTACAGTCTCGCTTCGCCTGTGAATCGCAAGCACACCGGACCCTTTCGTAGGTTTTCAGAAATAGTCATGCTTCCGCCGTATGACCGTTTGGCAAAGAGTGTCGACTGGCAAGTTGGGGGTGCGGTAATCGAGGATGACCTGGCTGCAGTATTGGTTTCAACGATCTCTGAGAATGGTGGAGTCTCAGGATTTCGCTTTATTCTCCAGCGGCATGATTCTTCCATTGGAAATTGCTGGTTGACCGAGGGTGTACAGTTTCTTGCCGAAGAATCGATCGATGGTAGCCGAGGCACTGAAAATGAATTGGATCGCAAACTTGAGTGAAAAAGAGACGATGCTGCCCCCTCAAATGAAAGAGTGGTCTGATACAGAGCTCGTTCGATTGATTTGCAATCGCGACGAATCGGCACTCGACTTGGTTGTTCGGATTTACGGCGGGCAAGTGAACGCATTGTGCAAGAGGATATGCAATGACGAGTTGGAGGCGAGTGGAGTGGTCTCTGAGGTCTTTTGGGACCTGTGGAGGAATGCAGGGCAGTTTCAACCGGATCGAGGAACTTTGCGTAGCTATTTGTTAACGATGGCAAGGAGTAGGGCATTGGATCGATATCGCTCTGTTTCATCGCAACAACGAAAACAGAACACGTTTATGGAGTGGGCGACAAATCGCGTAGAGGACTTTACTTCGTGCGAGTCACCTGATTCGCAACCCCTCAAGGTCGAGAAAACCCAAGAAGTTCATTCTGCCTTGGATAAGTTGCCTCAATTGCAGAGGCAGACTTTACTGCTTGCATTTTTTGATGGGCTATCGCATCGCGAGGTGTCCCAACATTTAGGTGTACCTCTCGGTAGCGTCAAAACCCATATTCGCAATGGATTACTGAAGCTAAGGCACTTACTCGCCTCACTGCGAGAACCACAGGAGTATTCATGAATTGCGACAGAGTAAGAGAATCGCTGGTTGAGTATTTGCTCGACGAAGTCAGCGCGGAAACGAAATCTGCGATCAACTTGCACTTGCGGCAAGGCTGCCCAAGTTGCCTCGCCAACGAGCGAGAAATCGCCGAGGGAATCGACGTGTTGTTTCACGTACTTCCAAACGATTCGCTTACATTAGATCAACGAGAAGCGATTCTTGCCGGAGCGACAAACCCAACGAAGCATTTGCAGATCCATCCAGATAGTTCGCACACTTTCGGAACTCATGCAGGCTCACCAACATGGACACGAGTGTTCCCACACTTACTTGTATTTGCAGCCGGGCTTTTGTTGATGCTGTGCATTACTTCGCTCAAGAAAGGCGATAAGTCCCAACGCTTTGTTGCGAATGAAACTTCGAGCCTCCAGTCCGATTCATTCGCCGTAGACCCAACCACGATCCCGAAAGGATCGGAGATATCGGAAGAAAAGTATGCAAAATCATTATTGATATCAATGCGTCGAGCGAACGTCAGTAGCAAGATAAAAGGCAACATCCTCTGGGATGCGCTCAACCACGAAGTACACTTCTTTGGGAGCGGAATTGCAGCTCCACCCAGCGGAATGAAATACGTGCTCTGGCTAATGGATGGCGAGAACCATGCTTTAGCAACTCAGCAGCTAAGGGTTGATTCGAAAGGGCGATGCAAAGCGACTGCGACTAGTCGCACGAGTCACGTCCGCTTTGTCTACATCACCTTGGAATCACAGCTTGCACGCTTTGACCGACCCTCTGGCAACATCGAGTTGAGCTTAGACTCGCTTCGCTTCGAATCGAGCTCACTCTAGTGCATAGATGGGCCGGTCGAACTGGCTTTGGTTTCAAGAGACTTTACGCTGTCGGGTACTTCCATGGCCCTCGATATTCGCGACGCAGAAGCCTATTCGCGTCGTCATCTCCGATGATTTTCTCGTTGGCCCCGTCCCATTGGATGCTTCGTCCCAACTTATACGAGACCATGCCGAGTAAGCTCATGTTGGTCGCCAGGTGGCCGATCTCAATATCGCATGTCGGTCGCTTACCCGACTCGATTGCATCGATGAAGTCGGACCAAAGTAGTTTGATGCTGTGTCCGTCGGGCTCTTGATGCTGTGCGTCCTGGTGGACAACCGCCTGCTTAGAGTCAGACGGGTAGAAAGTCCAACCGTCGCGCCAACCCATATGGAACGTTCCCTTGGTTCCGTAAAAATAGCAGCCAACGGAGTGTTTTTCAGGTCCGCTGCCTGCGAATTTCCGATGCTCCCAAGTGGCGGTAAACGATTCGAATTCGAAGACCGCGATCTGCGATTCCGGCGCATCCGTCGTTTGCTCCTTGGGGTGCAATACAGCTGGGCCCGATATCGGTCGACCACCTGATGAAAAAATCTTCTTTGGATACTTCTCTTCGGACCACCAGAGAACTTGATCCAGCCAATGGACTCCCCAATCTCCGAGTGTCCCGTTCGCAAAGTCGAGGTAGTTGCGAAATCCACCTGGATGGATCTTGCGGCAATAGGGACGCATTGGGGCGGGACCACAATACAGATCCCAATTCAGATTGGTCGGTGGTTCACTGTTGGGTGTCGGTTTTTCTTTGCCACCCGAACTATGAACAAACATCCTGACAGAGCCAATTTCGCCGACATTGCCTTACTTTAGCAGAGATCGAATTCAGAGCGTGCCAATGGTCAGGTGTGGCAACAATAGCGATATCGAATTTTTCCTGGTCGATCAGCTCACGAACATCCTGATATGTTTTTGGTACATCGCCAGACAGGCCCTTGACCTTCTCGGCGGCTAACTCGGAAACATCCGAATCGACATCGGCCAACGCTACTACCTGGCAATTGCCCGCGGCCATGCCTTCCTTAAGGATATTCATTCCCCACCAACCACTGCCGATCAAAACCGTTCGATACTTTTTGGCTTTACGCGTTGCATGAATATTCGGTGCGCTACCCATCACCAACCCGGTGGCCAAAGTCGATTGAATAAAATTGCGTCGATGAAGCGGCATGAGTCAATTCTCAATTAGAGGGATACGTTTACACATACGAACTCGCCAATTGCATTGCGGCAATAGATGAAGCCGTTGCTAAGCACGGGGACAGTCCAGCATTTACCATCCAGGATCTTGGCTTTTGCAATGGTATGAAAGGACTTGCTGGACGCTGGGGCAATCGATAGCTCGCCGGATTCGCTAAGAATTATGAGATGGTTGTCCGCAACCATCAAGGACCCTGCGCCGAATCCCGCTTGGCTCCATCGAACTTTACCAGTCGAAAACTCAAGGCACTTTAGTGTAACGTCTCCTCCCTCGTCGCCATCGAAGCCATAAAGATGCCCGTCGACGAGTACGCAACTGTTGAGTTGGTTTTGCATTTCCTTGTTGGTCCAAATCACTTTGACGATAGCGTCAGTGAATGCAAGCAGGGCAGCACCACGACCATAGCCCGAAGATATGAATGCGTGATCGCCAAGGACAATCGGATCAGCGGCGTTGCAACCATTGGTTGTAAGCCATCTATGCTTCCAAACACACTTTCCAGTTTCAAGATTGACGCATTGATAGAATTTTCCGGATGCAATCAATGCAAACCAATGCTCACCCATTTTTAGTCGATGGGGAGTCATATATCCAGCGTCGCCATCGCCTGACTTCCAGAGGATAGCCCCAGTCCATTTATCGAGTGCAATACCCGCTTCGCCTGCATTGAGGATCAACCCGTCTTCATGAACCATTGGCGAAGAGGAAAAACCCCAGCCTGGGACTCGCACACCCGCGTCTTGCGGAACGTTCATCTTCCAATTGATACCTCCGGAGAGAGCATCGAAGCAAAACAAATCACCTTGCCTGCTCAGCGTATAAACTCGATCGCCATCAACTATCGGACTCGACGTTGGACCACCTTCGAAGAAACGATCCTCGCGCGGGCACTCATACGAATGCTTCCAGATGGCATTGCCCGACTTAGCATCCAAACAACAACGGCCCCACCCTCAGGTTGTCGAAAACACCCATGCCGTTGCTACGAACTCACAGGTTAGTTCGATGTTTGAGTCTCGCGGCTATTGTTTTGACGGTTGGATATTTGCCGAACGGCGCCAGCGGACAGGTTTCAAGCGATGCCTCGATCGAAAGTGCGGTTGAGCACTACGTCGAAGCTCGCCTCATCGAGGAAATGATTGAACCGGCTGTTCAAGTACGGGACTACCTAATAAAATCAGTCGCAGAAGATCGCTCGTGGGATCAGATCTTTCGTGACTTGATGTTGGCGGAACAAGGTGCCGAACCAAGTACTGGAGCTAGTGCTTTTGTGCGAGCGCGACTGAATGATGTCGACAAGATGACGAATGAAGTCAGTGTCCGGTTCTTTGGGGTCAACATCAGCTGCGCTCAGTGCCACGATCATCCGTTGGTGAGCGATTGGAACCAGGTGCGAACCGCCGTACGACACTATTGCCGAAAGTGACTCAGGTTGATTGTGCGAATGTCAATTCTGCAGCCTAAGGAATAGTCGGAGAATAGACCGCTGGTCAAGAGGCGAGATCGTATCTGCCGTCAACGGATTGTTAAGAAGGGACTGCGCCAACTCAGTAATCTTGCCTACAATCAATCCCCGTTGCGTTGATCCTGGTGTCGTATTCAGGTGATATTCGATGGCGAAATAGGTTAGCTGATATCTTTGGATCGATGTAACAATCCAAGCAACTTCGTTGACCAGTCGCAAACGCAACGAACTCGATAAGGGTAAGGACTCCAGAAGGTCGCGCAACCTGCTCTCAGCATTAACCAAAGTGGCTATGGAATCGGATAACCCCATAAACTCGGCGTGAAAAGTGATTTGAAATGGAAGATCTTGCAATTGTCGTCTGCCTCCCGCTCGACAGGAGTTTAATTGCACCGCCAATTCGGCAGGGGACAGCGGTGGCGGCACCCAGATAAAATCCTGAAAAATCGAGGCCGTGCAGTACGCGCCAATTTCTGAAATGTTCGAGGTGGCGTCAGCGATATCTTTGTAAATCGCCTTCAGTTTAGAGGACTCCCCAGCATAAGAATAAGAGAAATATTCGTCCTGTACTCCCGTTGCCGATCGACTTGCATAAGTGAATAGATCTCGGTCGTAAACATGCCAGGATAGTTTTGCGAGGAGCATGTTTGACAACATCCTGGGCCCAACGTTGTTACGATTCGGGTGCATAAAAGCGAACAGATCGCCCGCGTTTTCTGAGTAATATTCAAAATCTTCGCCAAGTGTCTTACTGGCGGTGACAGCAACCCCGGAGTAGATGCTGTAGTTGAGATAATCTACTACACCGAATTTGATATGGACTCGTTGATTCCAAGTGCGAATATTGGCGGCAATATTCTTGTTCTGATCAGAATCATTCAATCGATCGTTAATGGGGCCCGAATAGCTTCGTTCGTTCGTATAGAAAAGTTGAATGTAGTTGGTCAGGGCTTCGATTCGTGCGATGATCGATGGATTCGTAGGCGGTTCCCAAGTTAGGAAGTAGGATATTCCCGCAATCGTTACGAGTCGATTGATTGCTCCCGACGCGTATGCCTGTGCCAAATGCTCTCCGATTCCAGCATAGAAATTCAATAGGTTGTCAGTCAGATTGCCGAGCAGGATAGCATTGGAGCTGGTATCCCAATTATAAGCAGTGCGAACATCCGATGGCCAGAGATTGAGGACATCGACTTCGCGCATATCTCCTTGTGAGAGACGACATAACAAAACGTTTGAGACATATGCGACCATCTCATTGTTCGCAAAACTTGGGTTAGCATAGAAATCGGAATCCGATTCCTTGATCGGAATACGCTGCCCGTTAATTTCCGCATACCAGTTAGGATGTGCTGCGAACAATTGCGGTGAATCCAAGATATCCTTGATGATGTGATGACCACCACCCCAATTGTAAATGCCAAACTTGTGCTGATAGGGAGACGAAACGCTGCCGGCGAGATTGAGACGATTTCTCGCCATCCAAAGCATGTAGTTTTGATCGACCACAACTTCAGACTCTGTTCTGTCCGAGGTGTTGCCAAAGGTCCAGAAGCCACGATACTGTTGTCTCGGTTCCTCAATGATTGGGAGACGGGGAACAATGGCATTCCCACTCAAGTTCGGAACTGATGATTCGGTTGGCGCGAACCATTTAAATCCGATTGAATCAAGTAGTGAATATGCAGCGTAGAGGCAACCGATTCGAGACGAGCCGATTAGAAACAAGGAGCCGGCGTTTTCGACAATTACGAATCCTTGATCGTGCATATTGTCAAAACGAATCGGGATTCCACGAGTCTCCAATTCATCGATAAGTGCCGAATCATTTCGCGTCAACAAATAAATTCCAACTTGGCTTATGTGCGAGTAGCCCACAATGAGCGACATGGGAACGCCGGCAGTCGCAAGATGGTCACGCAACTCTTTGGCGGCAAAGGCGATGGTGATCGCCGTCGCTTGATCGGGTTGAGTATTCCAATCAACGTTGGTTTCGGAAGCAATTGCACTTTCAACATTAGCAAAAGCACCAAGGTTGACGTAGACTTGGCTAGGCAAGCGAAAATTGAAAGTTGGTACGTAATTTGGAAGAGGTCCTTCATCTTTGTCAAACGCGACGGTTACGTCCTGCTGTGCGATATGACCTGCATAATCGATTGCTTTGATAGTTATCTTGGTGTCGAAAGGCGTAACTGGACTCGCACCAGTTAACTTGATGGCACCGGTATCAATATCGATCGCAAATCTTCCCTGAGCGCTGTCGACCAACGAATACTTGATCAGATCATGCAGATCGGGATCGATCGCGTGTACCTTTCCAAGCGTTGCACCAACAGTGGTTCGTTTCGAAACGCTCAGATTTGAGACTACAAGCCCTTCAATGCGCTCGTTAACATCCTTGATTTGCACGGTGAAGTTCCGATCCGAATACAAACCAGTGCCATCGGTGACACGAACCGTTAAAGCTCGAACCGGTAGCGATTCGAAGTCGAGCGGAGCAGTAGATGCGACGGTGATGTTTCCCGTGACTGGATCCATTCGAAAAGGGCCGTTAGTTGAGACAAGACTGAATCGTAGCGGCTCGACGCCTACCGCCTGGACTCGCCCCAAACTAGTCCCTTCAGGCGAGTTTTCGACGACGGATAGTTTGTTGCCGGTCGCTTCCACTCGGAAGTTCGACCACGTCGAATTAGAAGCTGGACCGGCGTTGTAGTAGTTTGCGAGAATCAGTGGTTGGATATATTCTGTTCCCGGCCTCAGTTTCGTTGGATCGGTTGTGGTCGAAGCATTCGTTCCAACAATGTTGCTTGTAAATTGTGTCGGTGCCGTGTTGAGTTGTTGGGAAGAAAGCAAATTGTATTGGAAAGTGTATCCACCTTGCGTGTTGCGAACGGGTGTACCTGATGGCAACGCTGGTCCAGACCAAGGTGCCTGCAATGTGATGCGATTGCCATGGATCGCATCCTGTCCCCACAGATTGTAGAAAAAAGTTGGGGAATACTCCAAGCCATGGCTTAGTCCCGTGCTGTCGCGGTAATTCAACGATATGAAACTTCGCCGCCAAACCTCACTGCCTGCGTACCAATTTAACGCACTGGCTAGAACAATCTCTGTATCACCAACTTGGAGTGAGTGCGCCAACGTTGTATCGACGTTCGGGGCCGCTGCATTGTAACCATAGACATCGATGTGACGTCGGTCGTTATCGAGGGTCGCATAACCAGCGAAGTGTAAGGCAGCTGGATCATTGCCGCTTGCAGTCGTACGCAGCATATAAGAACCTGTTGGATCAATCGGGATCGTTCGATCCCCGTACAAGACTCGCGACCCGTCAGGCGAAACCGATGCTTGGCCGTTCCAAGTCACTTCGTCCAACAGTACGTTACCAAAATTAGGCCCAGGGCCTTCCCCTTCTGCTGAAACGATTTCGTTTTTGGAGAGTAGACTATTGCTATAAAAACCTAGACTTGGACCATTTTCGAATCCAAAGTGTGAATTTGCGAAAACAAATCGCGGCTCCAAGCTTTGAAAAGTGAGCCAACGAATCATTTGTTTGCGAACGCGAGTCCCTTTCGTAAATCCAGAATCACGTCTGATAAAGCGTCGCAATCTTTGCCAAAACTGGTGCCTTGTCACTTTGCTTCCCCGCTCGCGTCGTTGGTGAATTGAACGAGGATCTTCACGGATCCATGCGGTAATGTCAATAGTTGTGCCCCCTATCGAGTTCCCCTAACGCGCCCGCGCGATTTACCAAAGTCCCGGACCTCGCGTGAATGGATGCCGAATTTGTTCTAGAAGTCTTTCGGTTTGTTTGGTGAATTGGGAATAAACTCGCTCAACGCTTTTTTCACTCCACCAACTAAGCACGCGTGAAGAAGTATTTTGGCATAACATGTAGCCGACGTCGCTCCGCGACTCGGCAATTCAGTGTCACGGAGCGACACTGCCACAACGATCGAATCAAAGAACTTCTGCCGTAATGCTTATGATTCTAAGCAAGGCGCACTTTTAAGGGCTTTTAAGGGCTTTTAAGGTTTAAGGGGAACACTCCACTTTGCACTACTAATTCCGACTGCTCATAAATAATCGTTTCGGATGCGACAGGAACGAAATCGCACCAAACCAGTCTGGGTAGGCGAGCTGCGAACTCTGGTTGCCGTCCTGTTAGCGATTTCGGCACTACGTGCGCATACCTTCAGACAGTTGTCGATTGGGAGCCTAAGAAATTCTGTCCAAACGCTATGTCGTTTAGATCAGTTCTGGCTTGAGCCGCTTTGTAGCCTCCAGTAATCAGGATCCCATTTCAGACGCTCGAAGACTGGGGCGACATCCAACGGTGTGTAACCTGCCTTGTCCGGTCGAACCATCCTAGAACTAGCCGACGCCTCGCCACTTCCGAGTCATCCAAGTTTCAACAACATCAGCTCGTGATCTTACGACTAGGTGGAAATGGTTTGAAAGAATCGTGAAAGCAAGTAGATCAATTCCGAAGTTCGCGGCTAGGAGTTTGAGCTGTTTCTCGATCCAAAACTTGCGGTGATCGTGATTTTTTTTGGTCACAGTGAAGGGGTCCCTGCCTACCTACATCGAATCAATCCAGACCTTCAGTTGCGATGAGTTTATTGGCTTGCTCGCAGATTTCATCAATGTACCAATTCGATCTCGATCAATGCACTGCATTTGTTTGTACGGCGATTCGCCAGTTGTATCTTGAAGCAATATGCCTTCTTGGTTCACGAGAACTCCTATCAAATTGGGGGCTTGTTCTCGCGTAATTCCGTATCGGTCCATGATTGCTTCGGCTTTTTCGTCTCGAATCCAATCGATTTGCATCAATACAAAGTGCTTTTCCAATTCCGCGCGATGCTCATCCTGCCAACGGAGCAGTGCAATCGAAACTGGGTTGCGGGACGATACAAAATTGATCCAGACATCTCGATCGATCTTTCGAGCCCGTTCAACTGCGTCGTCAAAACGGGATTGGGCATTCCTTGCCTGCGCCACGAGTTTCAGCAGCTTAGCATCAATGATCTCGCTGATCGAAGTGATGTTGTCGGTTGCTTGGATTCGATTGCTTGTGATTGCTTTACCTGTTTGGTCGAACAGAACCAACAGTAACTCTTGATCATTCGAAAGCACCCATCCTTGTTCCTTTAACCACGTAATATTTGTTGGATCGGTCCTCAACGTTGAGTCAGAGACAGCACCATTCGTGCATGGCACCTACAGAAGGCATGGCACCTACAGAAGGCACTATCGGATCGAAAGCGCGTTAGCTAGAAACGCGGCCATCACTTCTCCAGTGCCCGAGACGTCAGCCAGGCCGTGGTGGGCTCCGGGGATGAGGATGAGTTTCGACTGAACGCCAGCTTTCTTCAGCCGTGCGTGAAATATGTCTCCTTGAATCGGCGGAGCGGCACAGTCGCGCATTCCGTACATATGCAAAAATGGCGGGCTGTCTGGACGAACGTGTGAGAGAGGACTGAACTGCAATAACACTGGATCGTTTGGGTCAAACGTCCGCCCCTGAAAATGGTCTTTGAGAAAGTACTTGGTATAGACCGATTCAGATGCCGTGTTTTCGGACCCAGGCAGATTCAACATTTCGTAATACAATCGGCAATGGATTGCCCAGACCCGATGATCGGTGATTCCTGAAGAATTGACAACGGCCTGCACGCTGCTGCTGATGTCCCGGTTCGAGTCGGTCAAGAATTCCGGAACATTAGACGCGAGGCCTGCTAGCGACGCCAATGTCCCACCGAAGGAATGGCCCACGGCACCTATTCTCGCTCCGTCGATTCCTAGTGAGTTGGATTGTGTTCGAAGAAAACGGATAGCAGCCAGAGTGTCTTGAATCTGAGCGGGATAGCAACCAGTGACTTCATCGTGTTGAGAATCTTCTACTGCCCATGCGAGGCGATAGTTGACTTCGGCGACTGCTAAACCACGAGACAATAAGGCGTCTCGCCAGGCGTCCGGCAATCCGTTTCCTGTCCCGTCGGTGCCGCCCGATCCAACTCCACCTCCATGCAGATAAACCACAACCGGCGTTTTCGACACACTCTTGGGAATGTATAGATCCAAGGTGTTGCGAAACCCGTGTGGACCGTAGGCAACGCCTCGCTTGACGTCAAATTCCGGAGTCGGCAAATGGCGAGGAACGAATACGACGTCACTTAAATCTGTCGGAACTTTTTCCTGAAGGAAACATTCATCGATTTTCAGTGGCCAAGGATAGGTAACGTGACGAATTCCTTGCTCACGGTTCCCTGCAATTGACAACAACCCGCCAAACGATGCCGCAACTCCGACAAGGACGGCGCAGCCCATTCGCCAGCTTCGCTTCGCAATCGCAAATAACAGTCCGCCAACCATGACCGTCGGGACCAGAGTAAAGAACATTCCTACGCCAAGCGGACGCAGCGTATGCGGCACGATCAGCGACAGTTCGTCCAAGCGAGGCTTGATGTAGAAAGTTGGAAAACTCGCATCGCGCGTCGCCGCCCAAACTGCCATCACGAGTGCAACGGGCAATGTCAGCAGCGTGTAGGCTCGAATGCGGTTTGGATCGAGCGAGAATCCTATCGAGGCAGAAAGTAGCCACACGAGAGCCATCCATGGCGACCCGCTCAGGCTCCAAAACCCAATGGCCATTCCAAGAATCAGCGCCCACTGAAGAATTCGTTCGCCGAAGAACGATGCCGCAAATCTTTGAGCGGTTGTCGACTGCAATGTTGCATTATTCATGTTTTAATCTCACCCAAGAATATTCACGCTTATGTTTACACGGACCCTGAGCCAGTCATCGGCGAGCAGTCTAGTTTGAGTTGATTGGGGGAAGCAATCCCTTCAATGATCACCCGCATTACGAAGGACAAGGCCAGCAACGCAATTGAGAAGCAAAGGACGAACAAGACTAAGCCGTAGTAAGCAAGATTGACTGGCGGATTGGTCATGGCATCGATTAGCACGCAGACTACAGCGGTCAGTGATCCGCTGATGACTCCAGGTATCAACCCTTTCCAGCCACTTGCAGATGTGGCAATCGTGAAGTAGACGGCTACAAGTACCGCAAGACCAATACCAAGTGATTCCTGAAGGCGCAGTGCGTCGCATCGAAGAATCAACACAATCATCGCGGCTGCGACAGCAAGACCTAACCAAAAGCCCCGCGCAGATTGGCCAGAACGTTGACGGAATTCTATCGCATGTTGAACCAAAACGGTTCGTGGCAGCTCTCGAATCACTACCGACAATGCTTTGCAGAATCGTCGCCGCGAGTGGTGTTCAGCTTCGAACGACTCTGCGAATGTTTGTAGCATCAAAGCACCGTATTGGTTGCGAAAACCGCTCGGATACAACAACAAAAGGGCCCGATAGATCGAGAGTGAGGTTCGAATTGCGATTCGCGAAATCATAACTCAACCTTTCACTAGAATAACTGAAGAAACCATAGCCGACGAGATCAATCGCTTCGCAACTGCAGCTTTGAGTATTGTCGAAAGCTGCTCTGCATACTGAGTCGCCGAAGCGCGGCCTTTTGTCGTTAAGTGGTAGTAACAAGTCCGTCGCGAATCCGCGTTCTTTGGCGGATTTTTGCTCTCGATAACCAACCCAGCTGCGATCAATCGCTTGATGGCTCCGTAAAGAGTCCCCGGCCCGATGCGAGTCGCTCCATTGGATCGCCGTTCGACTTCCTGAATAATGCCGTAGCCATGCCGATCTTCGTCGGTAATTGCCAGTAGAATGTGAAACTCAACGGTATTCAAACCTGATTCTGTCCGATCTCGCATAGCCAGCCTCGCTAAATAGTCTATTCGCGATATATCGCTCTACGATATTATTCAACTACGGAGTGCAAGTCAAGAAGGCTTGAGTCGGAAAATAGGGAATTTCATTTTGGAACAAACAAAAAAAGATTGCAGTGTCGATTCCAACGGCTTGCAATCGACTACAACATGAAACGCCTTCCGGTTCTGTCGAGCCGGAGCGTCCTCAACCCTAGGAGAGCAACGATGTCTGCAACAAAAACCACTATGCTTCAACCGATTCCTTACATGGCGTTCGACGGCAATTGTTCCGAGGCCATGCGATACTACGAGAAAGTTCTCGGTGGGAAGATCGCGGTGATGATGACGAATGGGCAATCCCCGGCGGCCGAACATTTTCCTAAGGAATTCCATGACCGCATTATGCACGCCCGGCTCGAATTGCCAGGGGGCGGGCTGTTCTATGCTGGCGATGCGATGCCCCAAGTGCCGTACGAGGGAATCAAAGGGGTCACACTTGCCTTGAACTACGAAACCGTAGAGGAAGCAGAATCGATTTTCAACGCGCTCGCTCAAGACGGAAAGGTGACGATGCCCTACAGTCCAACTTTCTGGGCGAAAAAGTTTGGCATGTTAGTCGACAAGTATGGTGTCACTTGGATCATCAACGGCGAACTGTTGCCAATTTAGTCAAACGAGGAAAATGGGTATTGAGACAACTTCATCAAGTCTTAATAGTCTTGGCGGTGCGGCAGGATAGAGGCTGGATATACTTTCCGGTTCAAAGGAAAAATTCCGACTCACGTGCATTCCTTGGGCTTATTACCCGATCCCGTACTAATTGAAAGTGGTTTTCCGTGCAATCAAAATCCAATCGCGGTTTAGGTGGTTTTACTTTAGTTGAATTACTGGTTGTGATCGCTATCATCGGCATACTGGTTGGCTTGCTTTTGCCGGCCGTTCAGGCGGCACGTGAAGCTGCTCGCCGCATGCAGTGCAGCAACAACTGCAAGCAACTCGGCTTAGCATTGCTCAACTATGAAAGCACTTACCGCGTCCTGCCACCTAGTCGAATCAACTTGACGACTCCCAGGATTTTCCAGCAGTCCTGGACATCTATGATCTTGCCCTACATCGAGCAAGGGAATGTCTACAGTGCATATAACATGGGAACTCCTTGGTTCGCCGTTGTGAATGATCCACTGACAAAGGTAGTTCTGCCAACCATGCTTTGCCCATCCGCACCGAGTTCTAGAGACTTGCCTCCAGCGAATCTTTACACAGCTCTTACGAGCAGCGCACGAAGCGATCAGCCAATTTGGGGCTACGCGGACTACGGTTCGATCAACGCCGTGCGAAACGCTGCGTTTGTTACCGCCGGCTTACCATCGTTAGGCACTAGGGAAGTGTTTGGAGCTCTTGCGCGTGGACCGAACGGTGTTAAGATAGGAGAGGTCACCGACGGTCTATCCAACACAGCCATGTTAGCCGAAGGTGCGGGGCGCCCCGCGATGTATGTCAACGGAAAGAAGTCAATCAATCCTCGTACTGGCAACATTGCTTTTGGTACGAACGTCACCGCCGACGGTTGGGGTTGGGCGGACATCAGTGGAGGCTTCAGCATCGATTTGTCCAACAAGAGTGGTCTGCAAAACGACACATCCAGCTCTGGTAACGTGACTTTGATTGCCAACGGAACCTGCTTCCTAAATTGCACCAATGATAGTGAACTCTACGCGTTCCATACGGGAGGCGGTAATTTTACTTTTGGTGACGGTTCCGTTCACTTCCTAAGTGCATCGACAGACCTAAGAACAGTCATTGCCTTATTCACTCGATCTTTCGGCGACATTCCGGGATCGATTGATTAGGTTTGTTGGTTGCTAGATAGCAATTGAACTTTCGTTTTAACCTCTTCCCGGATTCGCTGGCATTTTGACTCAGTCACAATGAAAAAACTGTTGAAAAGTCGTTTCAGGATCTTCATTTTTGAGGCAACTCGAGCTTGCATTGAATGCTAGTTTTAAAAAGTGATCCCCTGATGTTCGAATAATCGTTCTCTTTCTTGGCAATAATGAATTTCGATTCATTCTATTGAATGAGTTCAGCAATAGTACCATCCTGTTTCTCTGTTCGAAGCACTCGATAGGTTGAGCCCTTTTCGACCCAAAGCAACGGCGGGCGACGACGGGACCGTCCGGCTTTGGAACACTGCGACGCGGACCAAGAAAGCTGTGTTTCGAGGTCATTCCGAAGGCGTTCGAAAGATCAACTTCAGCCCTGATGGAACCAAGATTGCTTCCTGCGGACAGGACTTGAGAATCTGCATTTGGGAGCTGGACCAAGATACGCAGGGGATTCATTTCCAAGGCACCCAGGAGGGCGGGGGGGAGTATGCCGGAGGTCTTGCCTTTTCCAGAGACCCGAACGCAATAGCAGTCGTTTCTCAGAGGAGTCAATCGGTCTTGTTCCATGACGCAACGAACGGAAAAAATCTCTCCTGCCACGAACTCCCATTGATCAAGAGCTCGCCGGCTTCCCTCGTCCATGAATCGAAACCGGTTTGCATCGCCTGGTCGCATGACGGTTCTGCCCTGGAAACGACCGTTGAGATCGAATCGCGAGATGAGCTCTTGGACTGCGCGGTTGTCAATACGCTTGTTCGAATTTGGAATCCAAATGAACAGAAGCAATGGACGCAATGGAAAGTGCGGCGTGATCGACTTCGTGGACAGCGATTACACTTTCCTCAACGGCACTCTCGCCGCACTGTACGGTCTGGAAAAATCTGTTACTGGACCAGAGATGCGAAAGGTGAAGCTGGAGGACGCGAATCGCGGCGGCATCCTGGGCATACCCGGCATCCTGGCGACGACTTCTTTCCCGAATCGAACCAGCCCCGTGAAACGCGGCGTATGGGTGCTCGAGCAGGTGCTTGGAGAACACGTGCCGCCGCCGCCTCCAAACGTTCCGACTTTGGAAAAGCAGGACAAGCAAGCAGTGGAAAATCTGACCCTGCGGCAGCGCACGGAGCTTCATCGAACGAACGCCGTGTGCGCGAACTGCCACAAGATTCTCGATCCGATCGGCTTTGGTTTGGAGAACTTCGACGCCATCGGGCGCTGGCGGGATCAGGACGATACGGGCGGAGCGATCGACGCCGCGGGCGAGTTGCCGGGCGAAAAGCGTTTCTCGTCTCCCCGGGAGCTGAAAGCGATCATCGCTGCGCGAAAGGACGAGCCTCCGCGAAGGCGACGGTACCTTGCTCGACAACTGCATCATGATGTGGGGCTCCGGCCTCGAAGACGGCAACAAACACTCCCGTGAAAACCTCCCCTTTATCGTGGCAGGCAAAGGCGGCGGCACGATCGACACGGGACGATTCCTGTCCGACACCAAAGGCAATCAAGGTGACCTGCTTTCTACGATCTTAGCCTGCGCGGGCATCCCGCTCGATCGGCCCATCGGCATCGCGACCAAGCAGATCCAAGAGATGACCCACAAACTCTAACCAACCATGTTGACTCCTCAACTATGATGCGTCCCAGCGTGAACTCGCCCGTGTCTTCTGGCGCTGACCCAAACGGTGCCCCTGCAGAAAGGCTCCTCGTCTCCATAGCCTCGAAGGTCGGTCGCATTGGAAATTCGCCCGCTTCCTTGCAACAATCGCAGCGTTTTGCATGGAGTGATTACCTAATCTACGCATTGCCAAAGCTGCCCCAGTTCAGAACGGCCCTCAATTCAAAAATATCACAATTCCACCGCAGGTCTAGTTCTACCAAAGTACATAGGGGGTTATTGCAATTTCTGAACTCAGACGGTCCAATGTCAAGGTTCAATCGCACGCCCATGTTGATTTTCGGTGCTATTTTCTCGTTCACGTCACGTTTGAATCGCGGGGGTAGATGTGTGGTTTCGAATCAGTTGTTGTTTATAACTTAACAATTCCTACACGTTAAACACATTGAACTAGCGTATACAACTTGGGTAATTCAAGCACTTGAGTCGAAAATTGTTTCGTAGGTCAGGTCCATTTCTTTTGCTTATTCCGACGGAGACATCTATGCTCGCACGCAGTGCAATTGCTAGTTTCGCAATTTTGTTTTTTGCGGTGGGATGCGGAAAGCCTCCAATGATGTCGGTGAGTGGAACCGTCAAACTCAACGGCAAAGTGGTCCCGAATTGCAAGGTGGGTTTTTTTCCGGATACCGAGACCTTTAATCCGGACCGTCACGGATTTGGATTCGGAATATCGGACAAAGATGGACATTTTCAAATTCAGCATCCGCAAGGAACAATGGGGATCTGGGCTGGAAAGTACAAAGTTACTTTTGTGGCGTGGGTTACGAAAGCGGGAAAGCCAGTCCCTGCGGAGTCGAAGCCAAGCGAAGTCGAAGGGGGCGTAAAAAACTTGTTCCCCGATTTTTTTGAGGAGCCTAGTCGTACGACTGAAAAGGCAGTTGTAAAAGACGGTGCAAATGTTTTTGATTTCAACATTGTGTCGAAGTAATTTTCATTTTTTACAGGAGTTCTAGAATGTTAACGAAGCGAAGAAATGCGTTTACGCTGGTGGAGCTTTTGGTCGTGATCGCCATCATTGGTATCCTAGTTGGCTTGTTGCTGCCGGCAGTGCAGGCCGCACGCGAGGCAGCTCGACGCATGCAGTGCTCAAACAACGTCAAGCAATTGGCTTTGTCACTGCATAATTTCCATGATGCCAATAAGGGTTTTCCAATGGGAGCGGAATTTGGGGTTGGAACTGCTTGGTCGTCTCTGATCTTGCCCTATATGGAACAAAATGCTGCGTACAACATCCTGACGTTTCAGGAAGACAGTGCCGGCAACTACCAATGGGCGATTGGCTTACCTGGCATTCCTGGTAATATAGCGCTCAACAATCCCGCCTTCGCTTTCTTTCGAAACATCTATGTTTGCGAATCCAAAGTACCTTCGTTCCGTTGTCCTTCTTCGGCTTTCCCGGACTCGGTTGCGGACATCTCCGGTGACAATTGGATCGTTCAAAAGCGTGCGTCCACCAATTACCTTGGATGCGTTACCAGCAAGTTGACAAATGATCGACGTCCTCAAAACGTTCCTACTCCCTGGGGTGGAAGCGGCGTCGTAGAAGTCATTAGCGATTTGGATGGCATTTTTATTCAGCGGATACCTCACCAGAGGATCAAGCGGGATGGTGCTTCGTACGGTTTGACTGGGACCAATTTTGCCGGTATCACCGATGGCAGCTCGAATACGATTGCGATCGGTGAAGCAGAGTCTGATCTTCGAGTGGTAGCCGAAATGGGTATCGTTCGTGAAAACAATACAGCCAACTTCGGTCGCAAAGACCACTGGCCATTCGGCGGTGACGACGTTGATACTACCAATCAAGGAGACATGTCCGAGCACTTGGGTTCGACTGGCGTCAAAATGAACCTGCCTCCAGTTCCTCAAGGCACGCCTGAGTTTGCGGCTTACGAATTTAGCTTCAGTAGTCGGCACACCGGCGGTGCAAATTTCGGATATGGAGATGGTTCAGTTCGGTTTCTATCCCAATCGGTAGACCCAATCACCTACTCCTATTTGGGGTCCAGAAATGGTGGCGAAGTCGTTAACGCGGAACAGTAAGCGAGAATCGCCACAGGAATCACGACGCGGAGCGTCGTGAAACTAATCTTGACAAAGCACTAAAAGGAACAGCTGATCGCTGTTCCTTTTGGTTTTTAGGCGAGCGGCAGAATCGAACATACCAAGTGGCATGGGCGTCCCGCGCGTCCCGCCCATGTTTTAACAGGCGAGGCGCCCGTGCTACGAGAGGGCTACAGTAGAATTCCAACTGCCCCTCGCCTTATAGCCTGTTACGACAGCCTTTTCAGCAACCCATTCGATTCTAGAATCGTGGCTACATTTCGAATGGAATCGAAGGGTAAGGATGCCCGTTCGGCGATGTCCAACAAAGTACTTTCTCCGTCGGAGAAGTTGAGCACCCACAGCATGGCCATCGTTTCGGTTGTGTTACTAAGTTCATTATATAAGCTGCGCTTACCAAGTTGCGGTTCACATTTTGGTTGGGTATTGAGATACAAGCCATCGCCCTCAAGAACCGCGATGATTTTGCGCAGGATCCGAAGAGATTCAGCAAGCGATTCCGGTTTCACAAAATTCGTATCGTCACCCGATGTGTGATATTGCGAATAGGTGCCGTATGGCGATCGTGAAAAACAGCCGACAGGAAGATTGAATCCTGGCGAGCAGAACTGGCGTTCATCGTATCCGTAGGGTGCGAAGTCCTGGATGGAGTGTGGCAGTCCCAGGTGTGTCAAAACTATCGCAACTGCCCGGTCCACGGTTGCTTTT
Source organism: Pirellula sp. (assembly GCA_043757445.1). GTDB lineage: Bacteria > Planctomycetota > Planctomycetia > Pirellulales > Pirellulaceae > JBKCUI01. The sequence continues at coordinate 82,539 of JAYVPJ010000199.1, read as the reverse complement.
CCAATCCGGCTCCGTTTGTAGGTAATGGGTCCAGCGTCCCCTACTCCGCTCAATACCAGTCCGTGCTTAATTCGCTCGGTAACGGATTCATTGCGAGCTAGCCATGTGATGGCTCCGATCGTTCCTGGGATGAACAAAAAACGATAACTGTATCGGCGCTTGGAAGTGTCTGCCAGGCATGCAGCTAACTCAGCAGCCACAACGATGCCAGAGAGATTATCATTGGCTAACGAGGGGTGACAAATGTGAGCTGTGAATAGTACTTCATCCGTTAACTCACCAGGGATGTAGAACTCGCCGTACGTTAGAAAACCAGGTTTCAACGTGGAATCGATATGCACTTCATAGTTACCATCCACTAAGCTTAGCATTGCATTGTGGCTAATGCAAAATCCCCAGTCTTGTTTGTAATAGCAAGTTCGATACGGGATGACATCGGGCTGTGCAGGCAGACTGTGCAGATGTCCTTTGAGTTCGCTCAATGACATAGTGGCACGGATGGGCGTACTGTAGCTCACGACGTGCAGGTTGCTTTTCTTGAAGTCAACAACGCATTCGCCTGCTGCATCCTTGATCCATGCGTCGCGGATGTTCCATTCACTCGGCACTGTCCAATCGAATACCGGTGTGCCACTGGGAACTTCATGGATATCTAGCGGTATAGTCTTCTGCAGGTTATCGAGTGTCTGTCGAACACCGTCGCCCGTGATACTTCGGCAAATGGGATACAGCGCGGTGAGCCTCGCATGCATCGCGTTGCCGGTTGTATTCTCGTCGGTATTATTCATGGCATGAAATCCGGATAACTGCGATCACGGTCATTGAGGATTGGATTGGGCAGCGGCCAACGAATACCAAAGACTGGATCGTTCCAACGGGCCGCTTGATCATGCTGCGGTTGGTAGAATTCACTCATATGGTAAAAGACATCTGTCTCGTCCTCGAGAGTTTGAAAACCATGCGCGAACATTTTTGGAACGTAAAGCGCACGGTAGTTGTCGGACCGGAGCTCGACGGTCACATGCTGTAGATACGTGGCTGAATTGGGACGCAAGTCAACGATCACATCGAGGATCGCGCCGCGCACTACACGCACCAGTTTGGCTTCAGGCGCTGGCTGCGCGCGCCAATGCATACCGCGCAACGTTCCGGCGGACTTGTTGTAGGCAATATTGCACTGGGCATTGGTTTGGACCAAACCATGAGCTTCAAACTCGCGTTGGCAGTAAGTACGCGCAAAAAAACCGCGTTCATCCACGCGTTTCTCGAGTTCAATAACAAAAGCCCCAGCCAGGGCGGTCTCGGAAAAGATCACGAAAGCACCTTCACTTCGGGGATAGGCACCACAAAACGGCCACCCCATTGGCGAATGTGAGCCATTTGAGTCATGACCTCTTCCTGGATGTTCCAAGGCAGTATCAGCACAAAGTCTGGCTTCATCTCGTCGATCTTTTCCGGTGAGAAAATTGGGATCCGAGTTCCGGGCAGGAATTTGCCCTGTTTGTAAGGATTCCGATCCACCACGAAGTCAATGAAATCCGTACGGATACCGCAGTAATTGAGCAACGTGTTTCCTTTGCCAGGAGCACCGTATCCGGCAACTTTTTTACCGTCGCGTAGGGCCTCAATAAGAAAGGATAGTAGCTTGCGTTTGGTCTCACGTACTTTTGCTCCAAAGGCGGAATAGGTCTCGATTCGATCCAAGCCTCGAGATCGCTCTAGTGCAAGCAATGAGTCAACCGACGAAGACACGGACCGAGTGTCGTGGTCGTGGCATAATAGCATTCGAATGGAGCCTCCATGCGTTGATAACTCCTCAACATCAAATAACCGTAGCCCATGCGCTCGGAAGATTTGGGTATCTGCAAGGAGCGTATGATAGCAGTAGTGCTCGTGGTAAATCGTGTCGAACTGATTGTGTTCCATCAAACGCATAAAATGCGGTATCTCGACAGAAACGGTGCCGCGCGGTTTGAGCAGTATCTTCATGCCGGCAACGAAATCGTTGATGTCCGGAATGTGACCAAAGACATTGTTGGCTACGATCAAATCTGCTGCTTGTCCGCCGTCAACCAGTACGTGAGCAGTCGCGACTCCAAAAAATGCCACGATCGTCGGCACACCTTTTTCGATGGCGACCTTGGCGACATTGGCCGCTGGTTCGATGCCATAGGCTGGGATTCCATTCGCGACAAAGTTTTTCAGCAAGTAGCCGTCATTGCTGGCTAGTTCAACGACTTGACTGTATTCATCCAGTCCAAGCCGCGTCGTGATCAAGTCAACAAAACGGCGTGCATGATCAAGCCAGCTGTCCGAGTAGGACGAGAAGTAAGCATACTCAGTGTATATCGACTCCGGCGCCACATCGGTCTCAAGCTGCACTAACATGCAGTTTGCACATACCATAGCGTGCAACGGATAGAAACATTCAGGGTCATTGAACCGTTCGACAGAAATATAGCCCTCGCATGGTGGCTGCACACCAAGATCAACGACGCTATGACTGAGCGGTGATCCGCAGTGTCGGCAAGTCGTGCGTTTGCCGTTGGATGATAGTGACCGAGCTTGGTTGGACATAGTTACTAGGGCACTCAAGGCGCAAAGTTGAATCGACGGAAAACGGGCTGAGACGGTCTTCCCACAAGGTAGTGCTCCACACCATTCTCCAGAGCTTTTCGGTAAATTCCCAGAGCGCCATCCATCGCTTCCAAAGTTTGGTCGATGTCTTCATCGGAGTGCGAGTAACTGACTACAAGCGAAGACATGAGGATTCCTCGCTTTATCGTTTCTTGGAGAAACAGCGAACGCAACGCTTGAGAAGGCAAGCCATTTTGATCCAACGTGCTAACGACGAGACAACACGGTTTTCCCTGGATATGAACGTGCTTTCCTAGTCCGTGAGCTTCAATTAGTTGTGTTCCCTCGATAAGCAACCGCTTGCCTCTTTCGTAGATCGTTTCGATCACTGGTTCTTTCTGATAGGTTTTCATGGTGGCGATTGCAGCGGCTAAGCCATGCGTTTCGGCTCCGTGAGTAGTCGACAGGAGAAAGACCCGTTCCGAATGGTGGTGCAGTCCACCCAGTTCCATGTACTTGCGTTTCCCCGTCAATGCTGAGACTGCATAACCATTTGCCAGTGCCTTTCCCCAGCAAGACAGGTCTGGATCGGCTCCATAATATGCTTGACCTCCACCATTGTGCCAACGGAAACCGGTTATCATTTCGTCCATGATGAACAACGCGCCATGGGCGTGACAAACATCCCGAACGCTGTTGAGAAAGCCGGGTGCAGGGTCAACGTACTTGGCTGGCTCCATAATTAAGCCGGCGATTGCATGTGGATTTTTCTCGAATAGCAGCTTTACGCTTTCAAGATCGTTGTATCCAAAAGTCAGCGTCATGTCCTTGATGCATCCTGGGATTCCTGCATCCATAGGGGTGGTACCTATGAACCAATCATGGATGGCAAAGAAGGGTTGGTCTCGGCAACAAGCGATTAGGTTTCTGCCTGTGTGTGCTCGTGCAAGTTTAAGTGCAGCCGTTGTCGCGTCGGAGCCATTCTTGCAGAACTTTACCATGTCGCTGCCCGTGACAACGCTGAGCATAGCTTCGGCTGCTTCAAGTTCTATCAACGCCGGTCGTGAAAAGTTGGCACCTTTGAGAAGTTCACGCTGAGCTGCTTCTACGACGGACGGGAACGCATGACCTAACGCGACGCTACGATTACCTTGTCCGTATTCTATAAATTCATTTCCATCGACGTCCCATACGTGGCTGCCTTGGCCACGCACAATGAAGCCGGGCGATAACTCGGGGTATTGATCATCCCCTTTGGCATAGGTGTGGCAGCCACCAGGAATCAAATGGTGAGATTTGGCTCTCAATTCGTTGGACCGTTCGAAACGCATCGTTTGAATCTTACTCTGTTCGCGGAACGGTTTGGGTTTCTTTGGCTACTGCAATTTCACTCATGAAGGCCTCGTATTCAGAAATTTGTGCCAAGCTAAACCTTTGCACCGAGCCAACGCCGATAACGTTTCCGGCTCGCGCGCTGGCTATTTTTATTCCATGTTGATTACATTGGTTGAAAAAGTCTCGAACGGCTCGCGGTAACCCCGCCGGACAATGGATTGGGCTGCCAAGTGCAAAATCAAATCAGGCTTAACCATAGGCAAAGCCATGCCCCTTTGAAGCCGGTATGTCCAGTTACCAGAACCGATTTTCCCTCGAAACAATTTCCAAACATTTTTATTCCTCCGTCGAGCCCGGCGTTTGCGACTCATTCTACCCCCCTATCCTAATACACGACTTTGCAGAGCCAGATGTTAGTCGACTAAAATTAGGGACGAAACGAGCAGAACAGTTCGGCACTTTTGATTTTTGCGCCCTACGATCGGAGCGATCCATACTGTTCCTACAGTGAGACTATTAAGAGCGTGAGCGATTTTGACTATTGAACTGGATTGTTGAGTGAATAAATCGGTCGAAACGTGAGGTCTGCTATTCCATTTTTCGGCTGTCAAACGAAACTGACAAAAGCAGTGAATTTGGCATCGCAAAACAATTAGTTGCCGGGATGCCTAGTGCTTAGTGACAACTAAGAAATAGGGCACGGTTTGATTTTACTTCTTAACGGAGAGTTATTGTTCGAGACTCAACAACGCGATTGGTGCAGCCAGTCCGCGACGAGGTGCGTCTATGGCATTTGACACCGAGCAATTCAAAGGACGCAATTCAGAGTACGGTCGGCCGATATTTAATATCGGCATGTCCTTGGCGGATCAAGCGACTATTAGTGGCGTACGATTCGTAACCTCCCTTTTGATTGTTCGATACGCTGGCACCGCAGAGCTCGGTATATATTCGATGTCGTTTGGGTTTTTGCTGATTGCAACTTGCATGCAAGACGCTTTGGTCTGTGCGCCCTTTACACTTTTCCATTCCCGAAATTTGGGCGACCATCTCCGACGCTACCAGGGGAGCGTCCTTTTTCAAGTTATTTCTCTGGGGCTCGTGGCTGCAATTTGCTTTGGAGTCGCCTGGGGCATTGGACGACTACGAGGAAATGCAACGGGCTTAAACGAGGCGCTTGGAGCGCTTGCTTTATCGACTCCGTTCTTGTTGCTGCGTGAGTTTGCAAGGAGAGTTGAATTGGCCCGGCTACGTCTCACGATAGCGTTCTGCATCGACGCTATCTCAGGTTGTCTTCAATTGCTATTCATCGGGCTTCTGATAGGGTTAAATTTGCTGAACATTGGTGGCGTTTATTTCGCGATGGGGGCCAGTTGCGCCATCCCTGCGATCATATGGCTTTGTGTTTCCTACCGCGAAAGCCAGTATCATCGGCCTAGCGTTGTGGACGAGATGCAACGTCATTGGTCAGTGGGCAGGTGGCCTTTTTTCGCACAGGTTGTGGGGATATTGCACTTGCATGGAGTCCTTTGGATTGTTGGATGGAAGTTAGGGGACGCCACGGCCGGAATGTTCGCGGCCTGCAACTATGTTGTCTTCGTCATCAATCCGATGGCTTTGGGACTGAGCAATGCACTAAGTCCATTGGCCGTTCATATTTTTCAGAAATCGGGCTTGTCGCGAGTGCGGGCGTTGATTGCTATTGCGATGGCGGGCATGAGCACATTAATCGCGTTGCTGTCGCTGGTTGCCTATTGGTATTCCGATATCATCTTGCTGACTTACACCAAGGATCCTTCCTCTCACGGGCAAGGATTATTGATGTTGTTATTGGGAATCAATATGGCGCTAGGCGTTGCAAACATGCTGAATGATCAAGGCGTTTGGGCCATCGAACATCCAGGTTGGTTATTGCGTTCGACGCTTTTAACCGTCGGTATCACGCTCCTGCTGGCGATTCCTTTCATTTTGCAGTGGGGGCTAAATGGTGCTGCATTGAGTTTGATCCTTGGCCGATCGGTTGGTCTGACATATCAATCCACCAAATTCTTCTTTGGGCGTCTTAGCGTCCCAAAGGATTCATTACTGGAAACTCGGGGGTTTGCTTAAAAATGCTTGCCCCAACTACCCCGCCTGCGCTTTGTACGACCGCATCTCCAACATCACCGACAACCATCAAATTTTCGATCGTCACGCCGACTTTAAACGCAGCTCGCTTCTTTTCAAATTGTCTTTCGTCGGTTCAAGAGCAGCGAAGTGCCTCCGTGGAAGTGCAGCATCTGATCCTTGACGGCGGCAGTAGGGATAGCACCTTAGATCTCGCCGCTGGCTATCCTGTTACGCTTGTTCCGCGACCACGGGATATGAATCTTGTCGACGCCATTTGCCTGGGTTTTGAACAAGCCGACGGTGATCTAGTGGCATTTCTCGGGGCAGACGACATGGTCCTTCCCGGCGCATTTGAGACGATTGCACAAACCTTTCGAAGCGAACGCCGCGATGTACTTTTCTGCCGAACGCGTTGGGTCGATTCGGAACTCGCTTCGCTAGGAGAGCTTGCTCCGACACCCCATTGGTTGACTGCACAGGTACATGCTTCGCTAGGCTGGTGCTATATGTCTGAAAGTTCGACTTACATCTCTCCGAAACTTTATCATGCTCTGGGCGGGTTCGACCACAGTTATATTAAATCGTCGGACTATGAGTTCTATACTCGCTTGCTCAAGAAAAGAATACCGTTCAGCCGGGTCCATAGAACCGTAAGCTTGTACAGAAGGCACAACGACAATGAGTCCCTCCGACAGGACAAGGAGTATTGGCGAGATTTCAACATGGTCAGGAAAACATACGCTCCCAGAAGTAAAGTGGCTACACTTTTTTTAGGCGCGCTACTAAAAACGTGGATCTATGGACGAAATCCGAAATGGGCATACCATCAAATTAGGCGCAAATTGCGTTCCGGATCCATGGTCGGTTAGGCGACCGGCGGACTGAAAACTGCCTACACGATTACTACGGCCTGGCGACCTTAGCTACCCTGGCTCGACTCAAAACCGACGAAGTTATACGCAAAATAAAACGATACTGGCCCAGAATCCAGATGTACGTGGGAGGAAAGAATGAAAGTAGTACTGTTTTGTGGTGGGCTCGGAATGCGACTGAGAGAGTTCTCGGATGCGATCCCCAAGCCCTTAGTAAATGTCGGGAATCGTCCGATTCTTTGGCACATCATGAAGTACTATGCCCATTATGGTCATTCCGAATTCATTCTTTGCTTGGGGTGGAAGGGAGAGGCCATAAAGGAGTATTTCCTCAACTACAACGAATGTTTATCGAACGACTTCATCATGGACGGTCAAAGCAGCTCCGTGAAGCTACTTTGTAGGGATATCCACAAATGGAATATAACCTTCGTAGACACCGGTCTAATGTCAAATGTAGGACAGCGATTAAAAGCCGTTGAACACCACCTGAAGGGCGAATCGACATTCCTTGCAAACTACACCGATGGGCTAAGCAATGTGCATCTTCCAGATTTGATCGATTGCCACAGGCAGAACAGGGCCATTGCGACTTTCATGGCAGTTCGGCCCACACAGACCTTTCATTGTGTGGACTCGAACCCTGACGGCTCAGTAAATGAAATTACTCCGGTTGCGGAATCCGAGCTAAGAATGAACGCAGGGTTTTTCGTTTTCGATCAAGCGATATTTCAGGAAATCCTGCCAGGCGAGGAGATTATACCTAAACCATTCAATCGACTTATCGCCAAGAATCAACTGTTCTCTATGAACCACGATGGTTTTTTCGCTTGCATGGACACATTCAAAGAAAAGCAGATGTTTGACGATTTCCATGCAAGCGGACAAACGCCTTGGGAAGTCTGGCGAACGTCCATCGTTGGCACGAAACCGCAAGAAGTAAGCAACTGATTTGAAACTCAAGTCGATTCAAAGGAGAGAGCTTTGTATTTTGACCTATCTACCGCGAAGTCCGTACTGTGCTTTGGCGCGCATCCAGACGACATAGAAATCGGCTGTGGCGGAACAATCCTAGGTCTGCTTTCTAACAATCCCGGGCTTCGAGTCGATTGGGTGGTTATGAGCTCCAATGCAGAAAGAAAAACCGAAGCATTAGAGGCCTTTGGAGCTTGGTGCAAAGGAAGTCAAAACTGCATAGCTCATCTCTTTGAGTTTGAGGATACGCTTTTCCCGTCACAATTGGTCGAAATCAAGCGGTCGATGCACTGCTTAGCGGAGTCGTTAAATCCTGATGTAATCTTTACGCACCGTCGCGAGGATTTGCACCAAGACCACCGAACCCTATCTGAGGTTACTTGGAATACATTTCGTAGTCATTTAATACTTGAGTACGAAATACCCAAGTACGAGGGGGATTTAGGCAATCCAAACGTTTTTGCTCCGTTAAGCACTAACTTAGCTATACAAAAGACGGATCTGCTCATGAAGCATTTTCCGTCACAACAAGGCAAGCCATGGTTCGATCGGAATCTGTTTCAGTCGATCATGCGACTAAGGGGTATGGAGTCGAGGTCTCCTAGCGGATTTGCGGAAGCCTTTCACGCTCGCAAAATTTGGCTGGCAACCTAATTCTTTTCATTATACTTTTTGCAGTTCATGTGCGTTTTTCCTGTCCAAGCAAGCCGCGATGTGCCGAACGGCTTGTCGCAATCTAGCTTCATTCTCGACCAACGACATGCGTAGATAGCCCTCTCCCACAGGTCCAAAGCCGCCTCCTGGACTAACTGCAACGTTGCCGTGCTCAAGCAAGTGCATCGCGAAATCAACCGAATTCATTTGTGAAGCCCATGGTTCCGGAATTTTTGCCCAAAGAAACATGCCCGCCTTGGGTACGTTGACTTGCCAACCCAATCTGCGCAGGCCATCGACCAAAACATCACGCCGTCCCTGATATATCACCGACTGTTTTTCGACAGTCGCTTCGGTATCGCGTAACGCAACAATGGCTGCAATTTGGATCGCTTGAAACATACCATAGTCGTAGTACCCTTTGATGGTAGCCAAGCCTTTCACCATGTCAGCATTCCCTGCGCAAAAACCAACGCGCCAGCCGGCCATGTTGTACCCCTTGCTCATCGTAGTAAACTCGACGCCGACCTCCTTCGCGCCCGGTGCAGACAAAAACGAGGGGGGAACGTAGCCTTCGTAAGCTACATCCGCATATGCAAAATCGCTAATGACCATCAGCCCATATTTTTTCGCGAGTCGCACTACATCTACGAAAAACTCCGGCTCTACCGTAATCGTCGACGGATTGTGCGGGTAGTTTATAATGAGAAGCTTAGGCCGCGGATAAAAATGCTCGCACGCGTAAGCGATATTGGAAAGGTACTTTTCCGTATTGGAAACATCGAGAGCCACCACATTGCCAGATGCAAGAATTACCGCATACATGTGGGCAGGAAAATAGGGTGCTGGGATAATAGCCGTGTCTCCTGCTCCCATCAAAGCCAAACACATATGCGAAAAGCCTTCTTTTGATCCCAAGCATACGAGCGCTTCTGTTTCTGGATCCAATCGAACGCCGTACTTGCGAAGGTATTTGCTGGTAAACTCGCGACGCAAATTCAAAATCCCGTTCGCCTTGGAATAGCCATGGTTGCCGACGTCCGAAGCAGCCTCCGTGAGTTTTGCGATTACCATCGGATCGGGTGGATCAGTCGGATTCCCCATCCCCATATCGATAACATCCTGACCTGCACGCCGTTTTTGGTAAAGCAAACTATTGATGCGACCAAAAAGATACGGAGGGAGTCGGTGAACTCGAGGAGCCCACTCCACTTTGAAATTGCTATCGCTCATGGAAACACTGGGTTCGAAACAAACGTGTATTGATCCAGCCAACATTGGCTTTTGTAATAGATAAGATACGGGACTCTTTGGTTCGAATAAAGTCGGAAATCCCTTTGTGACCACCCAATCAAGAGTTTTTCGAGCACTTTCCGTTTTCAGCATTACGACTATTGATGCTCGCCCTCAGGCTGGCCACCATCGAAAGTTAATTCCTATTCTTCGAACCGCCGAACAGCCGATACCGTATTTCTTATCAGTATTTGGCCTCAGTTTCTGGCTGCGACGAAATGCTGGGGTTGATGAGAAAAACGACCGTTCTCATCGGACCCTCCTTTTCTGCCCATCGGTCTACAACCTTAGCTCTGGAGTGCCTGTCATGTCCATTCGGAACTTGATTCATGGACGTCTTGTCTCGGAATATTGCAAGAGCCATTGCAAGAGCCGAGGGTTTTTTGCCGTTGGCTTCGCATTAACGAGCCTATCTATCTTGGCCGTAGTCATTGGCTATCGGTTTTTCGGAGATCGAGAAACATCCGAACCGGAGTTCCTTGCTCGATTCCGCGGTGGAACTCTTTTGATTGCGGGAGGGGGAGAAATGCCTCCGATCGTCAACCAACGTTTTTGGGAGTTGGCAGGCGGTAAAAATGGGCGACTCGTGATTATCCCGGCCTATGAAGCTTCTCGCTCGGATACAAAACGATTGAAAGAAGAGTGGCGGGGATGGAAATTTAAGTCCATGCGAGTTCTTCAAGCGGCAACGCGTGAGATTGCGGACAATCCATGTTTTTCGGAATCCCTACGAAACGCCACTGCTGTTTGGTTCAGTGGAGGCGAGCAGTCATGGTTAGCGAATCTTTATACCGGCACGGAAACCGAAGCTCGATTGCAGGATCTACTCGATCGCGGTGGAATTATTGGCGGAACATCGGCCGGAGCGGCAATCATGACCAAGGTCATGATAGAGGAAGGAAAAACGGAACCGAAATTACGCCGTGGTCTGGATTTGCTTAAAGACTCGGTGGTTGACCAACACTTCTTTTATCGAAACCGGATGCAACGGTTAGCCAAAACACTCAAGATTGAGCCTACGCTCATTGGCTTTGGAGTCGACGAAGGAACGGCTCTTGTCGTTCAGGTTCCAAGTGGCCGCATAGGTGTCCTTGGCAAGTCGTACGTCATGGCCTGTATCCCAGAAACCGATTCGGACTCGCTTCGTTTAGAAGTGCTAAAACCTGGCACCTCCATCGATATCGAAGGATTGCGAGGCGTAAATGCCATCATCGCAGAAGTTATCGAACCAACTTAGCGATGTATGGTACGCGGATATCCTGAGCTCTTGAAAAAAGTTTTCAAAGTCAAATATTGGACACCTGTCGCAGATCGCCAAAACGCATCCGTCGGGGGCAAGCCCCGAACGGATGGGCGTGCGATAATGTCTAACTCTATTGTTGTTCGGAACAAAAGAGACCCGAGATAAATTAGAGAGAAATTTCGAAACTTCTAATTGTCGCGCAGCCTAGGAGCGAGAATCTTTACTAGTTGCTTTAGCCCCGAAGTGTCCAAAATTGATCTATTTTCCATAAAGCAAATTCGTGTAGCATCCGCGGAATTGGAAGGATTAACGGGATGGCTCATTTTGTTCGCCAGAAACGGCAATCAAGATTTTACTGGGCGGAACTTGGATTCATGGCACTGGGGCTACTCGGCCTGCAACCAAGTCTCTTTACCAATCTCATTTTGGGATCGCAGCCTAGGTCCAATCCATTTCATTCGACTCTGCAAAATCAGCCGTTCGACCCGTATCGAGACTTATCCGCTACCCATTTAGCATCGTATTACCCAACGCAGTCTTCCATCGGACTACCTGCTATCGCTCAAGGCTGGCCTCACTACACGCCACCGACTTACGGCCAGAATCCTGCATCCGGCCAACCCACGTATGGCCAACCCACGTATGGCCAGCTTCAACAAAATCCGTATGCGCAACCCTTTCAACAGCTCAACGCGCATTCACAGACCGTTCCGACAACTGGATTGTATGCACAACAGAACTACACAACTCCTTCTGCGTTTAATTCACAGGTACCGCAGTATGCGCAGTATTCTTCGACCCCTCAGTTATCGATGTCCTATGGAGGGCAAAACCAGCCAACCTATTTTGCTCAAGCCAACAACGGTTATTCCTGGCCGGGCGCCGCAAACGGCGATCGATGGCCGTACAACGCACTCACGCCACGTTCGTCGCAGCAATCGCTTTTTGAAAGCGGCTACGGTTCAATCAATGATGTCACCGGGCGAGCCAATACGGCTTCGTCATCTCAAAGTTACGGCTATCCCTCTAGTTCAGCTAAACCCAATGCGTGGCAGCGTTATCAACCCGATAGCTCAATGTATCGATGAAACGGTTCGCGTTTCCCCGATCCCAGAAATCTGTTCGGGACAAGCTTGCTTGCCAGCGGCACCCGCGTTTTTTCGTTATATTGAGGTGCGTTTCTTTAGGATAACGTACGGTTAAGGATTGACGATCAGACAGTGATCCTAATTCATTTAGGAGATTCTCAATGCGAATCCTATGTGCCGAAAATAGCCCGGTTTCGTTTGCTGGCCTGTCTGTTTTGTTGGCCGTAGAGGGCCATTCCGACGTTTTCGCGGCGAACAACTATGCGCAAATTAGGGAAAAGTTAGCGGCGGAATCGATCGATTTGTTGATCACCGAGTTGCGTTTTGAGGATGCTGAACTATTGGATGTGGCCTGCGAGATTCGGGAAACTTCTCCCAATACTAAAATCCTAATTTACACGTACCAGGAAAACCCAACCTATCTGGCCCGCGCTGCAGCTTGTAGGCTTTTCGACTTTGTCCTGAAAAAAATGTCCACCTCCTATTTGCTTCGATCCGTAACCGAAGCACCCAACGCCGTTGCCCCATCTGAGTCTCTGTTGAACATGGCGGCCAAGTTCCTAACGACCTGTGAACACCCAAGCAATCCGAATACAGATCATTTAACAAGGCGAGAAGTACAGATTCTAACCCATCTTGCCCTCGGCCTGAGCAATCGGGAAATTAGTCGCACTCTTGGGATTAGCCTGGAAACAGTAAAAGAACATGTTCAAAATGTACTTCGGAAACTCAAGGCTAGCGACCGAACCGAGGCGGCAGTTTGGGCCCTGCACAAGGGTGTGCCGACATTGAGATTGCCTTAATGGAATGCATTTTAGGCCAAGGGAAAAACGAAGAATTAATTTTCCCCGTCTCAGGGAGAAAAACGCGAGGCGCGACTCTCAAGACATAATGAACGCTGCCACATTGAGACTCCCCATGGATGGCCCGTCGAAGGCTACTATCGATTGGGCAAAAGCCCTTGAAATCAATCGTCGCTGGTTGGCTACGGTAGTCCATGCGCGTCTCTCTGATCATCAGGCCGCGGAAGACGTTTTGCAAGAGGTGGCCTTGGCCGCCATTTGCCAATCGTCCAAACCTACGGACCCTACCAAAGTCGCTCCGTGGCTGTACCGCATTGCACTTCGAAAAGTAATAAATCATCACCGATCGACTGGGCGTCGGCGAAAACTGATCGATGGCGTGATTGCCACGGGACGAGCCGCCGAAAAAGCTTTGGGGCCTAGTCCCGGAGAATGGTTGATGCGGGCCGAAACCAATCAAACGGTTTCAGCGGTCATGAATCGGCTTGACCCGCAGGACAGGCAATTACTTATGTTGAAATACACCGAAGGATGGGGTTACCAAGAACTTTCAGAGCACCTTGGAATCACAATCAAGACCGTTGAATACCGACTGCTGAAGGCGCGACGGGCCCTTCGTGCGTTTATGGATGTTGTGGAAAGATGAGCGAAGCTAAAAAAAGTTAATCAGGAAAATGATCACACCAAACCAAATCCAAACACTTGTAGATGGGGAATGTTCACACGAATCCCGCGCTTTGCTACTTCGTCAAATAGAGTCCCAACCATCCGCTTGGCGAACGTTGGCCTTGGCTCTACTGGAAGAACAACAGTGGTCGAAGCAGATGGTTCAGATCTCCAAAAGTCAGTTAGAAAACGCTCAGGATGCTTCGCCGTTCCCAACTGAATCCACCATGGCTTTGTCTGGTGCGACTCGGGTGCATGCATTTGTTAAACTTTCGAGTATTGGGCCACTTGGAAAGTCGAACGACTATTCCGCGAGGACGTTAACACCGTGGATGACTATTTTGGCCGCGAGCGTGTTGCTTGGGCTCGGCATTTATGGCGGATCGCTTCTGCCGACCCTCGCAATTTGGGAACCCAAGGGCGCGGACACTTCGACTCTTGCGGGCTTAGAAAAACCTGTTGAGGGTAGTCAGGACTATCGACCACTTGACGGCACTTTAGACACGGACATGAAAATGTTGGTCTCTGGGCCGAACAGAGTGACGGAGGAAATCCCAATCTACGACCTCAACGCAATAGACCACGACGTTTTTGTCGCCAGGGAAATGTATGAGGTCGCGAGGATCAATCAACGACTTCGACGTGAAGGTTTTGAGCTTGATGTCAGGCCAGAGTATTACACTGGCAAACTTCATGACGGTAGGCAGTTGATCGTCCCAGTCAAACATGTTGGCGTAAAGCCTTACGGTCTCTAGCACCTGCAATCTGGTTCGCCGCCTTTGTACCGGCGACTGCATCGCGACGCACCAGTGAAGCGATTACTGAATGGACCGAATACGGCTCTAGTGTTTTTTGTCGAAAATTGTTTTGCTTGTTTACCAATTTGTTTTGCTTATCAAAAGGGATTGCAAAAATGAAATCACGATTGGAATGGTTTATTGTTCCGTGTGTGGCGTCCATGTTTGGCGGAAATGCCATGAGTTTGAACGCACAAGATCCGCCCAAGGCGAAACGAAATCTAAATGTAGTACTTCACCAAGTCACCGATGAGGTAGATACAAAAAGCATCCGAGATAAAGTCGCCAAGGAACTTGCCAATTCTGGTATTTCGGAGGAGACCAAAGCCCGTATCCTGAAAGACGTCGAGGCCGCCTTGAGCAAAGCAAGAGACGCGGCAAAGAAAGTGAAAAAGGCTGCGGCCAAAGGGATTGAAAACGCGGAAAAAGCGGTCGAAGAAGTCATAACGATCCAAAACCAAGCAAATTCGCCCGTGACATCCCATTCATTTACAACGCAGTTCTTTCGGGATACGAAAGGTGATGGCTTTCGCATAGGTATTCAGTGCATTCAAGAAGAAGATGGTGGTGGTGATGACACTGAAAACAAGCCAGGACTCGAGGTTAAGACGGTTGTTGATGACTCGCCCGCCCAAAAGGCTGGTATTAAGGAAGGAGATTTCTTGGTCACCGTTGACGCCAACAGTATTACTAAAATCGGCGATTTGACCGACGCCTTACAGGAAGCCGGCAAGAAAGAAAAAGAAGTTGCTATCGAGCTAAGACGTGATGACAAAAATATTACCGTAACTGTCAAGCCAACGAAAATGAAATTTTCGGATTCTGAGCTTGAAAACATCCAACTCGCACTTCCAACAGGTGGCTTTGTAGTAGACGCTGAGGCCATGAAATCCTTTCAGGAACAGATGAAATTGTGGATTCCTGGAAAGATGCAAAATGGCGGCCCCCAAGTTTGGAACTTTCAAAAAGACTCAACCGATCTGAAGAAAGACATGGAGGACTTGAAGTCGGAAATGGCTGAGTTAAAGAAGATGCTAAAGGAAATGGCCGACAAGAAGTAGTTTGGTCGAATTGCGATTCAGATTCTTTCGATTCTCGCTGATCGCCGGCAAATCAGCCTTCCGTCGGATTTCTGCGGGCAATCATCATATGAGACGATTTTATGTGCCTGTCAGATGCCACAACGGTTGTCAGCGCGTGAATGCCACGTCTTTTATGTGAACTTTTGTCTTTTTGTGGCTAGAATTCAACGTCCGATATCGGGTATCCATGCGAAATGAGACAGCCGGAGAGAGGGATACGAGGGAATACGGATATCGACAAGAATAGGACAGACCAGGATCGCCGTTATGTTGAACGCTGACTGACGATCGTAGTGCCCAAACTCAAATGGAAAGAGACCAATGGTATTTTGGCGAAAAAAGAAGCCGACCGACACTGGCAAGAACACTCAAGTTGAATTGGCGGAACCGGCAACCGAAAGTAACATGCAGGCCGCGACGTCTGATGATTCCGCCAAACGACTTGAGAAAACAGCTGCGACGGTTGAGACCAATGGTTCCGTCAGTTGGTGGCGACGCGCGCTTTCCAAGACCAGCGACCTGCTTCGGACCGATATTCGCGACCTTTGGAAAAGTGAAGGGCAAATTGTTGACGACGAATTCTTGAGCCAGCTTTTCGCAACTTTGGTTAGAACCGATATGGGCGGCACGACCGCAACTAAGATTAGGGACGCGATAAGCGAGACCTACCGCAGTCGGCGCATTGAGCTTTCGGATGTACTGGACGTTATTCGTGATCAAGTAGGTCAATCGCTTATAAGCAAGGGAGCCGCCTTAAATATGGCTGCATCCGGACCGACCGTGATTCTTGTGGTAGGAGTTAACGGCTCTGGCAAAACGACATCGATAGCCAAGTTAGCACATCGACTAACTGCTGACGGCAACCGAGTCCTGCTCGGCGCCGGAGACACATTCCGGGCTGCGGCCGTAGAGCAACTCAAAATATGGTCCCAACGAATTGGGTGCGAAATCGTGCACGGCGAGCATGGAGCCGACCCTGGAAGCGTCGTCTACAAAACAGTCCAACGTGCGGTTTCTGAATCGTTTGACGTTTGCATTTTAGACACGGCAGGTCGTTTGCAGACCCAAAGTAATTTGATGCAACAGTTAGAAAAGATCAAACGCGTTATCGAAAAGCAAATCGACGGTGCGCCTCATGAAGTATTGCTCGTCCTCGATGCAACTGCAGGACAAAATGCGATTAGTCAAGCGAAAGGATTTTCTGACGCCGCGGGCTGCACGGGGATCGTATTGGCGAAGCTGGACGGTAGTGCCAAGGGGGGTGTTATTATTCCGATTGCAGAGCAGTTTGCACTGCCAGTAAAATTTGTTGGCATCGGCGAAAAACTAGAAGACCTGTCGGTTTTCAGTCCTGAAGATTTCGCAAATGGACTCTTTTCGTAGCATTCGTTTAACCCCGTTTGACCCGGGTTAAACGACGGCATAGCTTTACGATCGACACAATCAAGTGGGACCGAGCGGGCGCGGTATAGCCGTAGGCGACGGCGCGTTCTTGCTCCACCAGGCAGCCAGCAGCGAGCCTGTGACATTCATTAGCGGACCAAACAGGGCGGGCGCGACTGCTGCCGTGGACTTCTGAAGCACGGTCGTGGCTAAAACGGCCGCCATGCCACCGTTCTGCAATCCGACTTCGATGGCAATGGTTCGCGAGTCTGCTTCATTGCAGCGAGCGATCTTGGCGCCCCAGTATCCGAGAACATAGCCCAAGTTATTGTGTAGCAACACCGCCAACACTAAAACAAATCCGGCACTTCGAATCGCGCTCGCCGAATTGGAAGCGATGATGCCACAGACCAGACAAATCGCCAGCATCGAAAGCATCGTCAAACAGCTTTCTGCCCGCTTCGTTGCAAGATTGTATCGAGTCAAAATTGCATTGCACACCAAACCAGCCACGACAGGTATAAAAACCGTCATGAAAATGCTCCACACCATTTCACGATAGTTGATGGGTACGGACTCACCGGCTAACAAATACATCATCAATGGTGTCATGATCGGAGCGGCCAATGTCGTACACGCGGTCATCGTTACGGACAAAGCTACGTTGCCTTTTGCAAGATAGGTAATAACGTTGGAGGCAACTCCACCCGGACACGAACCAACGAGGATCACGCCGACGGCGATTTCCGGCGGTAGATTTAATAGCTTAGAGATCGACCACCCCAGCAGTGGCATACAAGAGAATTGAAGAACAAATCCAACGGCAACTGGCTTTGGCGTTCGCAGGATCCTTTCGAAATCACCCAACGTAAGTGTTGCGCCCATTCCAAACATCGCGATTTGGATCAGGGCCGGAAGCAAAGCCACACCTTGAATGGGGCCAAAATCCAGAAAGAGCTTGGGGAAAATAAGGCCGACAGTTACAAAACCAATGACCCAGGTTGCAAAGGAATAAGTCCGCATTTTGGAATGGAGTGCTATTGATAATGCCGCAAGCGTCGTGGCCATTGCCCCAAGTACTTTTGCCAGGCGAACCGAATCAAACCAAGGCAGGACGACCGATAACATAATCGCGGCAATCGACGCTACAAGCAACCATACGAAAAAACGATCGAATCTGCCAATCGTGCAACCCGTGCGTTCAACCATGGAGGGCGATGCAAGTTCCGTCGTTTCAAGATCTGATTTGAAGCTTTTGAATGATGGGGGCATTGGCGCTGGTAGTATTTTCTGTCGAGGGTTAATAGGATTGCAAACCGATCGCAAACTTGACAACAAGTTAGGATATCTTGTTAAATCGAATGCCGAAACCATATTCTATCTCAAATTCCTATCCAGTCGTCTTGGTGTCATGCAAATCAATTTCGCCAAAGAAAATTGGCACGGATATTGCTTTTCTCAGACTGCGTAGAAAAAGATGTGCTGTCACATTGGCAGCAACCGACAAATTCAAACCCGCACTCAACGAGGAATAAGAACATGGTTCATTTTCGATTCCCTATACGCCAGCTACCCATCGCTCTTCAGGACTTTGCAACGGATATGGAGACGATCGTTGATCAAGTCTTCCATCAAGGAGACTGCCAGGGAGATAATGGCGTGTTGCATGTTGCCTTGCCCAAAAAAGTCAAGCCAGCGCCGAAGACTATCGAGATCAAAACCGTCTAATGCACGGTCGGGACGGGTCAGGCTTGGTTCTCGGTTTTCAGAGGACTCTCTCGCAGGCGACTGAATTTCGATTCCTAGCCTGACCCATTTTTACGAAGCACCCGCACATAAGTTTCCGAGCCTTGCTCATCGGAAGCAACTTTACTCTAAATGCTCGACACAATTGGAGGAACGAACATGGATAGACAGGATTTACAGGATGATCGTCGAACCGACTTACATTTTGAAGAAATCACCGAGAAGATCATCGGTTGTGCGATCGCTCCGGAGCACCAAGCCCAGACTATTGACTATTTGAGGCGACCGGAATCGAGGTCGGCCTACTGTTCAATTTTGGCAATCCGAAACTAGAATACAAACGATTCACAAGTCAAAAGCGAATCGATTGGCGACTTACAATCATCCTGCACATCTTGTCTATGGCAGCTCCACTTTTCGTCTGTTGGCAAGATGACGATGGGAAGCGACATTATTTCAATTTCTTAAAGGACTTTTGTCGATAACCCATTGAGCTGAATGGAACGCCATGAATGGTAGCACAACCTACCTTGGTCATAACCCGTTCAAACCAGACGTGAAGTCTACCAAATCCTGCCATAAAATGGGTGGCGTAAAGTTCGACGAATCGCGATGGAGCACGGTCAATCTCGGTGGATCTGGATACCGTTCGAGAAACGCTTTGAGCATTCGCTCGTTAGTGTTCGTGGAGCTCTCACCAAAGGATTGTATTTCATTCAAAACAACACAACAGACTACGAGCCCGAGGGCTTTGGCTGCAACCAATGTCGTCAAAACTTGATTCACTACTCCAAGTCGATTCTCCGAAACTAACACAATTGGAAATTTCAATTCGAGAGCAAGCGTTGCGTTGCTCATCGTCCAACTAATGGGTGACATTAGCCCTCCCGCCCCCTCGACCAAAAGAAATTCACATCGGCCCGCCAAATACTCGGCGCCCTTTTTGATCAAGGTGTCCGAAACCTGCCTGCCTTCCAATTCAGCTGCGACTGGGGGAGCAAGAGGAGCGAAAAATCGTTGCGGGCTAACTTCGTCGAGCGAGCCTCGCTGACCGGTAGCGTTCCACAATTGAAAGCCGTCGCTTTGCTCAAGCGTGGATGCGCCACTCGCCACAGGTTTGTACGCGCCCACCGCAACGCCAGCCCGCACCAACGACTCGATGATACGGCAAGCGACATACGTTTTACCAACGTCCGTGTCGGTACCTAGAATTGTAAGGCCAGCGATTGTCATAGGGAACCCGTCGCTCGCGCGTACGTCTCAGGAGTGTTAGAACGCTACGTGCAGACTATATTTCCTTGCCACTGATCTTGGGTGGATGAAAGAATATCGCTAGGGCGATTGCAGCTAGCGTTGCAATGAGACAGGGCACGAGGAAAAGACCACGGAAATCAATAACGTCCTCCTTCGTAAAAATGTTTTCTAGAAGCCAAGGACATATCGAGTTCGCGACCAAGGCCCCTACTCCTAAGATCATCACGTTGAACAATCCTTGAGCACTGTTGCGAGCATCCTTTGGAAAATGCTCGTCAACAAAGATATAGACCGTAGCAAAGAAAAATGCGTAGCAGATACCATGCAGAACTTGGACCACAATGATGAGGGCTGCGTTATCCGGGAACATGGCATAGACTGCGAATCGCGCAGCATGCCCGAGAATTCCAACGATCATTGTCGTTCGCCAACCTAACGTCTTGAGAGTGACTCCTAGGATAAACATGGTCAAGATTTCTGCCAGCTGACCGACGCTCATTACGGGCATGATCCAGTTCCCCGGGATACCTACTCCACCGGCTTCCTTTGCCGCACCCAAAAATCTTCCGGTCCAATTGAAGTAGCAATTGTGAACAAAAGAATCCGCGAAGGTTACGATCCACAATACGAGAACAAAAGGATGAGCCAAAAGTTTGACCGCTTCCAGCCAAGCCAAACTCTGAGCCCCTTCTGTTGATTTTTTTGCTGGAGTGTGAGGCAAAAGGAGGCTATAGGCAGACAAAATCAAGGACGCAATTCCAGCTACCACAAAGGTCCATTTGGTTGCGTTCTTGAGCGCCTCGCCCGACAGTCCGTTCGCCAGGGCGGCCCCGACCCAATCTACGATTCCCGATGGGTTGGTGGCTCGAACCGCTGCCCAATCGACAAAAATGAAAGTAAACGGCCATGCAGCTAAAATCCAACCAATTGTGCCCCCCATACGCACGATACCAAACTCATTTTGAGCATCCTTCATGTTTGCAAAAGCGATTGAATTGCTGATCGAAATGGTAGGTACGTAAAGCAGGCAGTGTACGAGCATCAATACAAAGAAGGCATTGAAGCTCGTTACGAATCCGCAGCCAAGAATCGCTAGGCCACCAATCAAATGACTGAATGCAAGGAACTTTTCGGCCGCAAAATTTCGGTCAGCAAACTGATTGCTAAAAAACATTCCGACAATGGCCGCAATTGGAAAAGCGTTGAGTATGAGCGACTGTTGTCCAGGCGAAAAACCCAATCCATCCTTGTCGATGTATCCGAAAATAAGCGGCAGCCAAGCTCCCCATATGAAGAACTGCAGTACCATCATCAGGAACAATTTCAGTCGAACGAAACCGCTCGACCCATCTGAGCCTGTCGCCATTTGTCTCTCCGGAACCTTGGTCGTTATCAAATAGTAAGGTGCTCCGATGCAACGCCGCAGCCGGCGTCGTTCCCATCGGGGCCATTTCCATCGGGGCCATTTCCATCGGGGCCAATTCTATCGGGGCCAATTGAGCAGCAACGCCTTATTTTCTAGCTTAAACCGAGTTAGTACTCATGGATGCGGAAAATGCAAGCGTTTGCTGTTGCACAGCGTAGCTAGTACGTATGGGACAACGCAAGCGGGTGCGAAGCAGAATTCTTGCGAACAAGTGGATTCGCGGCTCCCTAATTTGCCCAATCTCCCCTCGTTTCGAAAACACCATGGCGAAGAACGGCAAAGTCTACTAATAACATCTGCTTGATTCAAAAGGCCATCCTCCTCATTTAATTCCAGCGGCAACGAGGTATTTCAGTGGAACTTTGCAAGAAAATGTCGAAAGCCTCGCTCTTTGTTTCCATTGTTGTTTTCGCAGCAACTTTCCCGTTGCAGACAGCTTTCGCGCAAAACGATCTTAGGATTAAAGACATTTGTCGACTCAAGGGACAAGAGGAAAACACGCTGCAAGGCTTAGGACTAGTGGTTGGTCTCAAAGGGACAGGCGATGGTGGGGATATCAAACCAACCGTCCGCGCATTGACTCGCTCAATGCAACTCATGGGCGGACAGGTGGCTAGCGACATCCAGGGTAGGCTTATAGAAAAGGAAATGGCCAATGCGAAAAACGTCGCACTCGTTTTCGTTGAAGTCACGATCCCGTCGAGCGGAGCCCAACAAGGAGATCGGCTAAGCTGCAAGATTAGCGCTATCAGCGCTAAGAGCTTAGAAGGCGGAAACTTGATGCTGACTCACTTGCTAGGTCCGCGAGCCGATCGGCCTATCGTTTACGCGCTGGCAAGCGGTCCAATTACTATTGATAGCGTCAAGGTACCAACGTCCGGTAAAATCGTTGACGGATGCAAGATGGAGTTGACTGTCAGCAACGAATTTATAGCCGACAACAGGATATCTCTCATTGTCGATCCAGATCATCGTTCCATTGCAACCTCGCAAAACATCGAGGACAGCATCAATGAATACCAGAGCAGCGTGGAAGGCAATTCGGGATTGAAGAGCTCGGCTGACAAATACGCCAAAGTAGAAAAGAGGATCGCCAAAGCGATCGATCAAGCGATCATTGAAGTCACGATACCAAACGCTTACAAAGACCACCCAGTACCGTTTGTATCGCTGGTACTTGACTTGAAACTGCTCAACCTGCACAACAAAAAGCGGGTCTTCATCGACGAGCGGGAAGGAGTATTGATCATCGGTGACGACGTGACCATCTCCCCAGTCGTCATCTCTCACAAGAACTTGACCATCTCGACTCGAGGAGGTGCCACCAGTGGCGGAAGCTTTGTCTCCGTGAGCTCACAAGATGGAAAGTCCCCTCGCCCTACGCTCAAGAATCTTACCGACGCCCTCAACGTTTTAGCCGTCCCGACAGCCGACCAAATCGCCATCATCAAGGCTCTCAAAAAACAAGGGAACTTGTATGGCGAACTGATCATTGAATAGTTCGGTAATCGAATACCTTTTATCTACCTTTTATTCTTGGTCGCGAGCGCTAGTCGCGACATACCAACCAACGATTCGGAACGCGGCTAGCGCCCGCGACTCAAGTTCATCTAGCGCGAGTCACCAATATGGGCATCCCTGATATCCGCAACACACCGACATCGTTTGGGCCAAGCGATTTCTTGCAATCCAAAGCAAATCAGTCTATCGGAAAGTTCGAGATACCGACGCAATTTAGGATAGATTCGCCTTCCATCAACACTCCCGAAGCAAACGGACTTTCCGACAAGACCGTTCAGCCTGAGGACGAGGATTTGCGAAAAGCCTTTCAGGATTTCGTCGGGCAAACTTTGTTTTCGCAAATGATTTCATCAATGCGAAGCACGCAGGATGGCGCAGCCTATTTTGACGGTGGCAGAGCCGAAAAAATCTTTCAGGGGCAGCTGGATCAAATTCTCTCCGAAGAATTGTCGGAAGCTAGCGCCTCTAAGATTTCGGACCCAATGTTCAAACTCTTTCAGTTGAGAAGACAGTAAATAAGCACTAAGGCATAAGTTCTTTGATTGGATCGTTGTGGCAGTGTCGCTCCGCGACACTGAATTGCCGAGTCGCGGAGCGACGTCGGTTACCTGATATGCCAAAATACTTCTTCACGCGTGCTTAAGAAGTTGGTGTACACTTGAGTGGGATTTCGATAGGGCGACCAGCATCTTAAAAAGTGCCTTTCACGCTTTGGCGAGCGTAACCACGGTCGCCAGACCGTGGGCTACAAACCCCTAAGGCGAGCGGCAGAATGAAAATTATCGTAGGATCGGACCAATGTATCGTCCGTTGTCTCGTTCGGGACAATGGTCCCAAACTACAACTGGTATCTCACAGCCTGCAGTACGCCTAACAAGCCTCTTTACTTTTAGAGTGACGTAACCTCAAGAAATGACTGCTAAAAGCAAGCATCCGTTTTTCGAAAACCTGAATGTCTTTAGGAAGATTCAAACGATGTTAAGATGCATGAGCTGCATCCTGGCTGTGACCTTTGCATTCTTAGAATCAATTTGCATGGGCGAATTCGACTCTAACGATGAGAACTTCTTCCGCGACCGGGTTCAACCAATTCTGGTAGCGAAGTGTCTATCGTGTCATGGACCAAAAATACAAAAGAGTGGCTATCGACTGGATACGCGAGCCATTGCATTGCGGGGTGGCGATCATGGCGAACCGCCGATTGTTCCTGGGAGCGTCGATACGAGTCTCCTGCTACGGTACGTAACGGACGAGAACTCGGACATGGCTATGCCCCCGAAGGAAAGTCTGCAACCGCGACTGACGCTTAGGGAAGTTGCAAGCCTGCAGGAATGGATTGAACGAGGTGCCATTTGGCCCGATTCGGATAGCGCACCGTTGGAAGATCCCTTGGATTGGTGGAGCTTCAAGCCTTTGCATAAGAAACCAATACCTAGTTCGAATCCAATCGACTTCTTCGTGAAATCCAAACTCTCCGACCGAGGGTTGACGATGTCGGCTCCTGCCGATGCTCGCACTTTGTGTCGAAGACTCTATTTTGACTTGATTGGACTCCCCCCTACGCCAGATGAATTAGATACTTTTGTGCACGAGTCAGGTATCGAAGCGGACACAGCATTGGATGCCCTGATCGAAAAACTCCTCGCTATGCCGCAGTATGGGGAGAGATGGGCTAGACACTGGCTTGACGTGGTGCACTATGGCGACACACACGGATACGACAAAGACAAACCGCGACCGAACGCGTGGCCTTATCGCGACTACGTGATCCGAGTCTTTAATGAAGACAAGCCCTACTCGCGTTTCATTGAGGAGCAGATCGCAGGCGATGTCCTCTGGCCCAACACTCGGGATGGCATCGAGGCCCTGGGCTTTATCGCAGCAGGTCCTTGGGACTTCATCGGACATGCCGAAGTTTCCGAATCGAAAATCGATGGGAAGATTGCCAGGCACCTTGACCGTGATGACATGGTGTCCAACACCATCGGATCGTTTTGCAGTGTAACGGTTCATTGTGCACAGTGCCATCAGCATAAATTTGACCCCATTTCTCAGGAAGACTATTACCGGCTGCATGCGGTCTTTTCCGCATTGGATCGAACCGATCGGAAGTATTATCGCGAGGAATCCATTCAAAAGCAGTTCTTGCAGCTTGAGCGGTTAAAGAATGAAGCAACGATTGCGTTGAAACAAATCGAGGACCCGCTAAAAGAAGTAGCAGGCGACGCCTACGTTTCGCTTTCGAAGCGAATTGAAAGCGCCTCCAAGTCAGTCGACAAGAACGCCAACTCAAGCGCTGAATTCGGTTATCATAGCGAGGACAAAGAGCGGCTCGTTAGGGAACGCGAGGCACTGTTGATCTCGTCTGCGGACGACGCAACCAGAGCAAGAAGACAAATGTGGCTTCACAAGATGGAGCAGTTGGTAAACGAATTCAACAAACTCCCGGCACCGAGTTTGGTTTATTTGGGTGGTATTCATAACGGTAGCGGTACTTTCGCTGGGACGGGCGCTACTGGTGGCAAACCTCGACCGATTTACTTGCTCGCTCGTGGCCAGGTGACTCAGCCATTAGCCGAGATGTCTCCTGGCTCACTTTCCGCACTAACATTTCGGCCATTTGAATTTGCCCTAGAGCCGAATAGCAGCGAGGGTGAGCGTCGAGTGGCGTTGGCACATTGGGTCTCGGACCCGTCGAATCCGCTCACTTGGCGAAGCATCGTCAATCGAGTTTGGCTATATCATTTTGGGCGTGGATTTGTGGATACTCCGAATGACATTGGCCACAACGGTGGCTTGCCTACGCATCCTGAATTGCTGGATTGGCTGGCTGCTGATTTTCGAGATAGCGGTGGATCGCTCAAGCGGTTACACAGGCTGATAATCAAGAGCGAAACGTATCGGCAGTCCTCGTCAAACAATGCCGATGGCCTCAAGCTTGATTCCAATAATACTCTGTTGTGGAAGCAAAACCGTCGAAGGTTAGAGGCGGAGGCCATTCGCGATTCAGTACTCGCAGTTAGCGGAACTTTGGACAAGACGATGGGCGGACCTGGCTGGCAAGATTTTGTAGTTGAGTTTCCGGATCACTCACCCCATTATGAATACGGGCTAGCTGACCCAGAGGATACGAAAACATGGAGGCGATCGATCTACCGATTCATCGTCCGCTCGCAAACCCAGCCCTGGATGACTTCACTCGATTGTGCAGATCCATCCACGCGAGTCGATAAGCGCAACGAAAGTCTCTCATCGATTCAGGCACTTGCGCTGCTCAACAATGGATTCATACTAACTCAAGCCAAGCACTTTGCAGATCGCGTCGGCAAACAATCCAATGACATCTCAGACCAAGTCGAAGTCGCACATCGATTGGCGTTTGGGCATGCGCCATCCGATGGGCAAAGAGCTCCATTGATCGAGTTTGCAAAAATGCATGGGGTGCCATACTTGTGCCGTATGTTTTTTAATCTGAATGCGTTTACTTTCGTGGATTGAGTTGGGATATGCGATCGCGTCGGTCTTTTCTTTTTGATTCAGGTGGTGGGTTAGGAGGCATTGCGTTGGCCTCGCTGCTCGCGGGCGAAGGGGAGTTAAGCGCAAACGACTCCGTCACAATGAATGCCGGAGCAATGGGACTGCATCATGCGCCCAAAGCCAAACGCGTTGTGCATTTTTTCATGTCTGGCGCAGCGAGCCATATCGATTTGTTCGACTACAAGCCAGAATTGGTGAAAAGAGATGGGGAAGCTAGTGACTTTGGTGAACCGGTAGAAGCCTTTCAAAACGGACTTGGTCCATGGATGAAACCGATCTGGGACTTTGAACCTTACGGTGATTGTGGAAAGATGCTGAGCGATGTAGTTGCACCGTTGGGAGCTGTCGCCGATCAAATTGCATTTGTACATAACATGGTTAGCAAATCCGGCGTACACAGCGCTGCCACGCTTTTGCAGTCTACTGGCTTCTTGGTGCCAGGGTTCCCAGGTGCTGGTTGTTGGGTTAGCTATGGACTAGGTTCAATCAATGAGAACTTACCTGCGTTCGTTGTCCTGCCAGATCATCGTGGATTTGGATCGAACGGTGTCAAGAATTGGGATGCAGCGTTTCTGCCAACTCAACATGCGGGGACCATCATTTATCCTGGCCGAAAGGAACCCATTGCCGACCTGTTTCCGCACAAGGCGGGTGACTTCGTCACAAAAGATGGAGAGCAACGGTCGTTAGAGTTGATGGGACAGCTCAATCGAGAGCACGCGTCAAGCCGATTGGATGATCCGAGATTGGAGGGGAGAATTCGCAGTTACGAGCTTGCGGCAAAGATGCAGCTGGCGGCACCTGAATCGCTCGACTTCACGACCGAATCAGCTCATACGATGAAACTGTATGGCCTGCAACGTGGGCCTCAGGAATGGGCGAAAGAGATTAGCGATGAGGAAGAGACGTTTCATTTTGCTCAGAAGTGTTTGGCAGCAAGAAGACTACTTGAACGAGGAGTCCGATTCGTACAGATCTGGAGTGGCAATGACAATGGATTCCCCCGCCGCAATTGGGACTCGCACGAAGACGTACGGCGCGACCATGGTCCTCTCGCGATGGGGATGGCGCGAGGCTGTGCCGCATTCATTCAAGATCTGAAACAACGAGGAATGTTAGACGACACGCTCATCCTATGGACAACCGAGTTTGGTCGAATGCCTAGCTCACAAGGCGGAAAAGGGCGAGATCATAACCCGTTCGTGTTTACGAACTGGTTATGCGGTGGCGGTATCAAGGGTGGGATAACACACGGGGAAAGCGATGCTCTAGGATACAAGCCGCTCGACCGAAGCAATCCAACACAAGTCTATGACATTCATGCGACAATCCTGCATCAGCTTGGTTTCGATCACACGCAGCTAACCTATCGAAACAACGGGATCGACCGACGTCTCACCGACGTGCACGGGAAAATAATTAAGGAATTGATTTTGTAGATCGGTCCATAGAGGATACGAACGATCTAGCGGTCCATTTTTTACCTACCATTTTTCTGCCCACTGGAAAGCTTCCATTTTGGCAGAAAGATGTGGGGCAAAAAATGAACACACTTCACGGTTCGTAACTAGGCTCTGCGGCTCTGCCTGAGCTGCGCGACAAATAGCAGTTGGTGAAAAATACGTTGATGCGAGTTTTGTTCCGTTCTGCGATCTGGCCCTTCAGGCTGATCGATCTGGCCCTTCAGGTTGGCCGGGGGCTTGTCCCCCACCAACCTTGTTTTGGCGTTCTAACGGCCGGCACTCTCGAATCGACCCGTTCCCCCCGGCTTTGCCCCAATGGCGTTGGGACGCCCATTTGTAGAACGCCAAAACGCATCCGTCGGGGGCAAGCCCCGAACGGGTAATACGGATACTACAACCGAGGGGGCCAGGCTATTTTGCTAAAAGCTGGGCGTCGTCGTGCCACTTATTGAGCTGTTCGTTACCAGCTCTTGTGCAAAAATCGCCGAATGTTTCGTTCCCGATGCGTTCCGCTTTAAACGCTACGAACAGAGGCTTGAGAGTTGAGACAATATTCTCAAACGGCACAAGGTCTTTGAAGATAAAGGCTAGTCTAGTGCCGAGCCTCGTGCCACCTACGTACATCGTATACTTCCCTTTGGCTTTGCCCACTAATCCGATGTCGGCGTTGTATGGTCTTGCGCAACCGTTCGGGCAGCCGGTCATGCGGAGAGTAAACAATTCCTTGTTCAGTCCCATGTCTACGAGTACTTTTTCTAGATCGTCGATCAAGCCAGGGAGCGCGCGTTCGCTTTCGGTTATCGCCAATCCACATGTCGGCATAGCCACGCAAGCGATTGACCAGCGACGTACATTGGAGATTTCTTCCGTAAGAGGCAACCCTCTCTTTTTAATGAGCCCCTCGAGCTTCCTCTTGTTCTTTTCCTCGATGTCGCAGAACAAGATACTCTGGTGAGCTGTAAGCCGAATCTCGGGATTTAATTCGTCGCAAATGTCTCTGAGGGCCGCTTTCCACGCGCGGTCCTCGTTGTCGTACAAGCGACCGTTCTCGACATTAAATCCGTAAAACCACTTCCCGTCCCCTTGCTCGTCCCACCCCATATGATCGTCGTGTTCTCGCACATCGTCGTCGGTACAGTCGGCCAATTCGCTGCCATAGTACTCCTCGACTTTGGCTCGGAACCAATCGATTCCTTCGTCGTGAATCAAATACTTGAGTCGAGCCCGTTTGCGGTCGCCGCGAAAACCAAAGTCGCGTTGAACTTTGACAACCGCTTCTGCAACTCCAATCGCTTGTTCCGTCGTCGCGAACGCCATGCGAGTTGCTAAGCGAGGAAACGTTTTCTTGGCGCTAGGAGTGATACCCAGGCCACCTCCAACCGCAACATTGTATCCAATAATTTGGCCATCTCGGATGACCGCGATATAGCCTAAGCAATTGGTATATACGTCTGTGCAATTGTCATCGGGTAAAGCGATTGCAGTCTTGAATTTGCGAGGCAAGTAGGTTTTGCCGTAGATCGGTTCGTAGACTTCATCGCTTCCTCCTTCGAGCGTTTCTTCGCCCGAATCAGGATCCTTTAACCATAGCTCGTAGTAGGCTTTTGTACTTGGAGCCAAATGCATCGCTAGGTCGAAAGCGAGCTTTTGAATGACAGGACGCACGTTGTCCTTGTAAGGAGCGGGGCATGCCATGACGTTTCGATTGACGTCACCACACGCAGACAGTGTACTCAGATGAACTTCGTTGATTCGACGAATGCATTGTCGCAAATCGGATTTGAGAATGCCGTGGAGTTGAAGTCCCTGTCGCGTAGTTACTTTAAGAGTCGTATTGCCTATCTCATCGCATAAATCCAAATGGGCAAGCAATTGAGGGCTCGTCATGATGCCAGCGGGAATTCGGCTTCGAACCATAAAGCTGTAGGCTTTTTCTGACTTGCCACTTTCGGTTGCGGCGCCTCTGGCTTCCCGATCGTCTTGCTGGTAGGTCCCGTGGAACTTCAATAATTGGATATCCTCTTTGCCGAAATGAGTTGTTGGTTCCGCGAGTTCGGCTCCAATAGTTCCTCGGAGATAGTTGCTTGCAGTTTTCATCCCTTCGACAGGACTAAGCTTTTCTTCGGCAGGATTTTCTTTATCGGCCATTTGGAAAATGTTTTCTAGCGTATGAGCATGATTGGTCGCGAATACGACCGGGTGGCTCGACGAACCGCCTAGCCAAACAATATAACAAATGAGGATTTTGACGATATCCCGAAACTCATGTCGCTGGTGGCTGTCCGTGGTGGATTCTATTCATAACTCTTTCCAGTAACAATTCTAATGACTGCTCGCATTTTAGATGGCAAATCCATTGCCCTCCAAATCCGCAATGAAATTGCAATCGAAGTTTCGGCCTTGGTTAAACAGCGCGGTATTCAGCCCTGCTTGGCGGCTATTCTTGTCGGCGACGATCCGGCAAGTCAGATCTATGTCCGCAACAAGGAAATTGCATGTGAAAAAGCTGGTATTCAAAGCCGCCTTTTTCGAATGCCGAACGGCACGACGACAACCGAACTCTTGGGTCTACTTGCTCAACTTAATAGCGATGCCAAGATTCATGGGATACTGGTTCAGTTGCCGTTGCCTATTCAGATCAACGAGCGACAAGTGCTCGACGCAGTCGCACCCGCCAAAGATGTGGATGCTTTCGCCCCTGAAAACGTTGGTCTAATCTCGCAAGGTCGCCCTCGCTATTTGCCCTGCACTCCTCACGGCGTCATGCAATTGCTTGGGCGATGCGAAATCGAAACAGCAGGCAAAGAGGTAGTTGTCGTTGGCAGAAGCGACATTGTTGGGAAACCGTTAGTATCGATGTTCCTACAAAAGTCTGGACCAATGGGGCCAACCAACGCAAATGCAACTGTGACATGTTGCCACAGCCAATCCGCAGATCTAGGCAAAATTACCCGACGAGCCGACATCCTCGTGGTTGCCGTAGGCAAGCCCGAATTCATTACGTCCGACATGGTTAGGCCCGGTGCAGTGGTAATCGATGTTGGTATCAATCGGTTAGGTGATCGCATAGTAGGTGACGTCGATTTCGAATCGGTGTCGAAATTGGCTAGCGCGATCACGCCGGTGCCAGGGGGGATTGGACCATTGACTATCGCAATGCTACTGCGGAATACACTTACTGCAGCTAGTCAAACCGACTAAGGAGTTCGTGGCCGACGCTGCGAGCGTGGCCGACGCTGCGAGCGTCGGCTCGGAAGCTGGCCTCGTGCGCAACGTTGTTTACACCACCTCAGGCACGACGAATGGTGCACGACACTCTCGTTTAAGGAACTTATTGGCCTGCTCCGAATCGCTTCATACAAATTTCTGGCTCTTGGGATCGATGGTCAACATCGGACCTAACTTGAGGCCAGCGTTTTCCATAGTCAACGAATGAGCTGACGGCCGCATGCCATGCCGTTAAATGCTAGCAGCACGAACGCACTCGCTCAATCTTGGGAATAAAAAAAGAGCGCGGGCATTATCAATTTTCTATTGACTCAACGCTTGCCAATCTTCTATGACTGGATCAAATCATGAAAGTAGCGATATTACTGCCAACTTGGGTCGGCGACACGTGCATGGCCACGCCCACCATTCGGGCCATCCACGATGGTCTACCCAACGTCGACGAACTCTGCGTTGTGGGACGCTACGCGCCGGTGGCAGTTCTCGAAGGAACGCCATGGATTGACTCATCGATTGTCTACAAGCCAAGATCAAGGGATTCGAAAATAGTTTCTCGGCGTGGACTGGTTTCCAAGCTAAAGAGTCGCGGTTTTGACATGGTCGTCTTATTGCCAAATTCGCTGTCGGCTGGCGTAATGTGTTATTTGTCTGGGGCGAAACGGCGCATAGGCTACGCAAAGGACGGTAGGAGTTGGCTTTTGACCGATCCCATTCCTAGACGGCATGGCATGGTTGATCATCGACAAAAGCCGACGATCGATTATTATCTCCAAATAGCCAAACATTTGGACTGCTCGATAGATGACCGCAGGATGCAGTTGTTCGTTTCAGACTCGGATCGCAAACTTGCAAAAGAACTCTATTCCAGGTTCCAATTCTGTGCTGAAAGACGGACAGTTGTTTTCAATACTTCGTCCGCCACCGCGGCTTCAAGGCTTTGGCCAGTAGGTCACGCAAGCCGTGCAGCAAAACGGCTTGCCGATCAAAACGGCATTCAAATCATAGTGCATTGTGGGCCATCGGACCGAGAGCGGGCGAATGCTATTGCCTTTGGTGCCTCGCATCGATTGGTCAAGAGCATGGGACAAATCGAAGACATCCCAATCGGCCTTAGCAAAGCCGTGTTATCGCAAGCAAACGTGGTGGTATCCACGGATAGTGGTCCGAGACACATGGCTATCGCACTCGACCAACGGGTCGTGAGCCTCTTTGGGCCGACAGTTCCCGAGGACACTCAAACATACAATCGGCCTGAGACGATTTTGAAAGTGCCGATGGATTGCCAGCCTTGTGGAAAAGTCAAATGCCCGTTGGTTCACAATAACTGTATGCACGGCTTAGCCTATCCAGTTGTAGTCGATGCCATTCTAAAATTGCTCGATATTTCAAATGAGAATGGAGCATCGGAGTTTGAGAACCGTTTTGCCCTTCCTAGAAGTGCCGCCTAGTTGCTGCTACAATCCTGGCAGACAATCCAAAAGTCCATTTGCAAGCGATCGCATTGCCATCGCGAAACCGAGAGCCGTTCCAAATATGCAACGCAATCCTTCGATGGATTTGACCCAATTCATCCGCGCCA
Organism: Pirellula sp.; assembly: GCA_043757445.1. Taxonomy (GTDB): domain Bacteria; phylum Planctomycetota; class Planctomycetia; order Pirellulales; family Pirellulaceae; genus JBKCUI01. The sequence goes on along the minus strand of JAYVPJ010000199.1, from coordinate 49,908 downwards.
TTCCCAATTTTCCAAAGCCAGGCATTTTGTTTCGGGATATCACGCCGCTTCTCGGAAATACGAATGCGTTTCGTGAAACCATTGCTCGTATGGCGGACCCGTTTCGGGACCAGAAAATTGATAGTCTGGTCGCAGCAGAAGCCAGAGGGTTTATTTTCGCGGCTCCGCTTGCGATCGAACTTGGGGCTGCATTTGTTCCTGTCCGCAAGCCTGGAAAGCTACCGCACGATAGGCACTCCTTTAGCTACGAACTTGAGTATGGTAGTGACACCTTGGAGATGCACAAAGACGGTGTCTCGATCGGTCAACGCGTTTTGGTTGTTGATGATTTGTTAGCAACGGGTGGGACGGTAGAGGCATGTTGCAAATTATTGTCTAACATTCAAGTTGAGATCGTTGGCTGCTTGTTCTGTATCGAGTTGAGCGGTCTAAACGGAAGATCGCGGCTTGCGCCACATCAAGTTGTCAGCTTGCTGTCGTATTAAGACATTCTTAAATTCATTAGCCAATTCGGACGAAGCCTCACCGATGCAGTCAGAGTCAAAGCAAGCGGACGGTTCCGAGAAAGTTCAATTGGACCTTGGGCTTGAACACGATGAGTTCGAACCGGAGGACATGGAAAGAGCACGAGTTCGTCATAGGGCTAGGCCGCGATGGCTCGTCCCCTTACTATTGCTTTTGGCAACGTTGATCTCAATGACTTGGGCTGGAATCGCGGCATGGTCACCGATGGGCTTGCTTGGAAATGCATATGACAGCGGGTCGTTATTTGAAGTTCGGAGACATGTGTTGGCCAACTGGATTCCGGGCCTGCTCTTTTCGGTTTCTTTGACGATTATTCTCGGAGCCCATGAGTTAGGTCATTACTTCGCGACTCGCATTTATCGAATCCAATCTAGTTTGCCGATCTTTATTCCCTTTCCGATCAGTCCGACCGGAACCTGTGGTGCGGTAATCTTGATGGATGGGATGAGGGCCGATCGCCGCCAAATTTTTGACATTGGACTTGCAGGCCCATTGGCGGGCTTGGTTTTTGCAATCCCTATTGCAGCCATGGGGCTCATGGTTGGCCAACCGCCACAAACCAGAGGGCAGACTGTGCACTTTGGTCAGCCAATCGCAATTCAAGCATTAGCCCAGCTCTTCCCGATCCAAGTGGCTACAAGCAACAAGTCTGGAGGCAATCGCGAAACGATTCGAGCAGAAAGCATAAGCAACGAAGCCATGAACCCAATGCTCATGGCTGCCTGGGTTGGTTTCTTAGTGACAGGGCTCAATATGGTTCCAATCAGTCAGCTAGACGGTGGCCACGTCATTTTCGGATTGATGGGTCGTCGTTCGAGGGTGGTTTGTTGGCTCACCTATTTGTTTTGTATAGGATATGTCACCTATACGAGCATACGATTCGGCCAACCCGAATACATCGTCATGTTGCTCTTAATACCGTTGATGGGAATCGCCCACCCACCAAGTCGAGACGATGACGTACCTCTGGGCTTGCCGCGTCAAGTCATTGGTGTCATGTCACTTGCCATACCGTTTTTGTGCATCCCGATGCGTCCCATCATCCTATGAGGTCGCACGTTAACGCAACTCGGCTTTGGTTGTGGTCGACGTTTGCGTCGATTGGATGAACTTAGGCGCGGTGATTCGTCGATGCGACTGGTGCGTCACTTCTAAGTCTTCCGAGGCGTTTTTGACCTTGGAGAGAGATTTGACGGCATCCCTCCGCATCATTTGCAGGCCATTGACAACCGTCCTGGGAGTTGGCCAGTGTTCTTCCAGTTTGCGCCCCCACTCATGAAGCCGCTGAAGTAACTGCTGGTCGATTCTGCGTACTCGGGTTGCAGCGCGTGCGATGACGAGTTGCTCATCTTTTCTCAACTGCCACAACTGCAAGATCTCCTCAAAATCGATTGGTTCATAAGACTGGTGAAGAAAAATGAAATCGCCTCGTGCTAGACATAGAACCGATTCAACCGATTGAGCAGGTCCAACCGCATTCAGGTTACGGACAACGTTGACCTGCGGATACTTGCGTCTCAAATCATCGAGAACCTCTGGCGTCGCATCATCTGATTTGTCATCAACGATAATCAATTGTACGTCCTGACTCAAATCGCATAGCAATTCGAGGAGCCCTTCCACTCGCTGCTTGATCTGTGCTTGGCGATCCCGTATCGGGAAAATGATACTTAAAGATTCTGGCATGCTTTGACTCGTTGACGATGCAAACTCGACTCAAAAACGTTCTGTGGATATCGGTTCGAGCGGTGCATAAGTTCTGTTTCCGATGAAGAAATCGCTCTTTCGGGAAAGTAGGGATTATGTGGGGAAACGTTCGGTAGCCGATCCCCAATTCTGGTTTTCTTCTTTGCGGTATCCCCAATGGCGACCTACCGTTCCTGGTTGATTCTCGCGGTCACCTACCGATATACCGGTTGAAGCGATTGATTCAGTAATTACATCATTTCATTTCGCGGAAGTTTATTAGCATGTCCAACACAAACATCCGAACAACTCGCTCCATCTTGCCAACAGCGTTGCATGCGATTGATTCCTTAGTGCTCTGCCTGACACTGCCGCTCGTACAGTGGCTAACGCAACAGCCATGGAACCAGTCGACAACCATATGTAGCTTGGTTGCCTGTATGTTTTTGTTCTTAATTGGTGAACTGTTTGGTATGTACAAACCTGGACGTGGGCGTTCGGCGGACCATGAGGTTGGATTGGCGACTGCCGCATGGACGGTTACCTATTTTTGTCTCCTAGCAATTGGGCTTTTGACTCGGACGTCAGATGCCTTTTCCAGAACATCGATTATCGCTTGGTATTTCCTAGGTGGGCTTTTCGTTTTATGCACACACATGTGCGTTAGAAGCATCCTAGAATCACTCGGCCGTCGTGGTTACGGACTTCGCAGGACCGCCATCGTCGGCTCCAACAGGTTAGGGCAAGAAATTGCCCGGAATGCAACCGTATCGACAGACAGCGGGCTTAAGATTGTTGGCTTTTTCGATGATCGTGGACAAGGGCGACGGGCAGATCAATCTGAGAACATGCCACCCTTTGTCGGGGACTGTGACAAGTTATTGGAAATGATCGGTTTGGGAGAAATCGATACGGTCTTAATTACATTGCCAATGCGAGCGGAGAAACGGATTCAATCCGTTCTCGATCGTCTAGCGAATACGACGGCATCGGCATATATCGTTCCTGATTTTTTTGTGTTTGAGCTACTTCACTCGCGTTGGACTCACGTTGGCGGGTTGCCGGTCGTTAGCGTTTTTGAATCACCCATGTACGGCGTCGATGGTTGGCTCAAGCGGGCACTCGATTTATCGATCAGTTTAGTTGGCATTGTTCTTATTTCGCCCATCCTTTTGGTGTGTTGTCTGTTGGTGAGAGCGTCCTCGTCCGGGCCCGTTTTCTTTCGTCAAAAACGATATGGTTTGGATGGGAAGGAGATCTTGGTTTGGAAGTTTCGTTCGATGTACACTTGCGACAACGGGCCGATCGTAAAGCAAGCTACCAAAAACGACCCTCGAATCACTCCTGTTGGAGCCATCCTCCGCAAGACTTCCATGGACGAGCTTCCACAGCTATTCAACGTCGTACTTGGTTCGATGTCTTTGGTGGGGCCGCGACCGCATGCAAACGCACATAACGAACATTTTCGGAAACTGATTCGCGGTTACATGATGCGACACAAAGTCAAGCCAGGAATCACTGGACTAGCCCAAGTCGAGGGCAGCCGAGGCGAGACAGATACGGTAGAAAAGATGGAAGCCCGCATTTCGCTTGACCATCGGTATATCCGAGACTGGTCCGTTTGGATGGATCTCAAGATCCTGTTTAAAACCATCTTCGTGGTATTGAAACGCGACGCTTACTGAGAAGAGAGAAATACCCCGGCCTGTTGCAGTGAGGCGGACACCACAAACAGGCCGATGGGGTACCTCTGCAGTCGGCGTACCGACGCAAAACCAATTGGCTGCAAGTCATTAATTAAAAACATCGAGAGAGGGGAGGCGAGGAATTGCTTCCGCGACACTCCGCCACTCAGTCGACGTTGGGTAGAACAGAGTGTTTGCCCAACAAACGGGCAAAAACTCACTTGTTCGTGCAGAATGCAATGTTTGTGCCAAACTCCATTTCGCGAGAAAGAAGTGCGAAAAGCCTTGATGACAATCGGTTCAATGTCGTTAAGCTATTGATAATTCAATTGTTTGAAACTTCGTTCTCACCTGGTGGAGACCGTCGAGACGCATGCTTGTGAGGCTGTTGCTTAAAATCGCGGCATGCTTCTGGCGAACCTCCTGTTCCAATTTGATGTCTAGGCGGAGAAGGTACCGCGATTCTTTAAGTCTTTATGCAAAAAGTTGATTCATGATGAATTCATCCCAATCACAGTCCGAACGTTCCATCACGATTTTCGACACAACTTTACGCGATGGCGAGCAATCGCCAGGCGCAAGCATGAATTTGTCTGAAAAACTAGAGGTTGCTCAGGCGTTAGCGAATTTGGGTGTGGATGTGATGGAAGCAGGATTTCCAATCGCATCGCCCGGAGATTTTGAAGCGGTACGCGAGATCGCAACCACCATTCGAGGACCCATCATTTGCGGATTGGCGCGCTGCAACGACGGTGACATCGATCGCGCATGGGAAGCGTTGCAAAAAGCAAAGCAAGCTAGGATTCACGTCTTTTTGGCCACTAGTGCCATTCACCGCGAATTCAAATTAAGGATGACTCAGGATGAGATCATTGCAAGGGCTGTCAACGGGGTCGAAAGGGCCGTTTCCTACTGTGATGATGTCGAGTTCTCAGCCGAGGATGCTGCCAGGACCGAAATCGATTTCCTATGCCGGGTCGTTGAGGCGGCGATCAAGGCGGGTGCTACGACCATTAACATTCCCGATACCGTGGGGTACACCACCCCCAGTGAGATGTACCAACGCATAGAATCGCTGATCCACCGCGTGCCAAACATCGACAAAGCTGTTTTGAGTTGCCATTGCCACGATGATTTAGGCATGGCCGTCGCCAACTCCTTGGCGGCAGTGCAAGCGGGTGCTGGTCAAATTGAATGCACTATCAATGGTATTGGTGAACGTGCAGGAAACTGTTCGCTGGAAGAGGTCGTGATGGCCATGCGGACGAGACACGAACTATACCATACGAAAACTCGCATCATTACGGAACGTTTGGTGCCTGTCAGCCGATTGCTTTGCAAGATCACAGGTCTCGACGTTCAACGCAACAAAGCAATCGTCGGTCGCAACGCTTTTGCTCATGAGGCCGGCATTCATCAAGATGGCATGCTCAAAGAACGAAGCACTTACGAAATCATGCGTCCAGAAGATGTTGGATTCGCCAAGACCGATCTGGTACTTGGAAAACACAGCGGCCGTGCGGCATTGTCTGATCGAGCCAGAGATTTAGGATACCACCTAACAGGAGAGCAGTTGCAAGCTGTCTTCGAACAGTTCAAAACACTTGCGGATAAGAAAAAGGAAATTTACGACGGCGACATTGTTGCGTTGATTCAGCAGCAGATTAGCGGCCCGTCCCAACGCGTTTGGTCTCTAACTTCGTTCTCCGTCTCGAGCGGTACAGGCAAAGTCCCATCGGTTGAACTTACGTTGCAGCATGGCGAGGAACAGTTTACAGAACGCGTTGAGCAAGGGGATGGACCGATCGATGCAGCCTTTTGGGCTGTCGAGAAAATTACTGGCATCAAAGTCGTCTGCAAAGATTTTCGGGTTCGAAGTGCAACCATTGGACGCGACGCATTGGGTGAAGTCACGGTCGAGGTTGAGCACGAGGGGCAACAATATCGAGGAATGGGCACATCCACGGATTCTGTGGAGTCGACCATCCTTGCGATGCTCAATGCAGTGAATCGAATTGTAACCGAAAAAACACTGCGATCTCAATCGAGGGTAACTCCTCAAGACAGCTGATTGTTCTGCTGAATTAAAGTGACAGCTGAAAGCGAGATGGCCTCCTTGGGATGAGCAACGCTTTGTGTTATTGAATCGTTGCTTGCGTCGTAGTACACTGGAGGGGCACCGTAATGCAACCGGCATCCTCAAAGATGCATTCCATGCTCCCCCTCTCCCGCTCTGGAGTTCTGCGTATGCGCAACTTGAATCGATATTTGTTTCTAGCAATGTATGGTCTGAGTTTTTCACTTTCGACAAATGCACAAGATTCTACCGTACGAGATCGGGCGCAACTGGATCCCAATCCTGTGAAGCCGGTAGTGATCAATACCGAACTGACAGCCATCGATCGGTATGTTGCAGCCCCCGACGCGAGTTACCGATGGGAATTAGTGAATACCCAATCAACGCCGGCCGGGACATTGTACCTCATCGATCTCAAGTCCCAGACTTGGCTACGCCCGGACGAAGTAGATAGACCGTTATGGCAGCATTGGCTCAACGTTTTCAAGCCCGCAGGCGTAACCTCCAATAAAGCTATGATGTTCATTTCTGGAGGCGGAAATGGCAGCGAAGCACCCAAAGGATTGGATCCAATGTTAGCCGCAATTGCAGGTGCCACCAAAAGCGTTGTCGCAGAACTAAAGCAAATACCAAATCAACCCTTGATTTTTCATGGCGATGGCAAGCCTAGAAAAGAAGACGACTTGATCGGCTATACGTGGGACCAATATATCAAAACAGGCGATGATCGCTGGCCCGCTCGAGGACCGATGACCAAAGCTGTTGTACGCGCGATGGATACCGTCGAGGCCTTTCTCGCGAGTGACGCAGGAGGCAAATTGCCGGTAAACCAATTCGTTGTGGCTGGCGGTTCGAAACGAGGGTGGACCACTTGGATGACGGCCGCTGTCGACAAGCGCGTCATAGGGATCGCACCGCTAGTGATCGATGTTCTCAACGTAGACGTATCGATGCGGCATCACTACGGTGCATACGGGTTTTGGGCGCCCTCTATCGGCGATTATGTCAACCATCGGCTTATGCAGCGCCGCGATACCAAACGATATACAGAACTCATGCAGCTAGAGGATCCGTTTGCATATCGAAATCGATTCACCATGCCCAAATGCATTGTGAACGCAACCGGGGACCAATTCTTCCTCCCAGATTCGTCGCAGTTTTATTTCGATGAGCTTCCTGGCGAAAAGCAACTATGCTATGTCCCGAATGCGGATCATTCATTGAAGGACTCCAACGCGGTCGATACCTTGATTGCGTTCCATCACACGATCGTTAACGGAACTCCTCGACCTGAATTTACTTGGAAGTTCGATGATAAAAACAAGCTCCAGGTCCAGTGCAAAACGCAACCAAAACGAGTTGTACTTTGGCAAGCTTTGAATGAGGACGCTCGCGATTTCCGAGTCGAAGCCATCGGAAAGGCATACAAGTCGGCGGACCTGACGGAGATTGCCGATGGGATTTTTGAAGCGAAGTTAGAAACGCCCAAAAAGGGCTGGCAGGCTTCGTTTATTCAATGCGAATTCGATGTTGGAGCCCCCGTTCCCATGCGGCTAAGCACTTCAGTAAAAGTTCTGCCTGACATCCTTCCATTCTTGAGCAAGCCCATTCCAAAGGATTAACAGGGACACTTTTATTAAAAATATTGGTAATCATTGCCGACAATTGTTCGGCTATCTTGGCTTATTGACGCGTTACGTTAGAATAAGGAGACTTAGGCAACCCTAATCTTTGCTCGCTAACTAAGTTGTTTCTCGCTTTTTTTTCTTTTCTTTTGGAGTGATTTATGAAACGTAACGCATGGAAGGCAGGCTTTACGCTTGTCGAGTTGTTAGTCGTAATTGCGATTATCGGGATTCTGGTTGGATTGTTGCTACCAGCGGTACAAGCTGCCCGAGAAGCAGCCAGACGCATGCAATGCAGCAACAACCTAAAACAGCTTGGGCTGGCAATTCATAATCATGAGTCCACCTACAAGTGGATCCCGATTTGGGGCGTTGAATTGGCTTTGACAGAGGCCCCGACGAATCCAACGAATCCACTTTTTACTGTCACAGGGGATGCTCGACGTTTGATGGGTGCTATGGGGCAATTGCTCCCTTATATTGAGCAAAACAATATTTCAAATTTATTTGATTTGAAACGACCATTGGTCGACCCAGTAAACTCCATCGCGCCGTTACTGGGTGGAATATTGCCGCCGGCTGCTCGTGCAAAATTACCGGTTTACGTTTGTCCTTCGACCCCAGACGTGCCTTCCGATTACGGCGCCTACTTTGCCTCTATATTGCCTCCCAACACGCAATACCTCCTACCTAGAACCGACTACGTTCCCATCCGAGGCCTCCATAGGTCGCTCGCCGTCTGCGGTGGATTACCGAGTACCGACACGCACAATGGGTTGCTTGGAGCACAGGATCCAATCTCAAAGCGTAAGGTGAAATTTGGTGAGTGCTCGGACGGACTATCGAATACAATCTGCTTCGTAGAGCTAGCAGGAAAGCAGCAAATCTATTTCCGGGGAAAACCAATGCCAGGTGTTCTTACCTTGAATTCGTTCTACGGCGATTGGAATGTTGCTCGACATTTGCGTGGCTATAGCGGTGCGACGATTGCGGACCCAGAGCAGGCTGGTTGCTCGACCATGAACATCATCAACCAAAACGGGCCATACTCGTTTCATACCGGAGGGGTTCAATTGGTTCGGGGAGACGGCTCCGTTGCTTTCTTCTCGGATTCTATTTCGCCCCAAGCATTTATTGCTCTAGTCACAAGAGACGGTGGCGAGGTTACCCAGTCGAACGAGTAAACGACGCGTAGTAGTACTCTTGTTATGGAATGTGGATAAGATCAATGCGTTCGCCGTTTTCAACGAAGTTAATTATCGCAAATCTCGCCATCGTCTTGATGGCGGGCTGTGGCGGGTCCAAGTTACCAAAAGTCACAGGCAAGATTACCGTGAATGGAACGCCTGCGGTGGGTGCGGTTCTCTTATTTCATCCAGTCAATAACCCCGAAGCGAAAATCGCCACAGCGGTCGCTGGGAGCGACGGCACTTTTACTTTGATGTCGGAAATGAAGGATGAGGTTCAACCAGGAAACTACAAGGTTAGTTTGACCTGGCCTGATCCAGCTCATAAGTCTACCGAAGCTCAGAAGTTGAGAGGCGAAGTTGAGCCGGGAGCGGACTTGCTCAAAGGGCGTTATGTGATGAAAGAGAAGTCGGGTCTTTCGGTGGATATCACTAGTTCCACGAAAGAATTGCCACCGTTTGAACTAAAGACGAAATAAGACGCTTCTCGCTGATCGATCCAACATCACAATGGCTCTACGCCAAATCTAATCCGATGTCGAGATCATTGAAGAAGTCTGCAACATTGGCGGTGAAACCAGGGATGGCAGCGCCGCCATCGATCGTGTCTTCTGCCGTGTAGACTCGGACCTTGGAAGGGCTTGTGTAGGCTGCAACGCTCCGGTTGATACAGTCGACGATCCAGACAACTTGAACATTGCTATGAAAGTATTCGAGTCGTTTGCGAGTCATCTCACCTTTGGTATTGCCCGGGCTCAAGACTTCCACGACCAAGTTGGGTTCGAGCGCAGGATAAGGCTCGCTTGGGAACTTTTGGTTTGGCAGTCGTTCGCGGGCCACATAGGCAACATCAGGTCCACGAACCGACGATCGCAACTGAAACATTCCGTCGGCGCCGGATACGACTCCCAAATGGTGTGCCACAACAAAGTTTCGAAGAATGTTGAGAATTGCCCCAGCGACCACAGAAGCTTCGTATCCCATGGCTTTCTCCACTAAAGTTCCATCGATCCACTCAACCAACCGACTTTTCGTTTGATCATTGACACGAATAAGGTCATTCAGTGTCGCTCGGCCAGGTGGTGGATCGAGTCGAAGTCGACAAGCAGCAATGCCGCCCAACTCCGACAGCAAATCATCGATGGTGACTGCGATTGCAATGTTGGTACCCAAAGCGGCCTCCGTAAAACAGCGCTATCCAAAGATCGAACTACTACAAGTCTAACACAAGCTGACCCGCCTGACGAATCGGAAAGGTGGCACACATCACCTGTTTCGCAAAGACATTCGGCAAAGCCTCTTACGATCGAAAGATCAAGATGCGACTCTTTGAACGAGCATATTTGCTAGCCACGAAAGGGCACAAAAATCACAAAAAAAGGGACTCTTCTCGATAAAGATTTTGACCCGCGAAGTTTTGAATCGCCATAACATCGCTCCTGGCTCTCTTTCGACTTTTTCCGTTTTTTTCGGCATGAATGCGATAAAGAAAAAAGGTCTTGCTTTAGTGGTGATCAGCGAGAGGTGTCAAAAAAAGTACGAAGTGATGGGTTTGGAAAAGCGCTTAGGTGCTCTTCTATTTTGTGCATTATGTGTCTTTTTGTGGCTAGCCATCAAGCTGCGCTCTGGCGATGTCGCGGAGCATTTCTTTGGGTTCTCCCTTGAATACTTTGCGGGCGTCTCACCAATAGTCGAGCCACAGCGAGTCGCTGATGGGGAGCCCGACCGGCGTCAACCGGACAAAGCCTTCATGCCTCTCTAAGAATCCTAATGCGATGTGCTTGGCCAGTTGCTGCGATATCGCTTCGATAGATTGAGGTTCACCGGATTGTTCAAGAGCACTCCATTTGACACCCTTTAACTGACGCATACCGAAGATGAATCGCTCGCGAGTCCGAGTCGACCAATCCAGCGGTTGCGATTCGGCGATGGGGGATTGCCCCGCCTCTATCCTTTGCAAGTACTTGAGGGTGCTGCGATGGTTGACGGTACGTGTGCCATCGACATAGGCCGCAGCACCTGGTCCGAAGCCGAGCCAAGAGTCTCCCCGCCAATAGGTTCGGTTGTGGAGACAATCGCGCCCCGGATTGGCAAAGTTGGAGATTTCGTAATGATTCATGCCGTGATGAGTCAGCGTTTCCATCGCGTAGTGGTACATCTCCAGTTCCGTATCTTCGGGAATCGCCACGATTTGCCCTTTTTGAAGCTGGCTCCAATAGCGAGCCCCTTTTTCGTAGGTCAGTCCATACGTGGAGACATGGCTCAAACAGCGGGAGGTGACATGTTGCAGATCCGACTTCCAGACTTGCATGTCCTCGCCAGGTACGCCAAAGATCAGGTCCACCGAGACTCGATCGAACCACTTCGAGGCAATGTCGATCGAATTCGCTAGTTGGTCCCCAGTATGATCGCGCCCCAGTGTTTTCAATTTGGCATCATCGAACGATTGCCCCCCTAAACTGATTCGGTTGATTCCTTGATCTCGAAGCAGTTTGCATAAATCGTGGCTGACATCTTGAGGGTTGGCTTCGATGCTCCATTCGCCATCTTCTTCGAGTGGGAGCCAGGTTCGGATCGCCGCGAGCAATCGCGCCATCGGTTCTCGCGGTAGCAGCGTTGGAGTTCCACCACCGATGAAGATCGTGTTTACCGGATTCGGGTGACCGAGAGAAGCCATCTCTCGAGAGACAGCGTCGACATAGCGTGCCACCCAGTCCAGTCGATTTGCGACGACTGTAAAGCTGCAGTAGGGGCAGCGGGCGTGGCAGAATGGAACATGAATGTAGGCTGCCTTGGGAATTGACAAGTGCTCTAATGAAGTGTTTGGCGGTTCCATGAATCCAGACGTTGTATTCGAGAGTCAAGACGAAGAAAACGAACCCGAAGTAGATTCACTTTTTCGAGTGTGCCAAAACGCCATCCAGATCAGTGCACCTTGCAATAACAGGCGTAAAAGGTGAATGGTCGGCGATGCGAGGACAATGTCCTGATGCTGGTAAAGGTAGATGTTCGCCGGGAAAACGGCGATTAACAAGGCAATGATGCCCCAAGCCGCAAATCGTGAGAATCGCGGGATGAGAAGACAAATCCCCAACCCAATCTCAAAGACTCCGCTCAGATAGACCAACTCCAAGTGAAGTGGCAAATAGGGCGGCATGATTTTGAGGAAGAAATTTGGGCGGATTAGGTGCATCACGCCTGCAAAGACCATCAGGACCGCCAAAAGCCATTGTGACATCGTTTTGATTGTCGTCATTCAATTCTCATCACTTTGCAGGAACCAGAGGAACTCGGCCGTCCCAAATACGGAGGACAACAGGAGCCAACGATCAAGAGCATCGATCCACATGACTTTCCCCTTACTGTTTTTTTCGAGATTTTGATTTTCGGGCGTTTTCAATAATGGACTCGAGCTCATCGAGTTCATTGTTGGAGAGTTTCGCAGAAACTAACATGTTGAAAACCAACTCATTCAGCGCACCGTCGTAAACCTTTTGAAGGAATCGGGATGATACCTGCTGTCGCGTACAGACCGGCCGATAAAAGAGTGTCCTACCGTCTCGACGATGAGCAACAAGTCCTTTGTCATTCATGATGCGGAGTTGTGTTTGAATCGTATTGAAATGCAATCCCGATTCGTCGACTAGCCGCGAATGCACATCGCGAACCGAGCCCTCTTTGATTTCCCAAAGCACTTTCAGGATTTCCATTTCCCGGTCGGTAGGAGCATGTTCCGTATCGATGATCTCACCTAGGATTTCTGCCAAAGCGGAACGAAATACTGAACCTAATAGGTTAGGTATAGCGAGACCGAGGATTGGCGTCAAGCATTTTTTCGAAGTCGTCGATCATAAGTCGGGCTAAACCGCACACTAGCGCGTTGCGGCTGATTAGCCGAAGGGCGCTAGCCCTTAGGTTTGCGGCCCATGTTGTGATCGACGCCTTTTCGAAGCATTTCGATCGCAAACCGATACTGGGAGTGGGAGAGTGCTCCAATGAAGATTTTGTCAATCACTTTGGCCTCGAAGAGTCCAAAACAAGCTGACCTGCTTGACGCGGTTGAGTGGGCAAAATTGGAATTCATCGATTGCACTAAGGTAGTACGCACATTCAGAACACGCGAATTCTCGGTATCCATTGATTGGATTCGGTTATGAACTCACCCTTTCCAGACGCTCTCAAGTTTCGCTACGAACACTACGTGCTCTTTCCAAACGACGGGAATCGGCATGAGATTATCGATGGAGATCACTACATGAATCCTGCGCCGAGCATCAAGCATCAGCATGTATCCAAGCGACTTCAGTACCAGCTTTAGACACAGATCGAACTCGCCGGGCTCGGCGTAGTATTCAACGCTCCGATCGATGTCTTTCTGTCCGACTTTGACGTCGTGCAACCCGATCTTGTTGTTGTTCTAAACGAAAAGAAGGATCGCATTTCGGCGTCCACGATTGAAGTCGCTCCTGATATCATCGTCGAAATCCTTTCGCCCGGCACAGCCTCCTACGATCGAAAGATCAAGATGCGACTCTTTGAACGAGCGGGTGTGAATGAATATTGGATCGTCGACCCCATCGAAGAGACGTTCGAACAGTATGTCCTCATCGAAGGTGTGTACTCACTCTTAAGCCCGAAAACTGTGATCCAGACTTCGCTGATTGGTACAATGTCGTTTTCACTCGAATCGATTTGGTAATGCCTTCGGCACCCTGGTTTTTTGCCAGGCAGTCGCTCGGTCCTCGTTGTGAGAGTTCTGTTCTGCAATCTCGCGGACGTGTTCAAGCACACGTAGATGAATACGATGGAGAATTGACGATAGAGCCGCACCCTTCCAAATCCGTTGGTCTGGGGATCGCAGCCACGAACCAGCTACATGGTGATGGCCTTGGTCGGGCTTGCGCCGGCTTTTTTATTGGCTCGGATGAGTACAAACTTTATGTCCGGGAGTTGCAATTCAATTTCAATGGGCGCTAATGTTGGTCACATCCATTTGCCGTTTAACAAATTGCCCAAGCAATGGAACGGCGAAGACGTATTTGCCGTGTCGGTTCTTATAGACCAGACCGGCATCGCTAAGCTTCAAAAACATCTGGCTTATTTGACTCGGACTAATTCGTTTGGCCAGAATTTTCGAGGACATTTCAGAGACTTCTTGAACCGTAAATTCGCCATCGCAATTTTCGAGAGAAGCAACGACCCACAATAGTTCTCGCTGTCGATCGGTTGCTCGAGACCATCGCCCCATAAAGAAATCCGAATCGAGTTTTCTTGCGGCTTCCGTTACAGGAACACCCTTTCCGTTTTGTAGATATGCGTCAAATAGCTCCCGGCAAATGAACTGAATGAAATATGGATAACCGCCGGACGCAGATACAATCGCGTCGATGCCCGCGTCCGAAAAATGTACAGGGCATTTGGCGTCACTTATAGGTTTTTTGATTGCGTCCCGTGAATCTTGATCTTTGAGTCGATCCAGAGTCAGTACATGAAACATTCGCTCCGAAAAGGTGCGAGAATCCACCAGCTTCGGAAAGAGTGTTGGTAGCCCAACTAAGCACAACATAAATCGAATTCCCTTTTTTTGAATCGATTGAAAAACGTCGAGCATCGTCGAAAGTGGGTATTGCTCCTTTGCTGCATGATCGGACATGTTTTGCGCCTCATCATAAGCGAAGACAACTCCCCTAAACCCACCGGCATCTACAGCCTTCCAAACTACCTCCAGTACGGCTTTGATCTTGTCCGAAGAAAGACCTGGAGTTCCATTGAAAATCTGGGTAAGCATCTCAAAATTAAGTGTCACATCTTCCTGATTTGGAAGGCTAGGCAGAAAACCCATTGAGCCTGGTAGTTCTCGCTTTCCAACCACGATTGACGACGTAACCAACGCTAGATCGGACATCATTCGTGTCGCGATATTAGACTCGCTGAGGCTGGCGGCCTCGGAAAGGTCAGTGCCCACCCAAAGCCATTTTTCACGAATCGCGATCGGCTTTAGCGTTTCCAAGAGGACCGTCTTCCCGACACCTCTCAACCCAGTTAGGATTAAATTTTTAAAAACGGTAGTTTGCCCAAGCAGCCGCGAGAATTCCGTCTTTTCGTGCTCGCGTCCGGCGAGATAGGTGGGCATATGGCCTGCACCTGGTCGGTAGGGATTGATGAATTTGGTCGGTGATGCCATTTTTACCCATTTTTTTCAACGTGTAAATTTACTAAATCGACTAAATTTACATTATCCAGTCCGAGAAGTAAAGGTATCTTCCGGGATTGACAGCGGCTCATCGCGTTTGGGCCAACTCAGCTATCCCACTGCGTGTTCGAGCTCAGCACAGACGCATATTTTGCTGATGGCTCCGTGGCGATAAGACAGAAGGCCTTGAGAAATGAATCGCTATGACTCGGACGGACTTTTGAGATCGGCACAATGAAGTCATGCTATCATGTCTGGTTTCCCGTCACTAAACTCTCTGCCGTGCGCTACGAGAGTTCAATCTTCCAAAAACGCCGGGCGTTCTATGGTTAAGCCGAGCTTGCAAGTAATGGGAACGAACTAGCCACGAAAAGTCACAGCAATGCCAGCTAACAGTTTGGCGTGCGGTTGCGAAAACTCGGTAACATTTTTTAGCGCTTCGGATACGCCTTAGGTTGCCAATCGATTCTTAGAAACAAAAGGTATCAACGTGAATGCAACAAACACACATCAGCAAAGTACCTTGCCAGGATGGTTGAAATGTCTCCTTTTTTTTGTTGTCGCGGGCATTCTCGCTTGGTCTATTGCAAGGTTGCCGTTCCAACCTCGACTGGTATAGCTGTTTGGAATGTAGCCCGATGTCGACAAGTCGCTGAATTCTAAGTGCGATTAACAGTAGGCCGAGAGAATTGGTCATCGATCTTCCATCGATTCTTTACTCGCCGGATGGTGAATGGCTGTTTCACAACAATGCACCGTCTTTTTTTCGACGCATGAGGTCGGAGTATCGGTACAGCATCTACCAGATTCCAGGTTTTTGGGGAATGATCTTTTTTCTCTCCGCCATCCTTCTAAATTTGTTTGACGCGCTTCATTTTGCCAGTGTGTACGGGCGACGTGATGAAACAAAGCGTCAACTCCCCTTCACCGGCGCATGCCGTGCAATGAATTCACGGATTTGCTCTGCGAGTGTTGTACTGGTTACTTTAAGCATGATCCGACCTATTTCTCGTCCATTAGGATTATAAGCACACAGAAAAATATTTCCGCTTTCAACAGACGGCCAATCCAGCGATCGAACGATCGGAGCATTTTCACTTTTCGCAACTTCCTCCGAGTCGATAGGAAGCCAAAGGTAGGATTCTTGTTTTGACTCCTCTTTGGAGCCCACTAACTTATTTACGAACTGCAAGCTCTTCTCGTTGGCCGGATCGCGAACAATGAGCATGAGGTGACGTCCCTTCGACCTACAATCCTCTTCTAGCTTGCCAAATCGTTCCGAGAGCGTAGGTAATTGAACTAAACTTTCGGACCTTTTGAGCCGCCAAAATTGGGACACTCCTAGTGGAGGTCTACCATCGGATCGCAACGACACCTCACCAAGCAATTGTTGGGACGTGTTGAATTGATAAATCGGTTCTACAACGAGTTCAATCGGAGTCGAGCAGGGCAACGAGGCAAATACATACTCACCGTTTTCGTTCGTCGTCGCTTGGAATTCATCTGCGTCGAAACTTGCCGGGACAAGGTCTCCGATTCTCGCTTCACCCCTAATGCGAATTCGGGCCAGCACTTTCTGATTCTTTAGTACCTCTCCTTCTGCTGTCAACAATCGATCGCTGAAACTTTGCTTAGGTTGGAGTTGCAAAATGACTGGCTTCGACAAATCAGAAACGATGGTGGTACCTGATGCCAATCCATCCCTGGTCGAAGCGTAAATGCCGATCCTGCTTGCCTTCGTCTTCAACTTGAATTTTCCGAGTCCAACGCTTTCCGTATCTCCTTTATCCGAAGATCTACCATCGATCGCACCGAACTTGATCACCGCTTTAGAAAGATCCACTTCCATTCCTTCCGGAGCAACAATTTGTCCAACGAATTCAAAAACCTCTTCGACGTCGCGATGAATTTCAAGTCGATTTGGCAAATCCCCCAGTACAACAATTTGTTCCTTTAATTGCCAGTCATCTTTCGAAGCATAAACTTCCAATATGCCTTCCGGTGCAAATATCTCGACTATCCCATCCTTGTTCGTTTTTTCGTACAAACGACGCCCATTTACGTTTCCGAATTGAAAATTGCTGTTCTCAATCCAGCTGATGGGATGCTCCATCCCGATCGATAACTGGATGCCTGCCAGCGACCGCCTTGCGACGCCTGACGTGACAGCGATTTGAACTGGAAATCCTTTGGTAGCAAATAGCTCGGGCTCATTAAGTTTCTTATCCGCATCGGAAAACGGCACGAAATCAACAGGTTCAGAAACCCATTGACTATCGTTTACGACCGCCGAGTAAAAGGCATTTGGAAGTACATCTGCGAAAAACCGACCGTGCCGATCAGCTGTCGCCCGGATGAGGTCACTCCGACCTGGAATTCCAGTTTGAAAGCTCTCCAATTGTACTGATAAGCCGCCCATTGGTCCTTTCGGGTTCGTGACTTTCCCCTCGATTCGTTTGCGATTTGTGGCGGGTTTCAGTACAAGGGTCGTCTGTCGTTCTCCCTTTTTCTGATCGGCAATCAACCACAGATCGCCCTTCAGCTGGACTACATGATCTGCATTTGCGATTTTCGGAAACCACTTGTATTCGGCGTGCCCCATGGCATCTGTCGAGACAGAGAGCTCATCGGGGGCTGGAATACTGTTGTCGGGAGTCACAGCATGCAAGCTAAGTTTTATATTTGGGATGGCTGCACCTTGCTCATCCACTGCATTGATGAAGTGTGATCGACAAGGTATTAGATCGATAGCATGTTCCATGGCTTTCGGGTCACGTTTGGGCAATCGCCAAAATTGATAGCCGCCGATGGATTTTTCGTTCGACCATGCGGTTAGCACTCCCAAAGTTTCATTGGCTTTCAATCCAATTTTCGTCGATCCATCCGCGCCGGTCGCGGCCCGAATCTCTCTTGCTTCGTCAGTCACGGCTCGCACGTTTGCATTGGCGATTCGAACACCATCGCGACTGACGACGATTGTCTGGATGACCTCTGGCTCACTCAATTCCAGTTCTACTCCGTCCATCGCTGCTTTACGAAGTTCGTTACGATGCAGGAACGCAATGGCCCGGTGCGCATTCGGTGTCGAGGCAACCAATTCAATACGGTATCAGCGAACACGATTGACAGGCAGCCATACCTCGAAGCTGCTGTCCGAGGTCTTTGCCTCGAACCAAGAATGATTGTCGCTGTCCATGACCGCTACCGATACGCTCAGGTCTCGGAGAGACGCCGTCGTCGCCGATTTCACCTTTCCATGCAAACGCATTTCGAGGTCATCGCCACTACCTCGCAACCAATCGTATTTCTCGAAGTCTGGACTGGTCGGTTTATTCTGAGCGAACGCTGACAGCATACAGAAAAAATAGAACAAACCGATTGCGGTATGAGGTAGGCATTTTTTTGTGCGAAGCATAGCGGGCGTCCAACGGAAACGTTTACAGCGAAAGCGATTGATTCGATACGCAGGCGTGGCTCGCTGCCATTCGATCAACGCGAATTTGCTGCAGCACCAAAAAAACTGTGTTCAAGCATATCAAAAATATCGGCTTACTGTAGGTTCTTTGTCGTGGCTTCTGCATAGTAAGGCGAGCTAGATGACCTCGCAAAGACAAGATAAGGCCTCGCGGGCTTTTTTGCAGCGATTCTGCTTGAAATAATGTTGGCAGTTCACGGTATCCCGACTGCACTTGGACTAGCGAAGGGCTCCTGACATGCACGCGAAGGGCTCCCTCCGTTCGGGATCTCGGGTTGCTACCGTGCAAAAGTAGTGCGGAGAACTTTTAAGGTCTCTCGGTTCAAATGGTAATGAATCTCTCTACCAAATGACGTCGAACCACCGACGACCGTACCCTCCTCGCTTGATCGCCTGGGAACAAGACTAATTACAACTTCGTCAGTTGTAGATCGCCATCCAACTTCCGCAAAGGCCTCAATATTCTCGGATAGTTGTTGTACTTCCAAGACAGCCACTATTGCACGCACGATAGGCCCCTCGATGATTCGCTCACCTTGCAACTTGGTATTGAGAGGGATTGAAGCAATTTCTCCGTCATCACTCATCGAAAAAAGGAACTTTCGATCAACGTCTTTTCCTTGTTTCTTAAAAGTTTCAAGCTGAAAACTCGAAACAAGGCCCTTTCCAATGAGCAAATCGTGTGAGGTGAAAATCGAGTCGCCACTTGGCAAGTGCGACAAGTACTTTGCCAGCGCGTTTGCAAGCGATATGGGAATTGGTTCATTTATATGTTCCATTTTGCTTCCTTAGAAATCAATTCAAACATGTCAATTCGCACTCAGTATCGACGATACTCATGTCGATTCTAAAAGTTATTAATCGTGCCAGCGACCGGATTGTGCACTAGCATTCCACCGCTGGGTGTTGCCAAGTACGAGCGATAATCTGCATTGCCATTTGCTCGCGCGTTCGCCGTGTTTATGTCAGTTCCGGAGAAGTGCTCCGAATCAAATGCATCATTTGCAGCAGTTGTTGGTGTACCGTCCGCAAGCGAATAGTTACCATGGGTGTGATAAAAGCCGGTCTCAGTACTTCCAGCAGGTATATCATTGACCGGTAGCGATCCGCCGGATAGCCCTGCGGACTGAGGAGTGGTGGCATAATACTGGCCGGTCGTTGAGTCTCTATAAATCACCCCAACGTATTCTCGATTTTCCGATATCGAAAGGGGATTGGCGGCTGTGAGTGCCGCGCGGGCCGCATCGTCGGCTGACGCAAAGGGACCAAGACGGGCTGCCGGCGGTGTGGCCCCAACGGCCGTCATGGCCCCGGCAGCCGTCACAGCAGCTCCCATTCCCATTTCGCCGATCATGACTGTCGGGAAGCCCATGGCGATCGTGCCGCCGTGGGCAGTAAGATCTCCCATGCGGGCTGCCATCATGTATTCGATTAGAACGGTTGGGGACCCTTTGGCGATCACGTCCGGTGGTCCAACGCAAACTGCCATGTCGCCCACTCTTGCAGCAGGCATGAAACCTATCATCACCGTGGCTGCACCCATCGAAATGGGACCTCCAACGTGCGGAACAAGAACGGTAATCATCGGGCAGACGTGCAGGTCGCCGATTCGTGCGGCTGGGGGCATTATCGTTCTCCTAAAAAATCTATTCGTTTGTGGGTGGGGACTAAACAAAGGCAATCGCTATAGCCTTCGGCATTCAATCCTACGTATCCTATTGAGATCAGCTACTCGTCTCTAACTCTTCTATTTCTTTCGAGGTGTCTTTAGCAATCCTCAATCCAATCTTTGTTGCCGTTTCAACGGCTTCTTCCTGGCCAAAGAGTTGCCATTGCTCTGGTTTTCCTGGTACCTCGATCACAACCAATTTGACATCATCGAAGAACGACTTACCAAATTCATTTGAATTGGTTTCGATCAAGGACTCGAGCACGGATGGCCAACAAAAGCCAAGTATGCCTCTCGATGCTTCTGTTCCATTCGATGAACTAACCAAACGTCGCCTCAACTTGGCGAGTAACTCTTCTTTGGGTAACTCGCTCTGTAACACTATGATTGCGTCGCAGCCCAAGCCCTCGTCGACATAGAGTTTCCACTCAGCCAATTCCTGTGGCGTGCAGAGTAGGGGAGATTTTTTCATCGCTGATTCTGGCATCCAATCAAACAAACTGCTCTTAGAGAAATCCAATCCGTTCGGCAATGGAATATTGATGCGCGAAAAATCGATCAATAAGTAATATATGCCTAAGCGTTGCAATGAATCAATGATTTGAACGAACGACTCGTCGTCCGGAAGCAGACCTCTCAAACGCCAAAGCCCGCACGAAAGTCTTTTTTTTGTAACATCAAAGACCTGCCTGGAGGCCTGATTCGCTTTCGCCGTGACACGCGCAGGCTCGATTACCCCGACGTCGCCAGATAGCCGGGCGCTTCCCGCGATGCCATCAATCTCGATGGCAAACTCGGTTTTGCCCGCCACGATCTGATCTCCGTCTCGCAAAATATTCTTATTGATTCGCTTTCCATTTTGCCATGTCCCCCCTCGCGACTTTAAGTCCTCAATTTCGCATTGTTCGGCATTGATTGACACTCGGAAGTGCTCGGAAGACATTGTTGAATCAGAAGCGAAACTGAAATCTGCATTTTCGGTTCTACCAAAGGTGGACGACTGCCCAAGTGCCAGCCAAAATTTGCGCCCCAATTCGATCTCCGAGGTAACTTGAAGACGGAGCTGAACCAAGCCCTCTACCTTGGCTGGACTCTCGATATTCGTGATCTCGCTCGGATTGTTCGGCTCTAGGGTCTTATCGATCTTGAATTTGTTGTCATTGTTATTGCTATCACGACCATCCTTGTCGATGATCTTAGCTAAGTCTTCTTCATTGAAGAAGTGACTCTCGAACGGATTGAACTTGCGATTCGATCCAACGTCCAATTCCCCGGTACCGGAATCATTCGGTTGCACTTTATCCTTTGCTAACAGAATCCCACTTTCGAACGGATTAAATTTTTTATTCGAACCAGCATTCGCTCCTGCATCGGGAACATAACTAGGTTGCACACTGTCGTCGGCAATGACAACACTGCTTTCAAATGGATTGAAAATGTGTTTTGGTTTGGCCGATAACTCTTCCGCTTCCACCGCGGCTTCAGCTCGAACAAGAAGAGTCGTTTTTCCAATAACGATCTTGTCGCCGGATGCAAGCAATTTGGTGTCTACACGTTGTCCGTTGATCTGCGTACCGTTGGTGCTACCCAAATCATGCAAGGCGAAACAACCGTTCTGATTCTCAATCCGAAAGTGCTTTGACGAAATCAAGCCATCCCAGTCCAAAACGATATCCGACACGCGTGTACGACCGAAGACCAAGCTCCGATCAGTTAAGCGGATGCGCTGACCAGCTCTAGGCCCGGACGCAAATTCAATGTCGATGTTTTGCATTTCATCATCCTCCATCGAGCCCAATTGGCACTAATCCCTGCTAGACTTCGCTCCCGAAGTCGAATTGTGTGCGATTTCGGGCTTCGCCGGCTTGGCCTTTCTAGCCTCTTTGGGTTTCTCAGCTTTGCAACCCTTGCCTGAGCCTTTTGAGCCGCCGCTGTTGATGTTGACCATGATTCCTTGTATGGTCACACCTGAAGGTCCGATGTCGATGAAACCGCCGGGGCCGACTAACGACAGTTGCGCACCAGCCTCGATGATGATTTTCATCCCCGCCTTCAAGTGGATTTCGCCCATCGCACCAGCCTCTTGAGCGATGTTGCCACCCACTTTGTGTTGACTATCGCCGCCGATAGTAGAGGACATACTTCCATCGATTTGTTCGCTGTGTTTTCCTTTGATCATCAAGTGGCTATCGCCGCCAACAAGCTCTGACTTTTGCTTTTCGATAGCAAAGTCGAAATTGCCACCTTCTTTCGCTTCACCCTCACCGATCAATAGCTCCATGTTGCCTTCGATATGTTCAAACTGGTGTCGCTTGATGTTGATGTGTTTGTCCTCGTACACCATCTCGCGTTGGTCGCCACTCTTTTTTCCGTCCTTTTCCAAACCGATGATCTGGTGGCGATTTCCGAAGATTCGTTCTTTGGAGTCATTCAGCACGCGCACATCCATGTTCTTTTGTGCGTGAATGTAGACTCGTTCGTCCTTTGCCTTGTCCTCAAACATCAACTCGTTGTGGCCTTCGCCCCCTTTCGAGCTATTCGTCTTGATGTAGGTTTTTGTCTTTTCGTCGGGCAATGAATAATGGGGCATCTGCTCCGCGTTGTACACGCAGCCGGTGATCAAAGGACGATCGGGATCCCCTTCGATAAAGTCCACGACGACTTCCTGCCCGATGCGAGGCAAGGCCATGAATCCCCATTTGTTGCCAGCAATGTTCTGTTGGCAACGAATCCAACACGAGGTGTTCTGGTCTTTTTTACCCTCCCGGTCCCAGTGAAATTGGACCTTCACTCGTCCATACTTGTCGGTATAGATCTCTTCGCCTTTTGGGCCAACAACCAGTGCCGTCTGGACGCTCGATAAAACGGGATGCGGCGTAATGCGTTGAGGGCGAAACTGCATCGCTCGCGGAACACAATGAAACTGATTGGTATACGAAGCATGCGTTGGCGTCCCTGTATAAGGACCCGGTTGCGACGCGTTGTGCGTTACGCTGGTCAGTAGAAAGGATTTTCCTGCTTCGCCCGGCAGACTGTGATGGTGAGATAGTTTAAAGGCATAGCCGGCAGTCAACGTTTTGCATAAACTCGCACCCGACACGGAATTGAAGCGAACCTCTTCTTCCTCCATCCGTCGCACCGTCTCGGTTCGACCATCCTCTTTTTGCACGTAGTCGTTCGGGAAATCATACACTTCGTAGCCCGAATTATTCTTAAGCGGAATCAATCCATGCTTCGTCGCATTGACCTTGAGACTGGTCGATGGATGCTCAAAATCGTAGTCGTCTTGCTCCCATTTGCCTGAAACAAATTCGTAGACATGCTCCCAAGACGAGATCCGATCGGTGTTTACTTGGCCACCGACGGCTGGTCCGTGCGCGATTTCCGCTTCAATGCAGTTTGGATAGTTGCTCTTGTCGGACAATACGAGCGTGTGCTTGTTCTTTTCGAATTTGAAGTAGTAATAAACTCCGTAACGCTCGAGGGTGCGAGAAAGAAAATTAAGGTCCGTTTCACGGTATTGTACGCAATGCTCGACTTTACGAGATTTGAGGATCGATGCGCCTCCAGCATCCATCCATGTCTCGACGTGCCCATACGACTTCACGCGCTTGATGACTTCATCCAATACGTCTTGAATTGATTTTTCCTGCTTTTCCGGCAAGTAGACGAAACAGCGGGCGGCTCGGCTCATGAACCAAATCCAAGGCACCAAACGAACTCGATAAAATCGACTCAGCAGTCCACTTTTCTTCTCGGAATCTGTAGAATCTCCAGCCCAGAAGTGGCTGATATAACCATGAATGTAGCGAGGTTCTTTATCACCCCGATCGATACGAACTGCAAGTGGTTGGCCGATCACATCCTCCGCCTTAATGTTCTCCTTGTTCGAGGCTATCGAGAGGGAGAATTCGAATGGTCGCGAGATTTCTTCGCGACCTGAAAGGGACGTGAGAATTGCTTCTTCACCAAACAGCCCGGTCGGTTCTAGTTCAAGCAGTCGCTTGCTCATGATTTCCACTTTAGTTGATGGTTTACTTTAGAGTCGGACTGGATCAAGCGCAGCCGAACCGAACAATTAACTTTCAATTATAATCGATACACTGCGATCGGAGTCGCTTGCGCCAATTGCTACGCGATGTTATCGTTTCGAGTTTCCCTCTGGCACAGGCTTCTGGCCTATCGTTTGCGCTAACAGTTAGAAAACTATCCGAATTACAGCACTCCGTCCCGAAGCAAACGGGACGGAGTGCGATCATCGAACACCCAAGAATCAATTCTCGGAGACGGCACTAAGCCTTTACGCCTTCTTCGACCTTCCAGCCGTAGGAAACGTCGCCCTTCTTGGCACCCTTTTCGTCCATCTCGGTATAGGTCACTTTGATTTCTTCGAAGTTCAAACTGAAGCTTTCGTGTGGTTTGTCTTGGCTTCCGCCAGAAACCGAGTAGGAACATACCATTACGTTCTTCAATTCGTACTTGTAGAACGTTTCACGACCCGAGTTGACTGCAGTCGTCTTGCAGTGGATCTCCACTTTTGGAAATACTTTGCCCAGGCAAACTGCTTCTGCGATCTTAGGACCGGATTTGTCCAAGAGCTTCGAGCACTGCAAGTCCTCATGAAGGATTGTGCCGCGTCGTCGTGCAGCCCCGGTGGCTCCAGCCCCAGCCTTGTGAATCACTTGCGAAAAGTTTTCCAAGTCGGTCCACTTTTCGTGTCCCTTTGCCTTGGATTCGCCGTCAATACCATCGAATTTAATGTAAGCTGCCATGATTGTTTACTGATTCAAGTTAGTTGTTACAAACCGTTTTGTCACTCGACAATAAGGTTCTCGTTGAAAACTTGAAACGGTTGCGTAACCTTTTGTATTTTCTTTGCGAAATCTTAAGTTGTTCTTCCATTGGGCTGCGGTTAGCGTGAGACATGCTTGCGAACGTAAGCCTTGTACAAGCCTTTTTTTGCCCGTTAGTCGCGTAAGTCGATCTTGCAACATCCGAAGTCAAGTGTTTTTGCTACGGATCGCTGTTTCCAGAAATCACAGTTCAGGTTGTAGTAAATGAACTTTCCAGACCGCTCGGTTGTGACTAGGTCGGCGTGAAAAAGCACGCGCAAATGGTGCGAAACGTTGGCTACATCGATTTCCAGAAGAGTTGCGATGTCTGTCACACTCAATGGACCGGTTTGAAGTGCTCGCACCACTTGCAAACGGGTAGGGTCACCTAGGGCTTTGAGGTAACTCGCGCAGAGCTCAGCCGATTCTAAATCGCTTTGATTTGTTTCTGGCAATTGAGTACCCCGTGCAGTTCGTAAGTTCCAGCCTGATCTCAGCATTATCAGCATTGCGCGGTTGATGTACAAGTCGCGATTGTTCAGCCCGTTTATACCTCGTCGAACAAAAGAATTAGGCAAGTCGCAGAGCGACTCGCCCACATAAAATCACAGCACCTCGAAAAGATTCCAAGCTCTGAGGCTTACTTCTTCCCGCCTTCGTAGTGTTTGATACACTCACGATAGGCATCCGCACTTGCTTCGCATTCCAGACACGATTCAGCGCACGTCCAGCACGCTTTGTCCGAATGCTTTTCACCTTTGCCACCTGGAGCCTGCGCAACGCTAACTACTCCAGTCGTTTATGATTTTGGTTCGATGAGGTCATTGGAGGCCTTGCTCGGATTAATTACATCGGGCTTGGCATCGAATTCCGATTTCTTCCCTTCGTCATTTTGACGTCCCTTTGATTCGTCTTGATTGGAGGACCGTACTCGATCGCGATCAGGTGACGGAACTTCAGGAACACTTGTCGTTTTGGGTGGGTTCATTGGACCAACGTTTCGCGTGTTCGTACTATCGCCAAACGGGCTCTGGCCAGATCCTGGCGTTTTTTGTTCGGTCTTCGGTGGATCACTTTTACGCAATTGATCTTGGGTATTTTGACCATTGTTCAAATCATAATTTCCATACCCTGCCCGGTACTGATCTTGAACCCCTGAATTCCCTTGGGCTGGCACGGAAGTCACGTTGTCAAAGTAGACTGGCCGGCCATCGACGCAAATGAATTCTCGACCGTTTGCGTCAAGGCGAAGCACATATACGCGACCGCCAACTTGCGATGACAAGGACTGTTGCATGTTGTTGTTCTGCGATGAATTCCAAGTCGAATTCATTGGCATATATGGCATCGTGCCATTGTTCTGCATCGTGCCCTTGTTCTGCATGGTTCCGGAATTCAATTCCTGATTCGAGAGTTGGCCGGTTTGCATGGTTTGACCTTGACGCTGTATTACCGGCGATTGAAACCCACTGTTTCCGCTTGTTCGGTTGGCACCGTCGTACTGATTCGTTGAATCCTGCAAAACACTATTTCGTTGTTGTCCACCCAACGTGGATTGCCCCTGGACCTGCGTGGACAAGTTGGAATTCAATTGACCATCATTTAAATTGGATGATCCAGAACTTTGTGGAATATTTCTATCCACCGCGTTCTGGGCCTTTTGCAATCCATCTTGGGCCGCGTTCTGAATTTTATTGAGTGTCCCTTGTGCTTGATCTGCGGTATTGACGGGAGCCTGACCAAACAGGCTGGAACCGAAGCATGCAAGCGCTCCTGCGATTAAATGACGACGCATCACATTTCTCCAATGGGTGTTAGAACCGTAAGGTAAAGTGCCGCCTATCGATTTTCGTTCGATTTGGGCACAACTACGGATTTTACGAAGCACATCATGTGCCACTAAGCCCAAATCCTTTTCGTATCGCACCGATGGTGGAATTGCGACCATTGATTTTACTAGAAGAGTACACCTTGAGCGTTCAAGGTGCACGGAACACAACCTCACTACTTGGTTTCGTCACTCAGTTTGTGATTTAACATTGGCATGTGCTATTACCCCAGCGATAGCACCGCTTTCCATTGTTGCAGTTATTGTTTCAAGGTCACTGTTGGCTGGCCCGCAGAGGAGGTGCCCTCGTTTGTCAAATCGCGAACCGTGGCATGGGCAATCCCATGTGCTTTCATTACGGTTCCATTCCACGATGCAACCGAGATGCGGGCAAATCGCGGAACATTGGTGCAATACACCATGGTCATCGCGATAAGCCGCCACTTTCGAAAGTCCAGCCCGCACGACTGCACCCGTGCCAGGAGCGATCGATTGCGTCGAATCGACATCGCCACCTGTCAACCAAGTCGTGTATTGAGAAACTACATTCAAATTCTCCTGCAAATAGCGTCCAGCCGCGCGAAGCGTTTTCCGCGAAGGATCGTATAGAGTAGACCACGGGTTCTGCCGCTCTAAAATCAAATCGGTAAGCAGGATGCCAGCGATTGTTCCATGCGTCATGCCTTGTCCTGAATCTCCCGTGGCAATGTAAACGTTTGGACCATCAAGTGGGTTCCGCCCAATGAAGGCTAGTCCGTCGATCGTTTCTAATACTTGCCCCGACCATTTGTAAAGGATCTTACCGCTCGCCGGAAATCGTTTTCGTGTCCACTCTTCGATGCGTCGGTACCGATCGTCCGCATCATTGGCCTGGCCAGTCTTGTGATCTTCGCCACCAACAATAAGTAATTCTCCATTGGATTCGCTTTTAGGAAGCGACTGAAGTCGGACGTAATGATAGGGACTCTCTATATCCCAATACAATGCCTTCGTGATCGACCCCTTAGGCACTTCGATCCCCAAAACATAGCTGATGTATGCTGCTTGTTTCGTGTGGATCGTCACAAAATCATTGAAAGGACTATTCGTAGCCACCACCACCGAATGAGCAGTTACCGTGGTGCCTAGATAGGTATGAATAATGGCGGGCGGTCCACATTCAATTCTCTCTACGCGGGTTTGGGTGAAAATAAGTCCTCCCATTCGCTGAATAGCGTGCTTCAAACCGGTCAAATATTTTAACGGATGAAACTGACCTTGGCGAGGGAATCGCAAACAGGGTACGGTGCTGAACTCAGGCAGCGGACAACGCGTACTGAGTTCGATTTGCGAAAGCCCAGCCCTTCTTGCGGCTAGCAACTCCCGTTGCAAAATTTCTAACGACTCACCCGAAGTACCTAAGAGATAACCGTCTAGCCTCTCAAATTCGCATTCGATTTTCTCTTCATTTACAATGGCTTCAATGCGGTCGATGGCTGCGGTATGACTTTCTGCAGCCATCCTCACCCCCTCGTAGCCGTGCCACTCTTCGATGTGAACATAGCGATCGTCGATCGCGTTGGAAAGATGTGCGGTTGTTCGCTGAGTCTGGCCTCCACCTAGGGGCCCATCATCCAGTACGACGACCGATTTTCCTTCGCGTAGTAATAGATAGGCAGTAGTCATACCCGCTATTCCAGCCCCCACTACGCACACATCTGCCACAACATTTTTACTGAGCGAAGCTGGCGAGGAGATCACTCCGAGTTGCATCCATATCGAAGTGGTTTGTTCAAGTTTTGCATTCATGGAAAACATCTCCTAGCAACGGTTCGCTTGTGTCGGAAGTCGACTGACCCGTGGTGCGGCAAGCGCCAGTTTTCGGGTTGCTATGCTCTCCACCATCACGCGGAGCGTGATGTCGGGGATCCAAGTTGTTGATTCTGACAAAGTCGGATTTCAGGTCCCGCAACCGCACGATGCTGCATTGGATTGCCAGCCTTCCGCAGCTTCTTTCGAGTTTCTATTCAAATGAACGTGCCTATCGACATGTGAAATCCAGCTTAGCGGAATGAAATGATGTTGATCGTCGGGGCTATCTTTGCGAGTCAATTTGATGGAGGTCACCTCGACTCCATCGACAACGCCGACTTTTTTGCCGCATGATGCAATGACATTCATGTGCTCCCTAATCCCACCTACGCCCACGTCGCCAGCAGTCACTTCATCGGGTAACGAAGCAAACGCCATACCGCATGCTTTCGATTTCAAGGAAGCGAATTCAGCTTTGCTCACTCAAACATGGTGTTATCTTTCTCGAGGCGCAAATCAATTGCATAATTTGATCGGTGGCTGCTGCGCTGGGGTTGGCTCCGGCGCAACCGCCGGAGGATCTTTTAAGGGTGGAGGAAGATTCGGCGGATCGCCGACATCTGGAAGATTTGGATCGGGTTGTCGTGGACCTGGAATCTCCGGATCGATTTTGGCGGGCTCGTATTCCGGTTTGTCATCTGGCAACGAGAAGCCCTCCAAAACACAGCTCAATACGTCGCTTTTTACCATTCCGATCTTCCTTCCTTTTTTCCAAATCGTTCGTGCATTTGAATGACTACCCAACTGTCGTGTAGCTGGTTGGTCGCTAACTTGGTATGCGGTTCAAACAGAGTCGGATTGTATGAAAGGTAGGCAGACAACCATTCATCGTCTACAGATTCACGCAATCTACGCCTACCCCATGTAACTGAGGTAGCCATGCAGGCAGGGCACAAGTGAGACAACGGTTTTACTCTATCGCCGTAACATTTTAGCAATTATGAAGATCACAAAAGCTCCTATGAGACCACCGCCGCCCAGCATGTAAATCAGCGAGTACTCGATCGCTCCGACTGGTAAAAATTGTATTAGTTCCATTGTTTGTTCCGATGTCAGGGTTTGAGATGTTTGTTGGTCGAATGCCAACTACCCTATGAGAAAGCAACCCTTATGCCAAAAGATGGCGAAGTGAAGAAATCGTGAATGAACCGCTCAATTTTCGGTGATCCATCCGCGTTCGACGAACTCTTCTATGACCGACTCAATGGAATGTTCCAGTTTCTCCAATTCCCCCTGATGAAACATCTCAAGTTGACCGTTTGCCGCTGAATCCTCCAGCCGATCTGCAAGCTCAATGGTAGGTTGGGCATAAAACGTCGAAACTAATCCCTTCAAGCTGTGGACTGCAGATCTAGTATGGATTGCGCTCTCGTTGGCAACTGCAACCTTTAGATCGTACAGCAGCTGTGGAGCGTCCTCCTTAAACATCGTAGCAAGTTCCATCAACAGGATCCGATTGCCGTCCAACGCCAGAAGTGCTCGTTCCTCGTCTATTTGAAACATAGTTTCGATTGTCTCGGCGGGATACGGAACATTGGAGAAACGGATCGAGTGACATCAGCACGTACAATCTAGGCAATTTGCGTGCCAATGCGTTGATTGGCTGGTCGGAGCCTGATTCCCCACCGCTAACTTGGTGCCGAGATTTCGCAAGATTGTTCAAATTCAGGGCAATGGAAACGCTTTTCGACCAACAAGCAAGATTACCGACCAAGGACTTTTGAACGATTCCGCTTCAGCGATTGGAAACAATAAATTAATACTAGACGAAAAACAGTACCATGGCACCTATCAACTCTAGTTTTTACAACTGCTTATGCTAAAAACATTTGGCCAAAAAATCTGTGCCAGGGGAGTATTGGTTTGACCAAAGTATTAATCATTGATGATGACCGATCGGTTCGTCATATCGTTGCTAGTGGACTGAACGGTTATAGTGACATAACCGTAGTACCAGCGGCAGATGGCGATATCGGATTGGATTTGCTTGAATCCGAAAAACCAAGTGTGGTTTTGCTCGACGTTTTCCTACCGCATCATAACGGGCTGGAACTGTTTCGGAAGATTAGAGCCATTGACCGCAAGCTGCCAGTTATCTTTATTACTGGTGATACGTCAAGCGAAACGGCAATTCAAGCCATGCGGGCAGGTGCATTCGATTATTTATCGAAACCTTTGGACATCGGTCAAATTCGAAGTCTAACGCTCAGCGCGATCAAAGCTCGACGTATGATGGATGAACCAGTTGCCTTTCAAGTTGGAGAGGGGGAATCGGGCGGAGAGCGCTTTGTAGGCAAATCCAAAGCGATGATTGAGGTCTACAAATCCATTGGCCGCGTCGCAGCCGAGAATGTAACGGTCCTTATTCGTGGAGAAAGCGGTTGCGGCAAAGAACTGGTTGCTCGCGCGCTGGTTCAGCATAGCGACCGAGCGGATAAGCCCTTTGTTGCGGTCAACTGTGCAGCTATCCCGGATCAACTGCTTGAGAGCGAGCTATTTGGTCACGAAAAAGGGGCGTTCACAGGAGCGGAACGTCGCCGAATTGGGCGGTTTGAGCAATGCGATGGTGGTACGATCTTTTTGGACGAGATTGGCGACATGTCCACAATCATTCAAGGTAAAGTACTTCGACTTCTTCAAGAACAAAAGTTTGAACGCGTTGGGGGAAACGAATTGGTTACTACCAATGTCCGAATCATCGCCGCCACGAATCGCCCTCTCGAGCAGATGGTAACTCAAAACTCATTTCGTGAAGATTTGCTCTATCGATTGAACGGATTCACCATCGACCTTCCACCGTTGAAAGAACGGCGTGAAGACATTCCGCTGTTACTCGAGTATTTTTTGCGGCGTGCGAAGTCTGAAATGGGAAAGAAGGATATTCAAGGTATCGCTCCAACGGCTTATGACTTCTTGCTGAAATACGATTGGCCCGGTAATGTTCGGCAACTCCAATCGGTAGTTCGCCAATCGATGATCAATACGACTGGAACCGTCATCGGTACAGATAATTTGCCATCGTTCGTGTGTGGACAGTCGAATCCGATCTCGGAAACAAAGCAAACAGAAAACGTGATTCCGATTGATCCTGCGTTTCCGAGCGAAGCACTGCGAGAACTGAAAAACAATGAAAATTTACTTCAGACAGGTATAGACACAGTGTGGCCGGCTGCCACGGAAGATTTTCAGCTTCTAAAATTCATCGACGAAAAGCTTGCGGCCGGATCCACGAATTTATACGCCGAGGCGTTAGAGCAAATGGAACGTCAACTGATTGCCAAAATACTCGATGTTGCTGGTGGAAATCAATCAAAAACTGCTGAAATCCTTGGAATCACTCGCGGTAAAGTTCGAGATAGAATTGCGGCGTTTGGAATTCAGCTTGAACGTACTGTAACCGTTGGCAAGCCGTAAGCGGGTGGCTTGAAAGCTCGCCACAAGAAATGCCCATTGGCTCTCCCTTTGTAGATTTTGCCAATCAACGCGCTAGCATTGGGGTCGGATTTGCAGTTATTGGCTTGACTTCCTGCCCGCACGCTACCGGGTTGCGGCTCAAAGTGAGCGCCCAAGTATTGAAGTCATCATCACGGAGTCACAACTGAACCGCGAAGTCCTCGACAAGCTTAGTGCTCGGCTGTACGGTGAAAACAACTACCCAAGCCTCGGCAATTGTAGACCGATTGAAAGCTGCGGGTTTTCATGCTAACGATATTTCAGTACTCGCACCCGATAAAGATGGAACGCGTGAGTTTGCTGTGGACAATGAGACTAAAGCGCCTGAAGGTGCAGCAACAGGTGCGGGCACAGGTGCACTGCTCGGGGGCGGATTAGGCTGGCTCGTAGGAATTGGAGCTTTGGCCATTCCCGGAGTTGGGCCACTCATTGCCGCTGGTCCGATCATGGCTGCACTTGCGGGTGCTGCAGTCGGAGGAACCGTCGGAGGATTGACCGGGGCCCTTATCGGTCTGGGTATCCCAGAGTATGAAGCTAAGAAGTACGAAGGCAAGGTCCAAGGAGGCCACTGTCTAATTTCGGTGCATGCAGAAACTTCCCCACAAATCGATAAGATCAAGAGGATTTTCGAGACAGCGGCGGCTGAAGATATCTCAACATCACGAGAACCTTCGGAAGTGACTCGAAGTTAGAGTAGGGTGTAGGGTTTGAATTGCGAACTCGTAAGAAAGCCAGGCATATAGGCTCCCGTTAGATCGGGTGGTCGAATGGCCTGGCTTTTTTCGTATTGCGATATTAGATACTACAAGCAACGTTGATTGCTTTGATACGTTTCTTTGAGACTCCAACTCATTCTTTTTATTTCGTGATGGGGGTCATGATTTGGAATGGCAATTGCTGCTCTCTTCTCCTGAATGCATTGAGCAATGTTGCTCACAGCAAAGCAAGTTCGATTTAGTTTGGGAGAGTTAGACGATGAGTTTCAAAAAGTTAGTTGGCAGTTCCATTTGCACAGCCGTATTGTGCACTGCCGTTTCGGCCCAGGAAGCAAAACCAAACCAAGGAGCGTTGCCTCAGCAGGCCAATGCGAGTCACGGAGCCGGCAAAATGACGACTCAAGGAATGGTGACTCCCCAACAACTCGCCACGTGTTGGGCTTTGGACAACCAAGAAGAAGTTGTGTTAGCGAAATTTGCACAGGAGAAAAGCAAGAACAAGGATGTTGATAGTTTTGCCAAAATGATTGCAGAAGAGCATCAAAGTTGTCTTAAAAAACTAAACAAGTTTGCTCCGGAGGCTTCGCGAGAAGGCTACTTGAACGAGAATCAAGTGGAACAATCTAGAACGAATAACAACTCGAGTTCAGCCGGCAATCGCACGTCCGATCAAGCGAATAATACCGCGGCAAACGGGGCTGCCAATCCAAATGCAACGAATAATGGGACGCCGACATCAGGAATCGACATGATGCAGCTCCAGCGAGAAATCGCTCAACAGTGCATTTCTGATTCGAAAAAATACCTGAGCACGAAGGAGGGGGACGAGTTCGACAAGTGCTTCGTAGGAATGCAGATTGCTAAGCATGCGGCAATGCATACCAAGCTCGTCGTATTGAAACGCCACACGACTGGGGAAATGCAGCAAATGGTTTCCGAAGGTATTCAATCGACTGAGAAGCACATGAAAGCAGCTGAAAGTCTCATGGCAAAGCTAGACCAAGAAGATTCGGATACAACGTCAAAGAAGAACGCTAAATAGTCGTTGCGAACGAACATTGTTCGCAATTGGGTCAAAGTGAACGCGACGTCGCAAAGAGTAATCAGCATGAAGTATTTCGCTAAGGTGGGGCTGCAAAACAAAGTATTTGCAGCCTCATTCTATTCACTTGAATCATTGAAGCGTTGATCGATGAGCCACTGCAGTGGCAGGGCATGACCATGGACTGTCCTTCATCTTCCACGGTGAACGAAAGATCTTAAAAATTCCAAATGCGTTTTGGAACAAAAAGACGCAAGTGAAATTTCACTTGCGTCTAAATCGCGTTCAACTACTACTCGGCATTCTCGGTCTATTACTTACCGCTCTTCTTCTGAATCGACTCGCCGGTTTTCTTTACGGTATCGCCAACGGCCTTAGTAGCCTCCGCTGCCTTTTCTGCTACTTTTCCTGCAACTGCTTTTACGTTTTCAGCAGCAGTTTTGGCGGCTGCGCCTACTGCATTGCCAGCTTCTTTGATCTTGTCTTTTACATTGTCTGCCATTTTTCACCTCCATTGAAAGAACGATTCGCCGAAAAAGGATCGGCCGTACATCACGATGTTCATTCAACGTGCAATTCTTGCGCCGTTCAACAAAGGTTTTTGTACCAATCAAAAAAACGCGGTACATCATTTGCGTAGTAGTCGGGAGCAGGGTACTGCAAAAATCAATCGGAAATAGTTAAAACCCGAACAGAGTGTATTTGTAGTGGGTCCTAACAGCAATTGAGCTGCAAGTCGGAGAAGACAATGAACAATGATGAGGTGAGTCAATTGCGTGCGGATGTTCTGGAAAATGCGCAAGACACTTTACGGCTTGGAAATACAGCCGACGAGGAATTGCGAACTCAGTCGGAATGGCTAAAGGTCACACTTGCAAGTATTAGCGATGGCGTTATCGGCACCGATGCCGATGCCCGCATCACGTTCATGAATCCCATGGCGGAGCAAGTCACAGGTTGGTCGGAAAGCGATGTGCTCGGTCGAGCAGTGACCGAAGTTTTCGAAATCATCGATAAGGCCTCGCGACAGCCTTTGGAAAACCAAGTTCAAAAGGCGATCAAAAAAGGTGCTTCCATTGGCTTCAGGAACAACACCATACTCATTGCCAAGGACCGCACAGAGAAAATCATTGACGACAGCGCGGCCCCTATCTTGAGTGACTGTGACGAGGTCATTGGAGCCATACTAGTTTTCCGCGACATATCCAGTCTTAATAAAACGGACGAAGAGAAGAAGGGCTGGGGTTGGCTGCAGGCCATTCATCCCGATGACCAGCCTCGCACGATCGAACTTTGGAAGGAATCGCTAACAAACCAAACGTTGCACGAGAATCAATTTCGTATTCGCACTCGCGACGGATCCTACCGATGGTTTGGTGTGCGTGCCATACCTGTTTTCGATATGAATGGTTCAGTGCGAGAATGGGTGGGAGCCAATACAGATATCACCGATCGCAAGTTGTCCGAAGACACCCTACGAAAGCTAGCTGCCGATTTGTCGGATATGGATCGGCGCAAGGACGAATTTTTAGCGACTCCTGCGCATGAACTTCGGAATCCTTTAGCTCCCATTCGAAGCGGGCTCCAGTTGCTTCAACTGCCAGACATTGATGACAAAGTAGCGGAAGAAACAAAAGTAATGATGGAACGGCAACTTGCCCAGTTGGTTCGACTCGTCGATGATTTGATGGATTTCAGCCGCATTGTTACGGGAAAGATCGAGCTTCAAAAAAAACCTGTTCTACTTTCAGAAGTGCTAAATAGCGCAATCGAAACGATTCGTCCGCTGATCGAACAGATGAATCATCGACTTTCTCTTACATTGCCTGAAAACCCGATTTGGCTAGATGTGGATCTAACTCGACTAGCGCAGGTTTTCCTAAACCTACTCAATAACGCTTCCAAATACAGTGAGCCGAACGGCAGTATTTGCATCCCTTTCAATGCTACTGCGTAGACTTGGGCATCAGACCTTTACCGCTTTTGATGGAGAAGAAGCCGTTGCAGCAGCTCGAGAATTCAACCCTCAAGTAGTTTTGCTAGACATCGGCCTGCCAAAACTGAACGGTTATCCTGATAGGTGTAGTCCTCTGAATAGTAAGGTTGTTCCGAATAAGCTTCGCGCCAGTAATTGGCCTCCACCGTTGGATCAATATCCTCTGCAATGGCTTTTCCCGCATAGGCCCCTGCGCCGCCGCCAGCAATGGTTCCAACCACGGTGCCAATAGGGCCGGCTACGGTTCCCGCTGCTGCACCTGCAATCGCTCCGCCCAGGGCTGCTCCCAGCCGTCTACCGATTTTCTCGGATTCGCTATGTCTTGCTATTAAGGATTTTCTACGGGCTCCGAAGTAATTAATGCCGGTGGCCACAAATGGAAGTACCGATGATTAAGCCCGCCACAACGCCGATGCCCATCGCTAATAAAATTGACTCACCAGGCCGATGCTGTACGGTTTCGGTTGCTGCTTTGATTCCATCGCGTGAAGCGTCGCGAACATGGTCCTAGTCGTCCCGTAAGGTTTCTGAGGCCTTGGTTGCCATGTCGCTAGCTGCCTCAGAAATCCTACCCACCGTCGTCGCAGTTCCGTTGGAAACCGAACGAAGAAATTCGTCACTCTCCTCACATTCCGAATTTACCGACTGGTGACTTCGGATTGCTCTCTTGATGTAGAAATATCCTCAGCCGACGCAGCTTCAAATATCTTCTTTGCTTTTTCGGTCTCATGCGAATCTTCGGAATGCACCGAGACAAGGCAATGTCCACCTGTAAGCCTGCCTTCGTAGCGTTTAGCCTCGTATTCGGGAATTCCCATCCCGATGAGAGCTCCCGTGACTCCGCCAAGTGTGCCACCTAGCGCTGCACCTGTGAGGGCTGCCATAATTGGGCCAGCGGCTATAAAAGGGCCGACTCCTGGAATCGCAAGGGACCCAATGCCGGCCAACCATCCCAGTCCACCTCCAAGTAAGGCGCCAGTGCTTACACCAACTGTTGCACCCTCGGGGGACTTTGTCTGATTGTCGACCGCAAAATCATCTGTGCCCTTTTTGTTGGGCATCAGGACCGATATGTCGCTCGCAGGGAAGCCTGCGGCCTTCAAACGATCTACTACCGATTGGGCTTGAATAGGCGTCTTCACTGTACAAAAAACGGCGTTAGCCATAACTCAACTCCTCTGGTTTAAAGCAAGGTTAGGGTACGTGTTAAGTCGCAAAGAATGCTTCAAACACTCAAGGCAAAACGTATGCCAGATGCTACTTGCATGGTTGGAAATGAGACGAACCTGAGCAAATCAATGTTTGCACAAATTCTTCGACCGACTATCGACCAGACGTTGGATGCTCACAAACCATGGTGGTGATTTTGATTTCAAAATCTTCATTGCCAGCGGCCTACACAGATGTTGTGGATGGACGACGAATGACTTCGCCGCCGAGCATCCAGATTGTATTGCTGTCTGAAAACGTCAAGCTGTTGATACAGCCATTTGATCCGAAAATTGCGGTGACGTTGTCGAACTATTCGCCCGGTTTGCCCAGACTTTTTTCGATTTCAGTTGGGCAGCTCCGATAAATGTGGCGAACGGAACGTCCGCTGCATCTTGCCCGGTTGCAATTCGAACGAAACCGTTAACAGGGGCTAGTCTCGTCGGATCGAATAGATACCAACGCTCCCCCAAATAGGCCTCAAAGAATCCATGAAAGTCTTGTGGTTGAAGGTCAGCGGCGTAACCACAAACGTAGCGTGCAGGAATTCCAAGTCCGCGACAAAGAGCGATTGCAAGGTGGGCATAATCGCGACAAACACCCTGCCTTTGAACGAATACGTCGCGGGCGGTTGTTTGAGAATTCGTCGAACCAGAAACGTAGTCAAGGTTGCTGTAAGTCCAGTCGCAAATCGATCTCACCCGCAAGAACCCTTGCGGACTCATGCCAAATTCACGCATTGAAAAATTTCCAAGCAAATCGGATTCGCAGTATCGACTAGGATTTAAGTATGGCAACACTTCCGGAGGCAGTTCGCGATATGGATGTTCCACAAGCGTAGTTCCAAAGTCGACTTCTGCCGCTAGTTCAACGGTCGCATCGTATCGAAAGCAAATGCTTCCCGGCTGAACGAAGCACCTTTGAGAAATCTTTCTTTCTAATCCGATTTCTAGCCGTTCTGCAAAAACTGCGGGAGTGATCGTAAGACTCTCCGACAGGATCCTTTGGCATTCCGTTTTTGCCACATTCACCATAAACAAAAAACTAGTTGGGCTTAGGGTGACATACTCAAGCTCGCACCCGATATGGATTTGACTCATTTACAACCCTTGCTTCACTGAAGTGAACTGGAAAAACTCGAAAAATGTCTTTGGGTGATTCTTCGCGAAGTTTGAATTTCCCAAAAACATATTCGATTACAAGCACGTTGCATTCCTCGTGCCAATTTTTTAGATGTGCAAACCATGGCCGGCTTCGATTTCGAACCGTGAGTGAAGTACCTTGGCACGGTTTTCGCGTACTTGTAGCATCGTTCGCATTTGCATGGTATTCGCATGACCGTTCAGATGGTACTTACACTTTTCAAAATCATTACACATAAAAGCTGGGGACACCATGGGGATTATCAGTAATGAATCGAAGCAAGATATTGAGAAGGATCCGCCAATGGAGAAGGCCCACCCTGGATTACAGCCGGCGCTGGTGTTTCTGTCCTATCCATTTGCGCTAATCGCAATCATTTCGATTGCCTGCATGTATTTTTTATTCACTCACAGAGATGGTCGGAAAGGGGAAGTCGCGACGCCGGCTACACATTCGCCGTCCAACGAATCTCCTAATATACAATCCCCGTGATCTGGACGATGGATAGAGCTATAGAGCTGCGACTAAGCCTAAGTTAAATCTCCATCGAAAAGTCGATCGAAGCACACGACGGGGAATTGGTTTAGCGCATCGGATAGTGCTTGATGCCACCAACTGGCAACGCGACCGAGTTCCTCTTCGGCGAATCGACAATAGTGCGATTGACCAGTCTTTGATTCTGCAACGATCATGTCAATTGGAAAGTCCACGTCAGTCACGCTGGCTTTGGTTGCGTCAAATGCCAAAAACGCGAGTGCAGCCGCGTGCCTTAGTGACGTGTCGTGGCGGAGGAGACGATCCAGGATAGGTTTAGCATAATGCGTCCGACCAATGATAAAATAAGGTGAATCTTCACTCGATTCGATCCAGTTTCCCTCTGGATAGATGTAATACATTTTCGGTGAATCGTCTTTCGAGAGTTGACCACCCATGATCGCGTGCAAGTTGAAGGAAAAATTGCTCGCCGAGAGAAATGCGCCATCCTCGGTTCGAACTCGTCGAAGCTGCTCGCAAAAAGAATTTGCCAATTCGAAAAGCCGCTCGCTCGGCTGAGTACGTTCGGTCATTTCTCGTTCAAAATAAGCCACGGATTTGTCGCGAATTGACCTTAGGCCCGACGTCACTAACCACCATCGCCTTTCTGGGTTCGAAGAAAAGGACAGCTTAGATTTCGTCAGGTGCTCTTCGCCTTTTACAATTCGCGTATCAGCAAGGGCTAACAAACCTTGAGTTACTTTGATCCCAATACAGAAAGTCATTTCGCGACTAGACGATCCGGCAAAGAATGGTTGAACCAGTAGCAGCCTTCAAGGCAAGCTTATCGCTAAGAATGGCCATGAAAACTCTCCGACATGTGTTCCCTGCTCTGAAGTATTTTTAACACTGAAACCATAGCCACGGGCAAAATTAGCAAATAAACAGAGCCTCCGAACGCGTTGGAGGCTATGAATCCTAACCACAGAAAAAGAAGCATCGAAAAGCTTGTCCAAACCATTTCTCTTTCCCTTCAAAAACACGGATCAACTAGCTCCTCGGGAGCGTTTTGGCCGCAACTATCACTTATCTGACCCTAACAACGACTTTGTCTTTTCTTCTACTGCATTCGCGTCCTGCTTCATTTTGTCCGGGTCCATTTTGAAGTTGACGTCGACTTTGTTACTGAGTGTCTCTCGAGTTGTAGTCATGCTAAACCATCCGCGGACAAAGCCAATGCAAATGGCAATAGCGAGAAAAACGGCGAGGACTAAAAGTACTTTTTTCATAAAAGTAATCCCATGAATTGGGTTGGAGTGTAGATTCGTTACAGGCCAATTGGAACGCGACCAATCAAAACCAGAATGAGCAAGATCAAAAGCACCAAGCCGATCCCGCCGCTCGGATAGTAGCCCCAATTGCGACTGTGCGGCCAATTTGGCATCGCACCAATTACCATCAGAATAAGCAGTACTAGTAAAATAGTCCCTAACATGGCTAGTCTCTTTCCTAATTCAAATACGTTTATGTTTCCAGTTCTACAACGTATCGCAAACGTTGTGCCAAGCAGTCATCGGATTTTTGAGGCGGTGGCATTGAAGGAGGGATTTTACGATTCGTACTATCGTTTGTGGATGCGTTGGTCAAAACGCGACCAGAAGAAATGCGATGTTCTTTGAATAGGTGGTTGATAATCGTACTCTAGTGGTCGCTCATCGCTCATCTAACAACTAAAACCAACCAATTCCATAATTTGCAAAACTTTGCACCGCGCTCTCAATCTAACGGTCAATTGCGATTCATCAAGTTTTCCGAAACCGATCCATTGGAATGTGCATCCCATTGTCTGAAAGTAAGACTATAGCAGTCGTGACTTGAAAGGAGAGGCGCGACTCGTTCAGCTGATTTGCTGAGGCAGTTTCCTAAATACTTTGCGAACGTGGGCTGCAACTTGTCGGTCGGACATTTTGTCTGCCGCTTCGATGTGAGAAGCTCTTCCTGTAAGACACATTCCCTCTATTCGTTTGCCGAACTCACCTTTGGCTTCACCCGGCCCTTAGCTTCCTTTACCAACGATTCATCCTTGCCATTTGCGAATTGTTGCCTATGCTGAGTAGCTCAAGAAAACAAATCGTATGACTAGATAGAAGAGCGATTCGGCCCAGTCGGATAGCTAGTCGACAAGTAAGTCGGCGCGGCGCGACAACTGATTGTCATTGCTACGTCGGCTTTTTTTCGTTGAATAGTCCGAATACTTTTTATGGCACTTACGGCATTCGCTATGGCTGATCGAAAAAGTTTACTGTCCACGTGGCGAAGTTGCGTCCTTCGCCGTTCGCCAATGGATTCTATTTCGGTTGAGGAGCCATTTCGGGATGAGTTGTTAAGCGCTGATCAATTAGAGCGCCATGCACGGCACACGGCCACAATTCATACGCTAGCCCACGGCAAGATGGCGGACAAGCTGCTCCGTAGGCTTGCGGAAAACGAACTGGTTCTCCAAAACACATATGATCTCGTTTCAGCCGCTGTGGCGAAAAACCGTCGCATAGCGCCCGCTGCGGAATGGTTACTGGATAATTTCTACCTTCTCGAGGAACAAATCCATTCGACCCGACGGCTATTGCCTCGCTCGTACAGCCAAGAATTACCACGGTTGACCAATGGTTCGGCCGCGGACTACCCTCGGGTCTACGGTATTGCTCTCGAGTTGATCGCGCATACCGATGGTCGCGTCGATTCGCTGTCGCTCGATGGCTTCATAACCGCCTATCAATCGGTAGTCCCCCTGCAATTAGGAGAGCTGTGGGCGGTACCGTTGATGATTCGGTTAGCGCTTATTGAAAACTTGCGACGCGTGGCGGGCCGAATTGCCATCGCCCGTCGCGATCGAGACTTAGCGGCGGATTGGGCAGAGCAAATGATTGCAACTGTCGAGCAATGTCCGTCCGATCTGATACTCGTTCTTGCGGATATGGCCCGCGCCAACCCGTCCCTGTCAGGCGCATTCCTTGCCGACTTGACCCGTCATCTTCATGGACAGAATCCAAACTTTGCGTTGGTCCACAGTTGGCTCGAACACCGACTTGCTGACTCTGGCCAGACTACAGAGCAACTAGTACTCG
This sequence comes from Pirellula sp., assembly GCA_043757445.1. Lineage (GTDB taxonomy): Bacteria > Planctomycetota > Planctomycetia > Pirellulales > Pirellulaceae > JBKCUI01. The sequence continues at coordinate 8,117 of JAYVPJ010000199.1, read as the reverse complement.
ACGAAGGCCAAGCGCAAGCAGCGGAACAAATCTCCGTGGGCAACTGCATCACCAGTCTGCGATTTTTGAGTGTCAACGATTGGCCACAATTTGTAGCGAAGCAGAGTCTCGTCGAACAAACACTCAATCGCGATCCTGCGGGTATCTATGCAAAAATGGATTTTCAGACTCGTAATCGCTATCGTCATGCCGTCGAAGCCATCGCAAAAAGGTCTTCGTTTTCCGAATTCGATGTTGCTTTTCGAGCTGTTCAGCTATCAGAAAACGAAAACGTGAGAGCCACGGATCCCAGGTCTCGCCATGTTGGATTTTATCTCGTCGACCAAGGGCGACCAGCCCTCGAACGGATGGTACGGATGCGACTCACCGCGTCAGTCGTCATCGAAAAGTTTCGACGAGCCTTTCCGTTGTCCATCTATCTCTGCGTTGTGTTCCTTTTCGCACTGATCGCCGTAAAATGGCTATTTAGCTTTGGTGACTGGAGCCTCAGTTCGCGACTATGGATTGCAGTGATCGCTCTTCCCATTCTCATGTGCGCCATCCAGTTTGGTCTCGGAATAGTGAACTGGCTAGCAACCGTTCTGCTGCGTCCAAACGCCTTGCCACGAATGGACTTCCGCAAAGGCATCCCATCCGAGCACCGAGCCCTGGTCGTCGTGCCTACGATGCTATCGAACGCCGATTCCATCGACCACTTGCTAGAGGGTCTAGAAATTCGTTCTTTGGCTAATCGCGACCGTTGCCTCCAATATGCTTTGTTGACCGATTTCGAGGATGCAGATTCGGTGTCGATGCCGAGCGACAAAGACTTCGTCGAACAGGCTCGTCAAGGAGTGGAGAGGCTCAATCGCCTCTACTCGCACGAGGGAAAAGACACGTTCTTTTTGCTGCATCGCAATAGAAAATGGAATGAAGCGGAAGGTGTGTGGATGGGATACGAACGCAAGCGTGGCAAGCTCGCGGCCTTGAACGCCACATTGCGAGGCGCTACCGATCGCTTTTCGGAGTCGTCTGGCAATTTGGATGATTTGAAGGGAGTGCCGTACGTGATCACGCTCGACACAGATACCCAACTGCCTCGCGACGCTGCTCGCAAAATGGTCGAGGCGATGGCACACCCATTGAATCGTCCTTTTGTTGACAAGAATAGCGGTCGCGTCACAGACGGATATACCATTCTGCAACCACGCGTCGCCGTCAGCATGTCGAGTTCGCGCCGGTCCTGGTTCATCCGATTGTTGGGCTCTGATCCGAGCATCGATCCGTATACACGCGTCGTGTCCGATGTCTATCAAGATCTCTTTAGCGAGGGATCGTTTATCGGGAAGGGTATTTATGACGTCGAAGCGTTTGAAAAGTTCTGTGGCAATTTCCCTGAGAACGCCATCTTGAGCCATGATCTATTGGAGAGTTGTTTCGGCAGGTCTGCATTGCTAAGCGATGTCACTCTGTATGAAGATCATCCGTCGAGCTATGCGGCCGATGTAAGCCGACGCCATAGGTGGATGCGCGGCGACTGGCAAATTGCCGGTTGGATGCTGCCGCGAGTGCGTTCCCAAAAAGCTGCATCCATGCTAAATCCGATATCAGCTCTGTCCCGGTGGAAGATCTTCGATAATCTCCGGAGAAGCCTTGTGCCGTTTTCGATGCTGGCAGTTTTATTGCTAACGTGGTTTTTTGCGACCCCATCCGCAGCCCTTGCAACAACTTGGTTCGTCGTCATCGTGGTGACCGCGCCACGGATTATGGCTGCGCTGATCGATTTTGCTTTCAAACCAACAGATCTGTCGGTTGCAACCCATCTGATGGCTGCGATGCATGCGATTATTCGCCCACTCGCTCAGTGCTTCATGACACTTTTGTTTTTGCCGTACGATGTCTACGTAAGTCTGGACGCTATCGCGCGGACGCTGATTCGAGTTCACTGGACAAAACGCCGCTTGCTCGAATGGCGAACTTCAAGCGACTCAGAAAGGCTTGCGCGCTCGGATTTGATCGGGTTTTTTCGAACCATGATGGTCGCACCTTGGACAGCCGTTTTGGCTTGGGTCGGGATTGCTTTTTGGAACCCCAGCGTTTGGAAAACGGCTAGCCCGCTTCTGTGCATGTGGCTTGTATCACCTGGAATTGCATGGTGGATTAGCCTTCTTATCCCACCCAGTGGTATCCGGCTTCGAGATCCACAGCGACTTTTTCTAAGAAACATGGCTCGAAGAACGTGGCGGTATTTTGAAACGTTTGTTACTGCCGACGACAATTGGTTGCCGCCCGACAATGTTCACGTTAACCCAACCGAAGTTATTGCGTCACGCACAAGCCCAACGAACATTGGAATGGCGCTCTTGGCGGATTTGGCTGCGTACGATTTTGGATATTGCTCTGTGGAGCGTCTTCTGACACGGACTCAAAAGACCTTCGGTACGATGGCGATATTGGAGCGTCATCGCGGACATTTCTTTAATTGGTATGACACAAGAACGCTCGCACCTTTGCTGCCTCGTTACGTGTCCACGGTTGACAGCGGTAACCTGGCCGGACATTTGATGGTTTTGGGGGCTGGTTTCCAGCAGATGATGGATGCGCCCGTTGTTCCGCCCCGTTTGTTCGATGGTCTGCTCGATACGCTCAGCGTACTCATTCAAGAGGCGTCCGTCAGCCAAGTCAAAGTCGGCGACAGCAAAGTACGCCTGAGTGGAAATGCGGCCTACCGACGAATCGAAATGCAAGTGGAATCGCTCTCAAAACAGAGTGCCGAATTGAGGTCTGCTTTGGAGGCTTTACCACGTTTGAAAAGCGAAGTCGAAGAACTACAAACTTTAATGGCAATCAACATGGACACAACATCTTGGGCCAATGCGTTTGTAGAAACCTGTGATGACCACCTGGCCGATTTGCGATCGCTGGCCCAATGGACTTTCGTATTTCCGCCGTCGGATTCTGTCTGGGAAGAGGGATCGCCCGAACAAGTGGAACGACTTGCGGGGCTGCGTTCTGAATTGGAACTCCTTGGAGCCAATCCAAGTTTGCGAAGTATTGCGACGTTGCCTGATTCGCTCAGCCCATTGATCGAATCCATTCGTGCTGGCCTGCCTGTTGCAAACGGCGTCGGTACCGCGAAAGAACAAGCTGCGCAGGTATGGTTGACCGATCTGAGCAGTGCGATCACGAATTCCGCTCACGTTGCAAGTAAACGCATACGGTCGTTGGAGCAACTTAGCATGGAGTGTCGCGAACTGGCGGATATGGACTTTACCTTTCTCGAAAGCAATTTGCGAGACCTTTTTGCTATTGGGTTTAATGTCACCGAGAATCGACTCGACGCAAGCTGTTATGACATGTTGGCATCTGAAGCGCGTCTGGCTACGTATGTGCTGATTGCGCAAGGGCAATTGGGCCAGGAACATTGGTTCGCGCTTGGGCGACTTCTGACAAGCACCAAAGGGGAGCCTGCACTACTGAGTTGGAGCGGTTCGATGTTCGAGTATTTGATGCCGCTATTGGTGATGCCAACGTACGAGCATACTTTGCTCGATCAAACGTATCGTGCCGTCGTATCCCGGCAAATTGAATATGGTCGCCAACGTGGCGTACCTTGGGGAATCTCCGAGTCAGGCTACAATGCATTTGACTTGCATGCCAATTACCAATACCGCGCGTTTGGAGTACCTGGGCTGGGTCTAAAGCGCGGCCTAGCAGATGACTTGGTCATTGCGCCATATGCGTGCACGATGGCTTTGATGGTGTCGCCAGATGCAGCTTGCAAAAATTTAGAGCGACTCGATCGAGACGGCAGAGTGGGAACCTATGGATTTTATGAAGCGATTGACTATACGCAATCGCGATTGCCGCCTGGTTCTCAAAGTGTCACGGTACGGCAATACATGGCGCACCATGCTAGCATGAGCCTGCTATCGTTCGCATACGTTCTGTTAGACAAGCCGATGCAACAGCGATTCAACCTTGATTTGGCGTTTCGTTCCACTGATTTATTGCTCCAAGAACGCGTTCCAAGAACGACCGTCCCTATTTTCCCACATGCGAACGAAGCCAATGCGACTCGTATTGCCGCCACGGAAGAAACAGGTTGGATGCGTGTTCTGACCGACCCAAGCACGTCCGTCCCCGAAGCGCATTTGATCTCGAACGGACAATACCATGTGGCGATTACTAGCGCTGGTGGCGGGTACAGTCGATGGCGGGGATTGTCTGTGACGCGATGGCGAGAAGACCCTACGCGGGATTGTTGGGGCACGTTTTGCTACGTGAGAGATTTGGATAACGGTGTACTTTGGTCGACCGCATGGCAGCCAACCGCTGCCGTTGCGAAGAAGTATGAAGCGATTTTCACCCAGTCACGAGCTGAGTTTCGTCGAATCGACGAACAGATTGAAATGCATACCATGATCAGCGTGGCTCCCGAGGACGACTTGGAAGTGCGACGCACCAAATTAACGAACCGATCTGATCGCGTTCGTCGCATTGAAATCACGAGCTACGCTGAAGTCGTCTTGGCGCCTCAAGCGCACGACGAATCCCACCCAGCCTTCAGCAATCTCTTCGTTCAGACGGAGCTTTTGATTCCTCGCGATGCGATCCTTTGTACTCGGCGTCCTCGCTCGGACGAAGAGCACCCCCCTTGGATGATTCACATGATGACTGTCACGGGTACCATGCTCGATGAACCATCGTTTGAAACCGATCGCATGAAGTTCGTCGGCCGCAATCGGACGAATGCATTTCCAGCTGCGTTTCAAAATCGAATGCCCCTTTCGAACAGTTGCGGAGCAACGCTCGACCCGATCGTGAGCATACGCAAGATTGTTCAACTGCAACCCGGTGAGTCGGTGCGAGTTGACGTGATGACGGGCGTTGCTGAATCAAGAAGTATCGCTACCGCAATGGTTGAAAAGTATAATGATCCGAGTTTAGCGGATCGAGTTTTTGATTTGGCATGGACGAGAGGTCTAATCATGCTGCAACAACTCAATGCCTCCGAAGCGGACGCACAAGCCTATGGGCGACTCGCCGGCTCGATTCTGTATTCGTCAGGAATGCGGCGGGCAAAACCAAGTGTACTGATCCAAAACCGTCGCGGGCAGTCTGGCCTTTGGAGCTACGGTATTTCGGGCGATTTGCCAATCGTACTCGTTCGCGTTCGCAATCCGGAAAAACTGGAACTTGTGCGTCAAGCCGTTCGAGCGCATGCGTACTGGCGAATGAAGGGGTTGAGCGTAGATCTTGTCATTTGGAACGAAGACGATTCAGTCTACAGACAATCGTTGCAGGAAGCGATTTTGGATATAGTATCTGCGAGCCCTGAGGCGGCATTGGTAGATCGGCCGGGCGGAGTTTTTGTTCGTCGCGGCGAGCATATGTCAGAGGAAGATCGAGCCTTGTTGCAGACGGTGGCTCGCATTGTACTTCAGGATGATGCGGGGACTTTGATCGATCAAGTGAATCGTCGGGTTCGTCCCGAGATTGCCATGCCTCGTATTAGGCCAAGCCTCGCTAAACTGGAAAACTCCGACCTGCAGGCTGCTCCGAAGCAAGATCTCGCATTCGACAATGGCCTCGGTGGATTTAGCAGAGACGGTCGTGAATACGTCGTGACGTTGAAGCCCGGTATGGCCACTCCAGCTCCTTGGGTAAACGTTATTGCAAACGCAAAAATCGGCACCGTCATTTCGGAAAGTGGAAGCGCTTACACTTGGGCGGAAAATAGCCACGAATATAGGCTTACTCCCTGGAGCAATGATCCCGTTTGCGATACTCCTGGCGAGGCGATCTATCTGCGAGATGAGGACACTGGTAAATTCTGGTCGCCGTCTCCTTCGCCCGCCCGCGGTGGCAAGACATACATTGCACGTCACGGTTTTGGCTACAGTATTTTTGACTATACCGAAGACGGCATTACTACCGAGTTGTGCATCTACGTATCGGTCGACGATCCCATCAAGTATGCGAGATTGACAGTGACCAATCACTCAGGAAGGCAACGCCATCTTTCGGTGACTGGATATTGGGAATGGGTGCTAGGTGAGGTACGTAGTAAGTCCGTTATGCATGTCGCTACCGAAGTCGACCCCGTTTCGAATGCAATTTTTGCAAGGAATCCCTACAGCCCCGAGTTTTCAGACAGAATCGCGTTCGTAGACTGTAGTGAGCCGATCCGAACTATTACCTGTGACAGAACCGAGTTTCTCGGCAGAAACGGGAACGCTTCGAATCCAGCTGCGATGGGTCGAACCCGACTGTCGAATCGGGTTGGGGCCGGGCTCGATCCCTGTGCTGCCATACAATCTCAAATGAATATTGACGACGATCAATCGAAGACGATCGTCTTTACACTTGGAGCTGCAAAGAGTGAGGAAGAAGCCAGGCGGCTCATTCTCCGAACCCGCGGTGCAGGGAATGGCTACAAAGCATTGGAGGACGTATGGCATTACTGGAGCCGAACTTTAGGAGCAGTGCATGTCGAAACGCCCGACGCATCCGTCAACTTCTTGGCGAATGGTTGGCTCATCTATCAAACATTGGCTTGCCGAATGTGGGCGAGAACCGGCTTCTACCAATCGGGTGGCGCCTATGGCTTTCGCGACCAACTTCAAGATGCAATGGCTCTCATTCACTCCGAACCGAGCTTGTTTCGACAGCAAATCTTACGGTCGGCTTCGAGACAATTCCGCGAGGGAGACGTGCAACACTGGTGGCACCCGCCGATCGGTCGCGGCGTAAGAACTCATTTTTCGGATGACCTTTTGTGGTTACCTTTGTCGTTGTGTCGCTACGTTCAGATGACCGGTGATACCGGCTTGCTGGAAGAGCCTGTTCCCTTCCTCAGCTCACGGGCTCTCCACCCAGACGAAGAAGCCAACTACGAACTACCGCAAATCTCTGATGATGTCGGGTCGGTATACGAGCATGCCCTGAGAGCCATCGATCGCGCTATGCAATTTGGAGTACACGGCCTGCCGCTGATGGGGTGTGGAGACTGGAATGACGGGATGAATCTAGTCGGCCAGCATGGCAAAGGCGAAAGTGTTTGGTTAGGGTTTTTCCTATACGAGGTCCTAAACCAGTTCGCGACCCTCGCACGGAAACGCGAGGACGTAGGCACGGCTGAACGTCTTGAATTGGAGGCAGGTCGACTTCGCGGCAACATCGAACAAACGGCCTGGGATGGAAAATGGTATCGTCGAGCCTATTTCGATGATGGTACACCCTTGGGCTCAGCCGAAAATAGCGAGTGCCAGATCGACTCGATTTCGCAGAGTTGGTCGGTGCTGTCAGGTGCGGGAACTCAGGAACATTCCGTAATTGCGATGGAGAGTCTCTACAAGCGACTTGTCCGTAGCGATGACAAACTGATACTCCTGCTCGACCCACCATTTGACAAATCGTCCCTCAATCCTGGTTACATCAAAGGCTATGTTCCAGGGGTCCGAGAAAATGGGGGGCAATACACTCATGGCGCGATATGGACGGTGATGGCATTTGCGGCGATGGGGGAGACGAAGCGAGCTTGGGAACTATTCTCCATCATCAATCCTATCAACCATGGCTCGACCCCGGACTCAATCGCCACATATCGAGTCGAGCCGTATGTTGTAGCTGCGGATGTGTACGGCGCTGAACCCAACATCGGCCGCGGTGGCTGGACTTGGTACACCGGTTCCTCTGGTTGGATGTACCGCTTGATCATAGAGTCGCTACTGGGACTGCAACTAGACGTGGACAAGCTTCGGTTCGCCCCCAAGCCTCCAGCACATTGGCCGTCTTTCAAGCTGCACTATCGATATCGGGAGACTTTTTATCACATCACGGTCAACAATAGCGGTAAGGGAAACGCTATCCAATCCCTATCGATGGACGGAGTCATCCGTGCCGAGCACTACGTCTGCCTAGTCGATGACAAATTGAACCACGAGGTCGTGATCGAGCTATGACGGGACTCTCTATGAGTTGCAATCACTGGGAGGTCCGATTTGAGTGGACGAAACGGGCGTGCAATTGCACCCGCAGCTAGCCTGGATATTGCATAGGTTTTTTGTTCTACCCCTATAGCGCGAAAGCTTTCGATCTGGTATCCATTGGATTTATGACAAGTCAATGGCGCC
>JAYVPJ010000198.1:0-3538 GCA_043757445.1 Pirellula sp. | reverse complement strand
AGTGTGATGGCGTTGGCAATTGGTTCTTGTGATTCATGCCCTACTTGTATTCGATACGTTGCGTTGACTCAGGCTGCGCTTTGAATGGCAGAAATATTGAGGGGAGAGAAATTATCTAGGCAATCCATCTTTTTGCCCTCCATTTTTCTGCCATTCCTTGTCAGTTTGATCTAATTTTACAAGTTTGCCGGGATGGATTAACTAGCAGTAGCTAGTGCAGTTTATCCATGCATTTTTGAATTGTGCAATGCATACGGATGTCAGAGACGTTATCATTACTGAATGTTGGAGATGGTCACTGACAGGTTTGATGTGTAATCGCTTCGGTGCGTATGTCCATGCTCGACCTTCGGAATGGAAGCGTCGTCTACGCGAACAAACGGATGCAGCTAACCCCTCGGTCGACCGGCCCATTTTGGAATTACTTTTTTGCTCGGGCATAGCTGATCCTCGTCGTTCGTCCTCTCAAAACTTGAAACCCGCGAGGCTGTTCCAATTGCAAAACGCGTACTGACACTCTGTGCTCATCGCGTCGTGGTGCGTCATGACGTTTACCCACGAATTGGGACACATCATTTGCGGTTGCGCGTGCGGCGGGACTTTGACGGACGCCGACTTACTTCCTTGGCACCTTCCGTACAGTTTCTTTGAACCGGACCCAAAGCCGCTTGTCACGCTTTGGGGTGGCCCGATTCTCGGCGTGATGATTCCGGTAATAATTGCATTCCTCATCCGAACAAAATGGATTTGGTTCGTCGCCTACTTCTGCATGATTGCGAATGGTTCGTACCTAGCGACGGCTTGGGTTTCAGGAGATCGGTTTCTCGATACGCCGAAAATGCTGGAACAAGGTGCGCATCCCATCTCGATTGCGGTATACTGCTTACTCACAATCGGATTCGGCTACGTTGGCTTTCGGCGACATTGCGCGTTCGTGCTGGGTGATACGCCAACCGTGACGCCAACGGACTCGAACTCGACTGCGTAAACAAAACAGGACGAACAAAGCGATCCACCGAAGTCGCGGATCGGCCGTTTCCTGATGGTGAATTTTTTGGCCGCGACATCGGTGATCGCGGGCGTTCTGTCCGAAAAGCGTGATGAAAACAAAGCTCCAGTTTCGCATTCGCTCGATCGCCCTTGCTACAACCGCCATCGCAGTACTCTGCGCGATCATCGTTCACTGGATTAGTCTTGGACGTGCACAGTCGAAACAAATGGCTGAGCTCCATAAAGATGGGGTAAGCGTTGGATACAAGTTTTCCCCGGACAGCGTTCAGGGGAAAATTGCTCAGATGCTTGGCAATAATCTAGTTGCTTCACCAAAGGAACTATTTTTTAATAGCCCGCATGATGAACGAATCGACATGAATGCATTTGTACTGATGAAAACGGTCGATCATCTTGCCTTTAACACAACAGGGATCCAAGATGAGGACCTAAAACGTCTGGAGGAGCTACCCAACCTAAAGCACCTAAATCTCTCAAGTACGTCAATCACTGATGAGGGAATTGAGCACTTGAAGAATTTGAAGCTCATTTCACTTCACGTAGAGGGACTAGCTATTTCCGACAATTGCGTTGACGCAATCGCAGCCATTGAATCGCTTAAATGGCTAAGCATTACAAGCGGTGCTTTTTCAAATGAAACCATCGCGAAATTGAACAGGGCGTTACCGGGTTGTCAGATCAATCAGAGACCGTAACGCGACAGAACAATCCGATGGACACCAAGCGGCGGATCGACCACTCTAGATTTTAGAAACTTTACTTGCCGCCGCTGGGTCATCGGTACCGTTATCCGCGAAAGTGAAACTCCGTTGCGATCGATTATTGCCGCTGCTTTACTTGTACTTTGTTCTCAGATTGGCGGGTGCAACCGTAACGACTCCAAACTGTCATTTTCAGCACACTCAAAGTTCGCACCACCGCAGTCCGCGAAATTGGTTCAAAGTGGCGGCCAATACGCGGGGTTTGACGCTAGCTACGGATTTGTTTTTGCCATAAGTGATGATGCGTTACAAAATCAACTGGTAAACGAATGGAAACTAGAATCTTCTTCGGCAACTGGTAGCGGATTTTTTAAATTTGCTAGGCACAATTGGTGGCCGACAGATGCTGCATTTTTAAAAATGGAGCATAGCTTTTCACGTGAGAACAGAGAAAATGAAGAATATTGGAACGTCTGGCTTGACCAATCCAATGGAAAACTATACGTCGAACATGGTCGGTGAAGGATTGCCACCAGTATGCCGACTCACGAGTTTCGTTCTCGTGATTGCTTTCCATGCCTTCGCATTGGCTGAGGACCGAAAAACCACTACCGCGAGTACACTGGACGGCACTTGGCGGGCTGACGTTTCCCAATCACAGTCAATCAATTTATCGATCAAAGACTCAAGAATTGAGATGACTGCGTTTGCCGGGGAAAAGCAGTTGCCGCGATGGGTTGGCAAATTAAGCATTTCGCAAGATGAGCCCGATCAGCACATGGACTGGGTGGAACTTAGGTCCGGGAATACGAAACTGCCTGACAATAAGTGCCTGTTCCAATTACATGGTGATGTTCTTTTAGTGATCGGTGGTGGGCCAAATCAACGTCCAACACGATTCTTTTCCGGTGCTGGCGATGACCCAAAAACCTTGATCTTCATCCGAGTCACGGCGAAAAAGAAAGTTGCCGAACAAAACGCTGAACCCGAGGTTCTGACCACGGGGTTTTGAAACGGAAGGTGGCTCGCGGCAACCGGCTTAGCGTAGCCGTGCGTCCATTCATGTGATCAAGACTGTTTTCGCGTCATAGCAAATTTGAATGGTTCTGCCATCAAGTAGCCCCGTTCCAAGCAAGGGGAACCTCCCCTTGTTTTCGATGACTTGGACTGGAACCATTTGTCCAAACCAATCCACAACACAGTAAAAGGATTCCATCGAGACCTTAGAGCCGTCCGCAAGGACGGCTTCTGTTTCCACCAACGAGTCAAGCGCCAACTCACTAATCAGCTCTTTGGACAACACAAGGTGACCGTCGAAAGCGGTATCTATCCAAACAAGAATTTCTGAGGGTTCAGCCTTCAATCCGTTGGCTACTCGAATGGCAATCAAAGCTCGATTCCGGTCATCCACAAATCCCTTCACGGAGAAAATGCTCCAATGTGAAAGGCTGCTTCATGACCAATTCGAATCACAAAAGACTTTCTGTCAGGAAACGCCTTCTTTGCGGCCAATGCAACTTCGAGAAAAGTCTTCCCCAAAAAGAAGCGTCGAGATGATGGCTCGATCGCAACAAAATCATCCCTGTGTTCTTGTTCCAAGCAAGAACGCAAGTCTTCCTCGTATACATTTTTCGCAAATTCCGCGACTGACACTTTCAAATCTCCTTTAGCCGGATTATGTTTCTCGACATTCTACATTGTACAATAATGGGCTATGTAGCGAAACCGCAATGAACAATGGACGAACCAAGGATTGCAGCGAAGCGGCGATAACGCGTGTCGCCAGGCGGACGTCTCTTGGCGCCGCTCGCTGAATCCAGTCGACT
>JAYVPJ010000197.1:0-43491 GCA_043757445.1 Pirellula sp. | reverse complement strand
AAGACAATTCTCTCTTTTGTATTGAAAAAAGCTTTCGCAGGTCCGACGATCAGCATGCGAGGATCGTTTCCCTTAATGGAATCGAGTGAGTTGCCTTGGACCCCGACCCCAACTTTGGCTACTTCGTCAGGTGTTTGAGGCTCTGGAGGTGGTGCGACAGCCGCAGCTTCCATATCCCGAATTCGATCCGCTTCAGGCTTGCATCCCAAGAACGAAACGACAACGCATAATAAGACTAGCGACGCATGCAATTTTCGCATCATTAACCCCAATGACAGTTTTTGACAGAATATAGAATACCTCATCTAAAGTCCCACTCCAATAATAGCGTACGACGCCTTCATTTGGGAGCCACTCCGAATTTAACGTTTGCATGGGATGGAATTTAGCAAACGGTGCGAGGAGACACTATTTTTCAATGCATCGAGGGCAAAACATCCGAAGATGCGTGACAAGGAAACTCTTACACCATCCATACAATCAAACCTATGATCGACACAGACGCATTTCTTCGGCAGGAAGTAGAATCTGCATCTCCCGCACGATTGCGCTGGTTGCTTTTGCAAAAAGCCCACGGATTGTCAATCCACGTCCGGGACCTTTGGCGCCAGGGGAAGTCGGAAGATGCACAACAATGGGTCCTATTGATCCAAGACATTTTCACGGAGTTGTTGGAAGGAATCATCGATCCGAAACATGAGCTAGCAAAACAACAATCGGATTTGTACATTTTCCTGATCAAGCTATTGGTCCAATCAGGCCAAACGCAAGACGTATACTCCCTCGAGAGCTTAACGGAAATCTTGGAGATTGAAAAAGATACTTGGGAAATGCTAGTCCGCCGAGAAGTATCTGGATCCACATCGATTCAGCCGCAACGAGATGAAGATGGCGTTTACTCTGGGTTTGACCTCCAGGCGTAGTCATGTGGGTGAGTCACGCCCCACCTATTTTATTGCATCATAAATGAGTGGTTTCACGGCGGACTCGCATTGAAATGTGAATGGCATGATTTGCGAAAGCACCACAACAGCCAATTCATGTTTGGGTGAAATCCAAAAGTGAGTCGACGCAGCACCACCCCAACCATACTCGCCTTGTGGAACATATTCAAAACCGGAAATAGGTTCGACAACAACTGAGAACCCGAGACCAAAGCCAACGCCTTGACGTGCTAATCCATTCATTTCAATCGGATAGACATCTTTGGGCAATTGATTGCGACTCATGTCACGGACTGTTTGGGTCGTCAACAATCGAACTCCATCCAATTCGCCGAGCCCGCAAAGCATGTTGCAAAAACGCATGTAGTCGCCTGCGGTCGAAACCAATCCGCCTCCGCCCGATTGAAAGACCGGTGCACGAAGGTATGGGCTTGAGGACGCGACCTCCACTGTTTTCAATCCGCCAGCTACTTTGGGTCCAAAGGTATCGACGAAACGAGACGCCTTTTCTTCGGGAACATAAAACCCAGTATCCTGCATGCCCAGTGGAACGAAGATGTTCTTCGAGAACTGCACCTCGAGGGAATTTCCGGAAACGACTTCAACCAATCGACCCAGTACGTCGGAAGAAACGCTATACAAGAATCTTGTCGAGGGTTTGTACTGGAGCGGGATCTTACTCAATTTTTCGATCAACATTTGGTTGGAATCGTTGCGTGAGAGTATTCCTGCACTTCGATATTTGCGATCTACCGGAGTGTCGCCAAAGATTCCGTAGGTAAGCCCAGATGTATGTCTCAACAAATCGCGAACAGTCGGTATCGTTGAATGCGTATCTGATTCGAGTTGGAGGGCCGCCAACTCAGGCAAGTGCTTTGATACTAGATCATCCAATTCTAGCTTGCCTTGTTCCACCAATTGCATAGCCGCAACGCTGGTAACCGCCTTGGTCATCGAATAGATTCGGAATATTGAATCAAGCTGCATGGGTTGTTCGGGTTCAAGTCGTCCCAGTCCAACAGAATCCGCCAAAACCGTCTTGCCTCGACGCGACACCATCATCACAGCGCCAGCAATCTTTTTGTCGTCAACAAATGCCTGGAGGGCCGCGGTCGCTTTCCCGAGCTTCTGGATATCGACGTCGACAGCCAACGCGTTTTCTTCGATACCAACAGATCGAAAATTGGCGCCTTTTTCCTGACAAATGGCTGCTTGAGCTGTCATGACAATAAAAGGGATCGGCAGGACAAAGCAAAGCCGCCAACATGAAAAAAACTTAGACATGAATGAAATCCTAGGCCCGCGATTTGTCTGCCAGCTACGACAGATAGACGGTTGTGAAAAGATTACAGCCTCCTCACTCTCAGGAGAGTGATGTTAGTGCTTAGTCCACATTAGATTTTTTGGTCCCCCCACCTTAGTTGTGCGACGCTCCGTGTCGCAAGTAACACAACGCCGAGCGTCGCGCAACTAAACCTATCTCTGATCTAAAAACCGAAACAAATCGTCGAGGCATGCTTGCACGATTGTCAAATGTTCAACATCTTGGTACTCCGAGTATTCCACCTTGCACTCGAAAGTACGAAGGCTTTCACAGAGTTGGCTCGCTCTTCCTCGACCAAAGTCCCGCTCCCCAGCGGAAACAAAGAATGGGATTTTCTTCATTGCCTCGGACCCTCTCGGATTCCCGCCACCTCCGATAGCTGCAACGGCTTCGATCCGTTCTTGAGACTTAGAAACTTGTTCAATCGCTTGCCCAGCTCCCATCGAGTGCCCCACGTAGAAAACGCGATCGAACGATAAGCCGAGATCGCTTTCTAGCATGGGTATCATCGCACCCGCCGAAATACTGAGTCCTGTCAGCCCCTGGCGTGGACATACGACGACCCAATTCCTTTGTTTCGCCAGCTCGACCAATCGGCCTGCTCCGTATGCCTCAAAGAACATATTCTCACTTCCGCCCGCGCCGTGAAATGCAAATAACAATTTGGTCCGCGCTACCGGCTTCGTGGGCATTTGAATACGCACAACCTGTTCTACTTTACCGTCCGACAAGACTTGCCATCGGCCGCTCGAATCGATCGGCCGGTCGACGGGAGTAGCGAACGCGATGGACTCAAATTCGCGAAACCAATTCGACATTGGTAAGTCGCATTCGAAATCCTTGCCCCGGTCAGCCAAGAGCAATTGTCTTCCAAACATTCGGGCCGTGCAAAGCGACGAAGTCTTTGCCCCTCTCTTGTTTTCCTCGATCCACGCACTGATCGCTTTCAGCCTCGATTGCTTATCTTTCACTATTGAAATCTGAGTTCCCACCATTGAAGCGATTGCCCCTTCTTGCCGGATCGTTGCGGATAATTGATAGTCGCCAGGTTCCAGCAGGTCCAATCTCCACTCCAATTTGGTCGGCAGTGATTGCAATGAAACCTCTTTGAATTGTCGCTTGCTATTCGCGGTTTTCAGAACAGGATTCAGCTCGATCTGAACGATCGCGGAACTGTTCCAATCGCCATCAAGTTGAGGATAAACTGCATTGAGAGTCAAAAAGATGACGGGCTCGGATGCATCGAGCAAGGGTGACGAAGCCGACAAGGACATAGGCGCTGCGTTTCTTTGGAGAGCGGTCGGCGATGGCACCATTGCCAGCCAAGCGTCGTCAATACTTTTTGCTGCACCTGCTAAATCCAGACGAAAGAACTGCTGGACTGCGAATTCCATGGCATCCGTACTCGCCGCACGACTCACCTTGTTCGAAGCCTCCCAAAGCAACTCATATCGTCGGACTCGCTTGCCGAGTTGGTAGCGAAGGTTTTCTGTTGCCGCAGCGCTTTCCTCTTGTGAATAAGCCTTGCCACCCCATACGGCTGTCGTAATGAGCATGATCAACGCGAACCAACCAGACTGTTTCCCAACGCGACCCATTCCGTGCCTACTCACTTTTCGTGATCGTTTATCCCTATTCATCCCTCGCGGACCTAAACCAAATTTTTTCTAACAGCCCAGACGGCCGCTTGTGTCCTGTCCGACACTCCAACTTTTCGAAGGATGTGCTGTACATGCTCTTTCACCGTTTCGTAGCTGATGCCGAGCGACTGTGCAATTTCCTTATTCGTAAGGCCGTTTGCCAATTGCTTAAGCACCTCGCCTTCACGCTGTGTGAGCGGGATCTCTGAATCGCTTCCAACTCGCATCGTTGCCAACGAACCTGTGACCCGTCTCAATTCCTCTCGACTCCAGATGGTCTCCCCCTTGGACGTCCGCTGGATTGCATCGATTATTTTTTCTAGCGAATCGGATTTAAGTAGAAATCCGTTCGCCCCAAGCGCGACTGCTCGTGCAATATAGGTTGGATTATCGTAGGCGGAAAAAACCAATACGGGCTGGGTGGGTGTATGCGTCTTGATTTTGCCGAGCAATTGCAAACCGTCTCCCCCGGGGAGGCGAACATCCAACATCACGAGTGCAAACTTAGACGCCAAGAATTTATTGTATGCCTCTTCTGAGTTTCCGGCTTCGTCCGCAATTTCCAGATCGGTACCGATCAGCATTTGTCGAATCCCCAAACGCACTATTTCGTGGTCATCGACGAAAAGGATTTTTGCAGTCACGGAGCACCTACATGGTCGGAATAATTAGCTCTCAAGGGGGGTGGCATTCTACGCGTTTGGCCGGGTTTGTGTTCGGAAAGAGCGTGAAGAAGCGACGCTCCACCTTAGCATGCAAATGTGGCTGATACCATCCGTGTAGTCCGTTTTGCCTTATTTATGCTAATGCAATCCAAGTTTTCGCGCACTTTGTCGTTCGTACGGGCTCTTTCGAATGATCTGGCATCGGAAAGGGTAGGGATGCTATTTACCGTCCACGACGGTTTTTGCATTCCAACACCGTTTTGGATGTGAAAGTCAGATTAGTCGGCGGTGCGAGCAAAGGAGAGCGAAATGTACAAGTTATTGTTGTGTTGGCGCTATTTGAAGACTCGGTGGATCGCCTTGGCATCGATTGTTTCTGTGACGCTGGGCGTTGCGACTCTAATCGTTGTCAACAGCGTCATGGACGGTTTTACCTCGCAAATGCAGGATCGAATGCACGGAATTTTGAGCGACCTGGTCGTTGAAACGCGGGGCACAAATGGCATTTCCGAACCCAATTTTTATATTGATCGGATTCGAGCCAGGATTGGCACATCCGTGGAAGGGATCACGACCGTTGTGACGCTTCCTGCCATGATGACGTTTCAACACCACGGATCCGCACACACTCAGCAGATCAATCTCATCGGCATTGATAAGAAAACGTACGCGAGCGTTAGTGATTTTAGCAAGTATCTGATCCATCCCGACAACCGATCGGAATTGGATTTCAACCTAAAGCAATCAGGCTACGCGCCGGAACGAGAAGCGTTGCAACCGTCCGGTTGGGAATATAGAAATCGAGTTGAACAGCTTAAGAAGGATCGGCAAACCGAACTCGAGCGTTACGATCGGCTTCAAGCAAAGATACAGCAGGACCAACGAAACCAACTCTCCAATCAATTGATCGTTAACAACGTTGATGCGCCTGAGGAAGCAAGCCTGAGTGCGCCGACAACTGAAGCTCAGGAATTGACACTCCAATCGATGCCTACTGGTCCTAGCATGGCGCCCGTTTTATCGGCCGGTCATGGCAGGGTATTTGATCCATCCAAGGAGCAACGAACGGGAATTGTTCTCGGAATCGGGATTGGAAGTGTTCGAGGCCGGGATTCGTTAGGCAAGGTCAAAGACTATTTCTTTATTCGACCGGGCGATGATGTGAGCGTTGCATTTCCCAACGCCGGTACTCCTCCACGAGCCATAGATGAGATGTTCACAGTTGTGGATTTTTACGAGAGCAAGATGAGCGAATACGACGCGACGTTTGCGTTTGTTCCCATCGAAGCATTGCAGCGGGCTCGCGGCATGATCGACCCGATGTCTAAGGTCGGAGCTGTTACCTCGATTCAAATCAAACTCAGGGCGGGCTCGGACCTATCGGCTGCCCGCGATGCATTGAGAGACGAATTCCCTCCGTCTGAATCCTATGTCCAAGTCAACTCATGGCGTGACACACAAGGCCCCCTGTTGGCCGCTGTGCAAATGGAGACGACCATACTCAATGTTCTCTTGTTCATGATTATCGCGGTGGCAGGCTTCGGGATATTAGCCACATTTTTCATGATCGTAGTCGAAAAAACGCGAGACATTGGGGTACTCAAATCACTGGGTGCACCAGGCAGCGGTATCGCTTCGATCTTTTTGGGCTATGGCGTATTGCTTGGCTCGGTTGGGTCAGGCGCGGGAGTCCTATGTGGCCTGCTCTTTGTTTGGAAGATAAACGAAATCGCCCGAATCCTAGAGTGGTTTACCGGTCGCGAAGTCTTTGACCCAACTGTCTACTATTTTGACTCGATCCCAACCATCATTCATCCATTCACTATCGTCTGGGTCAGCATCGGCGCGGTCTTCATCGCGATCATGGCGAGCGTCTTGCCATCCATTCGTGCTGCTCGCATGCATCCAGTAGAGGCCTTGCGTTATGAATAATTCCACACCTGCGAAAATATTGTCGAAGCCTTCCAAACCTGCCACGGGGACTTATCGCGTTGTCCGGCCAGAACTCGAACTCAATTCCCTCGAGAACGCTATTGCAAAGACGCATTTGCCATCCGTTGAGGAACGCAAGTCGATTGTGGTAGCTCGAGATGTCACAAAATCATACCGCCGCAGCAAAACGATCGTGCCGGTACTAAAAGGGGTCGATTTCAGCGCGGAACGTGGCAAGATAACGGCGATCGTTGGCCAAAGCGGTTCCGGTAAAAGCACTCTACTTCACTTGCTGGGAACGCTCGATCGGCCAGACTCCGGCGAGATTGATTTCGATGGCCAACGCACAGACAATCTGCCCGCTCGCAAACGCGATGCGTTCCGAAACCAGCAACTGGGAATGATTTTTCAGTTTTATCATTTGCTTCCAGAGCTCACGTTGCTAGAAAATGTGATCGCTCCCGCCATGATTGGCCGGAGCGTTGTTTCCTATTTTCGCAACCGTGCATCCATCATCAAACGGGCAAAAGATCTTACGGATTTGGTCGGCCTTTCGCATCGGTTACATCACAAGCCTTGTGAACTATCCGGTGGCGAAATGCAACGAACCGCGATCGCTAGAGCATTGATTACCGACCCCAAGTTGCTACTGGCGGATGAACCGACAGGGAACCTCGATCAAGAGTCTGGGCAATCCATATTGCAGTTGATGAGGGACCTGAACCGAGATACCGGACTCACTATCGTCATGGTCACGCACGACGAGAATATCGCGCAGCAATGCGACGCTTTGGTTCGCCTCAAAGGTGGCAAAGTAGAACGACTTAAATGATTGGGTAATTTTTTAGGATTGTAACGATCAGACTAAAGCTTCCGTTGTTCAGCGACCGATCACAGGACTACAGACTAAGCTCGTAAAGCCATTTTTACAACGGAACGAACGGATGTACGAATCATTCTTTGGATTTGTCAAAAGACCATTCCTCGCCGCATCTACACTCGACCGCTATTTCCCTGCGACTTGCATCGAACAGACTTTTCAAACTGCGTCTCGGGCTATTCAGCGGGGCGAAGGTCCGGTCGCAATCTTTGGTGGAACGGGATTGGGAAAGACCATGTGCTGCTTGCGGATTGCCGATAGTTTCCGCCGCAATTTTGAAGTGGTGATGTTGTCGAGTTCCCAACTCATCACACGCCGGGCTTTATTGCAAAGCCTTCTATTTGAATTGCGGATGCCCTATCGGGATATGACCGAAGGTGAACTGCGTCTCACCCTGATGAGTCGGCTTCAACCCTCTACCGAAAATCCGACCGATGGCTTGGTCTTGGTGATTGACGAAGCCCAGACGCTTTCCATGAAACTGCTTGATGAGATACGCCTACTCACCAACGTGGTTCGTAATGGGATCCCTCGAGTTCGACTAGTTCTATGCGGCACGATGCGATTGGAGGACTGTCTCTCGCATCCACACATGGATTCGCTTAACCAACGGCTCGCAGCCCGTTGCTACTTGACTCCACTTAGCAATCAAGAAACCGGCCAGTATGTCATCCACAAAATGGAACTGAGCGGAGTTGAGGGGGCCACGGTAATGACCCGCGACGCCCTGGATGCGATTTTTCGAGGATCGGATGGAATCCCACGATTGATTGATCAACTCGCGGACCAATCGTTGTTGTCAGCAAGCAATGAACGCCAACGTCCCGTTTCGGCAGCGATGGTGGGCCGAGCTTGGTGCATGCTGCAACAACTCCCAAATCCGTGGAGCGAACCCGAATCTTTGGCAAAGAGCCCAACTCACTCCAATTCCAGTTTAGCCCCCACAAGTTATCAACAACCGCAGACAAGCCCATCGACAACTGTAGACCAATCGCCAACTGTCAGCCAAACTCCAATGGCTACGAGTTTTGAAATGATGATGAAGGGTTCTTCGGCAACCCAAGCGCAAGTCTCATCGCATTCGAATATTGAATTCGGGCAACTTGACGATAATTTTCATGAGGATTCAGAGACACACCTCGACAGCCAGCGATCTCATCCTCAAAACGATTTCGAGGATGCCGTTAGTTTGCCAAACCCGCCGACGTCGCCCACGAAGAATTTGCTAGACGTGTTTGCTGGCGATTTTGACGAGGAGTTTTCAATCCCTGTCCAGTCCTCGGATAGCTATCAAGCGTACTCGGGTGCGTCGTACGGAAACCTGAATTACGATCTATCGAGCTTCGGCGTGACGCATCAGAACCCGATTGACGATGAACCATTGGCCTTCGACGAAGCAAATGATTTTTTTACGGCACCAACGCTATCGAAACCCGAAGTGAATCCCGATCGCTTTGCGATCGATCAGGCAATTGCGGCTTCCCACGAGGCGTTCGAGTTTGCGGAGACTCCCTATATCGAAACGGTTTCAAATATCTCGCCCGAACAAGCTGCAAATTTAGAACGACAAATCGAAGAGGAAATGCGAGAGCTGGTATCCGGTCTCAATCTGAGCGCGATGACTTTCGATCCCGCCACCTCAGTCGATGTCGTTGCGAATGAAAGTTCATTTGCATTTACCGAGACGAGGGAACAAAGCCTAGCCGATGATCGTCGGCTGGCTCATCAGGCTCACACGGATGTTATTGCTTTCTCGGGAATGCACAGCTATTCCAACACCGTTTCCAACACCGTCGAATCGGAGCGAGTTCGCGATCGACAAGCGATGAGCGACGATCGCGATCTGCTCGTCATTGAAGATGATCTAGAGTCCGTTCGAAATGGGGTCGCGCAAGCTAGCGATGCCGCACACCGCGCGGTCCTACATCCTTACGCTAAATTGTTTTCCAAACTGAGAAACTCATGAGTTCTTCAGAACATGATTCGCCACTCGCAGGATGGCTTCCGCAGCTAGAGGCATACCGCATCGCCATGGACGCAACCCCATCCTCGGTCGCAACCCCATCCTCGGTCGCAACCATCGAAGTGGCGCAGCCCATGTCGCACATTGTTCATTTACCGATTGATGGGATTTTGAAACACATCAACAGGTCAAAATCGTTCGTGTTAGGCGTTGGGGCGGTGGGTGAAGCCGACCCTTTAAAAGTTCGTTCTGTCGTCAGTGAAATAGTGACACGCTGTTGCGTTAAGACGAATCGAAACGCCATTCTCGTCACCGTACGCAAACCTAATGATGTCAGATCCGACGATTTACCAAAGTGCAGTTTGTATCGAGACGCTCGGTGGTCCTATTTTGACCAGACGAAAACCGGGACGAAGGCGTGGTATGCACAGCTAGCCGAATTGCCTCGATGGAAGCTAGAATTTGGGCTGATCGTGTTCGATTTGGGGGATGTAGGTTTCCCACTAGTGCCGCGAATTGGTAGACTATGCGATGGAATCGTGGTCCAGTTTCTCGATCCATCGAATTCGCGAGAAACAATCCGGGCGCTGAAACTGCTTCAGAAAGAGCGCCTCACGATTCTTGGAGCTTGGTCGGTAGATTTGTGCTCGGAGCAATTCGCCGCGTAACGATGGACAAAGTGTTAGCGATCGTTCAACCCAATACCGTCTCGTTTGAGGAGTGCATATGGTCCGTTGTTTGGTTTCAGGTGGAGCCGGGTTCATTGGGTCGCATATCGTTCGTGGACTGTTGGATGCTGGGCACAAGGTGCGAGTCCTCGACAATTTAGCCACGGGCAAGAGAGCGAACCTCGATGAGGTTTCTGACCGGATCGATTTTATCGAAGGGGATATATGCGACTCCATCGCGGTCCGAGAAGCGCTTTCTGGGGTTGAAAGGGTGTTCCATCAAGCCGCCTTGGCATCGGTTCCTCTATCGTTAGAGCGTCCATTAGACACCCATCAGGCTTGCGCCACGGGTACATTGAATATGCTTCATCATAGCGTTCAGGCAGGCGTGAAGCGTTTTGTCTACGCCGCAAGCAGCAGCGCTTATGGCGACCAACCCACTTCGTCGAAGCGTGAATCGGATCTGCCTATGCCGCTTTCCCCGTACGCCGTCGCAAAGCTAAGCGGCGAATACTATTGCCAAGCCTACTACCATAGCTTTGGCTTGGAAACGGTAGGCATCCGCTATTTCAACGTGTTCGGTCCCCACCAAGACCCCGACAGTCCCTACTCAGCAGTGATTCCACTGTTTGTAAGCCGCATTTTGAATGGACAGCGTCCACTCATTTTTGGCGATGGATTGCAATCTCGTGACTTTACCTATGTTGCCAATGTTGTTCACGGAAATCTTCTTGCCTCGGAACGCCCCAATATCGGTGGACGGACAATCAATGTAGCCGATGGCGGTCAGACCTCGTTGTTGCAGTTGCTGAAAATTTTGGGGACCATGCTCGGCAGATCCATTGAGCCTGATTTTCAGCCGGCTAGAGTAGGAGATGTGCGCGATAGCCTTGCGGATATTTCGCTTGCTAGAAAGCTGCTTGGATACGAACCCCAAGTTCGCTTAGAAGAAGGAATCAAAAGGACCATCGCTTACTACCGATCCATCGTTGGCGAATTTGCACACTAAAACGTAGATTGAACAGAACGCAATAGCCCTCCGTCCATGATCCTTTACTCTTTGGTAGTTTTGCTGCTGGCGCTTTTGCCTGTCGCGATGTACATTAAAAATGGGGGTGATTTTCAGCTCGCTTCTTCGGATGCACAGCTATTAAAATTGGCGACGAAAAAACGGGTCAGCGTGCTGATACCCGCCAGGAACGAAGCTGCCAGCATTGGCCCTGCGATGGCGGCTATCTTGTCGAATGACCACCCCAGTTTTGAAGTTCTGGTCATGGACGATAACTCGGAAGATGAGACAGCCAGCGTGATCCAAGAGTATGCCGCTCGCGACTCAAGGGTTCGCCTATTGACGTCAACCGATTTACCATCGGGTTGGAATGGGAAACAATATGCCTGTTGGCAATTGGCAAATCAATCACAGCACGAGTGGCTGCTCTTCTTAGATGCCGATGTTAGGCTGTCCAGGGATGCTGTCTCGCGCTGCGTCGCCGAACAGATGCGACGGCAGGCACCACTCATCAGCGGCTTTCCAATGCAAGAGACCGGAACGCTCGCGGAAAAAATGCTCATTCCTTTGATGCACTATGTACTGCTCGGCTATCTTCCAATCGATCGAATGCGATCGTCGCTGGGGGTCGGACTGGCGGCAGGCTGCGGACAGCTTTTTTTTGCAGACAAACGGGTGTACTTGTCGATCGATGGCCATTCGTCGATTCGGGGCTCTCGCCATGACGGCATTCAATTGCCGCGCGCATTTCGCCGAGCTGGACATAGAACCGATATTTTCGATGCGACCGACATAGCGTGTTGTCGAATGTATACTTCCACCGCTCAAGTATGTAACGGTTTGCTCAAGAATGCGACAGAGGGGATTGCCAACGCACGCTTGATCCTCCCATTTACAATATTATTGGTGGGAGGTGCCGTTTTACCTGGGCCATCGTTGCTTTGGGGATACTATTTTAGCGATTCTTCGATTGCATTGACGATCCTTTCGATAGCGTTTGCGGTTTCTTTTTTGCCTCGACTTATCGCTTGCAAACGATTCCATCAATCCTACCGCGGTGCCTTGCTGCATCCATTGGGCGTAGCGTGGTTTATTTCTCTTCAGTGGTTAGCGATGCTGCGAAAACAACTCGGTGTGACAACGAAGTGGAGAGGGCGATCTTAACTTTCTTTGTGGCATATACTTGCCAATTTCGGACAATTCTCGCTGATCGCCACCTACTGGTTCCTTGGCTCTGCCTGGGCTGTGCGACCAATAGAAGTTCGCAAAAATTGTGCATATGCGACTTATGTCCTGTTCTGCGATCTGGCCTTTCAGGTTGGTCGGGGGCTCGTCCCCCACCAACCTTGTTTTGGCGTACTAACGGCCCGCACTTGCGAAACGACCCGTTCCCCTCAGCTTTGCCCGCCTCCGGCGGGCAAAGCTGAGGGGAACGGAAGTTGGGACGCCCTTTTGTTTAGTACGCCAAAACGCATCCGTCGGGGACAAGCCCCGAACGGATGGGCTAGCGATGTCGCTCAGCCCAAATTCATCATACGAGGCTCTGCGGCAGAGCCAGGGAACGGGTCGTACAATGTAATTGAAAATCAAACGTTCGAAACGCATTGCATACACAACCTCGTGCACTGTTTTGCAAACTTTAAAAGTAGGAAAAATGCGAATTCTGTGTCTTGGTGACTCCTATACTGTCGGCGAAGGTGTTCTCGAATGTGATCGCTGGCCGAGTTTGCTCTTTAAACGCTTGACCGATAAATCCATCGTGGTCGAACAACCTACGATCGTTGCCAGGACGGGGTGGTCTGGCTACTCGGTCATGTGACTCCAGATGCGGCGTCGGAATAGCGCTCGAACTCCTGTTCAGTTACGATCTTTTCCAACGCATCGATTGTTTGATCTAACTCTTGTACACTGTTGTAGAGAGATGCAATGCCAAGCCGTATGAGGTTGGGTGGACGAAAGTCCGGAATGATATCCTACTTTTCCACGAGCGTTTGCGTGATGCGCCATGCTTCCGGATGTGCGAGGGCTACATGCGAACCTCGTTGGGCAGGATGACTGGGAGTCACCACGCAAAAGCCCCACTTGCTCAGGCGGTGTGTTGCGTGTTCGATGACATAGCCCGTCAAACGAATCGAACGGTCCCTCAACCACTCGACGCCCGCCTCTAAAGTCAGCTGAAGCCCAGGCTCCATGGCAGCCATCGATAGGATAGGCGGCGTTCCAACCCAAAAACGCCGAATAGAATCACTCGGCTCAAATTGGTCACCAAACGCAAAGGGCTTGGCGGCGGACAGCCAGCCTGCGATCGGATTCTGAAGCTGACTTTGCAAGTCGCTTCGAACATACAGAAAAGCAGGCGCACCTGGCCCTCCGTTCAAAAATTTGTAAGTGCATCCGACGGCCAAATCGACCTGGCATGCCGCGAGTTCGATTGGTATCACCCCAACGCTGTGACTCAAGTCCCACAAAACGCGGATACCGTGCCGATGCGCCAATCGAGTTATCGCGGGAATGTCGAATGCAAAACCGCTTCGATAATCAACGTGTGACAAGCAGATCAAGCATGTGTGGGACGTAATGGCCTGTTCAAGAATCTCAAGCACACTCGTTCTGGAATCGACACTCCAAGGAATGGTTTGAACCTCGATCTTGTTGGTTACGATACTCTGCAAGCGATCTAGCACATAGCGATCCGAAGGAAAGTTGGATCTGTCGGTCAATATTTGATAACGTTGAGGACGCTCTGAGATAGCTGCAGCCGCGAGCTTGAATAGATTCACGGAGGTGGAGTCTGCGATCAAGGTCTCGCCTGGCAGTGCACCAAGGATTTTTCCCACAAGATCTCCGAGGCGGGTTGGCAGATCCAGCCAACCTGCGTTCCAACCACCTATTAATTGTTCGGCCCATTGATGCTCGATGACCTGCTGAAGATGTTTGGGAACGGATCGCAGCATGGGGCCGAGCGAGTTGCCGTCCAAGTAGACCTTGGGGCACTTTGTCTTTTCCGAAATCGGAAAATAAAACCGATCGCGAAACGGCGATGGGGCCATCAACTCCAAAATCGACATCACGCTCCTCTTATTCTTTAGGCTCTATAGGCTTGAGTATCAGTTCGATTTCACTACGTGCGCGACGAGTAAGATCTGGGCAATATTGGACGATGCTGTAATGGCCTTTAACTGGATTCATGATTCACGCACTTTGTTTACCGAATAGTTCGAACGTTGTTTGCCGAAACACTTGAAAAGACTTTGAAATACACTTCGTTGGATCAAAAAAGCTGGCGATAGCCACGGCGCGCCCCACTTTCCCAGCGACTTGGACTAGCTTCTCAAGTTCTCGATTGGCGTTTCCCAACGCATCAGGTACACGAAACTTTGCGGCCTGTTTGTGCTTGCTGGCCTTCGATTTCGGGTACGCTGCTTCGACTGCATCGAGCTCACCTAGAAACCAGCTTTCAAGCTCATTGCAGACAACCCTCACCGTGAACGGTTGACCGCCCTGTTTCGCCATCCGTCGGAGCGCAGCTTTTATAGCCTTACAGTCATTTCCATCTTGATCTCGGAGAATAACAAAGTGCGGAGTTCCATAGTTCCAGTTCTTCATTTTCGGAGCAATGTTTTTTTCGAGATCGCTTTTTCCCTGAAAGGACAAAACGATCCAACTGATTCCTGGCGTTGACTTCGGCCAGCGCGCTGCAATCAACTTCTCCAGCGTGACTTGCATTGACTTCTCCTCAGTTAGAAACACGATCATCGCCGTGCAATCCTTTTACTCACACCCGTGAATAGACCTTGCTCCCAAAGATACCCAGCTAGGTCGCCAGCCTTTATTTGAGACGAAATCAAGGGGTCATCTGCAATCGCAACGATGCGTGAAACACCTTGTACCTTGTCGATGTGGTAGAGGCTCTCAAGTGGGACTGCATTCAGAAATTGCGGCGAGTGTGTTGAAACAAATACTTGTCCACCACGTTGTGCATATTGCAAAAACTCCTCCGCGAGTAGCGTCATGAGTTGTGGATAAAGCTGATTCTCTGGTTCTTCAATGCACAGTACTGGATGTGGCTTGGGATCGTGCAGCAACAGCAAGTATGAGAACATCTTCACTGTGCCATCGGAGACATTCTTATCGATAAATGGTTCAGAAAATGCACCATCTTGGTATCGTACCAATAGACGTCCGTCCTCGGTTATGCGTACTTCGATGTCCTGTATCCCAGGAACCCGGTCTCGCATCTTCTGCTTGACTCGCTCGAATTCCTCGCGATGTTGCTCAAACATGTAGCGTGCGAAAGCTGGGAGATTTGAACCGTTTGCAGACAAGTGGATCGCGTCCTCATCGTCTTTCACACCCCTGGCATCGCTGATGTGAAAATCGGAGATGTGCCAATCTTCGAGAAGCCCACGAAATGCCTGAGCCGCTTTGAATCGCTCGAATTGACCGAGCCCCTTAATCGCAAGAGTATCAGATGAGTTCAGTTTTTGGTTTTCGCGCTCCAGTTCTTCATCCGGTTTGGAAAAATCTTCTTCGTTATTTATCGCGTAGCCTTCGCCATTCTGAAAATCCAAGAAATGAAATGGCTTGCCAGCACTACCCCGTTTGTATCGCAGAATTTCACGTCGAACAAACGGCATCCCTTTCTTGTCTTGAGCAATCTCCAACGAGTAGGTCACAAGTCGGTTATATCCGGCAATCTCCATGCGGAACTGAATCTCGATGTCGATGGATTCTTGTTCGTGTCCCCGTGTAACAACTTCTTTAAAACCGTTCCTGCCGCCTTCGGCATTCAGCGCGCTGCGCACGTTGTGTTCCAGACAATGCTTCAAGAATGCAAACACTCGAAACAGCGTTGTCTTACCGCTGCCGTTCCTGCCCACAAACACGCAGAACGCTGGTAGGTTCTTCAGCTCCACATCCTGCAAAGCCTTGAAATTGCGAACTCGGATTGTTTCTATTTTCATTTTATTCAATCTTTAGCTCGGGCAGGTTGAGGACCTTCATCGATAATTTAGTATGCGTCAATCAATCTCTAATGTTGGCAAGTTATTGACGAGTCAGCCCAAGCTGCTTTAAGTTCTTTCTCATCCTGGAAATTCAGGCCAGGACACGGTTTTTCCCGTGGGCGTCGATCACAACATGGGCCGAAAACCGTGGGCTAGCGCCCTTCGGCTAATCAGCCGCAACGCGCTAGCATGCGGTTCAGCCCGACTTATGATCGACACGGTTTTTCCCAGTCAAGGCGAACTCTCAGGATCTTCGGATCGGGTGACGGAATGTTGGCGAGCTGGGGCGACAGCGGATAAGCGGCGTTGTTCATGGTCTCGGTGGCCCAGAGGTTGGCGTCGGGTCTGCTAACCTGACGGTTCTGTTTTAAACGCGTTTTGTTCTAAGCTTTCCGGTCCGCCGTATTTCGTCAATTAGGCCTGAAAGATCACGATCTAGGTGCAATCGGACATCGGATTCAGCAAGCACTTTGCGAACGATTGGTATTGAAGGATCGGACATACTGGCAAAGCGTCCAATCACGTTAAATTTCAATTGTCCATACTCGTCGTCTGGGTGTTCTTGCAGAATCTTGCCCTCCATGGAGTACTTCAACGCGCGGTTGAAATTCGTCTCTTCCTTATCCGCTGCAAATGTTACGGGCTGCAATAAGTGAAACGCCCCGTTCTGGAAGGCAAAAGGGACTTTGGTTTCGCGATCGAGAATCGGTACTGAGATCGGAACATTCGTCTCAATTAGATTCGCCACTTTGCCAGCCTCAAATCGCGTCTGCAGCGACTTCGTGAACGACTCGCGTTTGTGTGACTTGGCCTTACCACCGACCAATTGCTCAAACAACTGTTCGATTGTCTCTCGGCATTCTCGAACTTTGACAAACGCCGGTTCCGTTAGCTGGATTTGGTTGCCACGTGTGTCAATGAATTTCTGAAACGATTCAAGCGTTGATACACGCGACTGCTCGGCTTCGATACGTGCTGCGAAGCTGTTCTTGAAGTCACCAAGCAGTTTGGCATCGTTGCCGCTTGTGCCAAAGAAATGACGAACACGCTCGTTGCCAACAACCATTCGGGACTGCAGGAACGCCCGTTCAGGAACGAGCAATACAACGCCAATGTTGACCGTCTCTCGGCGTGCGAGATCCGGGCAATACTGGACGATGCTGTAATGGCCTTTAACTGGGTTCATGATTTACCTCCATCAGAGAGGTCTATAGTAAGTTGGGGCGGATCGAACAATCTGGATTCAATCGTTTCGGCCACAAAGCTTGCTCGCTGGTGTAAATAGCTAGCAAGCGATGACCGAACGGACGAATCCAAATGCCACTGTTGGGGGATTAAATCCACGGCATCCTCAATTTGTGACCGCGACAGACCGCCGAGAGTGCTAGCGAAGTGCCGGATTGCATCTCTGGATAACTTTTTCCGAAACTCAGGAAAAAGCCCGAAGACTGCGTCATCCTTGATGTTATTGATCGAACTGACACCTGTGGTCAATTCACCACCGTATTGGATTGCGTGACTGAAATCCATGGCTCGCAAGGAAAGCGTCCCTTCTTCGGAGCTTTCCTTACTGAAAAATACATTATCCCAGTTTTCTCGGCTCTTGGGTAGATAATACCGGTCGGTATTCCGTAGCCACGTATCGACGACGACCAATCCTGAAATGACATCGGGATTGTCGATCTTCTTAAGCAATCGCTTGCTGCCATCCCAGACCGAGCCCTCTTCACCCCGAGTAACGAAAGCCGGACCGGGTTCTGCATTTCCTCCGTTGAAGAACGGCAACTCGTCCAGTTCGGTCACCTCGATTACCGCATAATCGAAAGTTGGCAGGCCTAGCATCGCTGCCAGATGAGTGCCAAGCAGATCCTTCGCCAAGGCATGCGGTCCATCAGGATTGCCCAGTGCCTTCAAGTATGCCAAGCCAGCATCCGTACCAACAATCAGCGTTTCGGCACCACTGTTAACGTGGTTGATGAACTGAGTCACCTCGGTCGGCTGCCAGTTGCTAGACGAATGCCAGGGTAGTTCGACATGCATGGAGGCATTCGCTAATCCATCTCTATTCACGATTTTGTTAGTTTCCGGGCTGACGGTAATGACACGGAGGAAGAGTTCAAGCGGATAGCTTGTCGAGATCACTGAGAACGAGTTCGTTCGTCAAAAACTCCGCCAACGTTCGAATTCGCTGAGAACCATCTACAATTTCCAGCCGAGCTTCCTTTTGCGAAATATCAGCGACAAAAAGGTAGGGGAACTTCACTCAGTAACCAAACATCGCTGTAGAGATCCGCATAGATAGGTTCATAGCGTAGGTAGGTGCGAATCAGTTCTTCGAAATAGTTCCCTTTCTCTCGCTGAGTTCGAGAGCTCGAACGGAAGGCAGCAAGAATTTCTTGGAGAGGGGTTGGCATCGTGCTTTTCGTATAGATCGTTTTGGTGACTTGGAACGAAGCGATTGTTTACTTCTTGCTGTTGACCGCTTTTGCTGTTTTTTTGAGGAACAGGTCTAGATCTGCACGTTTGAACAGTCGATAACCGTTGGCTGGATTCCGATGCATCGGAATATCGCCGCGTGCTGCCCACTTGCGAATCGTATTTTGCGCCACGCCCAAGTACTCGGCTGCGGCCGCAGTATGAAAGTATTCAGTGAGTTTAGTCATAACACGCGATCTCCCTTTTCTGCGACTTAATTTGCAAATTGCAACAGTCTACCAAAGCCTGCACGGTCGCGATATACTCGCAGGCCTCATTTCTTCTACCGACAGGAGGCGAAGTGACTATCGAAACCGTTAAAACGATCCAGTTCTACCTACCTGCGGGTGAACTGCGAGTATCCGCCTTCGTCACCCTAAATGTGGTTATTACTCGAAGCGATTTTTAATATTCCCTATTCGGGTAGTTGGGTTCTGACAATGAAAACCCTTCCTATCGTTGCGGTGATGTTGCGTTTTCGGATTTTCTCCATCCTATTTGCTGGTCAAGCGTTGCATTCCTTTTTTTTTGCGAATACCATGATCTGTCCCATCGGATGGATGACGGATGGATTGGTTTGATGCATGATAAGCGGTTTCTGTTTTTTGCCGCGTCGCATGTGAGCAGTGATGTTACAACACGAGAGATTATGTCGAAACGTATCAATCGCAAAGAGTATTTGGGGGCGGCCGGCGCGACGTTGACTGGCATGGCAATAGGTCGAAATGCGCAAGAATCGTCGGCTGCAAACCCACACAAATTTAGAAAACACAAAAGCCCAGGAAATGATTCAAAAAGTGTTGGCAAAATCCTGACTTTAGCAGGGATGCGTCGGCGGTGATGGAGGAGTTTTTCGAAACGCCTTGGAAAAACGAATACCAGGGATTAGAATAATTTTCATAATGGCATTTTTTCATTAGACGGTCACTTCCACTAGTTTTGCAACGCGTCGGAGATCTACAAATTCCAATTGATACGGTGGCTAAGTCGATAAGATTCGATCTTAGATCAACGAGTTCTCTGACTGAGAATGAGGTTGATGAGGTTGCCTCCCGTGCATTCGCTTTTTCTAAGTTAAGGCATCACCCGATGCCTCGGTGGAAACGAGGGTGTGACGTTGTTTTTGCGAGTGCATTGCTGTTTGTGTTAGCTCCCCTTTTCGCTGGAATTGCCCTCTACATCAAGTGCGTCTCGCGAGGTCCGGTGCTCTTTAAGCAATTACGCTTAGGTGAGATGGGAAAGTACCTCGTAATCTACAAGTTTCGGACGTTGCATCAGGCCAACAACCTAATTGTGACCGAGGAGCATCGGCGGTTTGTGGCGGACCTGGCAAATAGCGATGCGGTCGTTGCGAAGCCTGACATGAGCTCAAGGCTGATTCCATGGGGTGGATTTCTACGAAGCACCTCCCTAGACGAGTTACCTCAATTGATCAATGTACTTAAAGGTGAGATGAGTTTAGTCGGTCCTCGGCCGGACGTTCTCGATTGGCAAGATTATCCAGCGTGGCAGTTAAGACGATTCGAAGCAACTCCGGGTATTACGGGGTTGTGGCAAGTAAGCGGCAAGAATCGATTGACGTTTCGCCGAATGGTTGAACTGGATATTCGATACATTGAGAGTCGATCGCTCCGGTTGGATTTATGGATCCTTGCAAAGACAGTCACTTTGGTTTTAAAGAAGGGAAACAAGTAGGTGTATTCCCTTGTTCGACGGCTAGTATTCGTCGTTTAGCTACATTTATTCCAAAGAAACTTGCATCATGATTCGTATCGGTATTGTCGGCTTAGGCTATTGGGGTCCAAACCTGGTTCGGTGTTTTTCGGAATTGCCCGATTGCAAAGTGACCGCTGTTTGTGACCAGAGTTATGACCAATTGTTTCGCATCAAGGATCGGTATCCAGGTGTGTATCCAATTGAAGACTACGATGCGCTTTTGCAACGCAATATCGTTGATGCGTTGGTCATTGCAACTCCAACCAACACGCACTTTGAGCTTGCGGCTAAGGCATTAGCGAAGGGGATTCATGTCTTCATTGAAAAGCCTTTGGCGAAGACTTCGCAGCAATGTAAAGATTTGATTGTTTTGGCGGAACGAAATAACTGTACTCTTTTTGTAGGTCACGTATTCCTTCACTCGTCTCCCGTACAGACATTGAAAAAAATCATCGACGCCGGCGAGTTGGGCAAGATCAACTACATCAGTAGTCGTCGACTCAATCTAGGACCGGTTCGAACGGACGTGAGCGCTTTGTACGATCTCGCTCCGCACGACATTTCCATGATGATGTATCTTTTGGACGCTCGGCCAGATCGCGTTAGCTGCACCGGCATCGATCTTCTCAAACCTGGAATCCACGATGTCTGTAATCTTTCAATGAGCTTTGGCGATAGAACGATGGGAATGATCCACGTCAGTTGGCTTGATCCGCGAAAAGAACGGGTGCTAACGGTGGTCGGTGACAAGAAGATGGCGGTTTATGATGATTTGGAGCACGAAAAGATCAAGATCCATGACAAAGGAATCGAAGCCCCGCCGTTGTCAGGTGATTTCGCAGAGTTCCAGATTTCGTATCGATATGGTGGTAGCTATTGTCCATTTGTCAAAGAGCGAGAACCCTTGAAAGCCGAATGCGCCGATTTTTTGCGTTGCATTCGCGAGGAAACACCTCCCTTAACTGGTGGTGAAAACGGTTTGGCGGTGGTAGAAGTTCTGGAGGCAGCACATCAATCATTGATCAACATGGGACATCCAGTCGAATTGGCATCGCTCAATCGCCCCAAACGCAAGACAAGATCCAAAAGCGTTCGATAGGAACTGTGTTCCATTTCGATTTTGCAAAAAATGAAAATCCACCCAATGGCACTCGTTGAATCGGATCAAATAGGTAGCGGAACAAGCATTTGGGCTTTTGCACATGTTATGAAAGGTGCGAAGATTGGATGCAATGTCAACATAGGCGATCATGCATTTGTGGAGAGCGGAGCGCTGATTGGAAACAACGTTACGGTAAAGAACCAGGTCTGTGTTTGGGAGGGAGTCACGATCGAGGATGACGTTTTTATCGGACCTCGAGTGACGTTTACCAATGATCGCTATCCTCGATCACCGCGAATGCCGGAAGCCCATTCTCGTTACTCTACGAGAGCGAATTGGCTCGCAACAACGGTGGTGCGAAAGGGTTGTTCGATCGGTGCTGCCGCCACGATTTGCCCTGGTCTTGAACTAGGGGCTTACAGTGTGATCGGGGCTGGCGCCGTAGTAACTCATGACGTTCCTGCCTTTGCGTTGGTGATTGGCTCGCCGGCACGTCAAACGGGTGTCGTCTGCACCTGCGGACAGCCACTGGATGGAGCTTATGAGGTAGTATTGTGCAGGTTTTGCGGAGAAACCGGGACCAATCGAATTAGCAAATTCGAAGTTTTGTGTCAAAATCGTGGTAATTCGGACGCGATGATTACCATGGACTAGCGGACTGTCGGCTTGTTGCTTTGCTATTCGGTTTTGCATCCTTCAGACTTTACTCCCTTACCCCGTGTATTTTAGGTTCTCCCGATGCAACCTCATTTAGCTGCCATTCCTCTTGTCGACCTTGCAACCCAGTCGCGTTCCATTCGTGACGAGGTTTTGTCGCGAATGACCGCCGTCATTGACGCGGGACGCTACATCCTTGGTGAAGAAGTTGAGCAGTTTGAAAACCAGTTCGCAGAATACTGCCAGGTGCCTCACTGCATTGGGGTTGCCAACGGTACCGATGCCCTTCATTTGGCCTTGAGGGCGTTAGAAATCGGCGCGGGTGACGAGGTGATCACGGTTGGTAACTCCTATGTCGCTACCGCCTTTGCAATTGCATATACCGGCGCTGAAGCCGTTTTTGTCGACATCGACCCAACCGATTTTAATATCGATGTGAACCTCGTCGAAGACGCAATTACGAAACGAACCAAGGCCATTATTCCGGTCCATCTGTATGGGCAGCCTGCACGGATGTTAGAGCTTCGAGATATTGCCGATCGCCATGGATTGCGCATTGTTGAAGACTGTGCTCAATCGCACGGCGCAGAGATCGATGGTCAACGGTGTGGTTCGTTCAGCGATATAGGTTGTTTCAGTTTTTATCCTGGCAAAAATCTGGGAGCCTTTGGCGATGGCGGTGCGAATACAACTCGGGATCCGAAGCTAGCAGAAAAACTGAAGTTGCTAAGGAACTATGGGCAACGAATCAAGAATCGGCATGACATGTTGGGGTTCAACTGTCGGCTCGACACGCTTCAAGCTTGTGTCTTATTGACCAAGATGAAACATATAGAAAATTGGACCGAGCAAAGAAAGCAAGTTGCCATATGGTATCAAGACGAACTTGCTGATACGGACTTGATTCTACCGCAAGAAAGGGACGGAGTTCGTCACGTCTATCACTTGTATGTCGTTCGCCATCCTCAACGAGATCGTCTCATTAGTCATTTGGCGCAAAACAATATATCCTGCGGCATCCACTATCCCAATCCGCTCCATACCGCACAGCCGTTCGTGGATTCAGTGACACATCCATTTGATCTGCCGAACTGTACGAAGTTCGCGAACGAGATTGTTTCGCTGCCAATGTATCCAGAATTGACTCGACAACAGGTCGCCCAGATTGGCGATTCGATCCGCTCATTCAGCATGCATGCTGTTTCGCAAACATAATTGTTCTTTAATTGAAATCCCAAGATCTTCTTAAAACGGGCATCGATCATAAGTCGGGCTGAACCGCACGCTAGCGCGTTGCGGCTGGTTGGCCGAAGGGCGTTAGCCCACGGTTTGCGGCCCATGTTATGATCGACGCCGAATAAATTGCCTTCCCTTGATGGAGAAACGCAACTAACGTCATGTGTGGCATTGCAGGAATTCTCAGTTTGAGTCCCACAAGAGATGCTTCCGCTGAGCGACTCGAGAGAATGCTTACCTCGATTTTTCATCGCGGGCCTGATCATGCGGGCCGACTAGTTGATCGAGAGTTAGCCATGGGCATGAGGTTACTTAGCATTGTCGACCTAGTGGGCGGTCAACAGCCCATTTTCAACGAGTCGGGGCGCTTCGCCGTTGTCTTCAATGGCGAAATCTACAACTATCGCGAGTTGCGAAACGATCTGATTGCGCGTGGTCATACACTCAAGACCTACAGCGATACCGAAGTTATCGTTCACCTCTATGAAGAATGCGGCGCAGCTTGTCTCGAGCATCTTCGAGGCATGTTCAGTTTTGCAATTTGGGATAACGTTCGTCGAGAATTGTTGATTGCTCGTGATCGAATGGGAATCAAACCACTGTACTACACCGAATGCGATGGCGATTTGGTCTTTGGATCGGAGATCAAAGCGTTGCTCGAACATCCTTCGTTGAAGCCGACAATGGATCTAGAATCCCTTAGCCTGTACTTGTCGCTCAAGTACGTGCCAGCTCCTCGCACCTTGTTCGCGGGCATTCATTCCCTGCCGCCTGGACATTTCTTACGAGTTTCGAAAGGTCGAATCGAGATCAAACGCTATTGGGACATATCATTTTCGAAACCGGAACGCGTCTTGAGCGAACAGGACTATGCGGATCAGTTGCTCGCTTTGCTGCGAGAATCAACGCGACTCCATTGTCGCAGCGACGTTCCCTTCGGGGCCTTTTTAAGCGGTGGCGTAGACTCGAGTATCATTGTGGCTCTCATGTCCGAGGAACTCCAATCGCCGGTAAAGACATTCTCTGTCGGGTTCGATGGTGAAGGCATCCAAGATGAGTTACCCTATGCCCAGCAGGTCGCGGACAAGTTTGGTTGTGAGCATCACACCCTGAAGATTTCTTCCGATGACTTTCTATGCTATGCAGAAGACGTGCTTTGGCATCTCGATCAACCGATCGCCGATCAAGCAACGGTCGCCACGCACATGCTCGCCAAGTTTGCGAGGCAACACGTCAAGATGGTGTTGACCGGAGAGGGAGGCGATGAGTTGTTCGCAGGGTATGCTCGATATTCCGGCGAACGCTTTTCGAAATGGTTCTCGCGACTTCCGTCCAGCATTGGAAAAGGGCTTAGAATTGCGACTGCTACACTGCCAGGCCTGAGGCGAGGAAAGATAGCGATGGGTGCTTTGACCATCAGGGATGAAGCCACGCGTTTCGCAAACTGGTTTCCAATGTTTGGCGATGACGCAAAGCAACAGTTGCTAGAGGGGCAATCGGAATCTGTTCAAGCCGGCGCTGCCTGCGTTTTTTCAAATCATTTGGCCAACTGCGATGCTCGCTCCCCCTTGGATCGAATGCTATATGCCGACAGCAAGCTTTGGTTACCCGACTACCTGTTGCTACGCGGTGACAAATTGACGATGGCCCACTCATTAGAAGCTCGCGTACCGCTGCTCGATCACAAATTGGTCGAGTTTGCTGCCCGGCTTCCCGCGTCCATGAAACTTCGCGGTTCGCAGCGAAAATATCTCTTGAAGCAAGTCGCACGCCGACTCTTACCTGACGAAATCATCGACAGGAAGAAGCAGGGCTTTCCGATTCCCATTGAACGTTGGCTTCGAAAAGAAGCGAGGCCGATGATGCAAGACTTGTTGTCGACAGAGACCCTGAAACGTCGTGGTATTTTCAATGTTCCGTTCGTTGAACGACTCGTTCGTGAACATGTCGATGGATATTCCGATCATTCAACCAAGCTCTGGGGGCTGATGAGCGTCGAGATGTGGACCAGGAAATTTGTTGACCAAGATATCGGTTGGTTAAGTGGGCGTCCAATAAAAAGCTGAACTCACTAAATACGATAGTACTCGCGGTACCAATTCACGAATTTCTCGATGCCAAGTTCGAGCGGTGTGGATGGTGAAAAATCGACTGCTTGTTGGAGCGATTCTACGTCCGCATACGTTGACACAACGTCGCCAGGTTGCATCGGCAATAGATTTTTGATCGCTGGTTTGCCAATGGTACGCTCTAGCACTGTGATGAAATCCACCAAGTTCGTCGGCTGATTATTTCCAATGTTGTAGACACGATAGGGAGCCGAACTCGTGGCGGGGTCGGGATAGTAAGAGTTAAAATCGCAGTCTGGTTCAGCGATGCGGTCAGTCACTCGGACGCTGGCTGTTACGATGTCGTCAATGTAGGTAAAGTCTCGCTTCATCGCGCCACCGTTGTACACATCGATCGGGCGACCAGCAAAGATGGCTTCCGTAAATTTGAACAGCGCCATATCGGGACGCCCCCATGGGCCATACACCGTAAAGAAACGAAGCCCGGTCGTTGGAATACCGTACAAATGAGAATAAGTATGGGCCATCAGCTCATTTGCCTTCTTCGTCGCAGCATACAAACTGATCGGATGATCGACCGAGTCGTTTACCGTGAACGGTTGCTTGGCATTGTTGCCATAAACACTTGAACTACTTGCATAGACCAGATGAGGCACTCGATGATGACGGCAACCCTCTAAAATGGTCAACGTCCCCGAAATGTTGGAGTCGACATAACTGTAGGGATTGATGAGCGAGTATCGAACACCGGCTTGCGCGCCCATATGAACAACTCGATCGAATGCGTTCTCAGCGAAAATCAGATCGATCGAAATGCGGTCTTGCAAATCGGCGCGATGGAACGTGAAATTCGGATTTTGAAGTAGTATATCCAACCGAGACTGTTTCAATCGAACATCATAGTAGTCGTTCAAGTTATCGATGCCGACGACACGATCCCCCTGGGCCAAGAATCGACTCGCCATATGAAACCCAATGAATCCGGCCGCGCCGGTGACCAAGATCGTTCGTGTCATGCCTTAGTTGCAATTCGTGTTAGTGAAAGTAGTTCAATTGGGGATGTCATGGTCGAATTGATGGAGGAGAACGTCAGGGCCAAAAAAGTCAGTTTGACGAGCAACCTGATTGTGAAGTTCCTTTTGTTGTGAACATCGAGTTCCGCTTGATTGCCTCAACACTCTTAATTAGACTACGCTTGTGGATTCGTTCAATATGACTGCCCAATCGCTGGAATAAATTTCGGTCAATACTACCTTAAGCCATGCAATTTAATTCGATCCAGTATCTTGTTTTTTATTAATTGTATGGCTTCTTTGGATGGTTTTGCCAAACCGACATGGCTGGATGCTGTTGTTGGTTTCGAGCTACTATTTCTACATGCAATGGAGCGCATTCTACCTCACGCTGATCGTTGCATCCACGCTAAACGACTACTGGCTCGCGATAGCGATTAACGTAGCGAAGTCGCATTCGCGTCGCAAATGGTTATTGGTTGCGAGTCTCGTAACGAACCTCGGCTTTCTATTCGTCTTTAAATATTGGAATTTTTTTAATCAATCCGCTGCGGTACTCTCCGGATATCTAGGCCTGACCTGGACGATCCCCGATCTCAACGTCCTTTTGCCCGTTGGTCCCATCGAGCGCGCGACTCATTTGCTGCCGCAATTGAATCATCCGCGTTCAATCGATTGGCCTCGGGCTCAATCTGCTATATTGCTAATTCTGTTGGGGCTATTCAAGAAAGTCGTAATAGCTGATCGACTTTCCATTTACGTCGACACGGTATATAACAATCCCGCAGATCACACTGGCACCACCCTTTTATTAGCTACTTATGCATTTGTGTTTCAGATCTACTGTGACTTTTCCGCATACTCGGATATTGCCATCGGTTCGGCCAGACTTTTCAACGTGGACCTAATGACCAATTTCCGTTCGCCGTATCTGGCGACGAATATGCAAGAGTTTTGGAGTGAGCAACAAAGGTGTCAGGAGTCATTGTTGTGGAGAATGGGTTGTGTTGATACGCTTGGATGCCTAGACCGCAACGATCCAATGAATCCAATCGCATTAATCCTTTAAAGGGAACGACGTGAAGGTCGGCGAATTGTCGACGAACTTGCCTCGCATGGGACTCTTGCTCGGTGGGGGAAGCTCTGAGTTTGCAAGGGAGTTTATCATGCGAAGCCGTCGTCCATGAACTCCATGATACTCCGACTGCTCGACGGTTCGAAGGTCTCCTGAGGAGCCGACAACAGTGACGTAGCTTGGGGGCGATCCGTTCGCCCACAAGACATAAAAGCTAATGAGTATGACTCCGCTTGAGGGCAATTCCACTTCAACAAACCCTATCTCGCTTGCGTGAAGTAGGTTCAGCGTTTCCTCCCATTCATTGCTGTCGTCTCCAATCCGCGCTCGCTCGCTAAAGGACCTATCCAAGAGTTCCTGCCTCGCTGGATCAAGATCCTTGACTTTCCACTTAAGAAAACTTCTGTTCTGCAATTGACTTCGTTGATTTGAAGGAAGGCCAGCGAAGAGCTGTACTATTTTTCGAAGCGACGGATCCGACAAACGGAGCAGTACGCCATTGCTCTCAGCCAGAAGAGATTGTTTCTCGGATTCGCTTAGTTTCCCAAGCCCTCCCCGCACGGCAATTTCAATCTCTCGGTCCAGCGACTGGCGGGAACTGGGGCCGCACCCCAGCGAGAATCCAATCAAGGTCAGCAATACGATCGTGCCTTTTTGTAACATCAGATACTCTCCTTGGCAGGAAAAACAGACAAAACGACGAACAGATTCATTCCACTAAGTCATTATAGACACGCGGTCTATTACAAAATAGACCAAACGTCTATTTTGCAACAATCTTTTTTGAGAGCTTCCATTTCCATTTTCCTGATGGTTTACATCCGAGACCAACTCTCTGACCAATTGCCGAGCGACTTACAAGCCCGTGTCGAAGAAAGTGTTTGTGTCGATCTCGACGAATCACCACGGTGGATTTATCCCGATATCACTGTCATCGAACTTCCCGACGCGTCGTCGTCGGCTGTCGCCGTGGCCGATGCGGTCATCACCGAGCCCACCATCATTCCATTGCCGAATAAAAAACCGACCCAACGGCATATCGAAATTGTAGATTTAAACAGTGGAAATCGCGTAATCACAGCCATCGAACTGCTTAGCCCAGCAAACAAAGAAGAAGAGACTGGCCGCAGCGCTTATCGACGCAAGCAACGTGAATATATCGAAGCCGGTGTCAACCTCGTTGAAATCGACTTCATTCGAACTGGATCATTTATTGTCGCTGCTCGTGAAGGCAGAATACCTTGGGACATGCGCACGCCCATTATCATTTGTATCCGCCGAGCCTACCGACCGGAGCAAGCGGAAATCATCTCGGTTGCGTTGGAGCAGCCTGTACCTAACTTTCGGCTTCCACTTCGACAGACCGATGCAGATGCTGTTCTGCGATTGCAGCCACTACTGGACGATTGCTATCTCTGGGGTCGATACGCTTCGATCGACTACAGACAACCGTCGCGACCAAAGCTCGACGATAAACTCGCCGCCTGGGCAAAGGAATTGATAGCCGCGAGAAAACAGTAGGATCAGCTCAAGGACAGTCGCCTACGTGGCTGGTGTCGTCTGAAAGTGTCCGTCGACAAAAGCCTTTGCCATGGCCTTCGGAACCTCTGCTTCAGCCAACACGAGATTCGCTCGGTTTTCAGCAACTTTCGCTTTCATCACTTGTTCGGAAGCGATCGCCTCCGATCGCCGTTGTTCGGCTTGGGCCCGGGCCATGCGGACGTCCGCTTCCGCTTGGTCTGCACGAAGACGAGCGCCGATGTTTTGTCCTACCTCGATGTGAGCAATGTCAATCGATACGATGGTGAAGGCCGTTTGATTGTCTAGCCCCCGTTTAAGAACCGTTCTCGAAATCAAGTTTGGGTTTTCCAAAACGACCAAATGTGTTTCGGAGGACCCAATCGAACTAATGATGCTCTCCCCAACACGTGCGATGACTGTTTCCTCGGTTGCTCCACCAATCAATTGTTCGAGATTTGTTCGAACGGTAACTCTCGCTTTCACACGTAGTTCGATTCCGTTCCTGGCAATCGCTGACAAAAACCCACTACCACTATGCTTCGGATCCGGGCAATCGATAACACGCGGATGCACCGAAGTTCGAACGGCGTCGAGAACATCCCGACCTGCCAGGTCGATGGCCGCAGCACGGTCGAAATCCAGATCAATACCAGCTCGGTGAGCCGCGATGATGGCGTTGATCACATTCATCACATTGCCCTCAGCTAGGTAGTGGGCTTCAAGCCGCTGCGTACTGATGCCCTTAGCGCGATCGATATCGAGACCGGCTTGAGCAGCCATGATTTTCGCGTTCACGATGACCTGCGAACGAACTTGTCGGAAGTACATTCCGATAAGACTTGACATGGTGACGT
This sequence comes from Pirellula sp., assembly GCA_043757445.1. Lineage (GTDB taxonomy): Bacteria > Planctomycetota > Planctomycetia > Pirellulales > Pirellulaceae > JBKCUI01. The sequence goes on along the minus strand of JAYVPJ010000197.1, from coordinate 13,742 downwards.
CCGCGCCGCTGGTCTTGGCTTGCAGCCACAGGCTCCCAAAGTTCCAAAAGACGACCAAACTGATCAAACCACCCACGAGCGCCGCAATGAGCAGGCCAATCATGACGAGTCCTTGGACATTGATGCTTTCAAGATTTTGTTGAGCGATAAGGGTCATGTCAATGAAGTCTTTGGAAATCGAGGGACGGTCGTTGGCAACCACAACTGGCGGTAAAAGGATGCTTGCTTTTGTCCGCGAGTCGCAAAATCAGATCAAGAGCTATTGTGAACACACTTGGCTAAGTTTAGCAACAGGGGCTAGCCGGTTTTCCGTATCCAACCGCACCCAAGTGCCCGTGTGCCCTTGAAAACCGCCGCCAATTGACCTGGCGAAACCGCATAACTAGGTTCACGAAAGGCCACTCGAAACTGTTTTTCCGAAATCCGCTCCACCGTCGCGGGCTCTGGGCCAGAATTGTATCGAATTTGAACTTCTCCCTCCAAAGTCTCGCCGACGGGGAGGTCCACCAACCAATTGGTTTCGTCGGCAATCAGCCAGGAGCGAGCAAGTTCCGCCAACGGTCCGATAACCACCCGACAGGATTCCGGCAAAATATCTGTCACATAATAGGGCGATCCCATGGCCACCCCGGTGCCCTTTCTCTGCCCCACGGTAAAGCCCTCGATCCCAGAATGCATACCAACAACCTGCCCACTCGACGTTACGATTTCTCCTGCAGTTGAAACGCGAGACTTTGCCCGGACGAACTGCGAGTGTGCTCCCGACGTGACGAAGCAGATTTCTTGGCTATCTTTTTTGTCCGCAACTCGAAGACCAATTTCAGTAGCCATTCGCCGAATCTCTGACTTCTGAAATCCACCAACTGGGAGCAGCATGCGAGGCAGTAGCGACCGATGGATGCCCGTTAGGACGTACGCTTGGTCTTTGCCATCATCTAAGCCCCGATGGAGTTCTGGCGGCTGATTTGGAGTCGCGGATGGGAGCATGCGAGCGTAATGCCCTGTGGCAACGTATTGTGCACCTACCGCATCCGCATAGTCAAACAGTCGACCGAACTTCAACCAGTTATTGCACTGGGCACATGGATTGGGAGTGCGTCCGTTTTGGTATTCATCGACAAAATAATCGACTATTCGCTTGAAGTCAGCTTCTAGATCTAGTGCATAAAACGGGATGGCCAACTTGTCCGCAACTCGTCGCGCATCGGAGGCATCGCTTGCGCTGCAACATCCTTGCTTGTGATCCATTCGTCCTTGAAGAATTGGAAGGAGAGGATTGGGTCTACCGGAATCCAATTCGCAAGCGGCGCTGGATTTTTCTCCATGCCGCATGAACACGCCGATAACGTCGTATTGCTGTTCGATTAAAAGATGAGCGGCAACGCTTGAATCGACTCCGCCGCTCATCGCTAGCACTACACGTTCGCGTGGCATAACGGACCGAAGCAAGGTGAAAAAGCAATGAATTTACATGCGTTACTATAGCGTCTTGAGGGCATATGGCCATTCGAAATCTGCCATATCACGATGCTGGAGACACTTGTTTTTTTGTCGCGGCAGCTAGTTTTGCCTTCGCTTGAAAGCAAGCGATGACACGACAATCAATGTCCTACTCGACCAAGAAAAACGGCCATCACTGTCTTAAACATGAGACGAATATCTCCAACGATTGTTCTATCGTCGGCGTATTTCAAGTCCATTCGCATCCAATCCGAGAACGAGATCTTTCGCGATTTTGAGATTTGCCAAATGCAAGTCAAGCCTGGCTTCGTATCCAGCCGACGTCGATGCCATACTTCACACATCGCATCTTCATTGCATGGGAGCGGTCGCGGCCCCACTATCGCCATGTGACCCACCAACACGTTCCATAGCTGTGGCAATTCGTCTACTCCCGTTTTACGGAGGAACTTACCTAACCGCGTAACTCTCGGGTCATTCTTAATCTTGAAAGCTGGACCGTCACGCTCGTTGAGCTGAAGTAATTTTTCTTTTCGCTCTTCCGCATCTACCACCATGGTTCGCAATTTATAAATGGGAAATGCATTTCTAAATTGTCCCGTGCGCATCTGGCGAAAAAAGATCGGTCCCTTCGAGGTCAACTTGATTGCAATTGCCGCCACAAGGATGACCGGCATTGCAAAGGCAAGTCCAACTAAAGAACAACCGATATCCATACACCTCTTCCAAACTGGGTAGGGCATGCAAATGTGCGTCGACTGAAAGTTGCTAGTGGATAACAGATTTCCGGTCCCGGAAAGGCGAGTCTGCGAAAAGTCATCGGCTCGGACAATCCTGTTCACCACTTGTGCTCCTACCAAGGTAGAGGCAGTCTTTTTCAAAGACGGCGAGTTCTTTTCAACAACGGTTTCGTTTTCATTGGATTCAACGTCAAAGGTGATCTCGGAATCTGAATCTGTCGTCGGACGGTGGTTGCCATCGGACTTGGACCGGGTTTCATCGCCAGAATAAGTGAATATCTCTGCGTCGAAACTTAGGCCTTTTCGAGTCGCGGCGTGGATGATGGAATTGAGTACGACTCTTGCACCGTGCAACTCCGTCATCGGGAGGAGCACTCCCAGCCCGCCTTTAATAAGAAGGCCTTTTTCGTCAGTCAATCGCAACCGTTCGTGGAGAATCTCCCCAAGAACCAGCAACTCGTTTCCTGAATGCTTTCTTCGGCCTTCGTTTATCTGAATGACGATAAGGGCGAAGAAATGACTATGCCGATCACATCGCAATCTTTCTTTAGCTAGCACCAACTCCATAGCTTTTGATGAAAGAAGAAATGGGGACGATTTGAGTCTTCGCTTCATCTCTTTTGAATTGGAATCAGCCATTGTCTATCCTGTTGATCATCATGAGTCTCTATTCACCAAGCGAGTTGCCCAAATCTCCACTTTTCAAAACAACTAGACGGGAGAGTAACCTGGATTTCGACTGCTCATTATCATCGCTTGGGAGGATAAGATTGCGAGGGACATTCAGAGGAAAAACTTGAAAATCAACAATAAATAGGCGGCGATTCGGCTGGCCGCAACTCCAACAAAAGTGGCCAATTGCGCACGGTCCAGACCCAATTCCCGCATCTTAGGGCCAGCTTTAAAGCGAGAGGCAGTTGAAATCGTACCTTAGCCATCTCGTAGCACGGGCGTCTCGCCTGTCAAAACATGGGCGGGACGCGCAGGACGCCCATGCCACTTGGTATGTTTGTTTCTGCCCTCGCCTAAAGAGAAAAAAGCCCCCGTTCATGGTTTCCCTGCCGGTCTTGCTTTTTTGGTTTCTCGCCGTATCGGGTTGCGAATCCGAGTCGGCTAGTTGCGTTAGGAATTCGTTCAAAAAATTGCTGATGGCTGACTGGTTTTCTATCGCTCAGCATCGAGCGTCGCGTCGTTGGCAGTACCCGTCATTTCGGTCCCGCCACCGCTTCGCGATCGTACCGCTGAAGCAAAACTGTCGGGAAGACGCATAACCCAAAGAACAACTACCCACAGCATGCTGACCACCGCCAAAAGGGCCAAGAGGGCCACGAGGCCTTCGCGGACCAACCTATTGCCCATGGATGCGACTGGGGCTGTAATGGCATCGGCTCGCTCCTGAACCAGTACCCAAAGATCGGTTTGCTCTCTCGATTCAGAGACCCTTCGCGAAATGTCGACGCGTTGCATTGCCGCTATCCACTTCTCGCCAAATTCTCTGCCTTGCGGATCCTTTGAAACTGGGTCTATGTACTGGAGCGATCCTCCCTCTTTAAGCGTTTTAAACGCATCTTCTTCGATTTGGAATTGAATCCCTTGTTGGTCCACAGTGGAACTTGCAGCGGCCATCTTTCTAAAAATGGGGTGCTGCAACAGAGCGCCTTCACGAGCGCCTGCGTGGCCATCGACTAAGACGGCGAAACGATTTTTGTGACTTGGCGTTCCATCCGGGGAATCCTTTTCGTCATCAGCGGAAAGGAGTTCAAAATCGCTGAGGTTGATGGTCAAAACGAGCAAGCCCTCGACCAACTCGGGTTCGTTTCCTGAGGTGTCGTTGCTGTCTTTGATGCGCCGCACCGAAATTGGGGTCGAAACCGCAATCTTATTTCTATTGGTCGTCTTTGATTTAAAGGGAACGCTGACTTGTGAAGAAGTGGTTCGAGGAATATTGCGACGTGGTGTCGTCTCGGGCAAGTCTCGAGATTGTCCTGAAAAATAACTACGGAATGCGACGTTCGCACCAATGGGATTAGAAATGCGATCCGACGGAAACGCTCCAGCTAGCATCGTGCCAAACCGATCCGTAACAAACATACTGTCAAAGCGCGTGGGTTTTTGCGAACTACCGATTTGCAATTTGATTTCATCTAAGCGTTTGTCGAGATACTCTTCTAATTTGATTCGACTGGCGAGCGCTCCCAGTCTCGTTTGGCTTTCAGGCGGCGTTCGATCGGTAGCCAAGTCATGTAGCATTTCGACGCCGGCTTCGTCTACGCAGCTCAAGAAGCGAGTTTCGAGATCAGACAGGGAAGCATCCTCTTCGATCAACTTAAAAAGAGATGCCATCTCGGATTCGAGTGTTCTTGCCGCAAACTTGGCCGCAAACAAGTTGCTTTGCAATACCGATTTCTGCAACTTGTCGGACAACTCGCTTGTTGCTAACGAAACACCGCGCCGTGCAAACAGTCCCATCACAGCCAGCAACAAGATCGGCCCCACGATCCCTAACAGCATGAGCGGTCGACGCATTCGAGCCATTTGTCTACGTTCGATCGCCGCCAACACTTGCTGAACATTTGCAAAACGATCCTCTGGTTTCTTAGCGATGCAGCGATCGATTATGCCTACGAGCCAACGATCCATCCCGCGGACCCGCAGATGAGCTCGAGGGAAATGGCTTTTGAAAATCGTGTCGCGATAGCGTTTGAGTCGCTCCGGCAAACTGGCAGCGGTGTCCAACGTCGTAACTGTATCAGGCGTCTTGTAGGGCGGACTTCCGACGATCATGCAATAGAATATTGCGCCCAAAGCATACACATCCCAACGGGCGTCAGGCACCGCGTTGAGATCGGCTTGCTCCGGTGCCATGTAAAAAAGTGTTCCTAGCGAGGGAGTCTGTTCGTTGGACAAACGACTCTGCCCGAAGTCAGCAAGACGCGGCAACCAATCCTGGTCTAACAGCACATTGGCCGGCTTGAGATCGCAGTGCAGCACCCCTTTTCCGTGCGAGTGATTTAAGCCCATTGCTATATCGGAAAATAGTTCCACAGCTTTTGAGGGCGCCATGGCTCCGCGTGCTCGAATCAAATCGTCGAGCGAACCGTTTTCCAAGTATTCCATCACATAGTAGGGCGGCTCAGAATCCCAGCCAACTTCGAGCACTTGAACGATATAGCGATTGCCAGCCATGCTAACGAGGTTCTTGACCTCGCGGGTAAGCGATGACCAATTGACACCAGATCGATGCAAATAAAATTTGATCGCAACCGTTCGTCCCGTATTAAGGTTGTTTCCAACCCAAACCTGACCAAACGCCCCTTGTCCCAGTAGCCGATCCAGTCGGTAGCCAGGCACTTGGGCCGGAGGGACGGTCGCGCGGAGGCTGAGCTCTTCGGCTCGCATTTGCTCGCCGACGGTCTGATTCAGGGTATTGTCGATTGGATTGGGATTGGTGACGAGCGTCAAAGCAGATGTCAGGAGAAGAGACGATACGGTACTCAATAGTTTTTATTTTAAGCAAAAACTGCCCGTTAGTCCCTAACCAAGCATCAAATAATCTAAGTTTCACCCCATGACTAGAATGCGGACTGTCGTGGCCGAGGCTGCTAGCGTTGGATCGGATGCTGGCAGCATCCGCCACGAGCTAATGCCTTACAAGCACCGGAACCGGTGTGTTTTTTGCTAGCGAGTCAATGATCTGAGTCGTAGCGACGCCGTCCCCAATTGCGCGATGATTGACGATGATTCGGTGACGAAGGATTGGGATTGCAACGGACATCAGGTCGTCCAAGATGGGCGCCGTTCGCCCTTCCAAAAGCGCTCGAGCTTTGGCGGCCAATACCAAATTCTGACTGCCTCGCGGTCCGGCTCCAAAGGCCACATAGTCATCGATCATTTTATTGCCACCCCCAGGGCGCGTACCAGAACAAAGGGATACAGCGAAGTCAGCTACGTGTTCAGGCACGGGCACACTTCGGACTGCAGATCGCAAATCCAGAAAAGCTTCTCGTGTCAATTTGCTTTCCGCAATCGTGGTTGGATGACCCGTTGTCTTCATCACGATTTCTTTTTCTTGCGCTTGGGTTGGATAACCAACATGGATCTCCATCATGAATCGGTCTAGCTGGGCTTCGGGTAACGGATAGGTTCCCTCCTGCTCGATCGGATTCTGTGTTGCAACAACCAGAAACGGCTCGTCCAGTGGATAGGACTCGCCGCCAACGGTGACGTGCCGTTCGGCCATGGCTTCGAGCAATGCGCTCTGCGTCTTTGGGGCCGCCCGATTGATTTCGTCGGCTAATACCAGATTGGCAAACACAGGTCCTTTCCTAAACTGCATAACCATTTCATTGGTTTGTGCGTCGCGTCCAAGGAGTTCGTAACCTGTGATATCGCTAGGCATCAAATCCGGCGTAAACTGGATCCGAGAAAATTTCCAATGGAAGGCGCTAGCCAGGCTCTTGACCATCAACGTTTTCGCAAGTCCGGGCGCGCCAACCAGCAGGGCATGCGAACCGGATAGTGCACAGATCAACAATTGGTCTAACACCAAGTCTTGGCCGACAATCGATTGACTGAGAATTTTTCGAAGTTGTTGGATCTGGTCAATGAACGGATCGGCGGTATTCAAGAAGCGTGCTTTCTAAGGGGGCTTGAGGCGCGACAGGCAAACGGGTGAATCAAATCCATCCCAACCACACGCGTCGTGCTATCGAGTCTTGTTAATCGAAACATCGACCTGCAATTGTAGCCGCTGCGCGGCTATCTCGATATCATTCGCGTCGATCTTGATCCAAACCGGAATCGAGCGAAAATCGGACCTTGCCATGGGATTGGGAGATCGCATTTGCGCGGCACCAACCACCCGATCGATTCTAACCACCTGCCCCTTGAGCGTTCGACTTAGTGCGGAGGAACGAATTTCTACCAAATCGTTGATCGCAATACTAGCAACATCCGACTCGTGCACTTCTGCTAGGCAAACCATCTCGCTCAAATCCGCCAGCTCAAACAACGGCAATTGAGCAGTCCGTTCCCCTTCCTCGATATTCACGCTAACGACAACACCGTCAATGGGCGAAACGAAGTTGGACTGTTCCAACTGCAATTTCAAAACGTCCATTTGTTTTTCTAAGCTTGCAATCGGAGTCGCTTGATCGACCAGCTTGCGAGATTCCTTGGCCGCAATCAATGACTTTTCACTTTGAACCAATTGCAATTTTGATATTTCGACGGACTGTTGAGCGGCCAAAAGGCTCTGCTCGCTTACAGAAGAACTTTTGGTTAGCTCATTCTTCTTCGTTTCTAGTTCGATGGTCCCGATGGCAGCACTTGTTAGCGGTGACTCTCGAAGTTTTTGGAGTGAAGAAATCTGACGACCAAGGGATTCCAACTGTTCATTGCCGTTCTTTGCCAAGGCTAGTTGGGAATTTGCTTGGGTAACCATTTGCATAGCGGATTGCATTTTGAGGCTAGCTGCCTCGATTGCAAGCTCGGCCTCTTGTTGCTTGACTTGACGGAGGGCACGAGCCTCTTCGACTCGAAGGGATGCAGCCTCAAGTTCCAGGGCTCGCAATTGTCGGCTTTGCAAAACGATCAAGGGCTGTAGCTTGCGTACCTTTTGACCCGCTTGTACTAGTACTTTTTCCACTCGATCGCCGGGGATGGCAGTTAATCGTATCAAGCCTTTGGTGGGTTGTATGCGACCCTGAGCCAACACTTGGTTCGGCTTTGCCTTGTTGTCAAATCCGACATCGCGATGCATCGCCGTGGTGTCTGGCGCCGACAATCGGGCTGGACTGCAGCCAGATGAGGAAAGAATCGACAGAATGATTAAACAAATGTTCCTTGGAGACAATCCAACAACGGACCTCTTGCGATGTTCCGCTATGTCGGCCAGTCGCTTTAGAAGTGTGAAAGCAAGCTGGCTGATGCACTCGTAAGAAATCAATGCGCGTTTTGCGATCGATGGCAAAGCAAAACAGTGCGTCATCATCATCCTGAGGATCGGTACAGACCGCGCATTCGGCAAAAAGGAAATGGTAACTGAGCTGCGAATCAGTCCTTCAATAGATTACACTGCAAAGCGGTCGAGGGTGACGTCAACACATCATATTTTTGGAATTCGGATGAGGACTACGATACGATGCTGCCGGGAAGCGTACAAAGAGCGACACTTTTCGACCCAAGCACTCGAATTCGAACCGCTCAAAATATCAATCCGTCGATACGAGCCTCTAGTCTTCAGCACTTTTTCGGAACGGGTGAACTCCGAAAGCAGGTTCTCTTTGACAATAACCTGACCGTATTCCCCGGCGAGATTATCATCATGACCGGACCAAGTGGTTCGGGAAAAACGACACTCCTAACGCTGATCGGCGCGCTCCGAGGGGTGCAGGACGGCAAATTAACCGTACTTGGGCAAGATTTGCATGGAGCGAGCCGAAGTCAGTTGGTCAACTTTCGTCGCCAAGTGGGCTTCATCTTTCAAGCTCATAATCTCTTTGATTCGCTTACTGCTACTCAAAACGTTCGAATGTCTCTCGAGCTAACCCGGCGAGGAAAGGCCATGCGAGAAAACACGAAAGCCGCCAAAGAAATGTTGGACAAAGTTGGCCTTTCGAATCGAGCAGGTCACAAACCGCGGCAATTGTCGGGAGGCCAAAAACAACGGGTCGCGATAGCGAGAGGACTTGTTCATTGCCCCAAGCTCGTACTTGCGGACGAACCAACTGCGGCACTCGACGAACAAAGCGGTAGGACCGTCGTCGAATTGCTTCAACGCATGGCCACAGAGAATCAAACAACCATCTTGATCGTGACTCACGACAATCGAATCCTTGATGTGGCAGATCGAATTATCACTCTCGTCGACGGACAAATCCGAAGCGATGCACTCGTCAAGGAGGCCGGTATCATCACCCAAATGCTGGCCAAATGTAGCATCTTCCAACGGGTAACCCCACGCACGTTGACTCGAATCGCCGACGAAATGACAATCGAAAGTCTACCTGCCGGAACACGAATCATTCGAGAACACGATCCTGGCGACCGATTCTTCTTGATCCGAGAGGGGAGCGTCGTGGTCAAACGGGGTTCTCCGGAGGTCGAGGTTGTTACTCTTCAAAGCGGCGACTTCTTCGGAGAGACCGCGTTGCTGACTGGGCAACCTCGGAACGCAAGTGTCTATACGCTCGAGGAGACACTTCTGTGCTCACTCAGTAAATCCAGTTTCCAGTCTGCTATGGCCGAGTCAGCGTCGCTCGAAACGGAAATACGAGAAGCATACTTCGAAAGAAAGTAAGAAGTTCATTCTTGTCATTGAATTGGTTAGATCGGAGCAAGCTAAACCGATTCAAAAAATGTTCGACCACGCCATAGCCAAAGTGTCAACATTGGATCGGCTTGGTTCTTGGTCGTAAACGGTTCGCAGGTTACTCGATCGTCCTCTGCGACCACGACAATTCGGAGTTCGTTGTTGATAAGCACTCGTGCGAGAATTCCAAAGTGCTCAAAGAAGCTTACGCAAAGGATTGTCTCAATCAGTTGAAGCTGGTCGGGTAGAGTCTCCAACATCCTATTCATTCGATCTTGAATACGTGCATCGAGCGCATTCGGTGCTACTTCGAACGCGTCCGGGTGATCGATATCCCATCCAACAAAAATCGCATAGGTATCATCCAGGGAAATGTCTGCAAGATCCTGCGAGAACGTATGGCACATCGGCCCCGAGAATCCGACGTTGCTGTAAATGGACGCCTGCATATCGTATTCAAAGCGAAAAAGGAAACACTCTTGGGGTTGCTCGAACCCTGGCCAGCTCAGTGTTCGTTGATCCAGCAACTCCATTCGACTTGGAGAGATCCCCATCTGTTCATTCTGTGCAAGCCAGTTCGCCAATCTGGACTCAGCCAATGCAGCAGCGTTGGTCCATCGTTCGTCGATTCGATCGTCAATTCCCAATTCTTCAGCGTACGCGGTGGCTCGTTGTCGGCTCGAAAAATCGGCCGCCAACTCGATAAGTAGTTCCTCCCCCTTTTTGTCCCCTAATTTGGCGAGGGCAAAGGCAGCTTCGGTTCGAATGCGGCGATGGCTTAGTTTGGTGGCTTGAGTCAGCTTTCCAATTGCATCTTGATTTCCTATCAACCCGAGCGTGTCACACAACGAAACGCAAAGTGAAACCGAGTCAAAGAGTATCTTTTGGATCGCTTGAACCGTTCGGCCAAATTGGGCTGGATTCTCCTCGAGCATTCCTAACTGGTTTACCAATCCTCCCATAAGCCGTAGCAACGTTGCCAGGTCTCCCTTGGCGGGATGATCCGCCAAGGAGCGACTGCGGAAAGCATAATTTGCCACATCCAGCGCCGGCGAAAGTACGGAGGGGGCTGTACTTTGGAGCAATTTTGGAAATACGTCCTCGACAAGCCAGGTTTTAGATTGCATCAGTGGGGCCAACGACAGCGAAACATCCGCCCAGTCCACGGGTGGCATCGCCAGTAACAACTCGATCCCAAGGTGAATTGCAGTCGAGTGACCACTCGCGAAAAGAACTTGAAGCAAACTTCCTTCGCTCCGCTGAAGTCCCCAACCGTGTACTTTGGTATAAAGCTCCGCCACATGCTGAACCAACACCAAGCGTTGTAGCTGTTCCAAGTCAGAATAGGTGTTTTTGACCGCAATAGCCTGGCGGAAATTGCGGACGAGGCAGGCCAAAAACTGTTCTAGCCTAGCTCGGTTACGGGTGACCCCCTCGATCTGTTCTTTGATGGAGGCGGCGTTTTCGCACATCCAATTTGCGCTCAGGACCGACCAAATAGGGTCGTCTGGCTCTTCCCACTGATCGATTAGGTTTCGGCTTGGTACAGCAGATTCATCAAAACCAGCCTCTAAAATAGCTTCTGAGAGGTCGGCCCAGGAATAGGCGGCATCGGGGAGTTCGAACGGGATGGTGTCCATGAAACAAATAAGTGCGTTAGGGTGTTTTGAACTAATCAGGCATCAAACTGTATCGTAGAATGCTCGTTTGATCGAGTAACGAAAGAGATGGCCACGGCTTGTACTTGGCCTAAACACCATCCATCGACCGGACCATGGAAACGAAGACGCCAGAAACATTCGACGACCTGAAACTTTCAGCGATCACACAGCGAGCCATTAAACGTCTCGGCTACGAAAAACCTAGCCCAATCCAAGCTAGCGTCATTCCATGGGCTCTGGAAGGCTATGACGTACTCGGCCAAGCAAGAACGGGAACCGGAAAAACTGCCTCGTTTGCCATCCCCATTCTTGAGCAACTGGACCCCCTCCGAACGTCTCGCTACCCTCAAGCCCTCGTCTTGGTTCCAACTCGGGAACTAGCAGCCCAAGTTCACGGTGAATTCGTCAAGCTGGCATACGGTTGCCCGACCGAAATCCTTGAGGTTGCAGGAGGAAAGCACATGACCAAGCAACTCAAGGCCTTCGAGGGTGCAGTCCAAGTTGTTGTCGGTACTCCTGGCCGGGTCATTGACCATATCAATCGCGGTTCATTGAAACTAAATAACATTTGGTGCGTCGTCCTCGACGAAGCGGATCGAATGCTCGACATCGGATTCCGACCGGATATCGAACGTATCTTGCGACGCTGCCCGGAGAATCGCCAGACCCTCCTGCTGAGCGCAACCCTCGACGAAGAGGTTAAACGACTCGCCCAAAAGTATCTGTTCGAACCTGTTCACGTTGACTGTTCGCAAAAGGACGTTTCTGTTGACACGATCGAGCAACGCTACCTGACGGTTTCGCCAGATCGCAAGTTTGACGTCCTCGTTCAGTTGCTAACGCGAGAGAAACCTCCGCAGACCATTATCTTTTGCCGAACCAAATTAGGGACAGCTAAGCTTCATAATCAACTTGAAAAAGTACTTCATCGAATCCCTGAGCTCTCCGATATGAGACTCAGTACGATTCATGGAAACATGAACCAAACTCAACGCGATTCGGTTTTCAAATCGCTAAGGAGTGGTGCAATCCAAATCCTCGTCGCAACCGATGTCGTGGGTCGAGGCATCGATGTGACAACTATATCCCATATTATCAACTACGATCTGCCGGATGACGTCGATGATTACGTACACCGCGTTGGACGCACTGGACGCATGGGACGGGATGGAATCGCATTCACCTTCATTTTCAGAGGCCAAGGCGACTGCCTGACGGAAATTGAACAGAGGATCAATCGACTTTTGATTGCAGATCCGTTGGCACAGGATTTTGGCATCACGAAAAAGATCAGCCATTCCCTGGCCGAACAGGATTCCAATGCAGAGGATAAATCGACATCGGAAGGTGGGCCTATCGTCGAAGAAAAGAAACGAAGTCTGAACCCGATGCGACGCAAGGTTAGCGCCCGCCGAAGGCGATAGCTCGTTTCATCCCGAGCTTAGATTCGTTTAACCCAGCTTAACCCAGCTTAACCCCGGGCCACAGGCGACGGCCGTATACTCAATCCAACGTTTACAGGTCAAACCATTTGCCGAAACGACTGAACCGTTCCGGCCAAGACTTCAATGACCTCGAGTCGTTCGTTTTGAATGAGCATTGCACCAGATTCATTTATACCTAAGCATTGACCTTGAGCGACACCAGCTGGATGATTGACTTCAACCCATTGCCCGTCCAGTAGGCTTCTCTCTGCCCAATGATCCAATATCCATTTTGGATTCTCATGTTGACGTTGATCCAATGCAAGCCATTGATGAAGGAACTGTACCAAAACGTTCTCGCTGTTGGCACTCTCAGGAATTCCCATGTTGGCCCATTCATGCAAACTCGTGGCTCTAGCTTGAACATCGGCTGGAGCTTCGCGGAAATCAACTTGGCAATTGATTCCAATACCAATCACGGCGACCGACGGAGCCGGTAAGGGTTTCGGAATGACTTCGATCAATACCCCTGCTACTTTTCGACCATCGATATACACGTCATTTGGCCACTTGACCATCGGTTTACTCGAAGAAAACAATTCCAAGCACTCTGCGATCGCAAAGCCAACTCGCAACGGTAACAAAGCAGGACTGACGAAGGAATCGCCATGGCCTATTGGGAAGGCCATCGAGAACATCAAGCACCCGGCTGGAGACCACCATTGATTGCTGCCGCGACCGACTCCCGCGATTTGCCGGTCAGTTACTATCATGGCGGGCAACGCGACCGATTGCTGCCGAACCGCTTGAACCAGCTGTTTGTTTGTTGAATCGATAGACTCAACCCAATCGAGCGACTTGAAATAGCCAAGTCCCTCGATCTCGTCTAACGCATACCGTCGGTACAAACGAGAGATGGAGTTCATCGAGTAAGCGATGTTACATGCAGGCCTTCAACGCAACAATTGCCGGAGCATAATTGGGTTCCTGCGTCACTTCAGGAACGATTTCGCCGTAGACAACTTTACCGCTCGCATCCAATACATAAACTGCTCGCGTCAACAACTTCAACTCATCGATCATCAGACCATAGCTCATTCCGAAACTTCCATTTTGATAGTCGCTGCCGACCTTCATGGCCTTG
>JAYVPJ010000196.1:0-13394 GCA_043757445.1 Pirellula sp. | reverse complement strand
GAGTCGATGGCGACGGGTGTATTTCTTGAATCGATAGGCCATCGAAGGTGGGCAAGCTAGGACTGAATCGTCGCAAAGGAATCGCTCGATGTCAGCTGCCAGGGCGCTGGCAGACTCATATCGTCGCGATCGGTCCTTTTCGAGCGTCTTCATGACGATCCAGTCCAGCTCACCGCGAAGCTGATGGCTAAGCCTGCGTGCATCGATGCTGCGGCAATCTGAGACGGTAGATAGAGCTTTGGCATCGAGCGTGTTGACCCGCAAACTTGGTCGGGGCGGATCGACTTCGCGAATCATGCGACGCATTTCGTCGTAGCCAGCGTTGCGAAGTGTTTCGCTTTCGAACGGAGTGTGGCCTGTGAGGATTTCGTAGAGCAATACTCCGAGCGAATAGATGTCGCTGCGAGTGTCGACATCGATGCTACTTTGACCCGCTTGTTCGGGGCTCATGTAAAGCGGTGTACCAACCATTTGATGGAAACCTGAGTGGAGGGTTTTTTCGGTCAATTGATGACCGATTGCTTTGGCCACACCAAAGTCGATAACCTTTGGGACGGGGGTGACGTCATGCATTTCGACCATGACGTTGCTGGGCTTGATGTCGCGGTGGATGAGACCTTTTTGGTGAGCGTGCTGAACTGCTTGACAGACAGAGATGAACAGCTGCAATCGATGTTTGGTATCGAGCTTGTGGCTGTCGCAAAACTCGGTGATAGGAGCTCCTTTGCAAAGTTCCATGACGAAATAGGGGCGGCCCGCGTCGGTCGCACCGGCATCGAGAACTTTGGCGATGTTGGGATGATTCAACATGGCCATGGCTTGTCGTTCGGCCTCAAAACGTGCGACGACTTGCTGAGTGTCCATGCCTGCCTTGATCACTTTCAGGGCGACCATACGTCGAACGGGCTCTTTTTGCGCGGCCATATAGACCACGCCCATGCCACCGTCGCCGATCTGCTCGATGAGTTTGTAGGGTCCGATAGTGGTGCCAAGCGTTTCGGCGGCAGGATAATCGAAAGCAGGGCGGCACGATCGGCTGACAGGGGGCGATTCGAGGAAGTCCGCTTCTTCGTAGTGAATGCGGAGCAACCCTAAGATTCGGCTCATAACCGCAGAGTTGTTACCGCAAACTTGATTCAAGTACACCTTTCGAGTTTCTGGCGACATTAATTGACAAGCAACTTTGAAAATCGCCTCTTCGTCAAGTGTGTTGCTGTTCATGGGATCCCTCGCTGAAAATATCTCTGTCTATATCCAATGCGAGATTCAGACGCACAGTACCCGATGAAAAGTCAGAAATCTTTTTGGGCAATTGCAAAACCGGTGAATCTGGTGTGAGTTAGCCGTCGTTTCCGGACATCTCTAATCGCAACCAGCACTTGGCGTAAGCCCAGTCGAGGTCAGCTGTTGAGGCAGCGATTCCAAGAACAGCCGCCGCTTCCTGATTGGTAAGTCCTGAAAAGAAACGGAGCTTAACCAGTTCTGCTTTTCGAGGGTCTTTTGTCTCTAGTTTCTTCAGCGCTTCTTCCAAAGACAGCAGATCGACCTTGGGAACATCAAAGACAGGTTCGACATCCGACAGTTCGACGCGTTGGCTATGGCCGCCTGCTTTTAGGGTCTCTTTGTGTCGAGCCTGGTCGACGAGAATTCGCCGCATCGCTTCAGCAGCGGCCGCAAAGAAATGCCCTCGATTGTCCCAAGATTGTTCGCGCTCGCCCTGTACCAGTCGCATATACGCTTCATGCACCAACGCAGTCGCCTGCAATGTTTGCCCAGGCTTCTCGTGTGCGAATTTCCTAGCAGCCAGCATTCGCAACTCATCGTAGATCAAAGGCAGCAATTTGTCGGCCGCCAACGGATCACCCGATTCGATTTGCGATAGAATTTGGGTGACGTCGTGCATAGAGGCGTGCTCGTTGGGAATAAAATTCTGGCTTCACTATACCTTCCCGAATTGAATTACTTTTCATTTAGCGAAAATTCTTTCGGCGAGTTAGCATGACTGATACGAGGGCAAGATCCATGCTCGCGAGGGCGGTAGTTCAAGTTCCGCGTTGGACGCTCGCCCCGCAACCGAATGATTTGAATCGGGGGGCAACTCCCCCGATTTCGCGCCCGCGTTCCATTTTTGTTATTTCCGTTCGAGTCGATGGTAAACCTAGGAAATCGCGAAATCCGACTTGCAACGAGACGCGTTGAGCAGAGGTATAGAGATCGGAATCATTTTCGCGCCGGCAAATCCGAATTGCCCGTGATAGTAACGCCTTGTAAAACCAATGGCGGTTCCTGAATGAGCTCATGGCAGCCGTTCGATCAGGTTGAGTGATTTCCAGTCAATTGCGTAGATAGTTTAGCGTTTGTATGTCTTGGCACATCAGTTGCCTATAGGCGGTTTGGGGGTTGCATGCCTTGGCACATCCGTTGCCAATCGGTTGCGTGTTGAGCGTTACCACTCAGCGATGGCAAAGATCTGCTGGTCATTTTGTTTAATTGGAAATACTTTTCGAAGCCGAAGCATAACTCGATGGTTCAGACACGTCCTCACGCAAGCGTCGCGAGAATTTTTTACAATTTCGGCATCGCGTTGATGGTTGTAGCCGTGCTTTACATTGGCAAACCGGTTTTGATGCCAGTCGCATTGAGCGTTCTTCTTGCCTTTGTACTAACGCCATTAGTGCTGGCGCTGGAGAAGTGGAGAATTGGCCGGATTGCTTCGGTCATCATCGCGAGCTGTATCGCATTTGCTTCCATTGGGCTTGCATCGTGGGGATTAGCTGACCAGTTGACTCGCCTTGCCAAGGATTTGCCAAATCATGAGCAAGAGATCAAGGACAAAATGGCAAACCTGCAGATGGATGAGGATTCCACGCTGGGGCGTTTGGATAAAATGGTCAGGGACATTTTTTTCGTAAAGGAGTCGTCTGCTCCTACGATCACCGTAGCTAGTGCTGCTCAAGTTGACTCGACGACGAAAGCACCCGTTGTCGTCGCTCGAGAACCGGCGCCGACATTTTCGACAGCCGCCGATATTCTTCTTGGGGTAGTAGAACCATTCGCAACTTCGGCGCTCGTCGTCGTGTTGGTGTTGTTCGTCTTGATTCGCCGTGAAGATGTTCGCTACCGAGTCATATCCTTGATGGGCGACCGTGCGCTAACCGGTACCACTAGGCTGATGCGAGATACGGCCGAACGAGTCAGCAAGTACCTGTTTCACCTTTTGCTCGTCAATGCAGCCTTCGGAGTTTGGTTCGCGGTCGGGCTCCACTTGATGAATGTACCGTACGCGCCACTCTGGGGATTCTTGACGTTATTTCTACGATTCATCCCTTTCCTCGGAAGTCCCGCGTCCGTCGTTTTTCCGCTGTTGATCAGTATTGCCACGTCGACAGGTTGGTCGCAACCCTTAGAAGTTGTTGTCTTTTTTGCGATTTCAGAATTGGTCACGGCAAACGTGATTGAACCTATTTTGTTTGGCAAATCGACCGGTCTGACGCCCATTGCTCTTTTGATCGCCGCTCTTTTTTGGGCTTGGATTTGGGGGCCAATTGGACTGCTCCTTTCAACACCTCTGACGGTATGCCTAGTCGTGCTGGGGCAACACTTACCCACGTTGCATTCGCTCAAAGTATTGTTGGCTGAACAACCTGTTTTGGATCCCAAGCTTCAGTACTTTCAGCGACTTCTCGCACGAGACTCTGTTGAGGCCAACAAGCTCGTTGTCGACTGCACGAAAACCTTGGGGATGGAGCGTGCGATCGACGAAGTACTCGTGCCAGCCCTGCGTTGGACTAGACAAGAGAGGGAGAAAGAAATAATTTCCGCAGACGAAGAAAAGTTTATCTATTCCTCCATGGCGCAAGTGCTCAACCAGACCTTTGAGACTCAATTGCCATCTATTCCAACGTCCATCGATTCGTCTAGTTCCTTGAATGTTAATGGCCCGGTACCGACAGCCCGGGTCGAGACTGATCCAGTTGCTGATCCAGTTGACGCAGTTCCCTCATTGGATGTTGCAAAACGAAAACTGAGTGTTGTTGGATATCCGGTTCATCATGAGTCAGAAGAAATCGCTCTTGGCATGCTTCAAAAAATCGCAACTGACAGTTGTTCACTGACTTTGTTTTCTACAAAGCAGTTGCCATCGATGGTCTTGCGAGAGCTTCAACGGCTTAATGCAGATGTGATCTTGCTTACCGTTTTGCCGCCCGGCGGATTACCCCAGGTGAGATTTATGGCGACTGAGTTAATTAAGTGTTGCCCCAATACGCAGATCATCGTCTCCTACTTAGGGTCGATTAAGAATTATGATCGATTGCTTGTCAAAATGCGGGAGTCGGGTGTTACCTATCTCGCTACTTCTGTGTCCCAGACACGACAGATGATCGTTGCATTGCAGGAGGAGAAATCGCATCAGTCGGAGCCCACGAACTTGATCGAATCGAGTGTCGTTCCGATGCCCCACGGAATTATTCCACGGCACCGCGCTGCTTCAAAAGTAGATGTCGACGAGGTGACGCGTGTCAGATAATCAGGTCTCAACATCACGTGTTCGGCGATGGCTCATGCTAACGTTAGCGTTGGCGGTTGCAATGATCGTTTGTCTGGCTAGCCCTTTGATCACGTATCAAAACATACGGCAATTCTCAGAAACTTCCGATTGGGTCTCGCATACTCGCGAAGTGCTCGTCGAGTCTCAGGGAATGTTGGCCGACCTGACGGAAGCCGAGTCGGCGGCACGCGCTTTCCTGCTTACGCAACAGAATTCTTATCGTAATCGCTTCGAAGGATTGCAAGACAAAATACTACATCGCGAGGAACAGTTATTGAAATTGGTCAAAGACAATTCGAGCCAGCAGCAGCGACTCTCCTCTTTAGCAGAATTGAGGGAAAGCAAAATCGCGACGTTGAAATCGCTTTTTACTGAGATTGATACGCTCGCAGGTCAGTCTGATGCGATTAGTAACAAATTGGAAACTGGGACCATTCAGATGGATAAGGTACGCGGTCTGGTCGCCGAACTCACACGAACCGAAGGGGATTTACTCCGCGAAAGGGCCTCGCAACATGAAGCCCAGTTGGCCATAACAATAACGACATTAGGGATTTCTACCCTGATATCGTTGGTTTTGCTCCCTGGAATTTATTTTTTGCTCCACCGTCATTGGGATCTTCAAGAGGCGGGAGCGATCCGTTTACGCCTTCATCAGCGAGAGCGAGACGCGTTATCGCGTTATAACCAGCGATTACTGGAGTCTACAGGTGAGGGAATCTATGGAATCGACAGTAAAGGGTGTTGTACGTTTATGAACCAAGCGGGAGCATTGATTCTTGGCGGAAAGCCAGAAGAATTTCTTGGACAAGACATGCACCAGTTGATCCATCACACCAAGAGTGACGGGACAGATTTTCCTTTGAATCAATGTCCCATTTACAATTGTTCGCAAATGGGGGATGGATGTCGCGTGGACAATGAAGTTTTCTGGCGACGGGATAGGAAAGCAGTCCCGGTGGAATACTCCTCGTTTCCAATCAAGAATGGAGAAATCGTTGACGGGGTAGTGGTCACCTTCAGCGATATTACCGCTCGCATCCGCGATCGACAGGATCTAAAAAATGCCAAGAATCAAGCCGAAGCTGCAAACGATTCAAAAAGCCAATTCTTGGCCAATATGAGTCATGAACTTCGTACACCACTGAATGCGGTCATTATGTACAGTGAGTTACTGGCGGAAGAAGCGGAAGAGCAAGGTGTCCCGACCTTTGTTCCGGATCTGCATAAAATTCGCGCCGCCGGAAAACATCTGCTTGAGTTGGTCAATGGGGTGTTAGATTTATCGAAAATCGAAGCCGGAAAGATGGAGCTCTTCCCTGAGGAGATCGACATTACCGCTCTGGTCGAAGAAGTGACCGCAATGCTTGAGCCACTATTGGCGAAGAACAAAAACAACTTGAATACCTATATCGCGGACGATGCGCGCGAAATGGTTGGCGATAGTACCAAGATCAGGCAAGTACTTTTTAATTTGCTGTCGAATGCCAACAAGTTTACTGAGGCGGGGAACATTGAACTACGTGTAAGCCATGATCCGGACCAGCATACGGTATGCTTCTCGATAAAGGATTCGGGTATTGGCATGTCGACTGAGCAGTTGAGTCGTCTCTTTCAACCGTTCATGCAAGCCGACGCGTCCACCACCCGAAAATATGGCGGAACGGGCCTCGGATTAGCTATCATCAAAAGGTTCACGGAGTTGATGGGTGGGACGGTCAAGGTTCAGAGTGTCCTCGACGAAGGCTCAACATTTAGTGTCACGCTCCCGGCACGCATCGTCGGGCTTGTAACGGATCTTCCTGGACTAGATCTCGATTCGACCAATGCCGAACCAAATCCGCTGCAAACGCAATCAATAGTGAGGAATGGATCAACCCTGATATTGGTCATTGATGACGATCCGGCCGTTAGGGACATTTTGTCGAGGGTTCTCGTTAATGAGGGGCTGCGATGCATTACGGCGGCAGATGGCCACGATGGCCTGAGCAAAGCATTCGCACATCATCCCGACCTGATCATTTTGGATGTGTTGATGCCCAAGATCGATGGTTGGTCGGTCCTTTCATCCTTAAAAGCAAATCCACGTTTAGCCGCGATCCCAGTCATCATGCAATCTGTTAAAGATGATCGCGATCTTGGTTTCATGTTGGGAGCTTCCGAGTACTTGGTCAAGCCAGTGGATCGCAAAACGCTGGTCAACCTTCTTCACAAATATGCCAAGACGGATGAAGCGTCTATCTTGATTGTTGATGACGATGAGGTGACGCGCCGCTTGGTAGCACGCACTCTCAAGCAGGAGGGGTGGAATCTAGTAGAGGCCAGTAGTGGTGAGCAAGGGCTTCTTGAAATCGAACGAAAGACGCCGACGGCAATTCTCCTGGATTTAATGATGCCGGGCATGGATGGATTTGAATTCTTGGAGATTTTGCATGCGACTCCGGCGGGACGACAGGTGCCGGTGTTCGTTTTGACCGCAAAGGACTTGACGGCGGATGACCGACTGCGATTAAACGGTGGAGTCGAACGAATACTCGAAAAGGGCGGGCTAAATCGAGATCGTTTTTTGGACGAGGTGCGTCGTGTAGTGCAAACGCTGACCGTGCAAGCGGTCGCGAAATAGGAACTAGCCATTTAATGAAAGTCGTTGAAAATGCCTAAGATTTTGATCGTCGATGACAATGAAGACAATCGCGACGTGTTAGCTCGCCGTCTGCAGCGGCGTGGGTTCGACGTAACTCAAGCCTCCGGTGGCAAGCTTGGCGTGACTCAAGCGACAAGCGACGCTCCCGATTTGATTTTGATGGATATGAATATGCCTGAGCTAGATGGATGGGAGGCAACTCGATTGATTCGATCGCAGAGTTTGTCGATGCCGATCATCGCGCTGACGGCACACGCAATGCCGGGTGATCGGGAGCGTGCGATTGAAGCCGGTTGTACGGGTTATCATACGAAACCCGTCGAACTCGATCGACTGCTCGAAGCCATCGAGTCGCTTCTTTCGGAAACTCGTCCATGAAGTTCAGCAAACGCAATTCGATCGCCGAAATTGGTCACATTATTGAGCTCAACCGAAATCAGCCAGGAACCTGGTGGAAATCCCTTTTGAGCCTGGCGGGTATCCTAGTCGCCGCGACCGGTTTGGTGACGGCTTTGCAGAGCTCACTCAATACGGTTTGGAAAGTCAAGACGCTCGAGGGCGCATTCGCGATCCGCTTTCTGTGGAAGAGATTTATCTCGTTGGCAATGATTCTCGGTTTCGGATTTCTATTGCTAGTTTCCTTTCTCGTTTCGACTACTTTGGCAGCCTTGACTCACTACGTGTCATCGTATTTCACGTTTAGTGGAAGCATTCCGAATCTACTTAATCAAACAGTCAGTCTGCTGACGACGTGGGCATTCTTCACTGCCATCTTTCGGTGGATGCCAGACGCACGCGTGCCGTGGTCGCACGCCACACTGGGCGGTTTGTTGACTGTGATTTTGTTTACAATCGGTCGTGCGGCATTGTTCTTTTACCTTTCCACAACCAATCCTGCAGCCCAACTTGGTTCTGCGGCTGGCTCGTTGGTGGTAATTTTGCTCTGGATCTACTACTCCTCGAGCATCTTGCTCTTGGGTGCCGAATTCACGGCATCGCTCACTCCCTTTGCTATCGTCCCAGAACAAGGTGCGGTTCGAGTGGAGGAGCACATCAGCAATTCTAAGTTGGCAAGCAGCCCAGGAAAATTCTCACACTTCGGCGCCCCGCCCAATTGGACGGTCCAATTCGTTTTTAAAGACGGCTGCAAAATAGTAAACGCGATGGCTATTTTTCATCGATTCAAAGCACGGTACGTAAGTTGCTTAGTCCTATCCACAGAAACATATCAATGGAGTTCTACGAAATTTCGAAGTATCTTCGATCCAAAGAGTCAGCTTTCCATGAAACCATCGCACGACAGTAGCAAGGCCAGTTTCTCTCGAACAAAATCCATCGCTCAGGCGGCAGATTGGAACGATCACGAGCACGTGTCCGAACAGGTACAACGAGAAGCTCAGAAATTCGTCGACCACGCCGGAAGCCCAGGAATAGCAAAAATGGCTATTGAAGTCATTGAGCATCAGCTAGGCAGCGTTTCATCCAAAGGAACAGAAAGGCAAACTACTTCGAAAGAAGAGGCCCACATCCATTTTTTGGAATTGCTAAAAGATTTCGAGACTGCTCTTGAAACCCCTGTTGTCTCCGGCGATCTGATGAACTGGGCAGAGACAGCCAACGAGGCTTGTACAGTGTTGGCCGGAATCCTCTGTAATGAACTTCGAGATAAGCATGCGGAACTTTTCGCCCGGATAGGGGAGTGGGTGACTGAGCGAGCCAAATTTGCATAATTACAATGGCACTTACCGTGTCTTTTCTGTATTTCGTACGCTTAGGCATCATTGCTAACTTACGAGTCAAAACTGATTGATTTGAGCGCAGCGTGTACGTCGATCGATCATGTTGTGAGCTGGACTGTGGAACGGTAGATTTTTGCAATGCAATTTCTGACTCATTTGTTTGACACCTCGGATTTTCCACCACGGTGGAACTGTGGCCACTGGACCTCTGGCCACGGCTGGCTACACATACTTTCTGACCTCGGAGTGTGGACAGCCTATCTCGCCATCCCTTGCGTACTACTTTTCTTCCTCAAGCGTAAAGACCTTCCGTTTCGCAATATATTTATCCTATTCGGTGCTTTCATCCTCCTCTGCGGAACTACACATTTGATGGAGGCAATCATTTTCTGGTGGCCTGCCTATCGCTTGGCCGGGCTTCTCAAACTTGTCACCGCCTTAGTTTCATGGGCTACGGTATTCGCATTGATCCCTACTGTACCGTTCGTATTGGCTCTGGGCAGTCCCGAAGAATTGGAGCTCGAGATCGCGGGTCGTAAGCGAGCCGAGGAAGCGCTACAGCGGACTAACGAAGAACTGGAAAATCGAATCGAGCTCCGAACGACCGAATTGAAGCAGACGCTGGCGGCGTTGGAGAGAGAGCGGGAACTTTTGAGCATCACGCTAACAAGCATTGGGGATGCGGTCATCACGACTGACGCCGAGGGCCGCATCACGAGTTTAAACGCCGTCGCCGAATCACTGACGAGATGGCCAGTTGCCGAGGCGATGGGCCAAAATCTCGACATGGTATTCCGCATAGTGAACGCAGCATCGGGTCAGACCGTCCCGAGCCCAGTAGAGAAGGCGTTGCAAGAAGGCGTCATTGTTGGCTTGGCCAATCACACCATACTCATTGCCAAGGATGGGACCGAACTACCCATCGACGACAGTGCGGCTCCGATTCGCACCAAGGAAAACGAGATTGTCGGATGCGTGCTGGTGTTTCGAGACGTGACGGATCGACAACACTTGGAACAGCTGAATGCCGAGCGGCTTACCATCGCCGGGCGGTTGGCTTCGATCGTGGACTCATCCGAAGACGCCATCATTAGTAAGTCAATCGATGGTATTATTCAACACTGGAACGGCGCTGCAGAACGATTGTTCGGGTACACTCCAGAGCAAGCCGTTGGCCGTCACATTTCCTTACTTATCCCTCCTGACCGAGCCGACGAAGAGGAACGAATTATCGCATGCCTGATGGCAGGTGAGAGGATAGAACACTACGACACAGTGCGACTACGGAACGACGGTCAGCGACTCCAGGTTTCCTTGACCATTTCCGCCGTCAAGAATCAGGAAGGCCAAATTGTAGGCGCCTCGAAGATTGTTCGAGACATCACTGAGCGAAAACGGATGGAGGACGAGTTGCGGGAACTTGCGACCGACTTGTCTGAAGCGGATCACCGAAAAGACGAGTTCTTGGCAACCTTGGCACACGAACTCCGCAACCCGCTTGCGCCCATTCGCAATGGCCTACAACTGATGAAGTTAGCGGGCGGACAGGATGAGGTCATTGAGCGAATTCATTCCATGATGGAACGTCAACTCACACAAATGGTGCGGTTGGTCGATGACCTGATGGATGTTAGCCGCATTAGCCGGGGCAAACTTGAACTCCGCAAGGAACGCATTCCACTGTTGGAAGTCCTGAATAGTGCCGTGGAAACCAGCCGCCCATTGATCAACGAAATGGGAAACAAACTTACCATCTCGCTTCCGGAACAGCCTGTCCTTATTGATGGCGACATGACTCGGCTAGCCCAAGTATTTCTGAACCTGTTAAACAATGCTGCCAAGTATAGCGACCAAGGCGGACACATAGAATTAGTGGCGAAGGTAGAGTGGCGAGTGGTGAGTGACGAGAACGAAGATACTCGACTCGCTGCAATTCCTTCCCCTCTCGCCACGCACCAATCGCCACTCGCTACTCCGTTCGTGGTGGTGTCGGTGAAAGATGCGGGCATCGGCATCGCGGTTGATCAGCTGACCAAAATTTTTCAGATGTTCACGCAAGTCGATCGATCCTTAGAGAAATCGCAAGGTGGTTTGGGGATCGGACTATCGCTAGTGAAGAGTCTGGTGGAGATGCACGGTGGAACGGTCGAAGCTCACAGCGATGGACCTGGAACGGGCAGCGAGTTTGTGGTGTATTTGCCAATTGCAAGAGACAGGCAGCAATCGCAACATTACGACGCCGAAGAGGAGCAGGACGTGAGATCGGCGCTTCGCATTCTCGTTGTGGACGACAACCGGGACAGTGCGGACAGTTTGGCCATGTTGCTTCGAGTCATGGGCAACGAGGTACGCACGGCTTACGATGGACAAGCGGGTGTAGATGCTGCAAAAGAATACCGGCCCAACGTGGTTCTTCTCGATATCGGCCTGCCCAAGCTGAACGGGTACGAAGCATGCCGCGATATCCGAAAGCAACCATGGGGCAAGAGCACCGTCCTGATCGCCGCGACCGGTTGGGGGCAAGAGGAAGATCGTCGAAGGTCGCAGGAGGCAGGTTTCGATCACCATATGGTCAAGCCGGTAAACCCGCGTGTCTTGATGAAGTTGCTCGCAAATTTGAAAGTCGAAATGCAATGATCACTCCTTGGTTTTGGCTGTTTTCGCACAGCCTGCATTTGTTGTTGCAAGGTCAAATCACTTGGGACACTCGAACCACGCTTGCTTGCCTAATCAAGCTTAGTGCATCGCTAGCATGCCTAATGCACTGCGGTACACCTGGAGGCCGTGATTAGTTATTCCGCGACTTGTGATAACTGATGGAGTGGAAGGCCGGTGCTGGAAAGTTCGTGTTGAAAAGAAATTCGACGTTTTCGTCCCTTCCGACAGAGTTGCAATTCTTGCGGATGTCGACTGCGCTACCGCTTAGCATACAGCGGGTTTTCTATTTGCCAACCACGGCCTTCGTAACCATCAGATTCACATTGGTATGGCCACGCTCGGGGCGACCGCGGCTCAGACGATCTTTGGAAGAGATTTTCGTATCGCGACCGGGCGAGGCAAATTACAAGCGACCCAATGGTGCCGACGCACTGTCGCAACGTGGCATCCCGCGGCGATTCTGCGGGCTCAAGACGCTCGGCGACAAGCGGAAATGAAGCAGGAATGCGTTTGCGATTTGCGAGCCGCTTTGAAATGAACTAGATAGAAGACCTATTCCCCATGATACCCAGGGGACTATCTGCCAACCCGGCGATTTACTTGGTTGATGAACCTATATCGGCACGTTGCCGATCTATTTTGCATTTGTTCGGTCTGAACCCGCAACCTTTACTAGTTTGTTGTAAACGCCAAGCAAGAGAAATGGCGAGGCCCATTGCCCGACAAAAAGCGCGTCATGCTCATGTGAGATCTTTTTCTGATGAATGCCAATATCTAGCAAGGGGTGGCAGTTTCGACATGGCTTATGAGCGTCCCTACATGGCCGTTGAACGAGCAAATTGAATGTATTGCAATCAGCATCGCAAGGCCGTATTGGGTCCTTCTACGTCTTGAAAATGAAGGTCCACAAAGAATGCACTATGGAAATAAAGAAACTCAACTGGAGAGCATCGTTGACGGATGAGAACTAGATGGTTTGGCACATCAAATGCTTGTGCAGGTTCGTTGCGGAAAGCATGGTGCTTGACGGAATAGAATAAAACATAGTTGGAGTAAATGAGATGGAAGCGAAAGAAGCAATTCAAAGCACATGGAATGAGTTCGCAGGTGCCGTACAGAAGAAATATGGACAAATTACTGGGGACGACCTTTCTGGTGTTAAAGGAAACGTCCAGCAGTTGGCCGGAGTAATTCAACGAAAAACCGGTCAAACACGTGAAGAGATTGACACTTTTCTCAAGTCCATTTCTTCAAAAAGTTTAGATGCGGTGGGCACCGTTTCTCAGAAGGCAAACGAGTATTTGGACAAGGCGAGTGAAGGCATCCGAGAAGGCTATGAATACGCCGTCGATGCGACACAGGACACTTACGAAAACGCTAAAGAATCAGTTCGAACAAGACCAGCCGAAGCAGTTGCTATCGCCTTTGGTGTTGGCGTAGCATTGGGCATTCTCGGCACATTGTCCATGTGCCGACAAAACTAGAGCAAAGCAGGATACACAAAACGACGTTTTCCGTCGCGTGCAACGATTACGGCTTTTCTTTGCACTCACCGCATAGAGCCGATTTTGATGGAGCCGTTTTGCAAAGCGCCTTCGAATGCCGGGATCTTGAGCAAGATATACTATCGACGTTGAACGCAACGGAAATGGCGAAGAGGCAGTTTCGGCAGATCGCTCGTGTGGCCGGCTTAATCCATGGCGGTTACTTGAATCCATTGGACCACGAGATGTCTGCTAAGGGATTTCAAATGGTGCGATATGCAGATGACTTTGTCATTCTCTGTCGTACTGAAATGGAAGCC
>JAYVPJ010000195.1:0-43843 GCA_043757445.1 Pirellula sp. | reverse complement strand
AAAGCTTTATGGGTTTGGCGAGTCTCGAAACATCGCGTGACGCTAGCATTTATCCACCAATGAAAACACTGGGTTTTTACGCTCGCCGGGAATGGCTGGTGTTTGGTGCGCAGATTCAATTCTTTTCAATTCTCGCAAAGTTAACTCCCCGATGATTTTGAGCCTCGTCTGAACACTTCTCAGCGTGCAACCCAATTCCGTCGCAATTTGATCATTGCCCCAACCCATTCGCTTGTACTCTAGAACTTGTCGGTTCTCTTTCGAAAGCAATCCATCGAGCCTTTCTAAAAAGTCTTCAAGCTCGATCGCTTCGCTTGGATCGCAGTTGGAATGCGGATCCACCAACGACTCGGGATCGACGCGTACGACGCCGAGTTTCGGAAGCAATCGTTTCGTTCGTTTTTCATATGCGATAGCGCTGATGATATTATGCTCGGCAATCTTTCGACTGAGAGCCGCAATTTCCTGCAGTTTCATTTTCCGCCAATCGACGGAGGGTAGGTGTTGAATGAGTTCGAACTCGACTGCGTTTTGCAAATCTTCCACGTCGACTAGACGGTAAAAAGCAGAGTCGATTCGCCTCCTAATCCATCGCTTCAATGTCTGCTTGAACTCGAAAGTCAGCAGTTCTGGCAAATCGTCCCGCTCTCGTTCTTCCGCGAAACTCATTCGGCACCTTTTTTGTCGGGCATGAAAACGATTTAGTGCTTTCAAAAATCAATATTATTAATTAATTCAACGGGCGGTTCAAGGCTTCGTTCTAAAGAAATGCGGAAGATTTTCGAAATCGTCACAACAACGTTTAGCGAAGGTCCTCAATCGCTTTTGCGAGCCCGATTACAACTCCAATCCAAATTTCGTTCGAATGTTTTTGGCCATCGTAAAAGGTCGTCAATAAGGGGTGCGTGAAAATGAATTGGGATGCCAGGAACCATTGACAACGATGCAACGATTGAGGGCAATCGTTTTACTCTGGCGTCGTAACCACCCTAGCATATGCGTGTGTTCCCTTGAGCATACGTGTGCTGAGTTACGTTTGAGATTCAGGCCATGACGTTCCGCGAGTTTGTCCGATACCTCACTGGTCTATTGGCAACGCTAAAGGTTCGTGTTAAAGACGATGGGTGTGCGGTATACTCTTAAGAAATAGCCTTTACGCGGGTTAAACATATCGCAAGGATTCAACGCAAAATTATGCCTCGAGAAATATTACCCAGCCCATCTGCTGAGCCAAATCCAAAGGATGCAAACGTCATTGCGTTGGTCGTATCCGAATACAACGAGAACATTACGAGCAAGTTGTGTAAAGCAGCCGTCCAAACGTTGCTCGCCAACTCAATCCACGATGAGGATATTCACATAATCCGCGTGCCTGGGGCTTGGGAATTGACGTATGCCACTCAGCTTGCAATCCAACAGCCATCGTGCCGGGGCGTGATCGCGCTGGGCGCAGTCATCAAGGGCGAAACAACGCATGACCAGCATCTCAACCGTGCCGTCAGTCTCGGACTAATGCAACTTTCGTTGGAGCACCATAAACCCATTGGCCTTGGCTTGTTAACCGTCAATTCATTGGAACAAGCGATTCAGCGGAGCGGTGGGAACGCTGGAAACAAAGGGGAGGAAGCCGCAATCGCGTTGCTGGCTTGCTTAAAATTGGCAAAATCGATTAGTGCACACCAGTAATGTTTCTCGTTCCCAAACTCTGCCGGGGCTGCGCGACAAAAACAACGCAGGTCACTGCATTTTTTGCCAGAACTCTTTATTGGCAAAAAATAGGTGGCAAAAAAATCCTCCGTCAAGATTGTGCACCTGGCCTGGCAAATGCTCTTTTTGGCTTTCTTCGTTCCTTTCGACAATCGCTAATGATACACCCTCGTCGTCACATGACTTTCTTCGGCTACCACAAATAGGCGATGCATGCTAAGTTCTGTCGGATTTTGGTCTGCTATCCTCAACCCGCGAACTGTTAGGTTTCTGCCGTGCCTAGACGCACCGATATTAAGAAGATTCTGTTGATTGGTTCTGGCCCAATTATTATCGGCCAAGCTTGCGAATTCGACTATTCAGGTACCCAAGCTTGCAAGGCGCTGCGCGAAGAAGGCTACGAAGTTGTTTTAGTAAACAGCAATCCGGCCACCATTATGACCGATCCTGCGACCGCGGAAAGGACTTACATTGAACCGCTGACTTGGGAAATGGTCGCTAAGGTCATTGAGCGAGAACGCCCAGATGCATTGCTGCCTACACTTGGTGGCCAAACGGCACTGAACATTGCCATGGAGTTGGCAAAGAATGGCGTATTGGAGCAGTTTCAGTGCGAAATGATCGGTGCCAATCCCGAGGTCATCCACAAAGCCGAAGCACGCGATGCCTTTAAGCTTGCGATGGAAAAAATTGGTATGAACGTTTGCAAAGGGGCTGTCGTTCATTCGGTTGAGGAAGCCCGGAAGACACTGGCTGAGGTCGGCTTGCCGTGTGTCGTCCGCCCCAGTTTCACTATGGGCGGAAGCGGTTCGGCCATCGCGTACAATCGCGATGATTTCGATGACTTGGTCCTAAATGGATTGACCCTCTCGCCCATCACCGAGGTCCTCATTGAGGAGTCGATTATCGGTTGGAAAGAGTACGAGATGGAGGTCATGCGCGACGTCGACGACAACGTGGTCATCATCTGCGCCATCGAAAACTTCGATCCGATGGGGGTGCATACAGGTGACTCCATTACTGTTGCGCCTGCCCAGACGTTGACCGATAAGGAGTACCAACGCATGCGAGATGCGAGCCTCGCAATCATCCGCGAGATTGGAGTTGAAACGGGCGGTTCCAATATTCAGTTTGCGATTCATCCGGAAAATGGAAAGATGATCGTGATCGAAATGAACCCCCGTGTAAGTCGTTCCAGCGCGCTGGCCAGCAAGGCAACCGGTTTTCCTATAGCCAAAATCGCGGCCAAATTGGCGGTCGGCTTCCGTTTATGGGAACTTCAAAACGACATCACCAAAAAGACCCAAGCCTGCTTCGAGCCAACCATCGACTACGTGGTTACTAAGATCCCGCGCTTTGCCTTCGAAAAGTTCCCAGAAGCCGACTCGACGCTGACGACTCAAATGAAAAGTGTTGGAGAGACGATGGCCATCGGAAGGACTTTCAAAGAGTCCTTCCAAAAGGCCTTGCGAGGACTCGAGGTAGGAGCCTTTGGTTTCGGATCGGACAGCAAAGATTTATGGTTTACCGACCGCCGGCCCGACGATGAAGAAATTCGAAGCAAACTTTCGCGCCCCAATGCGGAACGTGTTTGGTACATCCGTTACGCTATGCTGGGCGGTATGAGCATTGATGAGATCTATTCCATTACGAACATCGACAAATGGTTTTTGGACCAGTTGCAAGAACTGGTAGAAATCGAAAATCGATTGCGACAGATTGGATCACTCTCTGGTATGGACGCACTCACCATGCGGCAAGTTAAACAGTATGGTTTCTCGGATCGACAACTGGCCACCCTTCTCAATAGCGATGATGGTGAAGTGCGCGAATGGCGCAAGTCGCGTGGCGTTGTGGCAACGTACAAATCGGTTGACACTTGCGCTGCGGAGTTCGAGGCCTATACACCCTACTTCTACAGCACCTACGAAACCGAAAACGAGACGCCACCCAAGGGAGAAAAGAAACGGGTTATCATTCTCGGAGGTGGCCCGAATCGAATCGGCCAAGGGATCGAGTTTGACTATTGTTGTTGCCATGCAAGCTACGCGCTGCGTGAACTTGGCATCGAATCGATCATGGTCAATAGCAATCCAGAGACAGTGAGCACGGACTACGACACGAGCGACATGCTCTTCTTCGAACCTCTCACGACCGAAGACGTGCTGAACATCGTCGATACAGTGCAGCCCGATGGAGTCATCGTTCAGTTCGGCGGGCAAACGCCTCTCAATCTCGCTAGAGCATTAGCGAACGAAGGTGTACCGATCATTGGAACCAGCGTCGATACAATCGAGGACGCGGAAGACCGTGAGAAATTCCAGGTTTTGCTCAACGAATTAAAGATCAAGCAGCCTGCCAATGGCATTGCTAGAACCATGGCACAGGCTCGGTCGGAAGTTCAGAAAGTCGGCTTTCCTTGTTTGGTTCGCCCTAGTTTTGTGCTTGGCGGTCGCGCCATGGAGATCTGTTATGACCATTCTCAGTTTGAACGTTTCGTCGCCGAAGCGTTCGTCGTTGCCCAAGGCCAACCGGTATTAATCGATCGATTTCTTGAGGATGCAACGGAAGTAGATGTCGATGCCGTTTCCGATGGCGATGACGTCGTCATCATGGGAATTATGGAACACATCGAGGAAGCCGGAGTACACTCGGGCGATTCCGCTTGTGTGATCCCATCGTTCTCGCTTAGCACAGAGGTGCTCGCTGAGATTCGGCAAGCGACCGACGCGATGGCGCGGCGTTTGAAGGTCGTTGGGTTGATGAATGTTCAGTTTGCCATCAAGGAAGAAGATGGCAAGTCGGTTGTTTATGTGCTGGAAGTCAATCCGCGAGCAAGCCGCACGGTCCCTTTCGTTGCCAAAGCGACTGGAACCGCGGTCGCGAACATTGCAACCAAAGTCATGGTTGGTAAGAAGTTGAAGGAGTTGGGTATCACCAGTGAGCCGATACCCCGGAGTGTCTCGGTCAAGGAATCGGTGTTCCCCTTCCGCAAGTTTGCAGGCGTCGACATCGTCTTGGGGCCGGAGATGCGAAGCACCGGTGAAGTCATGGGGATTGCCGACGAATTTCCGATCGCCTTTAACAAAAGCCAGATCGCAGCCGGAGTTGTGCTTCCAAGCTCAGGTAATGTCTTTATGAGTATCGCCGCCCGGCACCGTGATGGCATTACCGACATGGCTCAGCAGTTGCATGACATGGGCTATAAACTTTTGGCCACCTCGGGAACGGCACAGGTACTGGAGCGAGCCAACATACCGGTCTCCAAAGTAAAAAAGCTTGCGGAGGGGAATCCCAATTTGATCGACTATCTCAAGAATGATGATGTGTCGTTGATTATCAATACTCCGAGTGGCAAGGGTGCTAGAACGGACGAAGGTCGTATTCGAGCCGCAGCGGTCCAATCCGGTGTCCCTTGCATTACGACGGTAGCCGCAGCGAAAATGGCGGTCGAAGCCATGCTCGTTATGCGGACAACGCCAATGACCGTAATGTCCCTTCAAGAACGGTTTGCGAACTGAGTTCGATGCGGACACGACATCCTGCTTTTCAGATGGCCGGTAATCGTTGAAAGAACGGTGGTTCTATTCAGTACGCAAATGTCGCGATTGCCATGTCGTACTATAGTTGATATGCTAAAGCGTAAGATTCGGCTGCGGCAATAGTGCTGGAGCTTCAATGCCTGCATGCTTAATAGGGCTATTCGTTAGTCGAATGGTATTATCGAGATGGCCTTACCCAAATCCCAATCCGCGAAGTCAAAATTGGCCATTCCAGCTCGTCGCTCCCCGAAAGCGAAAACCTCGGACAAGCTGACGTTGCAAACGGAAAAAATCGGCTGGACTTTTCTGACGAATCACGCACATGTCTTGATCCTCTTGTCTCAAGACTCATCCTTGGTCTTGAGGGAAGTTGCTTTCAAGATCGGCATAACGGAGCGAGCCGTACAGCGAATCATCGCGGACCTTGAACAAGATGGTTTTATCGAGCGTGAGAAAGTCGGGCGAAGAAATCAATATCGTATCCTGACGAAGCATCCGTTGCGGCACCCGATTGAATCGCATCGTTCGATCGGCGATTTGATTGAATTGATTATTACCAATCGTTAAGTCCCCATCGTGTGTCAAGTATATTTATTTTCCCGCACGACCTGGACTTCGCTTATGAATGCAACCACGGCGAAGCGAGGGAAAAAGTCTTTTTGAAGAACGGTAAGAATGGTATCTGCTGTTTCCCGCTTGGCGATGACCTCAATCTTGATATTGTCACCGAGTATCTCACTTACACGCCGCTGGCGAGAGCCTTCCCCAGAAACCTCGGTTAGAGTAAAGCCATTGGCTCCAGCGTTGCGAATTTCGTGAATTAGCCGTTCCTTTAGAAGTGCCTCAGCTACTATCGTCAACAAAGTCAGCGTATAGGTATTCATGGAGAGTCATGTCCAATAATGGCCATAGCCATTCGAAAGTACAGGGGAATTCCAACAAGCAGATTGAACGGGAATGTAATTGCGAGAGCGGCTGTTAAGTAGAATGTCGGATTTGCTTCAGGCAAGGTCATTCTCACGGCGGGTGGCGCGGCGATATAGCTGGCACTGGCTGCCATGGTTCCCAAGACCGTGCAACTCCCTGCGTCAAGTCCTGCCAATGCTCCTAGATAGACACCCAATGAGCCATGAGCGATAGGCGCAATAATTCCGAAAGCGATCAAGAAAGCGCCGGCATGTTTAAGGTCGGCTAATCGCGAACCAGCAACCAAGCCCATCTCAAGCAGGAACAGCGTTAAAACGCCTTTGAACATCCATTCTCCTTTGTCGAAAAACGGTTTCACTGAAGCGTAGCCTTCATACCCGATAGTGAAGCCGATGACCATGCCACCGACAAGCAAGACCATGGAACGAGCTGTCAGCAATTCATGCCAAACGGCACCGAGTGAAGGGCTGGTGGCATCAACGGAAAGACCTCCCGAAGCATTTTCTCTATTTCGCTTTGATTTTGCCAATCCAACAACGCCAATTGCCAACGCGATTTGAATCCCCGGAATTTCCAACAGAGTGAGCAGCGTCGGCATAAATGGGGCGACGGATCCCTCGCCTAAATTCGCGAACACGAATTTCTCGGCTGCGATAAAGGTAACTGCAGAAACAGAGCCGTAGTGAGCGGCGATGCCTGCCGCATCCGCGATCGAGAATCGTCCCAAATAACGCAGTGTCAGGAATGAACTGATGGGAGTAATGCAGCCCAGAACAATCGTAACCACCGCCGGTAACAGGATTTGTTGCCATTGGCTATGAGAAAGCTCTACCCCGCCTTTAAGCCCCAGAGCAAACAAAAGATAGATAGAAAGAGATGTGTATAGATCGCGGGGAATAGCCATTTCGCTCTTGATCAAGCGACAGACTATCCCGAAAGCAAATGCCAACACCATCGGAGAACAGATGTTGGACTGAAACATTTGTAAGAGCGTCATGCTTTCATTCATCCTTCAAGTT
Source organism: Pirellula sp. (assembly GCA_043757445.1). Lineage (GTDB taxonomy): Bacteria > Planctomycetota > Planctomycetia > Pirellulales > Pirellulaceae > JBKCUI01. Next base: position 36,648 of record JAYVPJ010000195.1, on the reverse strand, counting down.
GTGGCAGTTCGACACGAGCGACCTTGCCGGTTCTTAAATCATAAACACCCCCAGCGATGACCAGCTTTTTCTCGCGAACGAGTTTGGCGATCACTGGGGACGATTCGGCCAGAGTAGTTGCTTGATTTCGCACATTCACCTCAACCGCTTTTTCGAGATCGCCTTGGGCTTCTTTCACCGCCGGTCGAATGTACTGAAAGAGTCCGCTGATCTGCCCGGGCACTTCATCCGCTTTGATAGTCGCCGTCACCGCCCCGCAATTGGAATGCCCCAGTACAAAAAGTACCTTTGCTCCAAGCACCAGCGTACCGAACTCCAGACTGCCGACGTTCTCACTCGATGCGATATTGCCGGCGATGCGGGTAACGAAGAGATCGCCAAAACCCTGATCAAAAACAATCTCGATCGGCACCCGCGAGTCTGCGCAGCCTAGAAAAGCCGCAAAGGGTTTTTGCTCCTTCGCTACTTCTCGCACGCGTTCGATATCGCGATGCTTGGCCAGGGGTTCGCCCTTGGCAAAGCGATCATTGCCTGCATAAAGATACGACAATACGTCTGCTGGTGAGGCATCCATTGCAAGCCCCTGCTCCTCGCCGGCACCGCAATTGCCCGCGAGCCATCCATTTGCCGAAATGGCAAGGCCTGCCGCTAGAATCCGTCGGCGATTCATTGGCTTGATTTCTAAATGCGAAAAGGCAGCACCCGGCCCAAGCGCTCCCTGCTCACCGAATTGGGTAGGTTGTTCTTTCGTTCGAAAATTGGGAAACATGAACCACGATCCTTAATACGACATTAAAAGCACGATAACTTAGTCGTGTATTGTATATCGTATATTTGCCTGGGATGCAATACAGAATTACGAAACTTGGTCTTTGAAACTGGCCAACATCACGGGCAGTAGGCCAGACCCGAATGATCCGCTGGGCAAGCGGGCGGTTGACTTAAATCAGCCGCAACGCGTTAGCGTCCGGTTTTAAGCCGCAAACCGTGTGCGAACGCCCATCGGCTGATTTTGGTTGCTGGAAACGCATTAAATCAACTGCCCGCAAGCCAGCGAGAGTTACTCAACCAGGACAGTCCAGCGCAAGCCGTTCCGCTAGCAATTATTTCGAGAAAGCGAGTGCCATTGAGTTATTCGTTTCCAAACCATGGGCCATTCGTATCGAATTGGAATGATAAAGTAGTTAATTGCCTCTATTTCATCCGGTTTCGAGCAAGTTGGGATTGGAGGAATCACTCCCTATGCCTAATCTACTTTCGTTCTCGGAATATTTTCGCACAAGCCATTTTGGGAATTCACTGTGATCCTTCGTTGTTCCACTAGAGCCCTGCATGCGTAATCCTAAAGAACTGTTGGTTGCTTCAAAAGCCTTCACGTCCGAGACAAAATGGATCAGCTGGTGGCATTTGCTTTCGGCAATTGCTTGCTATTCCGTTAGCCTATTGGTTGCTTGCTCGGACTTTTTCCCTATGGTCCTTCGGATCATAAGTAGCTGCGTGAGCGGGTTAGTCGTCGTTCGATTGTTTATCATCTACCACGATTACAACCATGGCGCAATCCTTCGTAAATCCTGGATTGCAGCCTCAATACTTAAAGTTTATGGCTTATTGGTACTCAGCCCATCCAGCGTTTGGACCCATTCGCATGACCACCACCACAAACACAACTCGAGATCCTCGGGAAATAACACGGGCTCGTACCCCCTGATGACTCGTGAGGAATATGTGAAGGCGGATCGCTGGAAACGTTTTGCATACGCTGTTTCGAGACATCCTGTTACGGTTTTCGGTGGCTACCTTACCGTCTTCTTGTACGGAATGACAATTCGATCGTTTTTTCTACACCCTAGAAAGCATTTCGACGCGGGCGTGGCTGTTGTCCTGCACGTGGCACTGCTCACCTTTTGCTGGATGCAAGGCTGGGACATTCTCATGTTGGGAATGCTAGTTCCTCTCACGGTAGCTTGTGGGCTTGGGGCATATCTGTTTTATGCTCAGCACAATTTCCCGACCTGCCAATTGCATCGACGAGAAGATTGGCACTACGTTTTAGCAGCCCTGAGGTCCTCCAGTTACATTCGCATGAATGGTCTGATGCACTGGTTTACTGGCAATGTGGGTTACCATCACGTCCATCATTTGAACGCGAAAATTCCTTTCTACCGATTGCCTGAAGCGATGGCTGCGATGGAAGAACTGCAGACACCGGGAACAACCTCATTGCATCCCCGCGATATTTTGGCTTGCTTTCGTCTCAAGCTTTGGGACCCAGACCGCGGCCATTTCATTTCGTTCCGAGAGGCCGTTCGAGCCTAAGGGTGCGACACTATTCCGCAACGCTGCTCAGCCAGATTGGCCTGTCATTTTCTGTTGTAGCCAGGCGAGTATTATCTCTCAGCTCAACAGCCTTAGCCGATACGCTTACTGGTCCTTGAAACGAATCTGTACTCTTGACCCGAAGTGTTACTTTCTTCGCTGTATCACTGCCATGTATTGATTTTACGGCGGAACATTCAACTCCCTTAAAGGCCCCGTCGAGCGATATCGTTATTTCGCCAGCGAAATCGCACTCGCGTTCTACTTTGACCTCTATCTCGGTCTCCTTGCCAACGGTGGATTGAATCAAGTCATTGGATATGGAAAGCCTAAAGTCTGGCAGTAACAAGCTCACTGACAATTCGAAATCAAAATTTTGTCCGCCGGCTTGGTGGAAGTCTTGGATGTCGATGGTGTATTCTCCGTCCGCTGGAGCTTTCCAATTCAAATCAGGATCGCGATCGTTTCCAACATCATCCTGTTGCGATAGTTGCTTGCCTTGCGCATCCAGGAGTGCAATGCTCGCATCTAAGTTGGAACCCCGATTGCGAGCTCGCAATTGCAGGCGATATTGCTGCCCTGCGATTGCTTGAAAGCGAAGGAACCTGTGTTGGCCATATGTCTCGATCTTGCCGGTTATTCTTGCCGGCAATGCGATCTGCAATGCGGTATCGCGAGCTATTGCTTGATCAGGTTCCATCGTTTGAATTTTGTCTTGGGAAGAAGGCGACGAACCACTTGATGGTTGTGCATCTGGCTGAAGACGAAGCCGATAGATCCAGGAGTCCCCACCACCAAACGCAATTGTCTGATCGGGAGTTGCTGGAAAACCAAACACCCGAATCAGGTACTTGCCGTCGCGTGGGGCAATCCACTCCATGCTCGGATCGAGCCCGAAATGATCGAGACTCTCCTCTAGCAAAAATCCGTCTGAGTCCAATAGTTGCAGGTTAGCGTCCACCGGTGAATGCAGCATCTGTTCCGCATCTACCGTGGCCACCAGGTTTTGCCCCTTTATGAGCATTAGGGAATACGTGTCCACATCGCCGCGCTTGCTCAAAACGCCGTTTACGCATCGCGGGAGTGCATCGATCGCGTTCGCTTCGGCAAGTCGATTGTTTGGCTCGACTTCGATTTGTTCCGGATAATTACTGACCACAAATGGTCGAACCGACGTTGCTCCATTGGGATGAAACAAACGAAGCCAATGCAGACCCGGTCGAGTACTTGCATCGATGGTTGCTTTCAACTTGCCGGATCCTTCTTCAAACGACCAGCGAATCGAATCGGTGTCGGACCAAGCTTGCATGGGCCATATAGGAAACTTGCCTGTGGCTTCGACTTCGACGACCGTTCCGGCTTGGCCGCCCGAAGGCATAAGTCGCGTGAGTTCGGGTCGTTCAGCACTTCGAATCAGATTCGTTGTACCAGCTGCGACTACAAAACAATTCCATGCTAAGATCCGCATTCCCCCAAGGCCAACGCGTTTTGGATTCACGATTACATCAGCTCCTGAATGGGCGTGTGGTCGCTTACCAAGTGGGTTGGCCTACCGGAGGGAGTGTAATATATTTTGGAAGGATCGATTCCAAGCTTTCGATATACGGTGGATACATAGTTTTCGGGTGAGAGTACGCGTTCGTATGCCGAATGACCTTGTCGGTCGGTTGCTCCCACTACCTGACCACCGGGTGTCCCACCACCCGCAAATAAAATCGACATGGCGTTAGCCCAATGGTCACGACCTGGCTTGGTCTGGCCAGCCAATGTGCTTATCTTAGGTGTTCTACCAAACTCACCGAGTGCAATGACCATTGTTGTTTCCAACATCCCGCGTTGGTCCAAGTCGTTGATTAAGGTCGCGACCGTCTGGTCCCAGGTGGGTAAGCGTTTCCTTAAGGCTCCAAACAAGTCGGAATGGTGATCCCAACCACCATCGTAGATGGTCACAAATGGAACGCCGGCATCGACGAGTCTGCGTGCAAGCAGAGCCCGTTGTCCAAAGCTGTTTCGGCCATAGGCCTCGCGTATCTCAGCAGGTTCGCTATGGATGTCGAAGGCCTTTTGAGCCTCAGGGGTCATCACCAAATCGTACCCCTGTTGAAAATTTTCGTCGTAGGCGATTACCGGATCGCTAACTTGGGGATCGCTGTACCTTGGCAATCGATCCACTAGCCTGCGCAGATCCTGCCGCTTTCCAAAACGTTCGCTCAGCAAATCCTGTGGCACCTCGACATCGCGGACGCGAAACTTTTCATTGTTCGGATCGTTGGCAACGACGAAGGGAGCATACTTGGCGCCGAGAAAATTCGGGCCTCCTGACCGCGACATGCTGGGGATCGTAAAGTAGCCTGGCATTCCGTGAGGGGCCGGACGTTCCATGGCGGCCACCGAGCCAAGACTCGGATGAAAGCTGACGAACGCGCCGCAGCCGACAGGGATGCGAGGCGGAGCACCAGTCATCATGTAATGGTTGCCCGCGCCGTGATTCGCTTGATTATGACATACCGAACGAATGATCGCATACTTATCAGCGATCTTGGCAAGCTTCGGCATGTGCTCGCAAATCCGAATCCCAGCTACGTTTGTTTCGATGGGGCGAAACTCACCGCGGATCTCAACGGGAGCTTCTGGCTTGGGATCAAAGGTCTCAAAATGCGTCGGGCCACCGTCCATCCAAATCAGAATGCAATTGCTCTTCGGTTTGGCTCCGCCTGCCTTGTCGCTCGCGGACGCTTTTCGCATTGCTAGCAAGTCAAGAAAATTGCCACCTGCGAGTCCAGCCAGTCCAAGCTGCAAATACGATCTTCGAAGCATAGGTACCTTTCAACTAGTCCAGATAGAGGAACTCGGGTGAATTTAGCATGGACCACATAATGTCTTCTACCATTCTACGACGATCCGTATTGGGTTTCGCAAACTCAGCCTCGAGTAGGCTCAGTTCCGTTTCATCGGGTTTTCGATTGAAGATCGTCAAGTATAGTTGGGAAACGATGGTCGTGGCATCTTTCTCGGACTTAGCAAGCTGATCACAACGTCCGCCGTCCGCCGCGATTCGCTTCTGAATGTGGTTCGCATTCATGAGGTGAAGCGTTTGGGTCATGGACGTGCCTATGACCCGCTCGCAGGGCGGGTCTTGGTTTGGATCTGGCCTCGCAAAAGCATCCAAGAGTTCTGAATTCGTTCGATGTGTCCACAGCTGCATAGCTCGGGTTTCTTTGGGCATTCCATCGAATTCTTCGTTTTGAAGGGTTACATCCGAGATTGCGTCCGAGAGCACTTCGGCTTTCAGTCGTCTACGATAGTGCCTTGAAAAATTGCGAGAGTCGGCGGCATTCGATTCGTTGGGTTGTGATGCGAGTGCATACACTTGGCTAGTGAAAATAGTGTGCAAGAGTTTTTTCGGGTCAAACCCCACTTCACGAAAATGAGATGCGAGCGCCGAAAGCAAGGCATCATTGCTGGGCGGATTGGTCGCGCGAAGATCATCAACCGGCTCCACAATTCCGACTCCGATCACTTCCGCCCAAATGCGATTCACTGCCGCACGCGCAAAGTAGGGATTGTCGGCGGTGAGCATCCAATCCGCTAGGCTGACTCGCGGATCTTGTTTGGGTTGTATTGGCTGGTCCACCCCCAAGAGCGCTTTGGGTGGTAGCACTTGATTGGTAAGTGGATGTTTGACGTCGCCACTTTCTTTTGCAAAAACGACCTCTTCGCCACCCGAAATCGGAGGAGAAAGGCCTGTTCCCTTGTAACCTACTTTCGCAAAGTAAGCGGCCATGCCATAAAAATCAGCTTGGCTGTAGACTTCAAAAGGATGCTGATGGCATTTGGCACATTCCAAGCGGACGCCCAGGAAAAGTTGGCTGACCATCGTGGTGATTTCTTCGGGTTCACGGCGATCTCGAAAGATGGTGACTGCGCCGTTGCGCCATGTGCTTCCCTGGGCGGTAACGATTTGCCGCACGAAATCATCGTAGGGTAGATTTTTGCGAAATGCATCTCGCAACCACGCGTCCAGGCTGTAGGTGGCCTTGATGCCAACACGATAGGGGTTGGGTCTCAAAAGATCGGCCCATTTGTTCGCCCAAAAATCTGCATATTCTGGGCGATCGAGGACGGACTTGACCCATCGCGAACGTTTGTTGGGTTCAGTATCAAGTTCATAAGCGGCCAGTTCTTCAGGCTTAGGCAATCTTCCAATAGCATCGAGAAAGAGTCGACGTACAAACTGGCTATCGCTACACGTTCGACTTGGGAGGACGTTGAGGGTGGATAGTTTACGATAGACCAATTCGTCGATGAAATTGTTGCGAGGTAAGGCATCGTATTGCTCGTTCGGTACGGGAAAGGGTCGTGGGACCGCGGTACTCCAAGTTGCGATCTTGCCCATGTACCTCGCCATGATGGTTGCTTCGCCCGGCAAAGCACCCGCTTGCAATCTTCCGTTAGACGCGATCGAGACGACGGCAGGTTCGTTGGATTGGAAGGCGCACATTTGAGTTACGTTGCGAGTCGAGCCATCGTTGTACGTGGCTGTTACAGTCAACGTCTCTTGTTCGAGCGCAATCATGGAATGCGGGTCGGGAAAAACACTGACTCGAAGCAGCTTTGGATCCGCGTCGGTCGAACGTGCAACTCCACTCTGAATCCAGTTCAATAGCAATCGATAATCTTCATCGGACTCGGTAAAGCGAATACCACCCCCATGCGGTTGTTTGCCAATCGCTTTGTCAAGTAGCAAGCTCGCGTTTGGGGATGCGAAGGAAAGCCTGCGGCCCCGTGAATTTTTGACAATAGCTTCGTAGTCCATGTTGGCATCGAAGCCGAGGAGCGATAATGCGAAACCATTTTGTCCTCGAGCTTTGCCATGGCAAGGGCCAGAATTGCAGCCTCGAGCGGTAAGGATGGGCTGGATATCAAGTTCGAATTTCAAGGCTTTGGCAGACGCAGGGATGCTGCTGTCAGGTTCCGAACCGAGGCATCTCAACGCAATTACAGCAACAAATCCAGCGAGGTAGAGTTGGCGTTGGATCGAATAAGCCTGGCGAGGAATCATTAAAGATCCGATTGGAGGGATTGCCTTCGGGCAACGAGGATGCAGCTAGCCTTGAGGGGAAAGCCGTTCCTCACAGACAATGATAGTAGATCGACAGTCATTTTGCAAATCAGGAGGCATCATCACGACGTGGCAATTCGAAGCTTCTTGGGGTACCTAACGAATTCAGAGAAGAACAAAGGTGCCAGGAATCATTGTTTTGATTTTCCTTAAGAAAACCGAAGTCGCCTTGAGCTTCGTTCCGATGGGTAGACTATGCATCGAAGGCGTCCCAACGCCACGAGTTCGCGACATGTACTGCTCAACCGAAATCACCAACGATGTCGGTTATCGCAAACGAATATCTTTTTATGTATGGCTGAATATAGGGCGTAGTGCCAAAAATAATCGTGCGAAGGGTAGTACCAGCTTGCCGCCCTACTTTAGTTTTGACAAGCACCACTGGCTGGTGGATTGCAACACAGCGTCGTTGCTGGTTGCAAAGGCTTCGATAAGTTGCTTCAAATCGGTGCGATTCGTGTTGGCCGCAACGATCATGGCGTTGCGTTGCATCCCTTGAAGCTTAGTACGCCAAAAGGGTGTGTTTCGGTAGCGACTTCGAAACGTGGCCTCGTTCATGGTTAGCCAATGCTCGAGAGAACTCTTGTCATCCAACTGCGACGGTCTCAATTCAGTCGGCACCACCACTTCTCGTTTGCGGTTCCATGGACAAACCATTTGGCATACATCGCAACCAAAAATCCAATCATCCATTTTCTCGCTCAACTCATCGGTGATCACACCGCGATATTCGATCGTCAAGTAGCTGATGCATTTCGAAGCGTCGAGTACGCGTGGTTCAGCGAATGCGGAAGTCGGACAAGCATCCAAGCATGCATTGCAGGATCCACAATGATCTGCTTCAAATGGATTGTCCGCAGCCAGCTCGACACTTGTTAGCAGGGCCGCCAAGAAAAAGTAGCTACCCTCCGATCGATTGAGCAACAGCGTGTTTTTGCCGATCCAGCCTATTCCAGCAAGTTGAGCAAAGTCTCGTTCAAGCAGTGGTGCCGTATCCACAACACCTCGATTCCGCGATTCAGGATACATCCCTTCGAGTTCGCTAGTCAGTTGGTTCAGGCGATGTCGAATCAAGTCGTGGTAGTCAACTTGGCCGGTTGCATAGTTTCCGATCTTGCATTGAGAAGTCGTGCTGTTTGGAATCTCTGATTTTGAGTTAGGAGAAGCCTTACGTTTGAAGGTCAATGGATTCGATGCATACGGCATTGCAAGCATGACAACACTGTTGCAACCCTCGAGCACGGAATCAGGGTGCCGATAAGCATCGACTCGTTTTGGAAAGTAAGACATCTCGCCAGCGTACCCGCGCCGAAGCCATTCTTTCAAGTGATCGAAACCGGGCGCTGACTGAGCGCGAGCTACCCCGAAAAGGGAAAAGCCAAGGGCTAATGCCCTGCGACGAAGCTGGTCTTTTGCGAGGACAGCCGCAATCATGACATTAACGATGCATGGAGCAAGTACCACCGTCATCGCAATCTCTGCCAGCAATCTTGTATCTGTTCTTGGCCACTTGCCGGTACAGGAAAGACCATAGTGGCATCGAGAGAGGGATATGCATCAGAGGCGCCATCGGCCAAAGTATCGGAAGCCTCACACTAAGGTATTTCACCGCGTAAGCTCCTCCATACTGGGCTCCAGCCGGAGTAACAATCCAGATCTGCTCCATCAATTGTTCGTACGTCAAGTTGGGGTAACTCGTCGCGACATCGGGGTCGTGAAGCGAAACGAATTCTAGGCGATTGCGTCCATCAAGACGACGTAAAATATTGATTTGAGACCGACAGAAATTGCATTGCCCGTCATAGAGAACGACGTCTTTTTGGATTTGCTCGTTCAAGGCGGTCTCCTGGTTACTGCGATTAGGTTGCTGCGGAAGACGTATTGTTACACGGCCCAGGGGGCCATGCTACTGTCAAACGGCCCAGGGGGCCATGCTACAGTTAAAACATACGTCTTTACTCACAATTTTATCAGCTTAATAACTGCTTGGTCTGCGTTTTTCGAATTTCCTGGCCATTTCATTACGATATGTGTGCCAATGATCGGAATATCAAAAAACGCCCCCGACTTGATCCAGCCTTGACTTTCGTAAAATCCAATTGCTGAAAATCTTGCGTTGCACCATAAGGTTTTGACTTTCGAATTCGCGATATCCTTTGCCGATTCAACGATGCTTTGTCCAATTCCGCGTCGCTGCCACTGACGGGCAACTGCCATGCCTCGGAGCTGAATCGCGTCTGAATCGTCGATTAACAAGGTTGCGCAACCGATCAGATCTGTGTCTGAAGATGCGAGCAAGTGAATTGTCGATGGATTCCCATCACCTGGAAAGGTGGTCCCAGCCATCGGCATCCCCAGCGGTTTGCGTAGGATTTCGTATCGCAAGTCTCTGATACGTGCAATTTCGAGGTCACCCAGCGATTGTTGAATCACAATGGGTTGGCTCATTCTGTTCCCCTGGCTGTAACTGGATGACGGATCATGTTATTCTTAGAACGTCAATCGTTCCTTCGACTCTCAAACTTTGGAGACAATTTCAGCATGGCCAGACCTGTCACGTTGTTCACCGGCCAATGGGCCGATTTGCCTTTTTCAAAGATGGCACAGCTTACCAAAGAATTTGGCTACGATGGCATTGAACTGGCTTGTTGGGGTGACCATTTCGAAGTTCAAAAGGCGAACGCGGAACCCAAGTATTGTGAAACCAAACGAGCGACGTTGGACGACTTGGGTTTGCAATGCCATGCCATCAGCGGACACCTGGTTGGGCAAGCGGTACTGGACACCATCGATCAACGCCATAAGTCCATTTTGCCAGCGTATGTTTGGGGGGATGGCAATCCAGCTGGCGTCAATGAACGCGCCATCGAAGAAATGAAGGCCACTGCCCGAGCCGCCAAAAAATTTGGTGTAGGCATCGTGAATGGCTTTACAGGCTCAAGCATCTGGCACCTCAACTACTCGTTCCCGCCCGTTCCCCAATCGATGATCGACGACGGATTTGCGTTGCTGGCGAAACGTTGGAATCCTATTCTGGATGAGTTTGCCAAGAATGGCGTTCGCTTCGCCTTGGAAGTGCATCCAACCGAAATTGCATTTGATATTTATACTGCTCAAATGGCGCTCGACGCCCTCGATAATCGCCCAGAGTTTGGATTCAATTTTGACCCAAGCCACTTGATATGGCAAGGGATTGATCCGGTGGAGTTCCTTCGCGCATTTCCAGATCGCATCTATCACGTGCATATCAAAGATGCGACGACGAAGTTGAACGGTCGATCCGGTATTCTGGCGAGCCATCTCAATTTCGGCGACCCTCGCCGCGGTTGGGATTTTCGCAGTCCAGGTCGTGGCAGTGTGAATTTTGAAGAGATCATTCGAGCATTGAACGATATTGGCTACGCCGGACCGCTGAGTGTGGAATGGGAAGACAGCGGAATGGATCGCGAATTTGGTGCCAGAGAAGCTGCTGGCTTTGTCAAGAATATCGACTTTGCACCAAGCGGACGCGCATTCGATTCTGCTTTTGAGAAAGCCTAACTAAATTGGAACCGACGACCGTCTTGTTTTCACCTCCATCGAGCGCTCTTCGTTTTCTACCCGAGGGTCCTTACCCCCTAGGCGATGGAAAATTTTCATGGGTTGCGATTCAGCATGGTCCAGATGCGAAGTCTGGTTCCGTCAATGTTTTTGACCTAGCGAATAGATCCAATGTTTCGTATCCGCTGCCGGGTAGGCCAGGGTTTGCGTTTCCGACGGACAAAGGCAACTTCGTCGTCGGATGCGAACGAACCATTGGCATCTTTTCCCCGGCTGCCAATCAGTACGAGCCTTTTATCAAAGACCTCGATAGCGATTGCGTTGGAACCATTGTCAACGATGGGGTCACCTGGGATGGGAACTTGATCTTCGGTACAAAAGATCTTGAATTCCGCACTAAGAAAGCTGGGCTGTATTTCTGGCGTGCGAGAGACGCGAAACTCTTTCGCTTGAGATCAGACCAGATTTGCAGCAATGGAAAGTGCATCCTTGCAATTGAAAACTCCTACGTTGAATTGCTTGATATCGACTCCCCAACTAGAAAGGTAGTCGCCTATAAAATCAATACGGATCTAGGATCTATAGAGTCCGAACGTACCGTAGTTGACCTAGCAAATGAAACGGGCGTGCCTGATGGTATGACGATGACATTGGACGGCAGAAGTATCCTAGTCTCTTTGTACAATCCAAACGCTGCTCCCTTCGGCAGAACCGTGCAATATTCCATTGCAACGGGTGAAGTTGAGCAAGAATGGCAAACGATTGGAAGTCCTCAAGCGACTTGTCCTCAATGGGTTGCCTGGGATAGTCGAGTTTGGCTTGTGATTACCACCGCTGTCGAACATATGCCAACCGAAAGAAGAGGAGATTCACCAGAAGCTGGCGCTCTTTTCCTAGCTGAAACGGATGTTGCATTCGACGAAGCCGCGTATCGACATCTGACCCAAGCGTTCATTGAGCCGGAATCCGAATGAGCTTTGAACTCCAGATCGTTTTGCAGCGACTTTTGCTGCCAGCCTTATGTTCGCTGATCGGCTGCTACCTGTTGTCTAGAACCGACCAGGATGAAGATTTTTACGACGACGAACCCGTTCGGGGAATCGCGTTTCTGACGATTTCGGGAGCATTCCTGTGCGGGCTCGGAATGATTGGCTCGGATTTATGGCAACGTGACCTTATTCTGAAGCCTGACGAATGGTCGAGTTGGCGAGCGTCCTATCAATGGCAGTGGATGGTTTGGATGATTCCGGGCAGCATGCTGGTCTTGGCTTTGGCGAGGTCGATATTTGCCGTTCCGATTCATTACACCGCTATGGCTGGAGTCGCGGTCGCATCCATTGCAATTGGCACCTTATTCGTATGCCTCAATGAGGGTATCGCATGGGCGGAGCAATCGGCCAAATTGCTACCATGGATGGCGGTAAGTTGTTTAGCCGCAATGTGGAACATATCGTCGTTGAATTCAATTGCCAAATCGGATGGTTCGCGATGGGTTTCGTTGACCATCCTCGGTCAGCTAGGATGCGTCACGGCCATAGTGATTCAGTACTATGCTGGCCTGGCCGAATGGGCACTCGCGGGAATCGGAGTGGCCGCCGGCGCATCATTGGTTGGGGCATTCGCTCGAAGTACCGCGAAACTGCATTATGGATGGCAACTTTCGACCGTGGTTATTCCGCTCGGAATCATGGCTGTTGCCTGCTTGGCCGTTGGAAGTTTTTTTGAAGCGAAGCCTCTCCCCAATTGGCTCATGGGATCCGTACTATTTCTTCCTTCGCTCGTTTGCGTTGTTGATATCGTTTTTGGTCGACTGACCAACTCTTGGTTTCGTGTCTTTTTGGCTGCTTGCGTATGTTGCGCCGTTTTAGGAGCCATTCTCAACATCACCAAACCTTGGCAATCAGAATGGTAATGTAGCCCCTTTCAGCATGACAAATCCAGTCACTCGAATCATCCGTCGTATTCGCTTGCGGTTATCGCACATTCGGCCGTACTATTGGGTCCTCGCCTGTTTGCTTGCCTTGTTTGGTTGGCTTGGGATGAATACGGTGGGACTGCTGCTCGCCTTTTGGACGTTGTTGCTCTGGTACTCCGTTTGGCAGCGTCCGTATCGATTTGAGATGTTCTTTATCGCAGCACTTGGCTTGCTTGGAGCGGTCGTGATCCTACCGGAAGAACAGTGGCTGGCGGCCAACATGATATTCCTCCTGGCGTTCATGGCTATTGCCATGTCCCCCATCATTGATTTGTTTATTCGACTGTTTCGAAGTACAAGCGACGAATGAAAAGAGCTACTCAAACTGCTGCCAAGTCACCATTTTCGCCGCGGCTTTTCTCGTTTCTACGAGAACTAAAATCCAACAACGATCGGGAATGGTTTGCTGAAAACAAACCGAGATACGAGCAAGATGTACTGCAGGCGGCCATGGACTTTGTTACGCAAATGCAACCTCGCCTGGCGAAGCATTCGCGATATTTGTTAGCCGAGCCAAAACGTGTCGGCGGCTCGATCATGCGGATCTATAGAGACACTCGATTTGCAAAAGACAAGACACCTTACAAAACGAACTTAGGCATCCACTTCCGCCACTCTATCGGCGGCGACGTACATGCGCCAGGCCTTTATGTTCATCTTGAGCCAGATGCATGTTTTATTGCGGCTGGCATATGGTTGCCGCCGTCCGAACCCCTCGCCGCGATTCGGCAGGCGATTATCGATAACAAAGTAGGCTGGAATAGAGTTTGCAGCAACAGAAAATTTGCATCGCAATATAAATTCGATGGCGACTCGCTGAAGACGGCACCGCGAGGCATTGACCCCAATCATCCAGCGATCGTAGACCTTCGTCGCAAAAGTTTCGCCGGCATCACGCCATTGAGCGAAAAGGAATTTATTCAGGCTGATATCTGCGAAAAGATAATGGCCACGTTTGAAAATGCGAAACCGCTAATGAAGTTTTTGTGTGATGCGCTGCAACAGCCTTTCTAGCCTTCCGTTGGTTGTTGCTTAATCCCATCCCAATTTGATTACTGTGACCGACGGGTACATCAAGCTGTTTCATGTTGAGAACGCCCTGATGTTTCGTGCTCCTGCTCGTGCTCAGCCATCGGCGGTGCTCGTAATCGATCAGCTAGCTTTTCGATTACGAGCACGAGCACCAATTCATTGAGCACGAGTACGATTTTGCAAAGCGGATACCGGCGATCAGCGAGAAGTGTCAAAAAAATAATACAATTCAACACGCCCACACATAGTCCTCATTTTTCTGCCACCCATCTTTTTGCCAAATCATTAATGGCAGAAAGATTAGTGGCAAAAAAATAAAAGGCAAAGGCATATGGCAAAGAAGTCCGCAAAATCGAAGCTAATCGTCGAAGCCATTCGACACGAAGATGCATCGCGGAAGAACATCCCCACCGCTGAATGCGAATCGGTCATGGAAGAAACAGCCAAGTACGATGTTCGCATTGCCTACGTCGTAACCGAGACCTTGATCCACAACTGTCGTTTCGTTCCTGGATCGAGCGAGCGTTTTTAGCAAGTGCTTCGTCGCCGATGGTGACAACCACCGGTCCAAGGTCACCGAACTCACCGAGTCCATCGCAATTGAACCCATCGGAATTTCAATTCCTTTGGCCGAAATTTATCGCAATGTGTCGTTTCCAAAGCCAGGTCCACCCAGCGAAACCGGACTTTACAACATGCAGTGATCTAGGATTGCTGGTCCCGTTGCTAAATAGCCCGTGTAAAAAGTTCCGAACTGACCAAAGCGAGCGCTGGCTGAATCGTATCGCATGGTGTATACGATCTCTTTTAAGAACTGCGGATTGCGAGCCCAAAGGGTGACTCCCCATTCCCAGTCGTCCAAGCCAACCGAGGCCGTCACCAACTGCGTAACGCGACCAGCGAAGGCCATACCGCTTTGCGCATGCTCGGCCATCATTTCCGTTCTGGCCGAAAAGGGTTCGAGAAACCAATTGGCTCCAACGTGGCGAACTTTGTTCATTGGATAAAAACACATGGCTGGCCAGTTTGGAAATTCAGGAGCAAGTCGTTGAGCATGCATCATCGGCAATCGCTTTTCGTAGGACGCCACTTTGGCCTGATAGGTGGGCGATTGGGAATCTTCACCGCTTCGAATGAGTTTGGCACCGTACTGTTCTTTGTTCGGCAGATATTCGCTGATCTCCGACATCGAAACAAAAGAATAGACCGGTTCTATAGCCGCCCCTAAGGCTGAACTCATGATTCGCTGATGGACGCGATCGATTCGCAATGGATCCAGGTCCATCATGACCGTTGCGAAGTCGGCTTTGTGCCCACTAATAATGAACGATTGAATGCGTTCTGGACGGGCCGTCGAGTTAGGCGCAATCGACGCAGTAAAATCCGCCTTTGCCTCATGTACGGCAGCCTTGCCCATACCTGTGAGCACTTCGCGTTTCCAGCGATAGAAGTAATGACCACAATGCAATCCTTGGACGGGAACCACCGACGGTTCAGGGAGATTGGCAGCCGAACTATGGGGATGACTCATGAAAACAACGATCGATTGAAGTGACGTATCACAGGTTGCTAGCCTGTCGAAATTGGATTGCAATTGGATTGTAACATGCTTCCCCCAGGTTGCGAACGGCGCAGTGGCCATGCTACGTGCAAACGACTACACGGCCCAGGGGGTCATGCTACAATCGAAGAACTCGCTGGACACCTCTCAATTGAACTGACGTCGGAGAACCATCATGAAGACATTGATTCACAAGTGCCTATTCCTCATAACGACAATCGTTGGATGCTTGCCTTCGCTCGCTACTGCGCAGCCATCAGCGGATGGCAAATTGAGAATCGTAGTATTTGGGGCACATCCGGATGATGCCGAGTACAAGGCAGGCGGGACTGCCACCATGTGGGCAAAACTTGGTCATCACGTCAAATTGGTCTCAGTCACGAATGGTGATATTGGACATTGGCAGATGGCCGGTGGGCCTCTCGCGCAAAGGAGAGCGGCCGAGTCCAAAGCTGCGGCGAACGTTCTTGGAGTTACATCGCAAGTCCTCGATATTCACGATGGCGAACTTGTTCCAACCCTCGAATATCGCAAGCTGATTACGAAAACCATCCGCGAATGGAAGGCAGATGTGGTGATCGCCCACCGACCCTGGGACTACCATCCCGACCATCGCTACGTGGGGGTATTGGTTCAAGATGCTTCCTTTATGGTAACCGTTCCGTTCTATTGCCCAGACGTTCCGCATCTCACGAAAAACCCCGTCTTTCTTTACTCGAGCGATGGATTTCGAAAGCCCTATCCATTTAGTGCCGACGTTGCAGTCGCCATTGACGAAGTGTTTGACAGGAAGCTAGATGCGGTACACGAACTAACCTCGCAACACTACGAGGGGGGCGCAAGTGGAAGCGTGGAACATGTTCGCAGCGTGCCACCCGAGTCCGACGTCGCTGGCCGCAAAGCTTGGCTCAAAGACAAATGGTCCGACCGGCAATCTGCTGAAGCGGATCGCAACCGCGAACTTCTGATCAAGTTGTACGGCAATGAGCGAGGAAAGACCGTCAAGTACGCGGAAGTATTTGAATTATGCGAGTATGGTTCTCGGCCAAACGCGGAAGAATTGAAAAAGCTATTCCCGTTCTTCGGTAATTGATTACCCACCACGACCGTGGGCAACTACCTATTCTCGCTGTCCATTTCCCTAAAGAGCTTGAAAAACGGACTATCCGTCGAGAGGATCATTTGGCTATCAGGGCCAATTGATTTTTCGTAGGCCTCGATTGTGCGAACAAACGTATAGAATTCACCCGTCTGTTGGATGGCTTCGGCGTATCGCTTGATAACTTCTGCGTCGGTTTTACCTTTCTGCTCGCTCGATTTCTGTTCCCCTTCCCCTTCGATCCTAGACACTTCGGCTTTGGTCTCGTTGAGGATAGCGGCTTTCAGTCTTTCGCCTTCGTTTACGTTTTTAGCGGAAATGGCCTGCCGCTCAGCAATCCATCGATCAAACGTCTTGCGTCGTACGCTGTCCACGAATCCGATTTGTGAAATGCCAACATCGATCAGTTCGATTCCACGTCCAGTGTCCGCTTCATTTCCAGTGGAGGCCATGCGGCGATGAGCTTCGGTCTTGATTCGATTTAGGATTTCAGCCCGTCCAAAGCGGACACCTTTAGGTTTGGATTCGGTAGCTTTTTGAAGCAACTCGGCCGGAACGCCAATCGGCATTTGCTCGATCGTATTTCCAAGCCCGATATCGCTAATCAAAAGCTCGCGGTTCGTGCTGCGAACGATCTCCTCGAGGTCGTACAACGTAATAACATCGCGAATAGAACTTCGCACGATTTGTCCAACGCGCTTCTCAGCTTCGTCCATTGTCCTCAATCGCTGAATAAAGATTTTTGGATCGTTGACTCGCCAGATGGCCCACGATATCAACTCAATCTTCTTGTTGTCCTTGGTTGGAAGATCGGGTAGCAAGTCCTCTTTGGTATCTCCCCAAAATTGCTTAATCTTGGAAACACGTTGAACCGTATCGACACCAGGAACTTTGAAATACATTCCCGGGGACTTGTACTCATGCCTCGGGGCGCCGAAACGTAGCACCACGGCCATCTCTCGCTCGTCAATGATGAATACGAAAGACGGCGCAATGAGCAGTAACAGGGCAAGTGCAGCGAGAAGGTAAGCGATGTATTTCATGGCGATTTTGGGTGTACTAAGAAAGCTGTGGTTGTAACGTCAGCCTGAGGACAGGCTGACCTACGTGAAAGTCAGCGGGATTGATTGCGATTCGGATTCGATAGTGTGGGTGCTGATGCGGGGGCGATTGGAATCTTTGGTGCGCTAGTAGGCGAGAGGTTTAACAACGGTATTGGGCTATTCATTTCGCTCCCCAAGATGATTTTGGGTCCGCTGTTCTTTAAGACTTTTTCCATCATCTCGATGTACATGCGTTTGCGCGTTACGTCCGGCGCAAGTTTGTAACTTTCGAACTTGGCGAGAAGAGCAGAAATTGCACCTTGTGCGACGGCTATCTCGCGTGATGCATATCCCTCCGCTTCGCGGACCAAACGGTCTCGTTGGGCTTCCGCCGAGGGGATCAACTGATTGCGTTCGCGATAGGCTTCATTGACTAACTGGTCGCGTTGTTGAATCGATGCGTTGACATCGTCGAAGGCGGCTTTCACACGGTCAGGCGGCGTAACGCGTTGCATTTGAAGGTCCGTGATAGCGACACCACTGCCGAATTCGGTCAATCTTTCCGAAAGCTCCTTCAACGCCATTTGGGTGATCTCCTCCCGCTTGCCAGTCAGCAATTCCTCAGCCGAGTAGTCTCCAACTGCGCGGTGCATCACCGACCTTGAAACAGCAACAATGACATTTGCGATCTTCCCTGAGTCGCCATCGAAATGGAACAAGTAGTCTTTTGGTTCCGATACTCGCCAGAAGACATTCCACTCTACCACGGCAGCGTATAAATCGCCCGTTAAGATGAGCTTGTCTTCCTGTTCATCAATGCCTTTGGAAGTGTTTTGATTGGAGCCAGGACGATCGACTTCAGAATGAGGCAATCGCAATGAACGTTCTCCCTGGTCCACAATGAATCGTTCATCGATCCAGGGTGTTTTGAAATGCAGTCCAGGGCCATCGGTACGAAGGTACTTTCCAAACCGAAGTACGACCGCTTGCTCGTGTGCTGCTACGGAAAAGGTTCCGGCCATGGCGAGGTAGACAATGAGCAGCCCTGCCAGTCCGAAGGCGATAATACCGAACACCTGTTTTGGAGATATATCGATCTGACTATTGGACCGGCTCATGTAAGAAAGGCTCAAAAGAGGTATAAGCAACGAGGATCTTTGACAACAACTCTAGGTCACAAATGACTCGAAGTTAACCCTCCAGGCGTGATTAAGGGCTGCTCCTAACAAACGAGGCCGCATTTATCTGTCTTTTAGGCGCAATCGACAATTTTTCTCGTTGGAACCGCCGGTTTTCCGGCCCGGCCCAGCCCGGTTCCGTTTTCGTGCTCGTGCTTAATGAAATGGTGCTCTTGCTCCACTTGCCGGCCCCTATCGATTACGAACACGAGCACCGTCCTTCGGACTGAGCACGAAACGCAAAGGCTTTCAATAGTTTTTGAATTGAAACGTGGGTAAAGATGAGGCTAGCGCCCTTCGGCGTGTGAATAATCCCGGTTAAACGGGGTTAATCCGGGGCAAACAATCTTCGCCTCCCGGCGAGGGGCTATAACAGCAACTCGCTTACCACCCGCGCTGGCTCGACTCCCGTCAATTTCGAATCAAGTCCTTGAAACTTGTAACTGAATCGCGAATGATCGATGCCCAACTGGTGTAGCAGTGTCGCGTGTAAATCATGTACCGACACTCGGTTTTCGACTGCGTGATAGCCTAATTCGTCGGTCGCTCCGTAACTGAAGCCCGGTTTGAACCCGCCACCTGCTACCCACATTGAAAAGCCTGCTAAGTGGTGGTCGCGGCCGTTGCCCTGCGCCATCGGAGTTCGGCCAAACTCCGAACCAAATACCACAATCGTGTCCTTGAGCATGTCGCGCTGCTTAAGATCCAATAGCAATGCGGCTGCACCCCGATCTACTTCTGCAGCCGTTCCAGCGATGTGATCCTTGATGCTGCCATGGTGGTCCCAGTCGCGATGATAAAGCTGAATGAATCCAACGCCTCGCTCCGCCAATCGTCGAGCAAGCAAACAGTTCGATCCAAAACTTCCATCGCCACCCTTGGATCCGTACATCTCGAGCACATGCGCAGGCTCATTGCTGATGTCCATTAAATCTGGAACGCTCGTTTGCATCTGGAATGCCATTTCGTACTGACTAATCCGTGTCTCAATTTCTGGGTCACGGCTTCGCTCCGTCTCAAGCCGATTGAGGGCCGAAACGGCATCGACCAAATCACGTTGCTGTGCAGCCGAAACGCCACTTGGCCGATCTACATACAACACCGGACTCCCAGTGCTCCTGAACTCGACCCCTTGAAAACGACTTGGCAAGAAACCGGAATGCCATTGCCTCGCTGCAATGGGTTGGCTTTGCCCGAATTTCCCCGTCGACACCATGACCACAAATCCAGGCAGATTCTTCGACTGAGCACCCAGCCCATAAAGTAGCCAAGATCCAATCGCTGGTCGTCCCGAATTCATGGAGCCGGTATTCATGAAGGTATGAGCTGGATCATGATTGATCGCTTCGGTATGCATCGACTTGATGATGCACAAATCATCGGAGCACTTGCCGGCAAGCTCTGGCCAAATCGTGGCAATCTCATGGCCCGACTC
This sequence comes from Pirellula sp., assembly GCA_043757445.1. Classification (GTDB taxonomy): domain Bacteria; phylum Planctomycetota; class Planctomycetia; order Pirellulales; family Pirellulaceae; genus JBKCUI01. The sequence continues at coordinate 16,347 of JAYVPJ010000195.1, read as the reverse complement.
TCCCCACTTCTTAAAGGGATGCTGTGGAGCGAAGCAGTTCAGTTTCGCACCCTGCAATTGTGCAATCTGCTGTCCCTTGGTCACTGATTCAGGCATAGGTTGACCATTGAGATCGACCAGCTTGGGCTTGTTGTCAAATGTGTCCAAGTGACTCATTCCGCCCGCCATGTATAGCCAGATCACACGTTTGGCCTTGGGCGCGTAATGCAATGTTGTTAGAGCACCCTGCATACCAGCCGAATCTTCGCCGCGCAATCCCGAATCCGAAGACTGAATCAACAGATTGGCCAGCGCCATGGACCCGACGCTCAGTCCCGAACTACGCAAAAAAGATCGGCGTCCAATGGCGGATGGCAAAAGCATAGTCGACCTCAGTTCCGGGTAATGGTCTCGTGAAGGTTCAGTATGGCCCTCGCAACGCTCGTCCAAGCCGCGAGCTCAGAGCGATTTATATCAGGCGGGATGGGAAACTCGCCAACGGAATTTAGTTTGTCCGCTGAAGCTATGTCGGCAGTGTACTCAGCCCGATGTTTCCGTAATAGAGTCAACAACAATTGCGATTCGTTGCTAGTCACCTTGCGGCAAAGCGACTCTCGAATTGCCCATTCGATTCGTTCCTCGTCTGTCGACGTGCTTGACGTTAGGATGCGTTGCGAAAGCCCGCGAGCTGACTCAACGTAGATTGGATCGTTTAGCAGCACCAACGCTTGGAGGGGTGTGTTGGATCGCGTTCTCTCTGCCGTGCACTCCTCACGACCCGGTGCATCGAAAGCCAGTAGCGAAGGATGCAAATACTGACGTTGCCAATGTGTATACAGCCCGCGCCGATAGAGTTGCTCGCCTACTCCAATCTGCCATTCTCTCTTCGGGAAATTCAAATAGTCCCAATAGCCTTTGGGCTGGAACGGCCGACCGTTATTGTTACCGACCGACGGAACGATGAGACCGCTAATTGCCAAAGCATTGTCGCGAATAAACTCAGCATCCAGTCGCCATCGCCCTTGATGCGACAGCCATCTGTTATAGGGATCTTTTTCGAACACGGACGCATTTGGCAAGGATGACTGTTTGTAGGTATTCGACATCACCATTAACTTAACCGTATGCTTCAGGTCCCAACCTGAATTCATGAAATCGACCGCGAGCATATCTAGCAATTCAGGATGCGTCGGCCAGTCCCCTTGAGCCCCCAGGTCGTCCAGCTTGCGGGATAAGCCAAATCCAAAGAAGAGCTTCCATAGTCGGTTCACGGCTACGCGAGAAGTCAATGGATTGTCTGGGGCAACGATCCATTTTGCGAGGTCCATCCGCGTCAGTCTTCCATCGACTTGAGTTCGTTTGCCGAAAACCGTAGGAATACCAGGTTCGACAACTTCACCAGACTCGTCCATCCAGTTGCCTCGCGAGAGGACTCGGATAAGTCTTGGCTCCACTCGCTTGGTGACCAGCGTACGGGGAACTTTCTTGTCCTGTAGATCGAGTTGCTTGGTAAGCTGCTCTAACTTATTGCGCTCCGCTTGAAGCTCGGGTGCGATGGTTCGGTAATGCTTTGCGACTTGCTCACGTTGTGCGTCCGTGCGTTCGGATGTAGCAACCTGAAAAATACTTTCGATCTCCAACGGCACCCCCATCGACGCGGTAATGGGTCGTGAGGAGTTGGTAGCCGCACCGCTTGCGAGAATCGATGCATCCTCTTGGATGGTAAGAGTCGCACCGTTGTTCGACTTTACCGTCGATGGCTTGAGTGTTGTCCACGCCACAAATTTCTTTTCCCACTGTGCTTGCGATGCTGCCAACGCTTCGGATGGTGTATCTAAAAATTTCTTGAGCTCTGCCATCTTTGCCGAAAGTCCGTCCATGCTTCGCTTCTGTTCAAAACTTGGGACCACCATTTCAGGTCCCCACGGATCCGTTTTATTTCCTGCGTCGTAGAGTCCCTTTTCCTGGATGTCCGCAAAAAACGCTTCGAGTTGGTAAAACTCCTTGGTTGGAAAGGGATCGAATTTGTGATCGTGGCATTCGCAGCAACCCATTGTCACTCCGAGCCAAGCACCACTTACATTTCGTACGCGCTCCGAGATGTACTTGGACAAGTACTCTTTGGGTTGAGCCCCACCCTCGGCGCTCATCATCCCCAGTCTGTTATACCCGGACGCGATGAGTTGTTCGGTAGTCGGCTCGGGAAACAAATCGCCCGCAAGCTGTTCCATCGTAAAACGGTCGAACGGTTTGTTGCTGTTGAATGACGCGATCACATAGTCGCGGTAGGGAGTTACTGGCATCGGTTGATCGCCATGGTAGCCAACACTGTCCGCGTAGCGAACAAGATCCAACCACCATACCGCCATGCGTTCGCCAAACTGTGGAGACGCTATCCATTCATCGACTAGTTTTTCGTATGCCCCATCGTTCGGATCGATCGAAAAGCCTTCGACCTTTTCTGGTTTAGGGGGAAGACCAGTTAAGTCGAAGGAAAGTCGCCGGACTAGCGTGCGCGGATCAGCCTTCGGCGAGGGCTCTAGGCTTGCCTGCCGAAGTCCCGCAAGGATGTGGCTATCAATAGTGCTCGGCGTATCGGTTTTCCGAATAGGTTGAAAGGCCCAATGGCCCTCCCATTTGGCCCCTTGCTCAATCCACCGCCGAAGCAATGCCCTTTCATGTTCCGAAAGGTCTTTACCAAGCGCGCGTGGTGGCATTCTCTCCTCGTTGTCCGAGGATTCGATGCGGCGAATCATTTCGCTTGCGTCAGGATTGCCTGGGACGAGCGGTCCAGCCTTATCGGTATTTCCGTGGAGTCCCTCCAATGTGTCGAGCCGAATTTCCGCTTCTCTTTTGTTTTTGTCTGGGCCATGGCAGGAAAAACAGCGATCCGAAAGAATGGGTCGGATGTCGCGATTGAATTCAACGCGATCTGGCAGCGCAACCGGATCCGAGCCGACCGCAAGGCCATGTTTGCAACATGCAATCGCGACGATTACAAAAGCAAAGTGAAAATAGGGCGGGATCAGCAAGTGTTTCAAGTTTGTCATGGGGCTGACTGAGAGATGATGCTGACTGAGAGAACAGCGTGGAAGGTCGGAAGTGAATTCTCTTGATTATCGTTCAGATACCAGGTCGAAACAAGCCTGCGTAACCGGACGTTCCCCTCCTTGATTTCGTCATTTCGAAGATGCCACTGCTTGCTCGCAAGCAGTGGCACAAAAACAAATCCCTTTTATTCCGACACTAAACGTTGAGCTTCTGACGAGTTATTTCGGACTTCTTGATGACTTGTGGCGGTTCATCGATCCGAACACAATCTACGTAAAACCGGCGTTTGCCACTCTCCAACTCCTCTTCGACCAAACCGTGAATATCGGTGTCAAAGCCTGGGAACTTTTCGTTGAACGTACTTGCAAATTGTAGATACTCGACGATCGTCTTGTTAAAGCGTTCGCCAGGAATCAGAAGCGGTATGCCCGGGGGATAGGGCGTTAACAGCACCGCCGTCGCTCTACCCTCTAGGTCGTCGATTTCCACTCGGTCGATTTCGTCGTGGGCCATCATCGCGAATGCATCCGAGGGTTTCATGGCCGGTTGCATCGGCGACAGGTACATTTCGGTGGTCACACGCGCGACATCATGCTTCTTGTAGGTCTCATGGATCTGCCGGCACAGTTCTCTTAGTCCAATTTTTTCGTAGCGCGGATAGTGTTGGCAAAACTCTGGCAGAATTTTCCACATAGGTTGATTCTTGTCGTAGTCATCCTTGAATTGTTGCAGTGAACTCAAGAGCGTGTTCCAGCGACCTTTTGTAATACCAATCGTAAACATGATGAAGAACGAGTAGAGTCCCGTCTTCTCAACGATCACACCGTGTTCAACTAGGTAACGAGTCACAATGGAAGCCGGAATCCCGGTCTCTGCAAAGTGTCCAGAGACGTCTAGGCCTGGCGTAATGACCGTCGCCTTGATCGGGTCGAGCATATTGAAGCCCGAAGCAAGGTTACCGAAGCCATGCCAGTTTTCATCTGGCTTGAGCATCCAATCGTCCCGCTGACCAATTCCTTCATCAGCCAATTGATCTGGTCCCCAAACCTTAAACCACCAATCGCTACCAAACTCGTCGTCGACCTTCCGCATCGCTCGTCGGAAGTCGATCGCCTCCATGATGGATTCCTCAACGAGTGCGGTTCCGCCTGGCGGCTCCATCATGGCAGCCGCTACATCGCATGATGCGATGATTGCGTACTGAGGGGATGTCGAGACGTGCATCAAGTACGCTTCGTTGAAGGTGTTTCGATCGAGCTTCTTGTTGGTTGGCTCGCGTACGAGGATTTGCGACGCTTGCGAGATACCAGCTAGCAGTTTGTGAGTCGAATGGGTCGCAAAGATCATGGAATCGGACGGTGCCGGACGATTCGGACCAATTGCGTGCATGTCCTTATAAAATTCATGAAACACCGCGTGCGGCAGCCAAGCTTCGTCGAAGTGAAGCGTCCCGATTTGGCCATCGAGCAACTGGCGCAACGTCTCTACGTTGTAGATGATTCCATCGTAGGTGCTTTGCGTGATCGTTAGGATTCGAGGTTTTCGGTCGGGGTGCTTGGCTTGCGCTTCGCGGGCGAACGGATTGGCTTCGATCTTCTTTTGAATGTTTTCGAGCCGGAACTCGTCGAGCGGAATCGGGCCGATGATCCCCAAGTTGTTTCGAGTAGGAGTCAAAAAGACGGGGACCGCACCCGTCATAATGATCGAATGCAGAATCGACTTATGGCAGTTGCGATCCACCACCACAATATCCCCGCTGGCTACGGTGGAGTGCCAAACGATCTTGTTGGATGTCGAAGTTCCATTGGTTACGAAAAAGCAGTGGTCTGCACCAAAGATTCGCGCAGCGTTTCTCTCGGAGGCAGCGACCGGGCCGGTGTGGTCTAGCAATTGACCAAGCTCTTCGACTGCATTGCAAACGTCCGCTCGCAACATGTTCTCGCCGAAGAATTGGTGGAACATCTGACCAACAGGGCTTTTGAGGAAAGCCACGCCTCCCGAATGTCCCGGGCAATGCCAGGAGTACGACCCATCCTGGGCGTAGTCGACCAATGCTCGAAAAAAAGGTGGGGCCAACCCGTCCGTGTACGCTTTGGCTTCTCGCAGAATGTGTCTAGCGACAAACTCGGGCGTGTCCTCAAACATGTGAATGAAGCCGTGTAGCTCACGCAAAATAGCATTCGGAATATGCCTAGACGTCCGAGTTTCACCGTAAAGGAAAATTGGGATATCGGAGTTCTTAAACCGAATTTCGGCGATAAATTTCCTTAAATTTTCAAGTGCAGACCCCATCGATTCGTCCGACGCAAACTCATCATCGTCGATCGACAGAATAAACGCAGAGGCTCGACTTTGCTGCTGCGCAAACTGAGACAAATCTCCATAGTTGGTAACACCGGCGACCTCCGTCCCCTCGCGTTCAATGGCTTCCGCCAAGGCCCGAATTCCTAACCCCGAGGCGTTGCCGGACCGAAAGTCTTCGTCGATGATCACTATAGGAAACTTGAATTTCATAAAACTCTTTCAGTCGTATGTCCGGTCGTTCTCAGCCTAACAATTTGCATTCAATTTAGGCGGTATCTCTAGCGGCGAAAACGTTCACACCATTTTCAGCTCGAAGACAACTGTCAGATTAGCGGACCCCAGCCAACCCGAAAAGCGGCAATTTCCATTTTTCCCAAACGTGTTTGTCGAATAAGTGCCACCGCACGATGCTGGCTAACCCATGTCATGCTCAGGCGAGCCTAGCTACCCAAACGCGCACGCTAGTGATAGATTCCAATCCGTAGAATAGCTGACGCGTCGCTCTAAGAATTTCCCATGAACATTCAAGACAAAATAGTTGTGGTAACTGGCGGAGCTAGCGGTATCGGTCGAGCGCTCTGTCTCCGATTTATTCAGGAAGGAGCGAGAGGCGTCGTCGTGGCCGACAGGAACGGAGATTTAGGCCGCCAAGTCGCAGAGGAGTTCAAGGGTCTAGCTATCGAGGTCGATGTAGCTATCGAATCGCAAGTTCAGAAGCTCGTCGCACAAACAATCGACGTCTTTGGCCAAGTCGATTTATTTTGTTCCAATGCTGGAATCTCGATCGACGGTGGAGCCGAAGTAACCGATGTCGATTGGCAACGCATTTGGCAAACCAACTTCATGTCGCATGTGTATGCCGTGCGGGCTGTTTTGCCTAGCATGCTTGCCCGTGGACAAGGATATCTTCTGCATACCGCATCGGCAGCTGGGCTGCTGATGCAGATCGGATCTGCGCCGTATTCAGTTACGAAGCATGCCGTTGTTAGCCTAGCCGAATGGCTTGCCGTGACACACTTTGCAGCCGGTATTCGCGTGTCGTGCCTTTGTCCGCAGGGGGTGTCTACCCCGATGCTCGACGACGTGTCTGGTCCTATCGGAGATTATTTGAAATCGACCGCCCTAACTCCAAATGCAGTCGCGGATTCCGTCATCGCCGGATTGGCGGATGAACGATTCCTCATCTTGCCGCACCTCCAAGTGGCAGAGTACTTTCAACATAAGGCCAACGATTACGATCGATGGTTGCGCGGCATGCGGCGGTTGCGAGATCAAATGAGGGAACTCACTTGAGTACGATGACACTTATACGGCATGGTCAGGCATCGTTTTTTGCGAGTGACTATGATCGACTGTCTTCTATGGGCGAAGAGCAATCGCGATTGCTTGGTAAGTACTGGAGCGTTCACGGTTTTCATTTCGATCAAGTCTATAGTGGTCCACGTCTCCGGCAGCAACAAACCGCAGAATGGATAGGTGAAGCGTTTCGACAAAACGGTGGCGATTGGCCTGCGCCAATCCTACATGCGGGACTCGATGAATACGACCTGAAGGGTTTAGTGGAGCATCTTGCCCCGGCTCTTGCTATTGAGGATCCCCATTTTGCAAGTCTGGTCGAGGCCATCCAGCAGCGCACATCGCAGCCAGAACACCTTCGCAATTTTCAAGCGATGTTTGAGCGATTGATGCTAAAGTGGCAATCGGAAAAGAGGCCTATAGCCAATGTCGAAACATGGCCCGATTTTCGAAAGCGTGTGGAAAACACTATCCGACAAGTACAAAAGGACGCACCGAAAGGGTGTCGAGTCGCCGTCGTTACGTCAGGGGGCTTTATTGGCACTGCGGTTCAGGCGACGATTGCTGCCCCCGATCGTAGTGCACTCGAGCTGAACTGGCGCGTCAGGAATTGTTCACTGACCGAATGGGTGTTTACGCGAGATCGATTGACGCTCGATAGCTTCAATGCAGTCCCCCATTTGCCCAATCCCTCACACTGGACATACCGTTAAGGCGAGCGGCAGAATGAAAAGTACCGTAGGATGGGACCAATGGCCCGTCCGTTGACTCGTTCGGGACAAAGGTCCCAAACTACAACTGGTATCTCACAGCCTGCCGCTCGCCTAATAAGTCACATAGGTCCGGCTGTCCTCAGCTGGACATTGACTACTATATCATCTGTTTTGAGTCAGCCTGAGGAATCGAACGATAATGCTAACCGATCTCAATGTGACAAGTCCCGTTCGGGCAGGCGAGGAATTGCCACTCGAGCGACTCGAGGTGTACTTGAAAGAGCATATTCCAGATGCTGCGGGCGCACTCCCAGTTGCCGCGGGAGCACTCACAGTAGAGCAATTCTCGCATGGTCACTCGAATCTCACCTACCTCGTCCGTATTGGAATGTCGGAGTTTGTTTTGCGACGGCCGCCATTTGGCAATCAAGTGAAATCGGCGCATGACATGGGGCGCGAATATAGAGTACTGTCCAAGTTGCACTCAATCTACCGTCCCGCTCCTCGTCCCTTTTTGTTTTGTGACGACCCGAGTGTCCTAGGCGAACCTTTCTATGTGATGGAACGCCGACACGGAGTCATTTTGCGCAAGCAACTTCCGCCGGGGCTGGTCATGGACCCTGTCTCCGCGAAAGGACTATCGGAATCGGTGGTCGATAACCTCGTCTTGCTCCATTCGATCGACTACCAAACAGCTGGCCTAAGCGATCTTGGCAAACCCGATGGCTACACCCAGCGGCAAGTGACCGGATGGTGCAGTCGTTACAGGCAAGCCATGACCGATTCCATTCCGGCTATCGATCGAGTTGCGACTTGGTTAGCAGGGAACATTCCCGCCGCGTCCAACGCGTCCGTGATCCATAACGATTACAAGTACGATAATTTATTGCTCGATCCTGATGACCTCACGAACATCGTGGCAGTGCTGGACTGGGAAATGGCGACCATCGGCGACCCGCTAATGGATCTCGGAACAATGCTCGGCTACTGGGTTGAAGCCAATGATCCTGCCGAATTGCAAGCTACCGCGGTCGGATTGACCGCATTGCCCGGCACACTTACGCGGCGAGAATTGATCGAGCGATACCAAGCCAAGACTGGACGCGAGGTAACCCATGCGGTGTTCTATTATTGCTTCGGCATTTTCAAGATCGCAGTAATCCTACAACAGATCTATGCGAGGTATGCTCGAGGACACACGCAAGATCCTCGCTTTGCCAAACTCAATGCCATCGTGCGAATCATGAGTCAGCAGGCCGATGCGACTATCCAAAAAGGAGAATTGACATAGAATGTGGGCGTGTCGCTCCGCGACTCGCGCTAACGGATGATGTCCATGGCAAACATTGAGTGGCTATTCACACTCCCTTCGTATCTCAGAGCGTGATACCCACTCTGTTACTGGTAGATTTCAGCCTGCCGCTCGCCTAAGAAATAGAGCTGTGGTAACGCTGCCAACGACGGCGGCGAATCGCGAAGAAAACAATTGGTAACAGCAAATCAACGACTTCATCCGCAATAAGAATTCCACCCAACACAGGTGCAGCCATTGGGGAGATTATGTCAGCGCCGATTCCAGTGCTCCATAGGATGGGCGCTAGTCCAAAAATAATGGTGGCTTCCGTTAGCAGTTTGGGCCGCAATCGATGAACGGCTCCGTTGATAACCGCAGTTCGTAGTTCAGGAAGTGTCAATCGTTCCAAATCGCCTGCGCCGGCGACGGAAGCTCTTAGGTAGACCAACATGATCATGCTCGTTGACGCCGCCATTCCAAAGCATGCGATGTAGCCGACTCCCACTGCAGCCGAGAATGGAAATCCAAGAATCCACTGGCACAACACGCCTCCCGAGAGTGCTCCTGGAATCGAAAGGAACATCAATCCCGCATCGGCTAAGTCAAAAAAAGTGGCCCACAACAATAACCCGATCAAGATTGCAGATATCGGAACGATCCACAACATCGCCGATCGCGTGCGAGTCGCATGTTCGTATTGACCCGTCCATTCCAATCGGACGCCCGGCGGGAGTTGTACCCATCTTTCCACTACCGACTTTGCATGCGATACAAACTCTACCGGATCGAGATTGCGAACATTGAGTCGAACAAAATTGCGTATCGCTCCATTCTCACTCTTGATCGTCGCTGGACCATCTTTTTGACGCAGTTGTGCAACCCTTGAGAGCGGCACCGTCTCAAAAGGCTTACTCGAGTCGTGCATATCGTCCAACATGCCGCGATGGCAAGGAACTGGAATTTCCAATAGCCCGGAATTGTTCATCCGAGGCGTAGGAAGTATTAGCAATCGGATCGGGAGCATGCCGCTGTTGAGTTGAGAACCTCCGACTGCCTGCCCACGTGTGGCCGTTGCGAATAGATGATCTACTTCGTCGGAATCGATTCCATACTCCAGCTTTCGCTCAGGCTGGACCACCATGTCGACATAGTTTTTATCTCGAATGGGATCAGCCATAACACCGACTGCTCCGGAAAGTTCTTGCAGCAAATCAGCAATGACCTCGGAGGTATTGACTACGTCGTCCAGGTTTGGGCCAAGCACTCGGATGCCGACTTCAGAATTGACCCCAGTCGCTAGCATGTCAATGCGATTCTGGATTGGCTTGGTCCAAACATTTGCCCAACCTGGAAACTGAACCGACAAGTCCATTTCAGCTGCCAAAGAATCCGATGCGTGAGGCCATAACCAAATGCTCTTTGAGAGACTGTCCGTTAACGTACGAATGATTAAGTCAAATTTCGGATGCGGATCGATGATCGCAAGATTCGAAACCGATGGCATGCCATGATGGATCTCTCCATGATGGATCTCTCCGCGGCTCTGCGGCGAGTCCTTGACGGCATACCGCGCAGCCAAGACTTGATCTCTGCTTTGCGCGAGCGATTCATCGATTATCGCTTGCCTCGTGAATATTTCATTCAGGACAATTTGCGTCCACGTTCCTGCGCTTCGCGCATAGAGGATGGCATTTTGACGGGTGGTAAAGGAATGCGCATGTCGGTCTGCGATCGGCTTCAATCGAGACAGCATGGCTTCGTCCAACGTAATGGGCTCCAAGCCTAGCGTTGTCCGAAATGTATTTCGTACCCGAATGCCAATAGCAGCAGACTCTGATTCCAAGTTAGGTTTCGATTGCAGCCGGTTTTTGACGCCAAGTAGCCTTTTCATTTCAATGACAATGGAATGCACGACACTACTATCGAGGCGTTGCGCCAGCCGAAGCTGATCGCTAGGTGATAACTGCGACGCAATTTCTCGGAGTTCGATGCCTGTCATTGAAGGCTCGATCGCTCGTTGCACTATAAGTCGCCTGTTTAAATCCATTGCGATTTGGAGAGCAAGCTCGCGTGATAACTCGGACTGATAGGCCTGCCTGAGTTGCCAACACGTTTCTCGCTGAATTGCATCGAAATGCATGAGTCCAGATTCGACGACTTCTCGAATCAGCGAAGGTTCGTCGGTCGGCGGATCGATCAGCTTTGCTTGAACCAAGGCGTTGAGAACCGCTATCGCGTGCGCTTTGGCGTCTGCCGCTCGCAACCTTCGTCGTGGCCATAGTGCGTGCGGCTGAAATTCGACCATCGACTCGATCATATCGAGCGGCGCGGGATCAAACGCAGTATCGGCGCGACCTGCTTTCCCCGTCACCATCGCGATCTCTGGGAAACGGCACAGGATCATGTTTCTGGCCTTGAGATCATCGATCGCCTGGGCAACCGAAATTCGAGGAACGGTGATAGGCATATCCATAACCATACCTTCATCTAATGGCAGACGAAGGGCCAAGCGAATCGGTACGATCAGGATGGACGCGGTCAATCCTAACAACAGCAGCAGAGACGAAAGAACAACTTGCGTACTCCTCGTGGCTGAAAAGTAAATCGTGATTCCTATCGTGGATGCGGTGGTCAAGCGAACAAGCCATTCGATTCCCGTCGCAGCGGAACCCAATACGAGCACAACGCCGATGAATACAAAGAGTGGCAACGGTCGATCCATCAGATACGAGAGGCAAGGCTTGTAGATACCAACGATGGATCGAATGAGCCGACTATCCGATTCCTTGCGGAGTTTGCCCCGTATAAAAATCGAGCTGAATACAGGCACGACCAGCACCGTTAGGAATGCTACCGACAAAAGAGTCAAGGTCTTAGTCCATGCCAAGGGTTGGTACATCCTGCCATCGATACCTTGTAGGGCAAAGACCGGCAAAAAAGAAACAATCATGATCAGCACCGCGAAGAATGCCGGCCTAACAACTTCGGTACACGCGCTAGCCACGATCTTGCTAACATCACCCGTTATAGGCAGGTCGCCAAATGCTTGTTTCAGTCGAAAGGAAACATTCTCAGCAACTACAATGGATGAATCGACGAGCACTCCAATCGAGATAGCGATTCCGGCGAGCGACATGATGTTCGACTGAATTTGGACGACCCCGAATGCGCCCAAAACGAACATGCCGATAAAAGCTCCCAAGATGGCCAAAGGAAGCGTTAACGAAATCACCAGCGACGTTCGCCAATGTCGCATTATGAGGAAGACGACGAGCGTCGTGACCAGCAAGGATTCGACAAGCGTACGAGACACGGTGTCGATCGCACCGCCAATGAGCGCTGTTCGGTCATAGCAGGGGACCAGTCGGATACCTGGAGGGAGACTGTCCTCGATCCGCTGCAACTCTTTCAATACTCGCTTGGTCACTTGGAGTGGGTTGGCGCCAAAGCGCATGTGCACGATGCCTGCAACCGCTTCATTCCCATCTTTTTCAAATACGCCTCGGCGCGGTGCAGCACCTAGACTAACGTGGCTTAGATCGCCCAGTTTTATTCGTCGACCATCGGGAAATTGGACCTCACTCGTCTCCAGTCGATGCAACCCATCTAGCCTGGAACTCGAGGGATCGTCTTCCGTTTGCGAAAAGCTTGGCTTGTTCAAAGTAGGAGCGAGCGTACGGATACCAGCCTCCAATTCGGACAACGGAATACCGGCTTTGGCCAGTAGGTCAAGGTCCGCCTCGACATGATATTCCGCTAGAAAGCCACCAACGCTGACAACTTCGGCAACTCCAGGAATCGTGCTCAGCAGAGGCGCGATGCGACTGTCCTGCAGTGCTCGCAGCTCAGCCAGATCCGTATTGGAACCTTCGACAACGTACCACAGTATTTGCCCAATCGGCAAACCATCCGCGGCCAAACGAGGCTCGACTCCCGTAGGTAAATCGAGCTTGATTTCCTGTAGTCTTGCACTAGCTCGTCGGCGCGATTCCGAGAAGGAGAGCTGGTCCTCGAAGATCAAGTGCAACAGCGAGAAACCGACATCGCTTGAGCCTCGTACCGTACGGACGCCTGGGATGCCGCCCATCGCCTGCGAGAGCGGCCGCGTAATCGATTGCTCGATCTCCGGAGGATCGTGGTTGGGCCATTCGGCGTACACGATAACTTGATTTTCGGAGAGATCCGGTAGAGCGTCGATGGGCGTATTGAAAAGGATAACTATTCCCGCGCCGGCCCATACAATTACGAAAATAAGTACCCAAATGCGGTATCGTATAAGCGCTAGAATGAGCGAGTAGGTCATAGATGGATGGCTTCGCAACTAAGGAGCATCCGTCGTCAAATGCGCATCGAGCCAACCTAGTAGTGGTTCCGGATCGGCGAGTAAATCCTCTCGGCAACCTTCACAGCACAAAGCAACTCTCCTACTCTTGACAATGACAAATGTGGGGGTTCCCATCGATCCCAGTCTAAGCTTAGTTACAGGGCAAAAGCGTTGCAGCTCTACCAACTTTTGATCTTCCCGAGAAAGGGACTGCGATGCGCGCTTGGCTTTGGGCGCTACTTCTCTGTTGCTTCCAATATCACTGTTGCTTCCAAGATACTGTGTCGATAGCGCAGGATTGAGTCGATTTTCGGCATCCACCAGGAAGGCGGCAGTTGTTACCACCTTTTGACCCAACTTGAGTCCACTATTGACTTGATAGAAATCGCCGTCGCGCTGGCCTAGTGAGACGCGAACACCATCGAACATCCCAGGCATGGTCTCGACATAAACGATTGGTTCATCGCCTCGATGGATCAAAGCCGTGATCGGAATTCGTAGCGCCAATGCTTCGCCAATTTCCGTCACGGAATCGATCTGTTGAACAGGTGAGGTTCGAATTCCGGCTAGTTGCACGCGGTATGGCGAGAGTTGCATTCTGAGCAAAACTCCATCGGGCAAAATTTCTGCATCGGCTTTTTTTCGGACGATTAGATCCATATTGCAAATTGGGCAGATGGCTGGCCACACGGAAACGACGCCGGGGTCCATCGGACAAAAGAACTCTTTGTCGCCCGAGACTGAGGATTCCATTAAACTCGATGACCACTTTGCAAGCGTCGTTTCCCAAGCGCCACGTAGCCAAGGCCAGGACGCCATCAGAATCCCCAGTACCGCGATTGCAAACGCAAAACGGAGTCTGACTTGTAGCCCCTTGCCCAGCAATTGCCAACCTGTAGGCAACGGTTGATTCAAAGTTGAATGGTCATCCTGGTGCGACTTCACGAACAAATACTCCAAACTTGAGCCTTCGGCGCGTTCCTAAATTGCATCTGGTCTGGTATCGACGTGGCGGATGCTGCTAGCATCCGACCCATCGCGCTAGTACCTTCTGCCACGAATGTAACATTTCGTCCATTCGCTGCTTCATTCATTGTACCTCAGGCGCCGCGCAACTTGTAACGTCGGCATGAAGGATGTTGAAACAAGAGAATCCAAAATGCCATGCAGGCGTATGTTTTTCTAAGGTGCTAGCTCTCCCTGCACTTCTCCGCCAGCACGTGTCCCGTATGCTATCCAGATCGCGCGATCTATGTTGGAAGACACGAATTGCACACTACCATCCATCAATGCGGAGTTTACGCCACCTGTGTGGTAGCTTCGACTTGTAAACACGGTGTAAGTCGGAGAAGAAGCGTTTAAACCAAGCCGACTACTCGTAAAGTCGCAATCGTATTTAATGTTGTTTACTATCGCTTGAATGACCGTGTTTGGAGTGAACGTATGGGACATTCCGGATTGACCAATTTGACCATATTGACCAATTTGACCATCGACCCATTGTGAATGACCGAGGGTCGGCAAGAAAGTTCCGCCATATGCCAAGACCTGCGATGGCGTATTTGGAATCGGTTCATTCAAGCCACTTGGATTCAGACTGTTGGCAAAAATCGGCTGAAATGCTTTCACTTCAGCCAGGGCGACTGTATTGCTCAGTCCATCTGTTATTTCGCCAGGTTTAATAGATTTGTTAACCGCAAATGCACCGTCTCCGCTCCGCTGGTTACGAGGGTCAAACTGAAACCACGTTCCGAACCCCACCGCGTAGTTGATTGGGTAGTGGATCAGGTTGGGATTGGCATCATTCTCTCTATCCTTTACTTCACTGGGACACATAAATACAGCAACACGCATTCTAGTGACTCCTGGTTGTAGATTGAAGCTCTTATTTAAGTCGATGTTGCTTGCTAAATTTGACTGTTCAATATACGGAAGCCATTTTGCTTGGGCGGAGAAACTTTCAAAGGTCCCCGGGGCCGTCGTGACGTTGACTATAGAAAGCGATGGGTACTTCTTGTTCGCACTCTCGAAATTGTGGATCGCAAGTGCATTCTGTTTTAGATTGTTGCTGCATTGCATTCGCCTAGCGGCCTCGCGAGCTGCTTGCACGGCTGGTAGCAGCAGCGACACTAGAATTCCGATGATGGCAATGACCACCAACAATTCCACCAAGGTAAAACCGGAACGGTTCCTGGAAGGAGTCGAAACGACTCGGTAACCTTGCATGGCAGAACGGTGTTTTGAATTGCGCACCATGGGAAAATCGCTTAAGATGAATGGTGGATAAATTGTGGGCTAGTAGCCGTCGGTTTTAGCCCGCCCCTGTTTTTTAGGATCGTTCGATCAATTAGTAGTGTCGCCTTTCGTTCCGCGAAAGTTGCGTGGAGATCGTTACTTTTGCGGAGCAAAAGGCGACACTTGGACATTTACTGATCGAACGATCCTTAGGCATGAATACACACTATCTTCGTCCAACCTAAAAACTTGGGTTGGCAAACTCAGTTGCACGACGCTCCGCGTCGTGATTCCTCCGACGCGGAGCGTCGTACAACTAAGGGCCTTCCCGAAAATTAACGTTGGTCAAAGCACTAGTCATTCCTTCATTTGGTATTATCTTTCAACGAACGGTTGACAAACTGTCGGCCGCATTCTTCAACAGTGTTTCTCTCGCAAACTCCTGATCAGTCGGCAACGTCATGGCAACTCGAAATCCGATGAAAGCAAATGGTGTCGTGGGAACCATACTACTGCGTTGGGAATTTCTACAGAACTGTTGGGTAACGCCCCAGCAGCCACCGCGTAATACACGACGCTCTCCATCGTTTGGGCCAGTCCAATCACTAAAAATTTCGCTGGTTGCGTATGGCCCAGTCCAATTGTGACACCACTCAAACAAATTCCCATGCATATCAAACAACCCGCGCATGTTCGGCTTGCATGTCCTGTGTTCAGACGTCTCGATATTACTATTCACTCCAAACCAAGCGTAATTAATCAACAATTCCCGATCAGCGCCGTAGGAATATTGGGTTCGCACACCGGATCTGGCGGCCACTTCGCATTCATGTTCTGTTGCCAGTCGGTAGCCCGGCCGTTCGAGATGGAGTGGCCAGTCGCGAGGAATTTTTGGGGTAAGTCCCGGCACGCTGTCAATGCCTTGCAACTCCAGTGAATCGGGGGCTGGATAGGCTTGATTCTCCTCGGTCATGCCTGAGCGTTTTGTAAGCCAGCGGCAGAATCGCACAGATTCATACCAATTCAGTCCAGGCCCAGCATATGCATCTGTTCAGCCATTCCCGGCGAGCGTAAAAACCCAGTGTTTTCATTGGTGGATAAATGCTAGCGTCACGCGATGTTTCGAGACTCGCCAAACCCATAAAGCTTTA
>JAYVPJ010000194.1:0-13685 GCA_043757445.1 Pirellula sp. | reverse complement strand
AAATGAAAAATCCTTCACGACAATCTTTCGCTGCTAGCATTTACTTAGGCAAGTCCTCTGCGATAATAATCGGCGAATTCTCATGCGATGGCCCTGCCGTCACAATGACGTCCGGTGGAGGTTTTTACAATTTTGCGAAAAGGTAATTAAAAGAGATGTTATTGCGTCGAATGACAACTGACAAAAAATTAGTTGTAATCTCTATTTTACTGAACGCGGCTATGTCACAATTGCAGGCCGCTGACGAAATAGAGGAGCTTAGAATGGGGATTCGTAATGCTCAGGTTGCAATAAATAAATTACGGATCGAGATCTGCTATTCACACTTTGATGGCAATAGTTCAAGTGAAGCGAATATAGCGGAGAAAGGACGTCTGACTTATCAGTTTAGCGGAAATGGAAAGTTTTCCTTGCGAGGAACCGCTCTTGCATTAGATATCGTAAAATGTCGTAATGAGGCTTATGGATTTTATTTACAGAGGCCAATGATCGCAAGTGGCTCGAATTATCATTTGTCTTGGCTGCACCAAATTTCCACTGCTGATTCGAGTGTGAAAGAAACGTTTGACCGTGAGACGAAACATGTGTTCGGCGCAGTTTTTTGCAACTATCACATTGTTGGCATTAATGTTTGGGAATTTATTGCCCTTGAAGGATTAGTTCTGAAGTTCGAGCCCGATGCGACTGAAACTAAGCGTAAGAAATTCAGTTTTAAGCTTGATCCCGAGACGGCACTTTCAAAGAGCATGGAGATTACGCATGGGGAGTTGGTTTTCGACCCCGAATGTAGTTGGGCGTTAACGAAAATGCATGTAGCAACCTCTCGAAAACCCGGCCAGTACGTCACCCAACAAATAGTAAATTTTCCTCACTCAAACGGCGTCGGTCTGGTTCAATCATCCGTTTTCCAACATTACAGTGATCGCAAAGTAGATTATTTTCAGAGAACGGAATTTAGAAATATAAATCAAGAATTCGATGATGCGAAATTCTACATGTCCGCATATGGATTTGAAGAACCAAACTTTGGATGGCGTTGGGGTATATGGGTCTGGATTTTACTCATTGGAATCATTCTTATAGCGCTATCCGTGTGGATTAGGAAACGGAAAAATGCATAATGCTCCCGCCCATTCGATCTCATGCCGAAAGCAATATGACAGGCGAGCCCAAATTGGCTTCTTCGTATGCTGCACATTGTCGCTCTGCTGGACAGATTTCGACATCGTTTGCGTCGTTTGCCTACTGTCGCTCGTTCTATCTGGAGTCAGAGTTTTGATTTCATTAGCGGTAGTTCAGTGCTTTATGCTCTCCTACACGCCGTATTGCATACCATTAAGCCTTTTTTCACTGGGTGCATTTGTTTGGTTATGGCGAAGCGATTTATCGGTCGTCAGCTCAGTGCAAAGTGTTATGTTGCAGTCCGCAGCCATAGGATTCGCAATGTGCTGGTCCATAAGTGGTTTCGTCGTGCCGGCGATCGATGGGTATGGACTTGTAATCCAGTCGATCATCTGCGGCATTTTCAGCCTTCAGTATATTGCGATTGGGGTGGCCACCCACCTCACCCGAGTAGTGGTGTGGTGGCAAGCCCAATTGATTGTGTCAATTTGTGCCCTAGCCTTTGAATTTTTTGAGGCTTACTTGGGTGTTAGTTGGTCCGCATCGAACATCTTGCTTTCCGTGGCGTACACTCCGATCGCACAATGGTCCAACGTGCTAACACCTTTTGGCTTAATCGGGGCGATCTATTGGGTGGGATTTGGCTTCTATTGTCTTTTCGACAAGCGGTTAGAACGGATATTGCATTTAGTTTTTCCGAGCAGTGTCCTATTTGCGTTACTCTGGATTGGTGGGATCGTAATCTCCCTCTCGGAATGTGCACCGCTTGGATTATCGGTTGCGCTTGTTCAGCCCCATGTGCATCATCGAATGGGAAGCGAGTGGCGACCATGGGAGTTGCTTGATAGGCTAACTTTTGAGAACCATAAATCGAAGCCTGCTGTCGATTTGGTGGTCTGGCCCGAAACATCGATTCCGGAATCGTGGGCACCCGGAGAGGTCGAAGAAACGACTGAAAATTTCGGTCTGAACGACATGCGACATCGGGCCAAAAACAGGTATGCTTCAAACCTTATTGCTGGTTGTGTGATCCGGGAAAAAGGATTGGAAAAACAGCGTGCGGTTAATCGGTATAATTGTGCATGTTTGTTTACGAAGGAAGGGCAACTTGCCATCCACAGGAAGTTGATTCTTGTGCCGCTGCGTGAAGGGTTACCAGTAATGTTGAGGTCTGACTGGGTTCGGGGCGCAATTCAAAAGTGGTTTGGAATGAATGCCCTTTTTTCCGCCGGCGAACAGTTTCGTTACTTCGACATCGAAACCAAGGATGGAAGCAACTGCCTGATATTGCCTGTTGTTTGCTATGAATCTTGGCACCCTTGGCTTCCGCAATTTTCTAAGCAAGCCATTTCTCCGAGAGTATATATTCTTTACGATGGCGATTTTTTTAGTCGACCAGAACTCGTTCAAAGACAGATTCAAGGGATCTCCCTTCGTTCCATTGAGACTCGCTCGTGGAGCTTGGTTTGTTCCACTTGGGCGGGCACTTGCGTAATAGACCCGAACGGAAAGATAGTTCAAAAGGCGCCACCCTGCGAGTTCGTTTTAAGAACGGACGCTCCGATTAAGGCAACAAGATGAACGTCATGAAAAAAGGATTTACCATAATCGAGTTGCTTGTGTGTTTGGCAATAATTGGTTTGTTGGTCGCGATCGTTCTACCCGCGACCCTCATGGTCAGAGAGTCGTCCCGAAGAGTCTTTTGCTCGAACAATCTTAAGCAAATAGGGCTCGCACTTCAAAACTACGAAAGCGTTTACCGGCAAATTCCACCTGCGATGATTTGGAACCAACGTGGCGAACCGTTTGGTGCAGGGATGCTTCCTATTGGTGTTATTGACCATGTTGCGTTTGGAATGCAATCAGATCCATTGAACATGAACTGGTTGGTGTTTTTGTTGCCATACATTGAACACTCCACCGTGTTTTCCAATGGGAACGTAAATCTCGCGATCGACAATATTTCGAACAAGAATATAAGAATGGTGCCGATTAGTGTTTTCAGATGCCCAAGTGATCCTTTTGTTAATCAAGATTATGATCGAGGTTTTTTTGCACACGAGGTTGGGCATACATATTCTAGAGGCAATTATGCAATGAACATGGGGCCAAATACCCCATGCCTAACGACAAATCCAAACTGTCGCTATGGATTTGTTGTCGACTCTGGCGACCTTCTGAACAAAGCGTCAAGACTCTATGGAGGTGGGGTCGGCGGCTTTAATGTGTCCTTTCGTTTTGCACAATTTACGAATGGCCTGTCAAATATTGTAGCGGTAGATGAGATTCGGGCGGGCGCTTCGCCAGCAGATTTGCGAGGTACTTGGGCATTAGGTTTTGTGGGGGCGAGTCTTACCGCAGCGCATCCAGGAAGTCCAAATACACCTGAAGGCGATGGACTTGCGCCCTGTGCATATCTCATTGCCCAATTTGGGGAAGTCGGGTTAGCTGCAAAAGGCTTGCCATGCCAAACAACTCAATCCATTGCCAATTGGGCAGCAGCTGCGAGGAGCAGTCATGTCCAAAGTGTCAACACGCTCCGGCTTGACGGTTCTGTTCAAATCGTTCCTAACTCGATCGATCGAAATACTTGGTTGAAAAGTCATCTCCGCGACCACGAAGTTGCTGATTTTCTTACCCAATCGAACTAATACCAACAGTGAGTCCTGTCGAAGTAGGGGTCCATGAAAGAGTTGTTGGTTTCAATGATGAGAATTGCATTGCGATTCCTACTGTCGTTTCGTTACGACGTTCGATTGCAAGGAATTCGATCAATAGATGAAAGCGATAAACCAACTGTCGTGCTTTGCAATCATCCTGCATACATCGACCCAATGATCGTGTACGCGTTTCTACCTACACGAACGAAAATTCGGCCACTCGTGTATTACGGTGCTTTTCGATTGCCGATATTGAAGCGCCTTTTCAATCTCGTCGGCGCGATCGAGGTCGCAGACTTTGCCGCCCCAGAAATCAACCGCGAAAATTGCCTCGATCAATTGCTTGAGGAAATTCAACAAAAACTTAGCGACGGAATTATCTTAATGCACCCATCTGGGAGGCTTCAGAGGGACGGTCGCGAGATTATTGGAGGAACTCGTGTTGCGTACGAACTCCTTTGCCAGAATCCCGGCGTGCGAGTCGTCATGGTTCGATCCATGGGGCTTTGGGGTAGTTGTTTTAGTTGTGCGGAGCGTGGCAGGCTACCGAATCTAAGAAAATCCATTTCGAAATCGATAAGCTGTTTTTTCCTAAACTTTGGCGTATTTATACCGAAACGAAGGGTCACTCTTCAGATCGATACAAAACAGTCAACTGATTTCGACCTTTCATCGCGATTTGCATTGAACAGAGATCTGGAATCTTGGTTCGAGTATCCAGTCGTGGAATTCCCGGAATTTGTACCGCATTTTTTTTGGGGCCCAAGAACTAGTCCCGGTAACACAGATTCAAACGATGTTGGAGATATAAGCGTTCCCGCAAAAATCGTGTTCGATGCCAATAAATTCGTAGTGAATTATGTCAACGTGAACACAGGCAACGAAATTTGCATGAACCAATTAGAAGGGGATACTGATATTGTGTCGCTCGGATTGGATAGTTTGGATGCCGCAGACTTCGAGATTGTGTTAGGGGAACACCTGAATATTTCCATTGGTACTTCTCCTAAGTGTATGGAGGACGTCTGGCGGCTATTCAATCGTTCGCAGAAAGAAGAGGTTTGGCACAGTTAAGACGAAGCGTCGTTGCCTCTGTTAACATTGGCGGGTTGCTTGTTAACCTTTCCGTCTGACCTTCTTCCCTAATGGTGTTCTGCCACATTTCCTGGAGGGACTGTGTCCGGAAAAGCTTGCGACTCGTTTAACCCGCGCAGCGGCGCGCCAGCACGAGACCAATCCATCAGTACCATCACTCAAAGCCACGTGCTTCCGCTTCCCTGTCGTCCGCGATCGAGGCTTGATCACCTCGATCGGTTAAACATTTTCTTCATCTCCAAAATGGCTTATCGCTTTGCGGTTGCAAAGTCTTGTCCAAACTACTTTTCGTCGTCGACGATCTCGGTACATCGCTGCTGACCAATTTACTCACGTCGTTGGAGGATTCCAGTGCCACCTTGCTAGTCTCGGCTTTATCAACAGTCAATCGTCGTCCCAATCCAGAATTATGAATCGCTACACCGCCGCTTACGATGGCTGACACCGTCCCATTGGGCATGCGGTGGGTGGCAGCCACCGAGTCCACTTCGAGTGGCGTTATTGGAAGTCGTGGTTGCACGTCTGGGTTGTCGATAGCCTTGAATGGCTTTCCGTTGCCGTTGTGAATTTCGCGCCGAACGATTTCCAAGGCTATGGCTAAATCAAAGACATGTCGCAATCGACCATAAATGGGATAGTCGCGCTGCAATCGGTCGAAGTTGCGCGTGAACTTTTTAGCGAACGCATCTGCTGCGAGGTCAGGCGAATTGGTAGTCACCCGTTCGCCTTTTGCATTCATCATTTGCGATTCGCTGAGAACTTGTATATTGGATGACGCAAAGTGGTAAATCTTGCGATCAAGATCCATCGGAATCTTGTGATCGGTCGAGGAGAACCACCATCGGACCATGCTTGAGTCTGTACCATTGCTCGAACTGGTATAGACCTCTTTCTCTTGCCAATAGGACTTCATCTGTGTCGGGCAATTTTCCAGACCTAGTCCCAAACGTTTCATGTGTGCATCTGCGACAAGCAAAGCGTAGCCGGTCGGCGAATTTTGGTTTAACCCAATCACTTTGGCTTGTTGTCGGCCAAGCTTCTGACGCCATTTCTCTGCCCAACGGTCGGGTTGACGTTGCATCGAACGCATGGAAGATGCAGATCGAGCCATTTCATAAGCGTCCGCCAATCGCTTTGGATCCGGATCGATCGAGCAGCCGAATTCCCCCTTGTTTTGCAGGACATGTGGGGCGATGCAAAGCAAGTCCTCGAGCAGGACCGGCGGTAGTCCGGTTTCTGGATTCAGCAACTCTCGGGAGGCGTTGATCACTAAGTTTCCAGCGGGACCACCGAGAAACCATTCTTGCGATTCTTTATCGTATGCAACATAGTCAATTCGATAGAGTCCACCCAGTACTTCCATCGCAACGTTGGCTCGTGAACCCTGGGCGTCCATGAATCGCTCCGCAACTTGATCATCCAATTGGTGCAGGGAAATCCATCGTAAAGCAGTTGGTTGTTGCCATTCACCCAAATCGACCAACGACACATTCGAAGGTTTGCTGCTTTTCCCCTGATCTCGCAACGTTTTAATGGGTGAAGGAATATCCTTGCTCGGATCAAAGCGTTCTATCAAACCGCTTGGGTCGATTCGCACCCCTTGCCGATACGGATATAGGGACGCCGACCCACCCGCTGAGGCCCATTCTGCGTCAATAACGTTTTCGATTAGGCCAACTAGCTCGGAATAATTGGCCATCGATCCGCCTCCATTCGGAATTCCCCCGTCGCTGTTTTGGTGCAGTTGGCTAAGCCATTCCAGTCGTTGGTCGCTAGGCATCGATCTGAGTTCGGAGATGGCTTTACTACTACTTCCTGTGTGGAGAGCATCCCTGACGCGTCTCGCACTCACTGCGTCGGAACCGATTGGGTCTTGAATAACAGCAAATCCGCTGGTGCCGTTCAGAATTTGAATGAGTGCAACAACGCAGACCACAATTAGCGAACGCATGATTGATGCTCCGTGGATAAATCGATACCATCTAGGATTCTACGGGCTGCGGGACGAGATGCTTTAAGTGTATCGACATCGCGCGTCCGGACGATTCCCTGCTCTCCAAAATTGTCAAATCTTCGCAGCCTTTTTTTGACTTGGCGAAAATTCGCTAGGAGCCAAATATGCATTGCCGATTCAAATTCCGTTTCTTGCTTTCCGCTTTTATTGCGGGAGTGTTACCTTTTTGCGAAACAACAATGGCTCAACAAACCAGCAGCTCGGCTGCCCCAGCAGTAGCCGATGCCGATCCATATCAATGGCTTGAAGATGTTACCGGCGAAAAAGCGATCGCGTGGGTGAAGGCCCGCAATGTAAAATCGCAAGCAAAACTTGAATCCGATCCCAAATTCAATGCATTACGCGAAGACCTGCTCGCCATCCTGGATTCCGATGCTCGCATTCCGTTCGTGGGTAAGCAGGGTGAGTACTACTACAACTTTTGGCGGGACAAGAAAAATGAGCGTGGGCTTTGGCGCCGTACAACGCTTGACGAGTTCAAAAAGGCGGAACCGAAATGGGGGGTAATTCTAGATTTAGATGCATTGGGAAAATTGGAAAGCGAAAACTGGGTATGGAAGGGCGCGAACCTTCTCCGCCCTGACTACAATCGTGCCCTCGTCACGCTCTCCCGAGGCGGAGCCGACGCAGACGTGACACGCGAGTTTGACTTGGATAAACGCCAATTCGTCAAGGACGGATTTTCGCGACCTGAAGCCAAAGGCAGCATGGGTTGGATCGACCTAGATCACGTCTTTGTGATGACCGATTTTGGGGCCGGATCGATGACCGAGTCTGGCTATCCCCGTATTGCAAAAAAGTGGAAGAGGGGAACGCCATTCGAATCCGCCGAAGTTATCTACGAAGGCAAAATCGATGACATGTCGGCCGGCGCATTTCACGACGACTCGCCAGGCTATGAACGCAATTTTGTCGATCGGAACCTAGCGTTTTACAATGACGAACTGTACCTCCTGGATGAGAATTCCAAGCTGATCAAGATCGATGCTCCAAACAGCGCAACGAAGAGAGTGTTCCATCAATACCTAGCCATTGAGTTGCGCAAGCCCTGGGATGTCGGCGGCAAGGTGTATCCGGCTGGAGCGCTCTTGATTACGAACTTCGATTCGTTTCTCAAAGGAGAACGCAAGCTCGAAATGGTTTTCGAGCCTTCGGACACAACTGCGTTATCGAGTTTTGGTTTCACCAAGGACTTTGCGTATATCAATGTCTTAGAAGATGTGAAAAACAGAATCTACGTGTTGAAGCCAACCGAAAAAGGTTGGGTTCGGGAACCGCTCAAGGGGGCACCGAGTCTCGGGACCGTGAATATTTCGTCGGTTGACTCGGACGAATCGAATGATTTCTTCATGACCACAACAAATTACTTGAATCCAACGACGCTTTCGCTCGGAACGATTGGCTCCGAACCGACAGCGCTTAAACAACTGCCTGCCTTCTTTGATGCGAAGGGGCTGGCTATATCGCAACACTTCGCAACCAGCAAGGATGGAACACGTATCCCGTACTTTATGGTTGCACCCGAAGGTCTGAAACCAAGTGCCAACAATCCGACACTTTTGTACGGATACGGCGGCTTTGAAATCTCGATGCAACCTGGCTACAGTCCCGCAGTCGGACGCGCTTGGGTTAGCCAGGGCGGAGTCTATGTCGTCGCCAACATCCGTGGTGGCGGTGAATACGGACCTCGCTGGCACCAAGCTGCACTCAAAGAGAACAGGCTGAGATGCTACGAAGATTTCGCTGCCGTCGCGCAGGATCTATACACTCGTAAAGTGACTCAGCCTGACAAACTCGGAATCCAGGGTGGATCGAACGGCGGACTCTTGGTCGGTAATATGGTTACTCTCTATCCGGGTCTATTCAAAGCCGCCGTTTGCCAAGTGCCATTGCTAGACATGCAACGCTACAGCAAATTGCTCGCAGGTGCATCGTGGATGGCGGAGTATGGAAATCCAGATGACCCAAAGCAATGGGATTACATCAAATCGTTTTCGCCATATCACAATGTCAAGCCGGGTGTGAAGTACGCCAATGTTTTATTCACGACATCGACTCGCGACGACCGCGTTCACCCTGGTCATGCACGCAAGATGATGGCGAAAATGGAAGAGCAAGGGCACTCGGTTCTGTACTACGAGAACATCGAGGGCGGTCACGGCGGGGCCGCGAATAATCGTCAATCCGCATTTATGCAAGCGATCGCCTACACATTTTTGAAACAACAATTGTTTGGCGAATAGTACCAATCCATGACATATTTGCAGTTAGAAAGTAAACGTTTCGTCGTGATGGGCGTCGCCAATCGAAAGAGTGTCGCCTACGCCATCGGTAAGGGACTCGAGACCAATGGAGCTTTGGTCGAGTATGTTGTTCGAAGTGAAAAGCGACGAGAAGAAGTAAGCAAACTGTTCCCGAAAAGCCCCATTTGGATTTGCGATGTTGAGGACGAATCACAGATACGTTCCCTTGAAGCAGACCTAGCCCTGAACAAGGAACCCATCCATGGATTGGTGCACTCGATTGCGTTTGCGGACTACAGTGATGGAATGAAGCCATTTCATGAGACAACTCGCAAACAGTTTTTGCAGGCAATGGATATCTCTTGCTTTTCGTTCATCGCAGTGAGCAATGCAGTCAAGGAATTGCTCTCACCCACTGCCTCGATGGTAACCATTGGGATTTCAACGACGCGCATGGCGAGCGAAAGCTATGGGTTTATGGCGCCGGTCAAAGCCGCTCTCGATTCTTCGCTAGCGTTTTTGTCGAAATCGTTCAGCCGTTTTTCCAAAATCCGATTCAATGCTGTGGGTGCGGGACTGTTAAAGACAAGCGCCTCGGCAGGAATACCAGGCTATGTCGATGCTTATCTTTTTGCAGAAAAAGCCATTCCGCGAGGTACCGGATTGACGACGCAGGAAGTCGCGGACACGGTATTGTTCCTGCTCAGTCCTCGCTCGTCCGGAATAACTGCACAGACATTGGTGGTCGATGCGGGAATGTCAACCAATTACTTCGACCATGAAATCGTATCACGCGTTGCGAGCGGTGGCTGATCTTGGAGCGGTAAAACCTAAGGCGAGCGGCAGGCTGAGATCTACGAGAAACAAAGTGGGTGGCACGTTCTGAGGTACGGTACGGGTGGCACGCTCTGAGGTACGAATGGCGTGTGAATCGCTAGAAATCTTTCCCATAATTCAGACGCCCATCGCTCTGAGAGGCTGTGATTTAATAGTACCGATCACACTCAGTGTGATTTCCGCAGTTCAAAAACCCTTTGTTTTTGAGGCAACATCACACAGAGTGTGATGGGTACTTTCTGGGGATTCAAAAAATCACAGCCTCTGAGCGTGCCACCCCGTAGAGTAGGTACTTTGCAAACTGCCGCATTGTCACCCGAGGTTAAACGCGGTTAAACGCGGTTAAACGGAGTTAAGTGGGTCGACTCGACTGCGAATGAAAAAGGACATATGCTAGACACAACTTGAAACACTTCTTACCCAAATCGGTGGCGGACTATCCTCAATGATTCCAACATTCCCCATCCCTGAACCTGTCATAGTTTGGAATCGTTTTTTTGAATTGCTCCAGGTCCCTCGGCCCTCGAAAGCCGAGGGGGCTGCCATCGATTTTTTGAATCGATGGGCGGATGCGTTGGGGTTTGAATCGCGTCGCGACTCGACTGGTAATCTCGTGGTACATGTTCCGTCCACAATTGCCCAGCCCACGGGACAAGCGGTTGTTTTGCAATGCCACGTCGATATTGTGTCCGTCACCGCCGATGGCAATGCCCATGGTGCTGATGCGACGCGAGGACTGATCCCGACGGTACGAGGTGATTTCGATCCAGAAAACGAAAAACGACTCGCCCCCAACGCCGCCGGCGATTGGATTAACGCTCCGTTCACAACGCTCGGTGCTGACAATGGTATCGGAGTGGCGATGATGATGGCATTGGCTGAATCCAGTCAACGTCCAGTGCCCATGCAATTGCTCTTCACAATCGATGAGGAGGCGGGCATGACAGGAGCCTTTGGGATGGATGCAAAATCGCTTGGCATAACCGGAAAGCAATTGATTAATATCGATACCGAAGACGATGATGAAATCACCATAGGGGCTGCTGGCGGCCGCGACGTTGAAATTCGATGGGTTGGCGAATGGCAGCAAGTCAAAGGTGTAGCTTGTTTTTCGCTCGAATTGAAGGGACTCAAGGGTGGTCACTCCGGGGTTGAAATCAATCAAGGACGAGCCAACGCTATTCGAACTATGTCTCGTGCCTTGAGCAAACTTTCGGAGACAATCGATTTGCGATTGTTGAAATGGAATGGAGGCTCGCGTCGTAATGCCATTCCAGACTTGTGTACCGCGTTGGTTAGTTTCGATCGAGCGAAAGAGCTACAAGCCAAAGAGATCATCAGAGTTTGTTGCGATCAATGGAATCAACTATTCGCAGGTCGAGACAATCCGATTGCGATTGAAATGAAAAGTGTTCCAGATCTGCAACCTGATTCTTGCCTGTCGACGGCGAGTACGCGAACGCTGCTACAACTGCTAACCGCAATTCCAACGGGAATCTGCGAAATGACTTCGGACATTCCTACTTTAGTGGAATCATCGTGCAATCTCGCAATTGTTGACGTAGCTGACTCGGAACCAGCAAAAATCATTTGCAGCGTCCGCGGAACGACCAGCTTTGCCGCCGACGATATCTGTGACACATTGCGATCGATAGTGGGGTTAGCCCATGGCACCGTCGTTATCACCGATGGCTATCCAGGCTGGAAACCGAGGTTGTCATCTCCTCTCCTTAAGGTCGCGATCGAACAATACAAAGCGTTGTTTGGTTCCTCTCCCAAGGTGCATGCCATCCATGCGGGTCTTGAATGTGGGCTGTTGATAGAGAAACTACCAGGCCTGGATGCCATCTCGATCGGGCCGACCATTAAAGGGAACCACGCAGTCGGTGAACGAGTTCAAATCAGTTCCGTTGCGAAGTCCTACCGATACTTGAATGCGATTCTCAATGCGTTAGCAGAGCATCCTTAGCAGTGCATCCTTAGCAGTGCATGCGAGCGCCGGCTCAGTTCAAGCAGACTTCTAGCAGGCGGTTCCATCGGAACGAGCCTGACTTGGTGGCTTGCTCGTTTACTTCCATAGCAAACAACTTCGCCATGTCCTCTTGCCGATCCAGCTTTAGCAACGCAGACAAAAGCAGCAAGTCGCGACCTGAATGGTTAGGAGACTCCAATACCGATTTCGAGAGCTGTTCCATAGAACCGGTTACATCTACGGAGCAAGCCGCAAAATAATCTTGTAGTGATTTCTTGTTGAGCTCGCTTGGCTGCACTTGGCTACCAGCTTCGCAAGCCAACTCAAGTTGATTGAGGACTTCTTCTGTCGACGGTTTCTGAGAAGAACTCGCATCGCTGGAAAAATAGTTTAGCAATGCTTGACGCAAGTAAACTCCCGCACCTTTCGATTGCTTGATACGTTCCATGCTCTTGCAAGACGAATGAGCATTATCTAATTCGCCTGCGGCAATCATGTCATCGACAATTCCTACTGCGGCTTTGGTCCATATCGGTGAATAGGGTTGTAACAGCACAGGCTTATGGGAAACCAATTGGATCCCTGGTTCGTCGACAAGGCTTTCATTCTCAAGGATTTCTTGTTGCTGCACTTTGGCCACTCGTATCCCCGGTAGCTGAGATTTGGAATGAATCGCTCGAGTCCTCATCGCAAGTGGGCTAGTCTTTTGAATCGCTGGCGAGCTACTACTTGCAACCGGGAAGCCAAAACTGTCGTTGATGCTACTCCATGTATTGCAGGCCGGTGCATAATAAACCGGTGGGTAATAAACGGGTGCGTAGTAGACAGGTGCAAAATAAGTCGGAGTGTAATAATTTACCGAGTAGTATCTCGGCCCATAACCGAACGAAAAGGATGGGTAGTAATAGGAAGATCGCAAGCCGTAGAAGTTAGAATAACCGCTGTAGAAGTTAGAATAACCGCTGTAGAAGTTCGAGCCCCATCCGTGATGGCCAAAACCACAGTGATGATGGTGAAACGGGTAATGAGCAAGTGCCTGCGTATCCATCGCAAGACCGCCAAGCGTTGCACTTCCCACCACAAATGTCCATTTGGCAAGAGACCGGAATATCCAATTTTTATTGAACATGTTTTAGCTCGTCAGCTCGTAGAGTCTGCCATAGAATTTCGTAGAAGCGCTCAACTAAGTATTGGACTCAGGTTGCAAATTAGCCAGTAGCTACAACGGATTTACCTGGAAAAAATACACCAATCCCTAAAAGCAGCCAAGCACTCATCAAAGTAGCCCCACCCAAAGGAACGATGCTCCAATGCCCCATTGCGTTAAAAAAAACCAAGCTGTAAAGCCCACCGGAGAAAAGGCAAATACCTGCGAGAAATAAAATACAAGCTATTCTCCAAGTTCGGCTTGAACCTGCTGCAGGGCTAAGTCCGATGCAAAGTATGGCAAGCGAGTGATACATCTGGTATTTCACAGCAATTTCGCACTGAGATAGTTTCTTTTGAACTTCGCTTTCCGAGATGCCGGCATCCTGAAGCCGTTTTGGGAGCGAGTGCGAACCCATGGCTCCAATACCGACGCAAACGAGGCCAGAAATAGCAGCAATAAAAACCAACCCGGGTGAACCAAACATGGCCGTCCTTAAAAAAGATGCCGCTGGCGGGACTCGAACCCGCACGGGGTTTCCCCCAGCAGATTTTAAATCTGCTGCGTCTGCCATTTCGCCACAGCGACATCGCGA
>JAYVPJ010000193.1:0-13689 GCA_043757445.1 Pirellula sp. | reverse complement strand
TACGGTGGGTCACAGCGACACATTCCCTGCGGTATCATGCTCACTACAACACTCGAGGCTATGGACACATTTACCAATCTCGATTCAAGAGCTTTCCACCCTTTGTTTTCCCCTGAAGGGACGGAAACTCCGCAAAAAATGCTTGCGAGAGCTGAGGGATAGCCTGCGCTGAGCACATGAAAAAAAAGAAATGGCTCAATCCAAACCGTCGATTCTGGTTCAATCAATTCCGTCGGTCACAGTTTTGGCTATAATTAGGTGATGCAATCAAATCTAAAGCAAATGATCGAACTAGAAATCAGCGGCTTGCCAGAGCATCGTCAACTCGAAGTCTATGATTTTGTTCGATTCCTGAAGTCGAGAGAAGAAGATCAGACTTTTAACGGTTTGCTTCTGAGTGAATCAGTCCTCACCCGCGAATGGGATACACCTCAAGAGGATGCGGCATGGGCAAACCTGTAGTTGGAGAAGTTGTAGTTTTGCCTTTCCCGCAAACCAACTTACAAGCAGGTAAGCGCCGCCCAGCGTTAGTCGTTGCTAGTCTCAGCGGTAGAGATTTGATCTTGTGTCAAATTACCAGTCAGACTCCCTCCGACGGCTACGGCGTGCTTCTAACTTCAACCGATTTCGAGTCCGGTTCTTTGAGTGTCGACAGCTATATTCGAACTAGTCGAATTTTCACGGTTGAGGAAACTGTGATTCTCTATTCCGCGGGAAAAGTCTCGACAAAGACAATCTTCGAAGTACGAGAACAACTGCAACATTTGTTCTCGTAGTTTTTGTCCGACTCCCGGTTAGGTTAGAATGCGATACGGACACTAACCGCGACCGCATATGATCTCCATTCCCTCATAGCCTAGCTGTTAAGGTATTCCAGTATTTTCATAGATGGATATGCAGTGCCTGAAGTAGCGTACCAAAGTTGTACTCGAACCGACAAGGCCCTCGGGACTATGAGTAGCAAAGCATTTTTCGCATGCGTGCTATTGTTGTGTTCGAGTGCGATTTTCCTTCTTTACTTCGCACGACTTGGGCCGACTACGGAGTGGTTCTGGATTCATCTAGGATTCGAACCAGATCGCTAACGAGTTGTGGATTGGACATAGCTAGGTCTGTCTGTTCTGCCGGGTCTATCATCAAGTCGTAGAGTTCGATGGCGGCACCTTTGCGTTTCCGCATGGCCTTGTATTGACTTACACGTACAGCCTGTACCAGTCCATCGCGGCCCGGGTACTCCTAATAGAGTTTCTTTTTGATGTTGGGGTTAGGTTTTCCCAAGAGCGTTGGAAGGACAGAAACACCATCCAGGCCAATGGGTACGGGGACGTTGACCATTTCGCAAAAGGTAGGAAAAACATCGTCGTGCGATAGCGGCATTTCGGAGGACGCTTTTGGCGCAATGTGGCCGGGCCAAGTGGCGATCAAGGGCACCCGAATCCCACCCTCGTAGAGACTAAACTTCCAACCGCGCAGATTCCCGCCGTTGTTAAAAAAAGCGGGGTCGGCTCCGCCAGCGTTGATGGGGCCATTGTCGCTAGTGAATAGGATGAGTGTATCTTGCTCGATGCTCAACTGTTGAACAAGCCTCACCAGTCGACCAACATCGCGGTCCATCCGAGAAACCATGGCCGCATACGTCGCCCTTGGCCTTTCATTGGAAGCGTACCGATCGCCAACGTAAGGAGTCTCGGGAAATTGATCCTGATACTGCTTTAGTGAATCCTCAGGGACAAGCATTTCCGCATGAGGAATGGTGGTCGCCAAGTAACAAAAGAACGGGCGACTCTTGTTTTCGCGAATGAACTCGATTGCGGCGTCGTGGATCACGTCGGGCGCGTAGGTAACCCGCCTGCCTGCCTTGTGATCGTTGGCACGAACGCGAGCATGGCCGGTATGCAGGCCAGTCAACAAACAACAACGGGATGGTGCACGCATGCAGCATCCAGTATAAGCTTGTGTGAAACGCACCCCGTTCGCAGCGAGTTGATCGATGTTGGGCGTAGTTACCTTCGTCTGGCCATAGCAACCAAGGCCGCCGTATCCCAAATCGTCAGCCATGATGAGGACTATGTTGGGTGGACGGTCTTCAACAGCGAACGCGGAGTACGAACCAAAAGCGATTAATAGCCAGGTCGCCACAAATTTAAGCATTATGGATCACTTCAAATCGAAATTGAAAGGCTTTGTTTGCGAGGGATCAAAATCGATTTGATGCGTCGATTTTTGGTTGAACTTGGCCGGTAGGCCCTCGAGCACTTCGTCCTTCATGTCGCCAAGTCTCCGAATCGAGTTGCCGAGTCGATGTAAAAAGGTGATTTGCCAACGATGTGTGTGACATTCAACGGAGCAGGATTGGAACATCTGGTACCACGCGTTGAACTGTGGATTCCCTGTGGTGGTGAGCGGAGAAACCGATTTCCCTTGCATGACAGGTGAACGCGTTGGAATCGGTCGCGTCTATGTCAAGCTGGATGGCCGACTGGAATACGATGCGTGGGTCGAAGGGTTATAGTGACGGATGGTCAGATCCAGGATGTGGTCTTTGCCAAGCCGAAGATCGTCAAGAGCAGTTGGATAGCGGTCCGTTCGTTTCCGAATGCGCATACTAATCCCATTCGATTGCTCGTCGACGACGCACCGATACGAGCCAGCAAAGCGAGCGCAGTATGGTGTTTGGCGGGCGTCGAGCAATGTTGGTTGGCCAAAAAGCAATCCTATCACTTGGACGAGCTTAAGCAAGCAAAAGAAGCTTACGATCACGCTCGATCGGTTTGGTAGATGAATCGTTTTACTTTCGAGTCATCATCTCACCGGAGTCGCGAGTGCGCGTTCTTGCAGGCAGCTTAGAGCCAGAATTGATGCAAGGCGAATGGATCGAAATGCCAATTACGATTGAGAATCAAGCGGGCGTTACGTCAAGCATTCGATTGGAGAGCAAGGAGTTCGTAGACGAATCTTTCGGCAATTCGAGAATGCGATGGCTTCGAGTCGAGTTGCGACCAAATTCTCCATTGACCGGCGATTCGGTGGAATATCGAACACTTCGGATGTGGAGTCGAGATCAGGGAGTGCGAGCGGCGGTGATTAGTGTGGATGTAGGACAAGGAACACAGGATCTCGGTTTCCGGAACGAGATACTCCAATCGTTTTTGATAAAGTAGGTCGTATACCCAGGGCGGCGCTCGCTCTACCCTGGGCCAAATTGTTTAAGCCCGTTGGGCTATCGCGGCCTCGTCTCAACGCCTCCATGGCCCTGGTCATTTTACTTCACTTCACTTGACTTCGCTCTCATTCTGGCGAGCTGCAAATTCAACTGCCTTAGGCGCTGATTGCTCGAAGTTCAGTTCGACAGGCGATTTGCGAATCGCGTAACCTGGTACCACCAACACGTTGTAAGGAACATGCTCGGTCGCGTCCATTACGTCGCCTTGCGAAACCGCCTGGATTGAAATACTTTCCTTCACTTCAAATCGAACCTTGCTCACTCGGATCTCGGAGTTCTTGCTGTAACAGCCAAAGGAAACATGTTCCGCATCACTTGGAACTTGCAATGGAACCATCAAGATGCGACTTGGAGCATCGGCCGATAACGTAGTCAAGTGAAGGCGTCGTTCTGCTTTCAATGACTCGCTCCATGTCGATGAACCGTTGGCGGCCATTGTCTTGGCGGTGAGTACTCGATGGCCGGTGTACGGTGAGCCTTGTTGGCGAGGCGTGCGTTCTGAATACGCAACCGAGGTTCCGTGCTCCTGACGACTCGCCCAAACAAACGCACCCGCTTCGCAAGCGGCCTCTTCATTGCACTGTATCTCCAGTTGCAGCATGACCGTCTTGCCACGATAGTCCGACGCATCCAGAGTCTGGCCAATCAAACTTGGCTGCGACGAAAAATACGATTCTGGACGAACGGTCACCGAATTGACTGCCTTGCATTGCGAGTCTGAGTTGACATTGATCCAACCAGCCACGGAGTGATTCGCCCTGATCGGCCCATCGGCAAAGGAGGGAATGAAAATATCAAACTGAAAGTACACTTCCGACTCTCGAGCCGTGATTTGCATCGACGCAAGAATCGAGCCCGATGCTTCCTTCGCAAAGTTGTCTTCATCGCTTGGCATGATTGCAACAGCCACCTTGCCCAATTCCACCAGCGTTTTCATCTGTGCTGCAAGTCGCGTAGCGGCATGAGCATCTTGCACTACGGCGCGAATGCAACAAGCCGGTGCTTTGCATCCATCCACAAAGACACCGATTTGTTTCAGCTCTTTAAGGATCGAAATCGGCGGTTGAAAACCAAAGACTTGAAAATCCTGTTCACGCGGTGAGCCTTTGGAAAAGGCTTCTAGTTTTTTTGGCCATTGATCGCAATGGTCGTAGACCATAGCAAAAGCTGAGTTCTGGTAGTCTTCGCGGAAGTTCTCCGGAATCGCATCCAACGCGAATCGCTGGCCACGAACATACTGCGTAGCTTGTTCGTGCGAACCAAGAAAGTACCCTTGCTCATCATCGATCAACCATATTTTGGGCTCATCGGAAGTGGGGCTTTTTGTGACCCCGGCTAAGGTGCGGCCGTCCACTTGCTCCGTCGACACGGTTCGAAATTTCTCGAATTGGAAGTTACACGGATCAGCCAATTTGGCTAGCTGTCCGGGCTCAGTGGATTCCCCTTCGCGGAAGCTCGCGCCTAAATCAAAACGACCATGTTTGCGCTCTTCGTCAGTCCATCGCGTGATACCAGTGCATTCGCCGTGGATAACTGCTCTATCGGGCATCGGTTTCCCAAGAGCTGATATGGCAAACCATTCTTGCACCCAAGCGGCCTCAGGTCCAAACTCTCCCGCGCGGAATCGCCCGGGCCTATAGATCATCAGTCCCTTGAATTCCACCGGAGGATACGCTGCAAGAAACTCCTCGGACAGAGGCTTGGGTTTTGTCTCCTCTGCCAGATCGCTTTCCTTGGGCTCGTCAGTGGGTGACGTTTTTGAAACAATGGGTTCCTGAGTCGTGCCTCGCAATCCCGCAAGTGGAATCGCGGTACACACAATGGCGGCGACGGCCAACATGGACCAACGCGATTGGGATGAAATGGGTTTCAAGCTTCCTTGCCTTAACATGAGTACTCTCCTCGTTACACAGATTTGTCCTGCGGCCAACATCGAGCCGAACTTCGCATTCGAAGTTCCCAAGCTCTGCTGACTACGCAACGCTAAACTTGCCAACGCTCGTCCGTAAGCCTTAGCACTACCTACTTTCCCAGCCGCCAACTGGTCTGCCGCCAGTTCCTGTTCCAATCGCATCCGATAGTTCAACACGTGAACCAGCGGATGAAAAAACAGCAAGATGCGTGTCCAACTGCAAATGATCACCCAAGCAAAATCGTGTCGCACCGCGTGGGCTAGCTCGTGAGCGATCACAGCCGTTTTTTCATCGCAAGACCATTCTCGCCAGTCGGTATGGAGCAAGACAGTTACATGACGCCATCCAACCGTCGCTCCAATAGGAACTAAACTCGATTCAAGAACCAAAGGAACTCGCCTCAGTCCAAATGCTTTGGCTTGCGATTCAACGCAGCTCAAAATGGCATGGTCTGTCACTGGCTGACTGCAGCGAAGGATCCGCCGCATATAGATCCAACTCGCAAACCACAGAAGGGACATCCCGCTCAGACCAATCAATCCCGCTAATAGCAGACTGAAATTGCGAGCGCTGGCGACCGGTTGCTGCCATTCTTCCACTTCTCGAACCTCGCGATCCATGCGTTGAATGTATTGTGATATCCAATGATGAATCGCATTGAAACCGCTTGATCCAAGCAACGCGGCCCGATCACTCTTTTCGGATGGGTTTGGCGCAACGACTTGTTCTATGGTCAATGGCTGTCGCTGCTCGACGTGCTCCTTCGCTTTCGTCTGATCTGACTGTGCAGAGACATCGTCATTGGGCTTAGCATTTGGCTCGGCAGTCTGGAGTGATGTTGGAAGTCTCGCATCGATGGCGAGTGTCCATTGAAAAGGCGGCACGAGTGAAATCATTGCTAGAATCAATGAGGCCACGCATGTGCCAGAGAGAATCGCCGAGACCAACTGCGGGCGACGTCCACGCAGAGCCACGGCGATGGATAGCGAGAGCGCGCAAATCAATGTGATCTGTAGAAAGGCCCATGCGATTGAAACGGAAGCAATGCTCATGATTCGGCTCCTTCGTCATCACGCAGTAAATCTTCCAGCATTTTTAGCTTTTGCTTGGTCAGTTTCTTGCTACCGATTACATTCAACAGAAGTTGTTCGCGCGAGCCTTGAAAGACACGATGAACCAGTTCTGAGACGAGGTGCTTTGAAACCTCTTGAAACGATTTCGCTGGCTTGAACTGGAACGGACGCGCTTCGCCAATGCGCAGTAAGAATTGCTTTTCCCAGAGAATTTTGCAAAGAGTGGCAACGGTTGTGTAAGTGAGAACCCGTCCTCGATTCTCAAGTTCGTCGCGGGCATCTTGGGCTGATTGCTGCCCAAGGGCCCAAAAGACGTGCATGACTTCCAGTTCTCGCTCGGTCAACGCCTCGGCTGGCGGCCTGTTCATCGCAATTCCCTCCTTGTAGCTTGGGACCGTTCGATCAATAAAGGGGATAGGCTTCCAGCCTGTCGAGCTGAAAATGACAGGCTGAAAGACTTTCTTACCGCAAAAATCTATTTAGGATTTGACCATCCAAATTTGCTTAACCAAACATAGAGAAGTACACCATTTGGATGCAATAGGGATATTGTGCCCAGGCCGTTACGGTAGAAGTTCTTTGATTCGATCGTTGTGGCAGTGTCGCTCCGCGACACTGAATTGCCGAGTCGCGAAGCGACGTCGGCTACATGTTATGCCAAAATACTTCTTCACGCGTGCTTAGAATTGCAGAGCTTTCTCTAGCAAGGTAGTTTCGGAGAGGTTTTTTAGACCTCCCCGAAACGCCGGATGAGCCTTCTTTCTTTCGACTTCTTCCGTTCCTTTCGGCTGTCCTGATAAGGACAACTGTTGTTTTGACTTCCAATCAGTTGAGGACAACTGACTACTCTGGGCAAAGTTGTTGCACGATGAGACGGTCTTCGTCCGGCTCGATGGATCGCATCACTAGCTCCACATGGTCGGATTGGACGTTTGCCCAAATGGGAATCTCGCCGGCAGCAAACTGCTCCGCCAATGCCGAAGGACTGAGCGTTTTTGGAAACAATTGAACCACACTCGAATCCAATCGCTGGCTGCTCCAAATGCCTGCACCTATTCGGCAGGACTTGGATGAGAGACTTGCTCGTTCCAACGATGGGCTGATCGCGAGTTGTGCCATCAGTCTCTGGGCACGATTCTGCAAGTTCTCAAGACTCGTAGAAAGGGACGCTCCGATCGGCAATTGGCGCCATTGCTCAATGGACTCCGAAGCTTGCAGCGTGCGCAGCAACGCTGCCTTGGTGATGCTCCCAGCATGAAGTCCGATTGCGTCCATAATTTTGAGAACACTCTCCATGGAATTCTGTTTGCCAAGAATGATCCCGCATTCAGGACCTCCTAGTAAATTGTCTCCAGGAACAATCATCAAGTCCACGCCGTCGTCCCAGCAATTGGCGATCACTTTGCTCGACAATCCCAGTCCTGTCAGATCATAGACCGCCCCATCCATCAAGATCTCGGCAACGCACGCTCCCGTTTGCTTAGCGGCAGATAACGCTCGGTTGCGATGCTCGATTCGAAGTTCAGCAGGCAAGGAATTGGGGGAAGCGATAAGTAATCGAGCTGTTTTTTCCTGCAACGATTCTATGAAATCGTTAAGCGTGCAATCTTGGTTGGTTCCAATTTCTGAAGCGGATACGTTGGCCTGATCTAAGACAGTCCGTACGTTGCCTCCCTGCATGGTCCCGGCCTGCGGCAGCCTTATGCAATCGACGCGAGGTAGAACCCATCGCATTGGCTCCTTGAACGAAGCATTTGCTAAGGCCAATACATACAGAGCGACAGTCGTGTTGGGAACAATGGCGATCGCTTGAGCGCTGGTCAAACCGATCAGCAAGTTACGAAGCTGCTGATCCAGTTTCAGTGATTCCGAATATCGACTCTGAAGGTGGCTCATTTGAGCAATCGCATCAGGGCTTATGCGATGCGAACACCAGCGACTTGAGAAAAGCTCGCCTGTTGCGTTGATCCCCGGTAACAGACCGGGTTTGGAATTGGCTAGCCAAGGCTCGGTTACGCTTTCCATCCAACGTCCAGCTTGCTGCAAAATCTGTTGAATATTTCCTGACTGGAATTGGTCCTTTAGCCCAATCTTTTGTGCTGCTTCCTTTATCGCATTGACTAACGTTGGTTGAGATACCAATTGCGATAGTTGCTTAATCGTTTCAGTGGGTAACAAATCTTTAAAGGGGATGGGGAACCGCATGTTAGTTCGATGATTTCTAAAAGTTGGTAGTTAGTGCTCGCAAGTTCTCACTGGTTTAGCGAGACGGCAGGAGTTCTGTTATCGTAGCTTCGGCTCGGCCCGAGTGAAACACGGCCCAGAGGGCTATGCAACTAGACAATCGTAGCGGAAATCCATCACCATTCCGAGCCTTACCACACCGCTACCTCAAAACAGTACAATGGGCTCGGTTCAGTTCAAGGCCTTTTAGAGGGATTCCAAACCTATGTCCGCGCCCAAAAATGTTTTAGGGACGACCATTCAACTTTGCTCCATGGACCCACCAACCGGGTTTTTTCGAGACGGTTGCTGTCGTTCCGGCGCGGACGACCAAGGATTGCATCTGGTGTGCGCCGAAATGACCCAAGAGTTTCTCGAGTTCTCAAAGGATAGCGGCAACGATCTGATCACGCCGGTCCCTGCCTTTGGATTCCCTGGACTCAAGCCTGGAGATAGATGGTGTTTGTGTGTACAACGATGGAAGGAAGCGTTCGAAGCTGGAATCGCACCCAAAATAGTTTTGGAATCCACGCATATTTCAACCCTTGAATTTGTCGACCTCGAAGATCTTCAAGCACACTCCGTCCACGTATAAACCCAAACAAGACTTTTGAATGAATTCGCTATTCTTAGAGCATCTCGCTGCAGCCAATCAATCTATACGAGATGCAGGGACCTTCAAAACCGAGCGGGTCATCGATACTTCGCAAGGAACATTCATAAGGATCGCCGACGGACGTGAGCTTCTCAATATGTGCGCGAACAACTATCTAGGGCTCGCTCAACATCCTGCTGTTCGGCAAGCGGCCAACGATGCTCTCGCTCGTTGGGGATATGGATTGGCGTCTGTGCGATTCATTTGTGGAACGCAAACAATCCATAAAGATTTAGAAAAGCGTCTCAGCCGTTTTTTGGGAATGCAAGACACCATTCTTTACAATTCCTGCTGGGATGCGAACGGTGGATTGTTTGAAACGATTTTGGGGCCTGAAGATGCAATTATTTCAGATGAACTCAATCACGCCAGCATCATTGACGGCATTCGGCTTTGCAAAGCCCAGCGACACCGATATTTAAATAACAACATGGATGATCTGAAGGCAAAGCTCGAGGCCTCTCGAACCTCTCGCTTTCGATTGATTGCAACGGATGGCATCTTTTCGATGGACGGAACTATTGCGAACCTGCCTACGATTTGCGAATTAGCGGATCGGTACGACGCGATGGTCATGGTCGACGACTCCCATGCAGTTGGATTTATTGGAGCTCGGGGCCGCGGCACGCATGAGCATTATGACGTCATGGATCGCATCGACATCATGACCGGTACCCTGGGAAAAGCACTTGGAGGCGCGAGTGGCGGCTATACGTCGGGACACGCAGAGATGATTGATTTACTGCGTCAACGTTCAAGGACGTATTTGTTTTCCAATACGATTGCTCCTCCCATTGTGGCCGGATCGATTCGGGCTCTGGAGTTGCTAGAGGAGTCGACCAAACTGAGGGACACCCTCGAAACCAACACGCAGCTCTTTCGGGAGGAAATGCAGCGTTCAGGACTAAATATTCTGCCGGGTACGCACCCAATTGTTCCGGTAATGCTGGGTGACGCAGCCAAAGCTGCGGCCGTTGCCAAATCGATGCTCGACGATGGAATCTATGTGATAGCATTCTCCTATCCGGTCGTGCCGCAGGGAAAGGCTCGAATCCGAACGCAGGTATCGGCGGCTCACACGCATGACCAACTTCGCGAGACTGCCCTTTCTTTTGCCAAGCGTGCAAGCTAAGAAGATTGTAAGGCGCGATCGCGGGCGTTGGTTTTCCGTAGGCTAGGCCGGGTTATTCAGAGGATCATTTATTCACAGGATCATTACTGATCAGCCGCATGGCGTTAGCCAAAGGGCACTCAGTTTGAGCCGCAAAGCGTTAGCGTGCGGGCCGGAAGTCAAGTAATCATCTGCAAATCCGGCCCTCATGCTACTACTAGCGCATTGAGGCTCAAAATTTACAAAGTGAGTGCCGTGGCCCCAGGCCCGAGTATCGCACAGCCCAGGGGGGCTGCTCCTGGTAGATTTTGGTCTGCCGTTCGCCTCAATAGTTGACTGGGAACTGGAGAATTCAACCCAGCTTTTCCCACCCCCCCTTTTTCATTTTGGGATGATTACTACTTTATTGCTTATTCAACCGTGATTTTCGAGCAAGGAATTTTAATGCGTAGGGAAACGAACTGAGGATCGAATGAACTCATACAACTTAACCCACCTCAAGCAATTGGAAGCCGAGAGCATCCATATTATTCGCGAGGTGGCGGCGGAATTCAAAAAGCCGGTGATGCTCTACTCGGTAGGCAAGGACTCGGCGGTCATGAGCCACCTAGCGCTCAAAGCGTTTTATCCTGCGAAGCCGCCGTTTCCGTTCCTGCACGTCGATACGACATGGAAGTTCAAGGAGATGATCCAGTTTCGCGACAACTACGTAAAGAATCAGTTGGGCATCGAATTGATTGTGCATATCAATCACGAAGGTCTCAAGCTAGGCATCGACCCCGGCGAGAATAGCGAAAAGCACACGGAGGTCATGAAGACCGATTCGCTCAAGAAGGCCCTCAATCTACATGGATTCGATGCTGCGTTTGGCGGGGCACGCCGAGACGAAGAAAAGTCACGAGCCAAGGAAAGAGTCTTTTCTTTCCGGGATAAATTCCATCGTTGGGATCCGAAAAACCAAAGGCCCGAGCTTTGGAATCTTTATAATTCGCGCGTCAATCCAAACGAAAGTATTCGCGTGTTTCCGCTCTCGAATTGGACGGAATTGGACGTGTGGCAATACATCTATTTAGACAAGATTCCGATTCCGGACCTGTACTTTGCCAAACTGTTGCCGGTTGTTCGTCGCAACGGAACACTAATTCATCTCAATGACGAACGATTGCAGCTAAGGCCCGGCGAAGTTGTCGAACACAAAATGGTACGATTTCGAACTCTTGGCTGTTACCCGCTAACGGGAGCGGTTGAATCCACGGCGACGACGCTGCCAGAGATTATTCAGGAGATGCTTTTGACCAAGACGTCGGAACGTCAGGGACGGGTCATCGACCAAGATGGCGGTGGTGCCGGTATGGAACTCAAAAAGACGCAGGGATACTTCTAAGTTATGTCTCACCAAAGCGATTTGATTGCCGAAAATATCTTAGCCTACTTGGATCAGCATGAACGCAAAGAGCTGTTGCGATTCATTACTTGCGGAAGCGTCGACGATGGAAAGAGTACGCTCATCGGCCGATTGCTATTCGATAGCAAGATGATCTACGAAGATCAATTGGCTCAGCTAGAAACCGAAAGCAAAGTGCATGGAACAACCGGCGGCGGTTTTGATCCTGCCTTGGTAACGGATGGCCTCAAGGCAGAACGCGAACAAGGAATCACAATCGACGTTGCGTATCGTTACTTTTCAACTGCGAAACGCAAGTTTATTATCGCTGACACACCTGGCCACGAGCAATATACTCGCAACATGGCCACGGGTGCGTCGACCGCAGACCTAGCTATTATTCTTATCGATGCTCGCTATGGAGTACTTACGCAGACAAAACGTCATAGCTTTATCGTGTCCTTGCTGGGTATTCGACACGTTGTCGTGACCATCAATAAGATGGACTTAGTGGGGCACAGCCAAGAGCGCTTCGACGAAATCTGCAATGACTATCGAGACTTTGTTTCTCGGTTGGATTTGCCCGATTTGCATTTCATCCCAATCGCAGCTTTGCATGGCGAAAACGTGGTAGACCCAAGCGTCAACATGCCCTGGTACCGGGGTACTACGTTGATGAATTTTTTAGAATCGGTGTACATCGGCTCAGACCGAAATTTAGAAGATTTTCGATTGCCTGTTCAGATTGTCAATCGGCCCAATCTTGACTTTCGAGGCTTTTGCGGGACGGTCGCGTCCGGCATTATTCGTCAAGGAGACCAGATCATGGTCCTCCCCTCGAAGCGCACAAGCAAAGTCGAACGCATTGTTACTCAGGATGGCGATCTCAAAGAAGCATTTTGTTCGCAGTCGGTCACGCTAGTGCTCGAAGACGAGGTGGATTGCTCGCGCGGCGATATGATCGTCCGTCCCGGAAATGTGCCCAAGATCAGCAATTCGTTTGACGCAACAATCGTTTGGATGAGTTCCGATGCCATGGTGCCAGGAAAAACATACTTGTTCAAGCACACGACACAAACCATAACCGGCCAAGTCGACTCGCTCAAATATCGAGTGGATGTGAATACGCTTCACCGTACCCCAGCTCCCGATTTGCAATTGAACGAGATCGGTCGTTGTGCAGTTACTTTGAGTCAGCCGATTTTCTTTGATGCATATCGACGCAATCGAGGTACGGGCGCGTTCATTATTATCGATCGCATGAGCAACACGACGGTCGGCGCCGGCATGATCTCGGATCGCGACTCTGCCAAGCAAACTTCGGCCGCTTGGGAAATTACAGATGAACAAACGGAAACGGGACGACGAAGTGTATCCGATGTCACCGAGATAGAGCGGGCTGCTCGATTTGGGCAGAAAGCCGCCACGGTCCTGTTTACGGGACTCACGGGAACAGGCAAGAGCACCATTGCCCGCGCTGTGGAACGCGCATTGTTCGATGACGGTCGCGCAGTAGCTGTCTTGGATGGTGAAGTGATGCGACGCGGTGTAAACGTGGATCTTGGGTATACCGTCGAGGATCGAAGCGAAAACCTGCGTCGATCGGCGCATGTGGCAAAGCTCATCAACGACAATGGCTTGATCTGCTTAGGAGCCTTTGTGGCTCCTAGTCAATTGGTTCGTGAACGGGTTGCAGATGTCATCGGCAAAGATCGCTTCATCACGGTCCATTGCACGGCGAGCGAAAGCGTTTGTAAAAAACGGGATACGAAAGGTCATTACGCCGCAGCCGAAGCGGGTAAGCTCGCGAATTTCCCAGGCGTCTCAGCTATCTATGAACCGCCGGAAAACCCCGACCTAGTATTGGACACGGGCGATCTAAGCGTCGAAGAATGCGTGAGCGCCGTTTTGGAATTGCTAAAAGCCAACCAGATCATTCGGTAGGTCACTCTTGCCGAGAGTGACATTGCTGGCAGTGTCTCTAAAATCGCCAGCCGCATTCTACGGCTTAAGCACTACGGCAGAAGTTCTTTGATTCGATCGTTGTGGCAGTGTCGCTCCGCGACACTGAATTGCCGAGTCGCGGAGCGACGTCGGCTACATGTTA
>JAYVPJ010000192.1:0-13693 GCA_043757445.1 Pirellula sp. | reverse complement strand
GCATGTCGTGGTTGATCGGTTGGCCACGTTAAAAGCCGATTACAAAAAGTAACTGCTGA
Organism: Pirellula sp.; assembly: GCA_043757445.1. GTDB lineage: Bacteria > Planctomycetota > Planctomycetia > Pirellulales > Pirellulaceae > JBKCUI01. Next base: position 13,634 of record JAYVPJ010000192.1, on the reverse strand, counting down.
GGAAAACCTCGCACTAGCAGCCTAATATTGGCAGCTCAGGTACCGGAGGCCCGTCGGAGGCGTTTGAATACCTGTCGCAATTCCGAATCGCATTGAACCGTGCCTCGCACGTTCGATGTTAAAAAATGCTCGAGGCTGGCGCAACGCACCGCGGTCGACGACGAACGCGTTGGGCGAGACAACAACAGTTGGCTAAGCATGTAGAGGCCGGATCGGAAGTATCGCGGGACGGGGGTTCAATTCCCCCCGCCTCCATCAGGGGGGTATGCAGGGCGTCGCAAGAAATTGCACCTTCTTGCATATCCCCTTTTTCTATAACCACTTGCGCGGTTTTTTGCGAATCAATGCAATCGGGTGCGGACGGGTGCTGCGCCTCGTTTTGAGCTTCGTCTGCGCCGCTTTTTGCACCACCCTGTGAGTCGTTTTTTTGATCGTCTTCTAAGCAAGCGCCTTTTGCAAAGTCGGCCTCGGTGACCAACAAATAATGCTTCATTGCGATCTCTGGCGTGTTGCCCAACCAATGGGATACAACGTGAATCGGGTACTTAGAAACAAGCTCCGTTTCCCTCGTTGCACGGAGATTGTGGAATAGCCTTGGCCAACTTTTGAGTCCAGCCCTGGTGAGCAGTCGCAGCAGTTGCGTGCGTAGATTGGAATTGGCCCAACCATTTGGAGTCATCGCCGGAATTCGATACTTCGCGTCGACGACATACACTTCGTCGACCGCTGCCTCGGCCTTTGCTTCCAAGAGGTACTTCCTCAGCTCAGGAAACAAAGGCATCATTCGCGTTGCACCGTCAGGGTGATGTTCAGTCTTTGGCGATTGGACGCAAACTCGCCCCTTTTCCCAATCGATGTCTTCCCAACGAAGAGACAGTGTTTCGCTTGGTGTTCGAAGACCGCCATAGCGTGCTAGGGCAATAATCGTTTTCCAGGTTGTGTTGCAAAACGGCATCAGTTTGTCGATTACCGAACGCTCTATGAAGCACTTTTGATCCGACGCGATAATCGCCTGAGAACTTACTTCTGCGAATGGATTCCGCCCCAAAATACGACGTTTGATTGCCTGCTTGAAAAGCATTCGTGAAAACTGAAGTCGCTTGTGGACGGTCGTCGAGGCAAAACCAGCCCCGATCAAATGTTGTTTGAAAGCTTCTGCGTCCCCCTCCGAGATGCTGATCATCTTTCGATCATCGCCAAAGTAGCCTGACAGCGAATCTGCAACTTGCTTCCAAACAATCTTCGTTGCGGGCTTCACATCCTTTCGCTCCTGAATGAAGCCATCGAGAAACGCTCGAAGCGTGCGAATTTGCGTTTCTCGGCTCGCCACCAAGCCAACCGCAGCCAATTTTTGGTAAAGCTCATCCGTTAGGGATTCGGTCCACGAAACGGTTCCATGTTCAATGGCTTGATTAAAGCGATTGGCCTCCAAGATCTGTTCAATATGTCGGACCCATTCCTCGCATTTTCGCAACGAAACTTTGCCCAGCCTTATGGACTTACGACTACCATCTGGTCCAACGAACTGGATACGTCGTTTTCCTGAATTGTCAGTACTGATACTTGCCATCATTCTACTTTCGTAATTGGTTGTCATCGAGTTGGGGATTGGAAGCGCCGACAGAAGGATTCGCAGCCGACGGGTTTTGTTCAAGTAGCTGACGAGCCACATATCGTTCTAACTCGTCGACTGGGTATCGTTTTGAAGCGTTCATGCGGATGCACCGGATGTCGCCTCGATCCGTGAGAGTCCAAAGGAGTCGTTCCGATATTCGAAGGCACTGAGCCGCTTCTCGAGCGGTCAAAAGAAGCTGGCGACTTTTCGAATCGCGATCCTCGGTTAGTTTGATGTTTTGCATTCGCCCCCTCAAATCTCTAAAGTCTTTGGAATTGGGCAGCCTTCGTTGATCCAGTCTCGAACAACGGAAAGTCGCCAACGAACACTGCCACCAAGGATCACGGGCTTTGGTAGCTCTCCACTACTCTTGAGTCGATAAAGCGTTCGCTCCGAAATCGAAAGCAACTTGGCGAATGTCTTTGCGTTAATCAATTCGACGACTATCGACGACGAAGCATCTTGAATTGTGGATTTTGCAAGTGGCACTTGAGGAGTGGTCGTATTCACTAGATGTCTTCCCTTTCGTCTTCCATGCTATGGAAGAAGATCCATTCGTGGGAAAGTTCCATGACTTTGGAAACCAGTGGCAAATCATCTCGGCCAAAACGGGGCGACTCTTGCCAAACGTCGCCGTTTCTAAAGAGTCTGCAAACAGTAACTTGATGCCTTAGTCCGACCTTCGTTTCGTTCTTCCAAATCGATGCCTTCACCAAGCCCATTCGTATGGTGTGAACTGGCGGACGACTCATATTAAATGTCTCCTATGTAGATACGATTATTTTGGTAGCCGATGATGCATCGGCAAATCTTGATGAAAGAAGTCAAAAACGAAGTGCCCAGCCCGGGCAATTAAGCTCAAGGGCTGAACACTTCAAAAACCTATTGGCTTGCGCCAGAAATGGACTCGGGATAGACTTCTCCAAGAATTGCAGAGCGGTCACCCTCTCGATGCAATAATTGAAAAGCTAATTGCGAGTCTTGGAAATGAAGCTGCAACAATTTCATGGATTGTTGCAGCGCAAAAACATTGTAAAAAGCCTTTCAGTGAGTAAACCTTGATAGGGAGAACCTCCATGAGGTAACCTCTCAAAAAACCCTGCTCGGAGAACCCATTGAGGGAAAACCTTGTTAGGGAGAACCTTAGTTACCAAACGATCTAGTAGTCACTTGGTAATAGAACAGTAGTCAAAGAACGGTCTGCTTCGGTGATGATCCAGAAACGAATACCGGCGCGATCCTCGTAGATCGAAAAGATCCGAAGATCATTCAACAGTGCGAATTCGTTTGCCTCGGCATCATCCCGACAGACCTTTCCCCAGTCACCTTGAATATGCCGATAAATGGCATCGTGAATGTCTTGCCTATTAAGCTCATCCAACGCACATGCAGTGGCATACAAGCCACCCAATTCGAATTTCGGCGGTGTGCAGAATTCGCACTCCGGAAAAACTTCATTGGGCTTTGTTAAAACGCCACCATTGTGTAACACAGATGGCTGCACAAATTTCTTCTTTTCCATATTCCTCCAATTGTTGTTTAATCGCACCACTGCACGAATTTGCAGGGATGCTTCATTCTCCTAGTTTTCCTTTCATCAACTGCGGGGCAGCCATTTCAGCTTGAGAATTAACTCGCTGCTGAACGATCCAATGCTCAAGCGAGCAAATTGGATGTACAGTTGGTTTCCCAACTTTACTGCCTTCAGCCAACAAAAAGCACGATTCGCCTATTGTTTATTCAGCTCTAAGGCGTAGAGCGTTTTTTTAGTTGGGGTGTTAGCCAAACTAAAGAAAAAGCGATTAGTCCGTTCAAATCACGATGGACGTGACGAGTGGAATGAGTTCGGGAATCACAACAACGTTGATGGGGGCACCACCAACGCGATCATATTTGCGGAAGCGTTGCATTACGGCCTGCGCTCGCCGCTGAGTGGCGGTGACCCATGTAAATTCAAATTGTTTTGCTCTAAAACGCTCCTCAATCCGTTTGATTGAAATCAACCGATTGATATCGCTGCGAAGTATTTGCGATGACCGATCTGGCGAGCTATGTACGTGTGTATCGACGCGGAGAAATCCAAGGAAAGCAAGAGCTGTGGGATTGCAATAAAATCCAATCGGAAGTCCGTGGCACGGCATGCCAAGTTTGGCACCCAGTTGATGCTTATCGAGAATAGCAAAACCAAATCGGTGCCGATTGAAGAAAATCAATCGAGCCAATGCTCGAATCTTGCTTTGTTCACACAACGGTTTGCCAAGTCTATCGGGAAATCCAAGCTTCAATTCGGTTTCCCTGGAGAACGCAAAGTAATTTTGGCCATGGTGCAACGATCTTACAACCACGATTTTTCGTTCTGTTAGTGATAGCATGATAAACGAAAGATTTGTCGGTGTTAAATCACGGAGAGTCTTAATGTCTTTGCAAACATGTTTAGTTACAAATCCATATGTTGCGATGTTTTGCAAAATGGCATGTTCGACCATGGAGTCCGTTCCAAGAATGGATTGGAAATCGATGCTAGCAGAGAACATATTTCCCCCCTGATTGCTGTAAGCTTTCTAACCAACGCTTTGCCTCGCGATTGTTCTTCGGTTGCGCTGCGGCAAGATTGACCAACTGACTTGAGTTCGGTTTAAATCTTGCATAAGCAACTCGGGAGATGCAATTCCGACTTGGCCACAATGCTTCAAACGTATCGACTCCCGGAGTCCCTTTCGTAATCATGAACGCGAATGCTTGCCCCAGTCGAAGGTAGCACTCGAGCAAATCGATCTCTAAGTCGCGGATCGCGTTTTTCCCCACGAGTCCCGATAGCCTTGCAGTTGCGTAAACGATTTGAGTTGGTTTTGCCACTGTCGCGCCGTTATCGCCACCCTTCTCCGCGATGCTTTGAATGAACACCACAGACAAATCATCAACGGGTAGTTGTCTAAGTGTGCAGTCCACGGTCTTCACGTTTTTGAATGCGATTCGAACCAAGCCCTGGACTTTCATCCGCTTGATTGCCGTATCGATTTGTCGTTGGGTGTAACCTGTATGCATCATGATTTGGCTGATGTCTTTCTTGGCAATTAGTGGCAGGCGATTTGATACGATGTCAGCAATTGACGCATGAATGTTACGGTTTTGGAAATTACTAGTCACAATGTGATACCCCTCCTCAAACCTGCTAGGAAAACAAATCTTGATCCCAAATCGGTTGGTCGAGTCCCTTGTTCTTTGGCTTATCCATAGTTGGACGCGAACCGCCGCCGCTCTTCGCTTTTGGCTTTCGAGTAATTGGCGTCTCTCGAACCTCCATCGTGTTTGGAAGATCACTTGGCCACTCAAACGCTCGTCTCCGTTTGTACTCGGCTTCGGTAATGTGGAAATGAGATCGCATCACAAAGGGAATTCCTCGATATCGAGCATAGCCCTTTCTTGTCCCCGTGATTTTTATAACGCTTAGGCTCGGGTCGTCGAATATCGTGTGAAGGTCTGTGATAGTGATTCGTGGCGCGGACTCAAGCGTTTGTGTATAAAGCTTTCCGCCATGGGTATGCGACACTGCTTCCTTAACTTCCTTTTGTTCTCCGAACAAATATTGGATGGCTTGAAGATCCTCCGTGCTCGTTGCCGAAATCCACTGCCGGACATTGCAGTTTCCTTCGATCGCTTGATACAACTTCAGGCCGCTGGCTTTCAGATCCATAAGGCTTTGGTTTGCCAAGACTAGCCCGACGTCCATACTTCGTGCCATTTGAAAGAACTGATCTAAATTTTCCGAAATCATTCGTTGGAATTCATCGATCACGAGTTGCACTTTCGTTGTTCGCTTCGTCGCACGCCCAGCGACAATCAAGAATTGTGCAACTAATCGAGCTATTGAAGGTGCCAAGACGGGGGACGTGATTGATGGTAGGTGGAAGTAATAGATACCTGGCTGTTCGAATGCTTCCGCCAAATTGATCTGATTGTCCAAGACTTCTTGGCTCGCTCCCGAATTCTTCGTGACATTAAGCATGTTGCAGGACGCGAGCTTTGAAAGGATTTGCACCACGTGTACGTAGGAACTCCGCCTCTTCTCAGACATGTACGAGCTGCGATCTTCGATTAAATCATTTAGCGTATCGAGAAGTTCGTAGAATGACTCGACGGATGGGTTTGCGTTGAAGCATTCGTCGATGACGTCTGCATTTTCTGCGGAAAAATACTGTCTCGCGTAGTCGAACCCATAGAAGAGGCCGAGCGACGCACAGAGTATGGAACTGCGATCACTCAGCGAGAGTGTTTGCCAACCTGGAGTCGTGAATGGGTTGAACGCATGTGACATGTCCCCTTGCTCCAATGTAAACACGCGAATTGGTAACTCAATACCGGTTCTCTCCTTGTACGTTTCGCGAGCAGCCATGCATGTTGCAAGCAACTCGAGCGTGTCCGCTTTCAAGTCAATCACACAGAGTCTCGTGTCTCCAAATAGGATCGTTTGCTCAATAGTAGGAGCTAATCCGACGGCTGTCTTTCCACAGCCTGCGTTCCCAAGAAAGTGAACGGGTTGATCAAATAGGGATCGTTCAATCAAGATCGGTGAATTGTCGGCGTGAACGAAACCATTAAAATACGAGTTTCGTTCATGCGGGTTCGGTGATCGGTGCATTTGTTCCACCACCATATCCCACGGCCCCTTAGATGGATTGAGCATTTCGGGACGAACTAGTTTTCCGGCTGCAAGAATGACGTACGAATAGGTGAGTGTTATCGAAACCAAAACCCAACTCACGGTCTCGAAATACTGGTTTATCGATTCGCGATCAATCATACGAATCGCAATTAGCCCGAACATCGGCATGTTGATGCATGCCACTCGATAGTCGATCGGTCCGGATATAGTCGCGATTAATCCGGGTGGAAGTCGATATGCGTTCGGGTATCTAAGGAAGCTGAATACGGCTGTGTTGATTAGCATCGCTGATGATTGACTATTCTTCTTGGCAGACACAACACCTACAGCAATATTCAATCCCGCGATGATTGCAATCGCAAACGTGCGGTGTGAACTGTCCAGTGATACGTGGACGCACAGCAAGGAAATGATCGTCCAATACAACAAGAACGAGCTATCGCGTTTAACGAAGTCCTTGTCATTTTCTGTGGGCCGCATCAACATCTTGTTCGCGATGGAACTGTAATGTAGTCCGATCTCTAAACAAGGCCATGCGAGGAGTAGTGACGCGAAGAGCTGAAATACTGCTGCATTCCGTTGTCGAGCCAAAACCGCAGAAGCAAAGCAATTTGCACCGACAACTAGTGCTACAAAATAGACGACTGAATACAAGTCACTTATTTGAATACACAATCGCATTAACAGAACAATAGCGAGAACGATGACTCCAGTGCGTTCGAATTGAATCAAATACTTCGCAAGGTTGGGATAGCTATGGAGTGCAAGGAATGCGACACCGAAGAGCGTTTGAATAAGGAAATTGTTGATTAGAAAAGCTGCTATCGAACGCGGTTTTTCCCCGTCCAGCGACGGAACAGGCGGCGCCGGAACTGGCCGTGCCGGAAATTGGACAGTCAATGGTTGTGTAGGGACCGCCTCGAAGGCAATAGGATTGTCTAACTTCATCGGGTCGATAGTCATGATATTACTGGCGTGCTCCGATGAGGGATGACAAGCATGGAATAACCACCACATTGATACGCAAGCCGCCTGGCCACTCGCGCTTTCGGATGGCATCCTCAATGAACGCCTTTTTCGTATCGGTCGATGTGAGAACGACAAGAATCAAACTGCGGTCGGCAAGTAGTTTCGCATATGCACGTTGCGATTCTCGAACTCCAATATCCGAAGCCAATTTCTTCGAAACATGCGTTGGAGAACCACCTAGATCAACCCGAATCAGTCTCAACGGACCTTGGGCGTTACCCACTTCGACCGCATGTGGAGTCACCCGTTGCTTTTTTGTCAATTCGCCAAGCATTGCCGTTAATTCCTTGTCGAGCATCAGGCGCAATATGGGTTTCGCCAAATAGCAGAATTCGAGAATGCTAAGTTGGATTGCAAGCGATTGCGGGCCAAGTGGTCGCCCTCGATTCGCCGGCAAACCGAAAAGCCTGATTAGCCGAGTGCCTGCAACGAAGTATTGCTTCCGACCAAGGAACTCGAATGGCTTGAGCCATCCGCACTTAACCAATCGTCCAGTCACCTTAACGGTCGCATTGGACTTCGCTTCCGGCAAATGGGATTGAAGAATTGACTCGTTGGTCACAACTCGGAATCGAATGATGTCATTCAGAATACGTCGATCTCGCTTACCAAGATCCTTGCTTTTTGCAGGCGCATTACCACGGCTACCAGAGTTCATAAGGCAACCTCGTTTTTGCGCAGTGGATATGAAATTGTTTCAGTCGCTTCGCAGGATAAAGTCCGCAATACTCAATGGCCCGAATTGGCGAACCGGATGAATCGACAATCAAACCATCAGGAACTTGGCCCTTTGCCTTGCTTGGCAAATCCTCCTTGATCCAGTTTATGGCCTCCGTGGGACGATTCTTCAAAAAGAAGAGAAACGTTTCGGCAAACCCCAAATCATGGGATGCTTGAAACGTGTGTCGCAGTTTCCCGGGCGACTTTATTCCGAAGAGTTGTGCAGTGGCGGTCCCTGATAGATAAACAGTCGTCATCTGGGTCGGCGTTGACAGCCATCTAGTTCGAAGTTGAACAACCAGCGATTGAAAATAAGGTTGTTGTTGATTTGGAACCCATTCAAAGATTGGCTTTTTCTGCTGCGGTGTTGTTCTTGCCAGCAACCGCAATCGAACCAGGTAGGAACTAACGACGAGTCGATTCAATCGTCGCTGTGCAGATTTCACGTCACCATCAAAAAAGGCATTCACAACTTGCATCATCGAGAATAGTCGTACTCTCAAAGCAAGAGCTTTGAGAATCTCCATGTCTCGTGAATTCAGCAGGATGGTTGGCGAACGCTTAGTCATGAAAAAAAGCTGTGACACTTTGGTTTGAATTACAATGTTGGAATCCGGTCACACCGACAGGACCTGACGATCGACCGTTTGCGGTGCGAATCGCTGTTGAAGGAATAGTAGACGTGGACCGAATTGAAAACATCTGTTGCGCGCTCAAAGTGCGCGCTCAAGTTTTCCAATCCAAATTGCCCCCAACAAAGCGATGAGCAAATGGTCGGAAAAGACAAGCCGGTGATCGACACCGAAAAGATTAAGAGTCTTATCGACCAACTTGGACTTAGCAAGCAAGGGCTAGCTGATCTCATGGGCGTAGAACGGGGCACCGTCTTCAATTTGCTTAAGACTGGCAAGGCAAGTCAGGATACAGTCGATCGATTGTTTGATGCTCTTAAAATCGCGGAAGAGGATCGTCGGTCTCGTTCGATCCTTAGGGAATCAGAAGAAAAGGTGCATACGTTAACCGGTCCGGCAGATTGGACTGTTTACTCAGTTGAATCGCCAATACTTGTTGCCGCCAATGGGGTGAGCTACCAAGTTGCGAAACTTCAAAGCGATCTCAATCCTAGCCGATTTGTTCGAGGGAAATTCTATGACCTGCGTCATCTAACCGCCGCGACATTACCCGCACGAATGGAGCAGCTACTTCGTCACTCCAAAGTCTGTGCAATTCTTCATGGCGAACCTCGGCTCCCGATGCACGTTGACATTCGCCGACTTGGCAAAGATTCTGCATGGTGGGTTCTCGATGAATGGATCGATGGAAAACCGCTTTCGCATATGATAGACGAATCGACATTGGTCGACCAATCGACAGTAAAAACGATTGGCAGTGAAATCTTGCTGGCACTCGCAACTCTTCATTCTCATCGAATCGTAGTCCGTGAACTCGCCCCGGAACGAGTCATTGTTTCCGATGATATGCAACATTGCGTCGTAACGGATTTTGAAATGGCAAAGCTCTTGGATAGCGAAATCTCAGTTCGTGGCAAATGGAAAGTGCAAACTCCTTATCGGGCTCCTGAAGTTTCGCGCAATTCCCCTGCACCGCAGAGCGATCTTTTCAGTTGGGGGGTCATTATGAGCGAGTTGCTAACCGGGCGTTTTGATGCGGACGAGAAAGCGATGAAAGCCGTTGTCAAAGACAAATCGATTGTCAACATGGTTTTGCGTTGCCGAAAAGTCGTTTCGGATGAACGCCCGTCGACTTCGGGTGAAGTCCTAGAAATTTGGAATGATTGGAAGACCTAACAATGGTGGTAGACTCAAAAACGCAGCTGGACGAAATTGAAGAAGTTCAAATCGACGTAAGTACATTGGGAAGCCACGTGTTTTGCCCACGAGCTGGTGTCATTGCTTTTGGAAAACAAGGAACAAACAATCAAGTCGAGAATCCAAGGATTCCCAATCTTAGCTACCTGCCAATCTTTGATGAACGGCTCCTCCGGGATCGCTTCGATGCGGTGCTGCCAAGTTTCAAGCGAGCGATGGTTTCTTTGGCCGGTGGCTTCGCGATTTTCTACTTTGTATCCCGAACAGTGTCGCCAACGTTAGGTAGCTGTTTGTCGCTTGCGCTGCTACCTGCACTGTACATCGTACTTCGCGATGCCAGAACGTTGGTTGCCATTCTTGCAATCCTTAGTCGTAGCAAACGTGAAACGCCTACGCCACTTCTGCTCGACACAACGAACAGCCAACGAATTACATGGTGGGGATTGCACAAGGCGGGATTCAGGTCCGTTATGCCCAAAGAGCCATACCGCGACGAAGACTTAGTTCTCGCTGGCTTACCATGGAGATTGCTGGCAAGCAACGATGGCCAGCGAATACCTGTGATAAAGCATGTAGGCGAACCACTTAAACTGAACGATTCGCACAGAGTCCGATTGGCAGCTTACTCGCATCTGATTATGAAAAACGAACCGTCATCTTTGTCGAATTGGGGGATTGTAATAGATGGAACAACACTGGAGGGGTTTGCATTTCCGATCAATGAAACTGCCCGTGAAAAAGCGATCTTTCTCGTTTCTGATGTCCGCAAGACGCTAAAGAAACGCCAACTCTCGCTTCCAATTGCAGAACCGGATAAACGTGCTTGTCTGAATTGCCCTTATGGGTATCCGAGAGTCTATCAATTCGGCTTTCGGGAATGGTTGCGCGGCGACAAAAAAGGCAATTTCTATTTCCATCAAAACGGAAATGGAAATCGTGTACACAGTGAATGCGGTGACGAATTTGAGTGGAAACCACCGCACAAATACTGGGAGCATACTTAAACAAACAGGACCCATCAGCTTTGACTTGCCCTGTCCGTATTGAAAGTCCACCTGAGAACATTTTGCCAAAGTGATTCCTCTTTATGACTTGGTTTGGATTCCGCAAGTTTTAATTGGAGCCAAATTTCATCGAGAGCCTTTGCGAAGTGTTTTGAAGATGGGAATCGTCGATTCGGGTCCAATTGCAAAGCCGTTTTCAACACGACATCGATTTGTTTTAGAATCGATTTTGGAATTTGCTGCCGATCGACTATGTTCCCACTCGGCGGAACGAAATTGGAAGCTGCATCTTCAAATCCAGGATGCCCAGCTTTCCCACCCAGTCCCGCATATGGCAGTTTTAGAGTTAGCATTTCATAGAGGACAACAGCGGCAGAAAACTGATCTGCACGTGCGTCGACTTTGGATAGTTCGAGGAAAATCTCTGGTGCGGAATAGTTTTCGTCGGTCCCGTCTCCAAGATCGCGAGTAGCGGTTCGTTCCATTTGCCAACTGCTGCCAAAGTCAATTATCGACATTGACCCCGGATCACTTGGCAGAATCAGATTCGCAGGTTTGATATCACCATGTACTACACGACAATTGTTGTGGAGTACGTCAAGCGAAAAGGCCAAACACTTAATTCGTCGGATCACTTCCCAGGCACTTGGCGGCGACCATTTCCCATCGTTCACGCGAGTGAGATAGTTTGCAACATCCGTTCCCTCGCTCCAAGTCACGACCATCGAGAGTGTTCCATTACGACGTTCGCTAGTTAGCAATTTCGGCAGATTGGAGTTACTTGTGGGGATTCTTGCATACGACTTAAGAAGTTGTTTTGCTTGCGGTCCTGATGGAAGCAGGATTGCGGTTAGTATCGTTCCCCTTGGATGAGGATCGCGATCACGAATCTTCCAGCGGCCACGGTTTGGAAGCGATAGTCGTTCCAAAACCTCGAACTCGCGTTGTCCAATCCTTATCCTGTCGTTTGTTTGTTTGTGAGACATGTGGCGAGACGTTACGACCTAGTTGATTAGCGTTCGTCGTGTTATGCGATTGGTCCGCGTCACGGTATAGGATGGGGACCAATTGTCAATCAAGGTGTAGGCACCGTTCCGACAATACACAATTGCTTAGTAGGAAATCAACGACCGACAACAAATTGTAAGGCGATCACGAAATTTCCGTGGCATGATGCGTGGCATAATGTGTCGTCAACTATCATGCCAACGGACATGCTGCGAAACATCACCTATTCCTGAAGGTAGCCCTTTTCGACCAGGAGCCGTCCATATTTTTTCAAAAGCAAATACGCTGGTCGAATTGCGGCAGCATTTTGCGTCGAAACGGCGCCGCCAATGTAACCTGGATAAGGTCCAACAAGCTTGCGGTCGTTATTGCTGGCGTTCATTAAATGCAGGAGTGCGCTGTAAGCACCTTCCAACCCTTCAACCTTTTCATTTAAAGCTCCGACGGCGACAACACGTGCATAGGAAACAGGCCCTTGCTTTCCCACGTCTTCAAAGTAATGGCACGAACTTGGCTGCGTGTAGCCGATCATAAAGAACTTGCCGAGATAGTGCTTAATTTGTGGTAGATCACGATTGAATTCCGCGAGTAGCGTAGCCTTAGCCGCTTTTTCTTTCGTATCTTCGATTTCATCTTTGAGTCGCTTCTGTTCAGCAAGCTCAATCGCTTGCTCTCTCAAAAATTCCAACTTTTCTTTCTCTCGCACTGCTTCTTTTTTTTTCGCGGCAAACTCTGCGCGACTGACCTCTCTCGCTTCGTCTAATGCTTTTGCGTCAGCAATCGCATCCGCCTTTTGACGATCTTGCAAGGCCATTGCGAGGGTCCTATCCGCTGGTATCAATCCGGCACTTGCAGTCTCGAAAGACGATAGAGCGTTCTCCAACTTTTCAATCGCTAGGCGCATCGACTGGACTTTCCCGGTAGTCCCCATAATCGTGTTCAAAATCTCTTTCGATCCAAGGAATTCCGGTGACGAGTCCAGAGCTTCTTTTGACGCTTTCACAATGGCGTTAGCTTCGTCCGTCAAAGACGAAAAATCCGCTCGGAGCTTTTCTTGGCATTCGAACATCGTCAATACAGTTGGCAAGACCGTGGTGTTGCTAACGATCATTCGTCCGCGGTCATTAAGCGACAGTTCGGTCAAATGCAATGTCCATTTTTCGAACGCAGACTTCATCAAACTAAATTCAAACGCGAGTTCGTTCGTTCTCCCTGCAAGATTTCCAGTTTGGTACGATTTGAGTTCTCTCTCTAACTTTTCGCGAGCCAAAATCTGCTGCGCCTCCTTTCTCGTAGTTTTATTATCAGCAACTCCTTCGGACTGTTTCACCGTATGCCGAAGTTCGATTTCTGATTCCTGGGCAACCCCATTCGGGTATAGAGGAATCCCCTTTTCAACCAACACATTTGTAATGGGCGTTGAATTCACGGACCAAAATATGTAAGCCAATACTCCGATTACAGCCATGACTGGAAGCAATCGTTCGGTCTTCATTACACGATCAAGCCATTCGAAAAACACGATTGGATTTTCCCCAGTTTACGATTTGAAGCCAAGAAATTGAAGAATGCGTTGCAGCAATCCAACCGGAGTTACCTGTTTGCTTCTCATTGCGCCATCGGTGTCAAACGATGCCTCAATCGGCTCTTTCCAACCAGACAAAACATGGCTCTTCCGCACAATTAGTGGGTGAAACAGTGCTCATTGGGGCCAGCCCCAAACCCCGGAATTTTACGCATAGGGCAAAAAGCAAGCCTGTCATAAT
>JAYVPJ010000191.1:0-3667 GCA_043757445.1 Pirellula sp. | reverse complement strand
CGTCATCCTTCCCTCCCCGGCGTGGCTAGCGCCCGCCGACCCTCCCAAAACTACGTTTCGGGAGGGTTGCACTGCTCCGCCGAGGTGGCGATTAGCGAGAAGTTTCCAAAAATTACAAATTTTTGAATCTACACTTGCCTTTAACTAACACCTTCGCTCCCCTCCTCTGAGGAGGAGAAGGGGAGTTAGAACATCCGCTTCGCGATGTTGCAGTCGCGATCGCATGGATTCGTAGTTTGGAACAAAAACTGCGCAAAGCAAAGTTGAAGCAATACCAGTTTTTTGACAGCCCAGACTAACGCAGGAAGGCAAAGCGGGCTCCGCAAGATGCGGTTATAATGATCGCCTCTGAGTTGACTAGGAAATTTCAGGAACGCATCGCATGGCAACAGTCCCAATACACTACGTAACCCCCGATGAGTATCTTCAACGAGAGAAGGATGCCGAGTTTCGGTCGGAGTACTTTCGTGGAGAAATGTTTGCCATGGCTGGTGCATCGGCCAACCATAATTTGATTGTTCTCAACGCGGGTGCCAGCCTTCGAGAGCAACTCAAGAAAAAGCCCTGCCGAGTCTACCCGAGCGATTTGAAGCTTCCAAGTTAGCACGCTCGATTTGCTGTTATACCACACTCCAACACCCATTCACACTTCAGTTCTAGGTACCCTAATGACACAACGCTTTCACCGCTCTCGCCGTCAATTCTTATCAACTGCGATCGCCGCCGCAGTCGCTCCGATGATTGTTCCTTCGCATGTGCTGGGGCGTACAGGAGCTGTCGCCCCGAGCAACAAATTGACACTGGGTGTGATTGGCATCGGTCCGCGATGCACCTACGACCTTTCGGCAATGCTTAAGTTCGAAGACGTGAAAGCTGTGGCCATTGCAGATGTACAAGCGAGCCGACGTGATGCAGGAAAGCAGTTGGTCGACAAGCACTATTCGAACGCAGACTGTGCCGTCTATCGCGACTTCCGCGAATTGCTTGATCGAAAAGACATTGATGCGGTTTTGATTGCCACGGGTGATCGTTGGCATGCCATGGCTTCGATGATGGCTGCTCAAGCTGGCAAAGATGTATACAGCGAAAAGCCCTGCGGATTGACGATTGAGCTGTGTCAACAGCTGGCAAACACCATGAAGCAGACAGGACGAGTCTTTCAGGCAGGAACGCAGCGGCGAAGTGTCCCGAATTTTGAACAAGCCGTTCGTCTGGTGCATCAGGGCAAGATTGGAAAACTGCATACCATGGTTGCATCGGTCTACATGCCGACGCTTGATAACGCATGGCTTCCCGGTGAGGCGACGCCACCGCGCGAAGTGGTCGATTGGAACCTGTGGCTCGGGCCTGCTCCGTGGCGTCCTTACAACAGCAAGTATGTCTCCGGTGGATGGCGCGGTTATTACGACTTCGACTCGGGTGCACGTTTGCTCGATTGGGGTGCACATACGGTCGACTTATGCCAATGGGCCAATCAAGCCGATCAGACGGCGCCCGTTACGTACGAGCCGTCCGAAACAGGGATCACCTGCATGTACGAAAACGGCGTCAAGTTAGTGCTTGATTTTTTGGCCACGCCGTTTGGTGATCGCGGGCCGAACTGGCTCACCAGTCTTGGCACTTGTCCAGTCAAGTTTGTAGGCGATGAAGGCTCTATCGAGACAGGCGACAGCGGAGGTACGGAAGTTTCCTCGCCCACGCTTAAAAGCGCACTACAAGCCGCTGCCGCGAAAGTGGTGGGGCTCGACGTGTCTGCTCATGCGAGGAATTTCTTTGACTGCATCAAGACGCGAAAACTGCCCGTTGCCAATGCAGAGGTGATGCGTAATTCGCATGTCGCATGTCATGCAGCTGCAATGTCATGGATGTTGAAACGCAAGTTGACGTTTGATCCAATCTCGCAGGTGTTTGTCAATGATGAGGAAGCGAATGGGCTTCGATCTCGACCGGCGCGAAAGTGGGCTAGTTGAGACGATACTGTTATCGCCTAGTGGATCTTGTTAAAAATCCTAGAGCACGGAGAGGAGCTTTAACAAGCTCCACTACAAGAATTGAAAATAGGAGCTGCGTCGAGTGATTGTGCTGTGCCTATTTGGGCGGTATCTTGTAGCTTTCGGACTGGATCAAAGCCTGTTGGCTTTTCGGAAAGGCATGCTTAAAGTGAATTCAACATCCGTTCGTCGACGGGACGGAACCGCCGTTCGCCCCTAGATCCTCATTTTTTGGGAGACAGACATGCCTTTGACCAACAACACGCATCGTGAACGCCGCAGATTTATGCAAGCCGTATTGGCAGGTACTGGATCAGCGATGGGAGCTTGGGGATTATTAGCCATGGGGCAACAGAAAGGAGAGGTTAGTCCACGATCCTACGGGACTGCTGAGCCACTCCTCATCGAGCCGTCAATAGTTAACACCTTGCCGATGAACCGCGATAAGATACGTGTAACCAAGCTCGAGACGTTCCTGGTTAAGCCTCGCTGGCTATTTCTAAAGGTTCATACAGACGCCGGCATCGTTGGCTGGGGCGAGCCGATCGTCGAGGGACGCGCGAAAACGGTAGCGACTGCGGTCGAGGAGTTAGGTGAGTACTTGATTGGCAAGGATCCTCGCAACATCACGCATCACTGGCAAGCCATGTATCGCCATGCGTTTTATCGTGGGGGCCCAGTGTTGACTAGCGCTATCAGCGGGATTGATATGGCACTGTGGGATATCAAAGGTAAAGCACTTGGAGTGCCTGTTTACGAATTGCTGGGTGGTCCAACTCGCGGCCGCGTCCGAGTGTATGCACATGCTCGAACGCCAGAGCAGATAACACAACGCAAGGCAGAAGGCTTTAGGGCGTTTAAGACGGGTGTGTTGAATGCAACTCGATCAGGCGTCATTGCTTCGCCAGCTTTCATACATCAAGCGGCAGAGGCATTTGCGGCTCTTCGTCAGGCAGGTGGGGACGACGTCGATATTGGAATCGATTTTCATGGCGCAATAAGCCCACAGAACGCCAAGTTGCTGATCAAGGCATACGAACCTTATCAACCCATGTTCATTGAAGAGCCTGTGGCTTGCCAAAACGTCGACGTGATGGCCGAGATTGCTCGTTCGACCCACTTACCGATTGCAACGGGCGAACGGATATTCACGAAATGGGGTTTCCGTGAAATTTTGGAGAAAGGCGCTGCGTCGATTCTCCAGCCCGACCTATGCCATGCTGGTGGAATCACCGAAGTTCGCTTGATCGCAGGTATGGCCGAATCCTATTATGCATCCATCGCTCCGCACAATCCACTTGGCCCAATTTCGCTTGCCGCTGGTCTGCAAATTGCCGCGGCCATTCCAAATTTTCTGTGTCAAGAGCAGGTCAGTTTAGGCGATGGTTACCTAAAGCACCCCTTCAAGGTTAGGGACGGTTACATCGACGTGCCCACCGCTCCCGGCCTAGGCATTGAGATCGACGAAGAATCGCTTAAGTCCATGATTGGGCACGATTGGCAGAACAAGCAAACGTTTGATCCCAATGACGGCTCCGTTGTCGATTGGTAAGAGGAGACCTGGTATTGATAATCTATTAAGCACTACGGCAGAAGTTCTTTGATTCGATCGTTGTGGCAGTGTCGCTCCGCGACACTGAATTGCCGAGTCGCGGAGCGACGTCGGCTACATGTTA
>JAYVPJ010000190.1:0-45166 GCA_043757445.1 Pirellula sp. | reverse complement strand
GGCTCAATCACGGTGGCGTTGAAACCATGGACTCGTATGGCTTCTCCGGGGATCTCGCTTGCGTGCCTCAATCGCATCGCGATTTCCTGAAACGAATGGGAGATTTTTATGAAAACGATACCCATTTCATCGTTCACGCCAATTACGACCCTGTTCTGCCGCTAGCGGAACAGCCATCGGACCTATTGAGATGGATTAAGATATCGAACTCGCTTCCAGCTCCACATATTTCCGGCAAGAAAGCTGTGGTTGGACACACGCACGATCGGCAAGGCGAAATATTCGACATCCCTCATCTCGTTTGCATCGACACTTACTGTTACGGTGGGAGATGGCTAACTGCGTTGGAGTTGGAAACGGGAAAAGTCTGGCAGGCAAATCCGGATGGCACCATGCGAGATGCAGATTAGCTAGCGAGCGACGCTGACTCGCTATAATCTAATAAACGGTTCCAACTCGACCTAGCAAAAGGCTACCTGCGTGGCAAAAAAGAACAAGTCAAAGCAAGATTCGATTGAAAAAGAGCTGTCCGGCATCAACGACGCAGCCGGCGATTTGATGGAGTCCGCATTCTGTGCATCGGCGTATAAACTCTATGGTGAGCTTCGATCCAGAGCTCGGTCGGAGGGACAACTTTCATTCTATGTCTTCGGTACCTTCTTTCAAATGACACTTGCGGAAAGACTACTTCAATTCGAAGTTGTCCGTGAACGAGCTGTCGAATTGATCGCCATCTTTGAAGACGAAGAGCAGGCTCGAAAGATCGAGCCTTCGTTGGATCTCGACCAGTATGAGAACATGATTTACTCGATGGGCGCATGTGCCTACGAGGTGCTTGCTGAAGCAACAGGAGCGTTAGATGGATTCAACTCGGAGGGAATGCAGGAGTGCCTAACGGGAGGCATAGAAGTCTGTCATCGCATCGGCAAACTGTCCTGTATTCAGTGTTTTCGAGAGTATGCTTGCGATACACATACGGCCGCCGACGATTATGAACTGGCCAGATACCATTGCAAGCAAGTTCTCAATCAAGACCACGAGTTTCCAGAGCGCGGTGACCGTCGTTGGTTGGCTATGCTACGGTTGGCGACCATGGATATTTTCGAAGGACAGCACGATTCAGCTCGATCCAAACTGGAGCAAGCGGCCGATCTCGCCCTTTCGCCAAAAAACAATGATTCGCGAGGTGCTTTGGTCGCAATTATGCTGGAACGCCATACGCTCGACTTGATGGAGGATCAGGAGATAAATGAGCGTACAATGAACCTACTCAAAGAGCTTCCACCACGCGGTGAATGCCCAGAGTACGATCTAGATATCGACTTGTTGACCTCGCTCGGTCACATTATGAATCAGGAATGGAATGAAGCTGAGAAACTGATTCTCACTTGGAACAAGATACTAAAACAGAGCAAAGCTATAACAAAATGGTTGGAGACAGGTATTAGGCTCGTTGCGCTAAATAGATTGCGTGGCGATATGACCAAGGCCAAACGACTGAGCATCCAATTTGAAGAAGCTGCTACGACAGCGAACGATTGGCAATCGATTCGCCGATTGCATCAAATACTCGACGAATCCGTCGATGTTACGCCATTGGGTACCGTTGTTCGAAACACGCGAACTGTCAACGCAACGCCACAACCTGAACCTTCCACAGTTGCAGCCGATATGGAGGTCAAGCCGACCGAAGCAACCATAACAAAATCGCCATCCCCTCTCGGACTTTGGTTGGATGATCTGACTGAGCGAATGCACTTGTTAGGCAAAGGGGCCGAAAAGGATTCGCAATCCAAAGTCGATGTCGATCCGTTTCGCCAGGAGCTATTGGATCGACCGCTAAAGGATTTCTCGCATCCTGAGGACATCGGTCGAGCCATGTACCTGATGAATTTTTTGATTACACCTGATTGCGATCGAGCCAAGGTTTGGAAATGGGGAAATACTTTGGTCTCCTCGAAACAGGAGGTCGCCTATTTGATTTCGTTGCTGGCCCGACTGGGTATGACGATCAGCATGATTGATCGATTGACCGCCGAATTGCAGTTCGATGACCTCAATGACCTCGATGATTTAGATGACTTCGATGATTTAGACAACTTCGATGACGAATCCGTCAAGGAACGAGATTTGCCGCCGACATCGATCAGCAACGATCGCCTTGAGCAGCTTGTTCGAAAGTCTCTGCAGATGGAAGCGACAGGAGTCAACAACAACTTTCGCGCCGCAGAGGTTTTCGAGTACATTGGAAATTCAGGTGAAGCCGAGCGGTGTTATGCGAGAGCATTTAAGTTGGACCGAACTCGCGATGATGCAGCCCTTGCACTTTCGAGAATTTATTCCGAGACCGATCGATTGCAGGATGCTTTGTACGTGCTGGACCTTTGCATTCGAGAGGGAGGGGATTCCGGCGAGCTCCTATTCGAAGCAGCGTTGAAAGCCCATGCGCTAACACAGCATGAATTGCAGGTGAGTTTTTTGCAGAAATTGCATGAACGCCATTCACCAGGCCCTTGGACGAATTACTATCTCAGTTCCGGGCTACTTGAGCTCAAACGACCTCAGGAAGCGATGGAGGCGATCGATCGCGAGGTTGCTTTGTTTCAATCGAGTGGACTGCATATCGATTCGGTGAGAGCCGCTGCACATGCGCAACTTGGCCAATCCGTTGCGGCGGCCAAGATTATTGAGGTCGCTCTTTCTCGTCCTCTTTCTAAGATCAATGATTTAACTCTTAGCGGCGTCTCGGGGGCGTTTGAAAGGCTTATCACGGCTGCGAAAATGTGCCCCGAAGAACGTTCGCTTCAAATGCGAGTCGAACAAAAGATGCTCGTGGCGGGAATTGCCACCGAAAGTTTCTTCGAACAAGTGCGAGCTGACGAAAAACCTTGCGACCTATTCTTGTACCAGTGTTATCTTTCACAACCTCTCGATGATGCCTGGTCGGATTCCGAGGGTTGCATGCCTGATCAAGCCGAATGGGAAAGCTACATCGCTCAGTGGGGGGTGTTAGCCCGCGATTCAGCCGAGGCAGAAGATGTGGCATTGAAGTGGCAGGCGAAATGCTATCCGCTCGAAGCGATACTCGTCGATATGGATAGTTCCAACGAGACATTACATGATCGTCCAGGTGTGGCGTTTCAGGGCCCGCGATTCCCCGAAAACGAAAGCATGTTGGATGATGACCAAGACGATCAGGAAGACGATCAGGAATTTTAGCCGATTCAATCAACAACCCTGACGGTTTGAAGGTCGGCATCCACGGCGCTGATCGGGCATCTTGAGCGTTTTACTGCAGCCAACAACTCGATCGCATCTCGATTGAATCTCTCCCCAGGCATCATCACGGGAATTCCCGGCGGGTAGGGCGTAATGATCTCACCGGATATCCGACCTAGGGCTTGATCAAATGGAATGGAGCGATGCCTCAAATAGAACGCGTCTCGCGGTGACAATACGGTCTCGGGAAGGCGTTCCGATACTCGGCCCGCCAGATCATTTAATTCGCTCAAATCTTCATGATGAGGAGACTGCCGAGTACTCATGCTTCGAAGTCCACGAATCAAGCAATCGACGTCTTGTTGGATACTGCCAAGTGTCAAAATGCAAAGCAGATATCCAGGGCCAGAAAGCTCCGGTTGAACGCCAAATTCACGATTGAGAAACCGCTGAGCATCAGCACCGGACCATCCGATCTTGGTCGTATCGATCAAGAGTTTCGTGGAGTCCAAAGCGTAAAAGCCAGTCCCCTATCAAACGCATGTTCGGCGTTAAGTACGTCGAGCCCTTGAATGGACTTGATGCTGATCGCCGGTAGATCAATCTGTTCATGTTGAGAACGCCCTGATGTTTCGTGCTCCTGCTCGTGCTCAGCCATCGGCGGTGCTCCTAATCGATTAGCTAGCTTTTCGATTACGAGCACCAATTCATTGAGCACGAGTACGATTTGCAAAGTCGAAACTTTGCAAAGTAAAGAGAGGTATACTTGGAAGAGCGTTTTTTTGGAATTAAGTTTTTAGATTGAGGTTTGGCATGCCACTATACGAGTACGAATGTAAGGAATGCAAAACACAGGTCGAAATCCTGGTCAATAGCCAAAGCGCTACGCCGGATTGCCCCCATTGCGGTTCTAAAAAGCTTTCAAAGTTGTTAAGTGTGATTGGTTCTCCCGTCGTAAGCAACGGATCACGACCATCGAAGAGCCGTGAAATAGAGCCCGGTCAATGTGGGCGAAGCCAGTGTGCTAGCGGCGGATGTATGTTCGGAAACTAGGTAATCCTATGCGCGGTTCAGTAAAGTTGGTTTGGCTCTGCTTGCTTTTGATTCAGCTTGTAGGCTGCAGGGGCTGTACGCAACCAAAAACGGCCAAGGAAATCGCCGAAGAGGCCGACGCGAAAAAGAAGAAACAGCGACTGGTAACAAATGAGCTCAAGGCTATTCCGTTCTCGTCCGAACTAGCAGGTAGCATTCTGAAGCCG
This sequence comes from Pirellula sp., assembly GCA_043757445.1. Classification (GTDB taxonomy): domain Bacteria; phylum Planctomycetota; class Planctomycetia; order Pirellulales; family Pirellulaceae; genus JBKCUI01. The sequence continues at coordinate 40,688 of JAYVPJ010000190.1, read as the reverse complement.
GGGCACTGGTATCAAGCCAATCAGAAACTAAAAGCAAACTATTCCGACGAATCGCTTACCGCATCGCTTTCGATCGTCAATCGCGAAAAGCAAAAGGTTCCTTTCGCACCAAGCCAAGCGTCTGTTGAGTTCACACGCAATGTATCACTGGCCGTTGGGCAAGAGAAGAATGTCCAACTCAAGTTCTTCCAACCCGATGTTGCGGTCACTGGCGATGACATTTCCAAGACCCCATCCGCCATCAAGGTTTTGTATTCTCAGCGGGGAATTGGCTCACCCGTCCTCGAAGAGGATTTCCCAAGTCGAGTCTTCGCAGGCTATCAGTACAACATGGTTTCGCTTAGCCGAGACACTTCTAGATATACGTTTTGGCGAGGGCTCGACTGCATCATTTGGCCATCGAAACTACGTATGTCGGATGAGAGGATTTCGCCCCACCGAATTGTCGACCTCAACGAGGACGAGGTTGCGACTCAGTTTCCCAACCGACTTTATGCGATGACCTCGATTTCGCATTTCGTGATCAATGACTCCAGTGTTTCGATCATGTCATCGGACCAACAACAAGCTCTCCAGGATTGGTTGCATTTTGGCGGTACCATTATCTTGAACGGCCCTGAAGCGATCGGCGGAATTGAAACGAGCATGATGAGGGATTACGCACCCCTTCAAAAAACAACGAATTCCACCGTTTCCAACGAGGAAATTGCCGCCTTGAATGATACTTGGTCCATCAAACAGATAGTCGGCCAACGAATAATGATCGAGCCATCGAAACCGATTCCGAAGTTGGCGGGCGAATTGGCTAGTGGAGCCCAATGGGTAAAATACTCTGGGAACAGCGGCGAAGTATTGTCGCTCGACGGACTTGTAGCGGAGAAGTTGGTTGGGCAAGGTCGAGTCGTAATGACGACCTTTCCAATGAGCGACAACGCTTTTCTGAGGTGGCAATCGTACAGTTCCTTCATTCACAATGCGATCCTTCGAAAACCTCCGAGAGATCCTTCGGAGGGGATTGAGGCAGACACCAAGTTCGCTGGTGGTTTTGCCGGCACGGAGCAGAATCCGCTACACTCCACTCGATTGCGAATGTGGTCTCGTGACTTGGACGAATCGACGATGCGTCAACTACCTAGTGCGTCGAAAAAAGAGAAAGAAAAGCGAGACTCAGACAACCAGACTTATTCTGATGCTTCGGCTGAAACACCCAAGTTAAAGCGTTCGAGCCTGGGTGCGTGGAATTCGGAATCAACCGTCTTGGTCAATGCACGCCAATGCCTTCAAGAATCGTCAGGCATCACTGTCCCAAAAATCAATACAATCATGAAGTTACTAATAGGCTACTTGATCGTTTTGGTTCCGGTCAATTGGCTATTCTTCCGCCTTTTTGGACGTGTCGAGCTAGCCTGGGCGGCTGCACCTGTAATCGCGTTGGCAGGAGCTTTTTTTGTTGCGAGAAGCGTTCAACTTGACGTTGGCTTTTCGAGAAGCCAAACCAGCTATGGTTTCCTTGAAGTGCATACTGGCTATCCTCGCGGGTTGTTCTCAAGCTACACAGCCTTGTACACATCCCTATCTACGAACTATCGGGCCGTCTTCGAAAAGGATTCGGGGGTCGTTCTTCCATTTGCTCCGGGCTCCGCCAGCAAAAGGACGAGAAGCAATCTCAGCCGAATCGACTATTGGTACGCAGATGACGCTGGCGCGGGAATGCAAAGTGTTCCCGTACTTTCCAATACAACGGGCCTATTCCAAGCCGAAGAAATGATGGACTTTGCGGGCAAGTTAACGGCTGAATTTGATTCCGATATGCAGGCTGTCGTGATCAAAAACACGATCGGGTTTTCAATCAAGGAAGCTGGAATTGTTGGCGTTGATTCGAATGGAAAACTGGTAAGCGGGTGGCTGGGGACAGTTGATGAAGGAGCTTCCAAACGATGTTTGCTTGAGATTCGTGAAACAGATGATCGATGGCGCAAGGAATGGGACAACAATCCAATTCTTGCTCGGCCGTCGTACATGAGGGCCGAAGACGGAACGATGTGGACCGATCAGAATCTGCAAGATGAGCTGTACCTGGGCCCGATGGTCGCGGACATCAGCAAAAAATATCCGCTTACGCATGGTGAGTTTATTGCAATTGGGTGGACCGATAAAACGCTCGGAGATTTGTCCATCACGCCGATCGCCAAGCAGAAGAAGCAGAGAACGGTTGTGTTGATGCACTTGAGCACAGGCGACTTGCCTCTTGCCAAGCCGGATACTAGGATCTTTGCGAAAATCATAGAAGAGACTGAGTAATCGAGCTCTCGTCGGCGCGTTAAGACAGATTGGCTCGCCGGAAAAAACGAGAAGAGACGAAAAAACTTTGTCTTCGGATGAGCGTTTGGTCAAGTCATTTTATGATCTCGTAAGAAATACGAAATCACCGCCTACTCCGGGCTCACTACTTCAAGCAACTCAATGGCAGGCTCACGATCGCAATAGATTAAAGCAGTTCTTCCGTAGGTAACGGTGCCGGGAGCGACGCCGAAGAAATTGGAAAGCACCGGTCCGCATTCCACTCGCAATAAATCGAAAAGTTCGATCTCTCGCAATACGTTGTTCTCAATTAAGACTCTTCCGAGCGGCTTGAGTTGGCCAAGGATTTCGAGGCGGGGTTTGTCTGCCAAATACTTGGTACATAGCCTGACGATACCGTATTGAACAACACGTTTCAGAGTGTGAGTTTTAAGAAGAATCTCCCGTCGATAGTGGTCGCCAACAACATCCGAACGAAGCACTTCGACATCCACGGAATCGGAGTGATGGGACTCTACCGTTACCGTCATGTGATTAGTATGCTCGAGAAGCATACGGTATACACCGGGTACCGAATCGCTCTCGGCTCGTTCAAAGCGACCAAGCAAGTACGGTTCTGGATAGTATATCTCAATCAACTCACTGGCTGAGATACACGGGCCATCGCATGAAGCCTCGGCGGAATTGTCGAAGGGAGTCTGCATTCGATGTCCGAATTAAGAATGCGAGACTTCGGTTGTCGCCACCGCAAGTTCCACTGGCGGTTTCATTGTTATGCTATGCGTCACGACGACAGGCTCAGGCGCGTGCGTCCCCTTGATTTCAGCTTCGCTCAAGACGGTATCGATTAGATAGTGGAACAATCTTTTCAAAGGCTCTGGTTCAATTGCCATCGCAATTTCCACGGCCCGCTCCCGGTGTCTGTCGATGAGTTTTTCTGCTTGTTCAAACACTCGAGCCTTCATGAACAGCTCTCGAGAAACAGCAATTCTAGCGTGGTCGGCCAAGCCTGAATCGCTAGACATGACAGACAAAAGTCGATCGGAGTCCACATGCGAAAGGGATTGCAGAGCCAAAGCCAGAAGCACCGTTGGCCGCCCTCCCAAGATGTCGCCGGCTGCAGATAGCTTGTTGTGATCATCACCGTGCCAGTCTTGCAAATCGTTGATGATTTGGAATGCTACCCCAATGTTTCGTGCAAACTGCTTGATCGGTTCTGAATAGGCAGTTGCATCACACGCCAACCTAACTCCGGTGTAGAGGGCCGCTTCGAATGCGGGTGAAGTTTTCAAAGCGTAGATTTTCAAGGCATCCAGCGGCGTTAATCGTTTGTTGATTCCGTCTCGCCACAGCAACTCCGCGCCCTGCCCCTCTGCCAATCTCATGTGAGCGGAGGACAAGCAATTTAGAACTTCAGCAGCCGCAGCCGCGCCAATCGATTCAATCTCTCGGCCGACCAATCGGTATCCCATACCGATCATGTAGTCACCGACGTTGATTGCAGTGGCAAGACCAAACTGTTTGTGCATCGCAGGAACACCGTACCGATACGAGTCCCCATCCTCAATATCATCGTGAACCAGCGACGCCTTGTGGAAGCATTCAATGCTCAAGGCAGCACTTTGAACACCACGGGAGAAATTGGCAACGATTTTGTCTCCACCAGGCCCCGTGGCTTTTCCACCTGACATGGCATCAAACGCAGCCAACGTTATGAATGGTCGAGAGTACTTACCGCCTCTCGCGAGGAAGTTGGTGGCCAAGGCCTCCGTTGCCGCGATAGGGTCCATTTTGTCAAGCGGACCTTTGGATTCGATGTCCACTTGAGTTTGGCTGCGTTGACGACCCACGAGCGAGTCGAGCTTTGGCAACGAAAATAAATCGCTTGCACCGCGCATAAGATGTACGTATGACCTTGTTTTTTGCTCCGCCGCTGGCTGCTGGACCATAATCATCTCGCGCACCCAAGCTTCGTCGACGCTCGTGTTCCGGCAATCGCTCGAAAGCAGGGGAACGGCCATGCAAGGTATGCCTGCCAGCAAAATTTTGTCGATCGCCTTTTCCAATACGTTCAAGCACGCAACGCCAACAATGGAATCGACATATCCGCTCACGATGATTTTCAATACGACTGGCGAGCCCTCTGCGACAAGCACTTTGTAGCCCATCTCTTCTGCTTTGGTTCGAAAGTCCGCAATGCTACAAGCGCCGCACTTTTTGCAATCCATGCCGAACTCATCGTAATCGGCGGGACATCCCTCTGCGTGTTTCAAACAATGCGGAAGCAAAAAAAGGCGTCGGCTTGGCGGAGTTGCAGCCACCGCGTCGCGAAAAAATTCGGTACTGATCATCACCATGATCCATCCGACATATCCCTCGGACATACCAAGCTCGGCCAATGTGCGACGAGAGATGACTTCGAGTTCATCTTTTGTTGGCGGCATTTCCTTGTCCATACGGGCAGCTACTTCCCGACACTTGACTCGCATCTGTTCACGAAGTTGCGGCGTCTCTGGAACAAGTTTCAGGTGACTGGTTTTGCGTCGCGTTTTCTTTTCCGATTTCTCGGCGGCGTTTGGTGTTTGCGTAGCGGGCGTCGAAACAGATGTTAACATTGACAAAACTCAAGTCCTCTTTTTAGGGCGCTCAGTGAAAACACCAGTGGATACATTTTTTCGTGATACCAAAGCCGAGCGAAATAAAATCCGATGGGCTGACTGACGTGATGGTGCTCTTGCTGGATCGCATCGCACAACCAATTCACGCCCTGCATTATAGAGTCCATACAGTCCTTTGTGCCACCGCCGGACATGATTCCCTCCAAGGCCACACTTGTTTCTTCGATTGTACTAGAGAATCCCCCGGAAGTTCGATCCGATCCCGGATAGTGGCTGTTATTACCACCTCCCCACCCCCCATCGGCGTTTTGACTCGCCAATAAAAAGCTGAGGCCTCGATGATACGCAGGCTCGTCTATCCGTCCGCATTGGCTATAACACAATAATACACGTCCGGTTCCGTATATTGGGTTATCTTCTTCCGCCCGGTCTTGGTTTCCAAACCAAAGCGGCAGCCAACTGCCGTCGTGTCGTTGGTGTTTTTCCAGATAGGTCCAGCCTCGCTGAATCGCGCGATCCACTCGCTGGATTGCCGTTCCGTTGCCAAGAATCACTTTCCAGCACGCTAGCGCCCTGATCGCGTGGGCAGTCAAGTCGCTGCCGCTACGATCAAAGGGCAAGGTCCCCCATCCACGACAGAAAGTCGGCCAACCTCCGTCTCGATTTTGCAATCGAAGCAGCCATCGACAGCCCAAATTAGCTGCCGTCATGACGCGTTCAAGCCTCACGGAATCGAGTGACGAGTGAGTCGGCTTCCGGTTCGTCTGGCGATTCAGTGCCGAGTCGTGCCATTTTCGCAACGCAAGCAAGGCGGCTGGAGTATCGTCGGAATCAGGCACAGCACCGCTCAGGTTTGTCCAGCCCCATCCGCCAGGCTCGGCACCGGTAAACGCGTGCCGCTTGACGTGCTGGCAGGTAAGCAACCAGTCAATCGTTCGATCCCACTGAGTTAACTCCACATCGCATTCCGTCGCGTCGTAGAATTGTGCTGCAGCCAGCGAAGTCACCCAGGTTGCCAGATTCGTATCGATCGGCCAGCTTCCATCCTCTAAGACCGAATCGACAATAAACTTTCGAGACTCAATTGCTACCCGCGACGCACCAAGGCCAATGGAAGCCAAACTCATCAGAACGAAGCTAGTCAAAGGCACCGCCTCGAGATAGCCGCCGCTTGTTGGCTGCATTCGCGTTAGCACTCGCAATGTTGGCTTTCTCGCGACCGAGCGCACCATTTTTGCAATCGGGTTTCTCGGCGGACGATGAAAAAACTGTGCTTGACCTATGGCAACCAAAGCTGGAATCGCATAACTAACCACCGGCAACTGCGCAAAACGATACCACGATTGGGGCAACGCTGCCGCTTCGAACGGCAACGTCGGAATCTTGCCCCAATCCACCAATCCAGCTAACGCACAATTGGTCATGATGGGAACGACGAACGTTTTGTCCTTGCCATAGCGTTGTCGCAATCCGTCCCAGCTTCCACGCCGCTCAACATATTCCCACGCGGCAGTGATCTCGGCCGCGTATCGCTTGTTGTGGCCAGCTAACTGCCAAGCTGCTAAAACCAGCAATGTCGTCGCTATGTTGGAAAGCGATCGGTTCGTGTCTCCGAATCCTCCATCCGCGTTTTGCGAACGCGAAAGCCATGCCGATCCATTTTCAATCAATTCGTTCCAGCCGGTTGGTCCATAGCGATTGTCGGACGAACCTGGTTCGAATGCCCCAGGATTTTTTTTAAATTGATCGCGACTTATCGATAATGCGCTGACCGCAGTTGCGGTCGAAAGAGCGGACGTCGAAAGACCGCCGGTCCAATGGCTTGACGATCCCTTGAACAACACCAAATCGGAATGCAATCGACCAATGGCTTGCTCTATTCGTTCTTTAAGCATTGGTAAATACATCATTAAGTTAGCGGGATGCGCAACCCATCGTAGGCCAGTCGAACGTTTTTCGGGAGCTTTTCGTTAGCACTTTCATAGTCGACGTCATGCGACAAATGAGTCAAATACGTCATCTTGGGCTTAACCCTCGCTACAATTTCAAGGGCTTCATCGATGGAAAAGTGCGTTGGATGAGTCGTGTAACGCAATGCGTCCAAAATCAAGCAGTCAAGTCCTCGAAGGTGTTCGAGACTAGATTCAGAAATGAAATTCGTATCGGTACAGTAGGCGACATTTCTAAATCGGAATCCTAGTACATTGCAATTGGGTCCGTGCACTAAAGGGATCGGTTGCAACACTGTATTGAGTACTTTGAACTGCTCGGTCGCAATGCGATGGATTTGCAATTGGGGAGCAGCCGCGGCGTGCGTGGGTTCCCGCCTATCGAAAGCATAATCAAATACGGAGCGAATGCGAGCTTCCACCAACTCGGCACAATACAATGGCACAGGATGACCAAGAACAAATGGGAACAATCGTAAGTCATCCAATCCGTGCAAGTGATCCGCGTGCTCATGCGTGAACACCACGGAATGCACCATCCCAATCCCCTCTCGCAAAAGCTGATGTCGCAAGTCAGGCGATGTGTCGATGAGCAGGTTCCCCTCCGGTAGCCCCAATATAGCCCCCGAACGTGTTCGATTGTTCCTAGAGTTGGTACTTGTGCATACCGAGCAATCGCACCCGATTGCCGGAACACCAACGCTCGTACCTGTCCCGAGCAAAATCATCTGCCCCTTGAAATCAATCGAACGAAACCGTCTTTCCACTGCGCAAATCCTAACCGAGTGTTTTTTCTTTCAACGCAGTGTACTTGAATTTCCCACCTTTCCCAAGTCGAACAATCGCTGCAACCTGAACTCATGCGTTTTCTTTCATTTTCTCTTCGTCGGCTGCCGATTGCACAAAATTGAGCGAATGAGCACCAGGATGCCAATTCCACAATGACCGTTTTCATCGCGCATGGATGCAGCGAAAGAACCACCCAAGTTCTTTTCACAAACAGCATCCTATTTCCATGGCACGAAAATCAAAACGCGATGATTTGGCAGCTCTCAAAGCGCCAACTAACAAGCCCCCGAAACCCGATCCGACTAGACAACCCCGCATCGTCGGTTGGCTCGTATTGGTCGTGGGCGGGTTTAGCTCCTGGTACTGGTATAGACCACTCCCAGATAACGTCAATCAAACGGTCCACTCCACACTCCCTTCCGATTGGCCCACGTCGCTTTCCGGCCCGAAAAGTATGTGGAGCGAGCAAAACCTAATAATACCAAGCACTCTCGAGGCGGCAGAAATCCTGCCTGAACCTCGAGTCGATTTCGGGAACCAAAGGGCGGAAGAGTCTCGATTGATTGGGGCGCCCAAGGTAACTCTCGTACCGTTCCATGAAGTTCAACACGACTTTCGCGAGGTACTAAAAAATGAGCGGGTGCCAATGGTCCCTATCGCGCCTGACGTAAAAATCGGCAATACCGCTTCCAACGCGCCACAAGTGTGGACCCCCGAACATCATCAAAAAAACAGCATTGAGGGTTTAACTCCATCCAACTCAATGTGGCCTGATGAAGGCTACGTGCCAATTGCAAAGATCCAGAAAGAACAACGGCGGTCAGCCGTCAAGATCACGACTCAAATCCCGCCGCTATTAGAGACGGGTATGAAATCGATTCGAACCAGTGACACAGAAGGCTCGATTGAAGCAGGTTACGCGGCAAATCCAAAAAAGTCTGCAAGCGATTTAGCATCGACGCCCGAACCTACTCGAACGCCTCAGTTTATTCGTCAGCCAAAGCGAGAAAAATGATTTAGCTCCGCTCAACGTGGTTTTGGCACGCTATTCCATCGAGCGGATTTCGGTAGCGCCTATCGGTGAGGCAACACGATGCGGAAATGTAGTTGTCGCCGAACAGTGCTGTATTTGCAAGGCTTGGTTCTGTCTTCCTTGAACAGGACTGCTACATAGGAGGAGCCATCGAAACAAGAAACCGAGAGGAAAGCACATTGGCGAAAGGTTGAACGAAGCCGCCTGTTCGATAAAACACTTCGATCTGAGTCAGACGTGAACACTCTATTGAAACAAAGTCAACGTACCGACGATTCGAGTACGACACGAAAATCTCCGGTCAGCCCACCGCAGACTCGCTACCGATGGCCGAACACTTTGAAACCATGCATGTACTCCAGCATCCCACCTATATGTCCAAGTATCCGCCTGGACAGGGAATTGTGTTAGCAATCGGTCACTGGCTGGGGCGCCCGATTTTCGGAGCTTGGATTTGTCTGGCACTCGCATGCGCAGCGATTTCATGGGCAATGACCGCAGTCGTTGCTCGCATATGGGCATGCACGTGTAGTGTTCTGTTCGCGTTCTCGATGAACTGCGTCTTTTACATGCTACAGATCGGTTACTGGGCCCATAGCTATTGGGGCGGATCGGTCGCGTGCTTGGGGAGTGCGTTGGCATTCGGTTCCGTCTTATGGCTTGGACGCGGCGTCGATTCGACATTCGATTCACTGACAGCAGATAAGAGCGAGGGAATCGTCGATTCAATAGGCGGAATTTCATTTCGGTACGAATCGGGAACGACAACCGGGGCTAACGCCCGACGGCTGATGACGCTGCTGACGGTCTTTTTCATTGGCCTGTGGTTGATGGCGATCTCGCGTCCCCTCGAAGGTTTGCTGGTCTCTATTCCGATGTCGATTGCCATGCTGTTACTTTTACGCCGGCATGCTCGTTCTGTCCCGATATTCGTGACGCTGAAGTGTCTCGCGTTGCCATTGCTCGCAGGATCGATCGCCATGATTTGGCTCGCGTATTACAACGCAAGGGTTACCGGCAGCCCGTTTAAGTTGCCCTACTTGTGCTACGAACAGCAATACGCGTTGACGCCGATGTTTCTGGAACAACCACTCCGCGAATCGCCAGGTTTCAACAACGAACCGATACGTGCTTTTCATGCAGATTGGGAGGTAGGACTCTTCTTGGAACAACAAACTCGGGATGGGTATCTTGCGAAGAAACAAAGGGATATGCTCATGCTGTGGGAGTTTTTCCCAGGAAAAAGTCTCTCCATCCCAGCAGTGATCGGCTGCCTGGTTAGCGTTGTTGGCCTGTTCCGATGCCGTCGGTCAGCAACTTCTCGTTTGGCGTGTATGGGAGGAGTAGCGGTTGGATTGATTGTGCTGGTTCACAGCCACACGCCATGGATGAATCCGCATTACTTGGCTCCACTGGTTCCGATTCTGTGGTGCTGGATTGGACTTGGACTCGCTTCTGTATCGACGTGGAAGTTGTTCCGATTTGAAGTAGGACTTTTCTTGGCAATCGCCTGCGTTGGGTATGCGGTTTTGGAGCGGTATGATGAGTTCGATTTCAATCGCAAGAGGTTGGCGAATGTCGAACTATGGCATCATCAGCGGCGCGCGATTGAAGCCCAGCTCCGATCGACTGATGGACTGCATCTTGTTTTGCTTGAGTACGCGCCCTCCCATTCGCCTCACGAAGAGTGGTGCTATAACGCAGCGGATATTGATCGGTCGAAAATCGTTTGGGCTCGAGATCTTGGACAAGCCAAGAACGACGCGTTGATCGGATATTTTTCAAATAGGACGGTACATCGATTGGCGGTTGGTTTCGGGCCTTTGATACTGGAACCTGTAGGGAACGTCGATCCAAGCGTGTCAGTTGCGCATTAAGATTTGTTTTTTGACGGAGCGTTGTGCATGGCACTCACTTTGTCAATTCGTCATGTCACCCCGTTGGGGTTCTAGGATCGTTTATGGGCGTTATCCATGGTCTCACGCCCATGGCTATAACATGTCGTCCTTGTCGGGACTGAAACTCAAGGAGGTCGGGATTCGAAATGCCCCAGGCTTGCCCTGGGGATTTGTTATGCTTTGTGGCTAAATCGAGGCCGCTGCTCCTCGCACCATTTGATTTTGCTAGAACACCAGACTGCCCGAGTTATGATCGACGCCCTAATCGGCATCGATCATAAGTCGGGCTAAACCGCACGCTAGCGCGTTGCGGCTGATTAGCCGAAGGGCGCTAGCCCACGGTTTGTGGCCCATGTTGTGATCGACGCCTTCGTGTGCATGTAGTGAATCTGTAGGGACTATTCGAATTAGCCCCAAGGGATGGGCGAGTGATGCCGATAGTCCGTTCAGACGCTGATCACCAATACGGAACTAATTGCATTTATGTCGTCGAACATTGCCGAATCATTACGCAATTCTTTGCAGACCATTGTTTCCGAACGGGGAAGACTGAATGTTGACTCAGCGATTTCGGAAGCGACGCTCATTCGCAACGGTTCTTTTTGTGGCAGACGCTTTTCACTTGCTGGCTTCAGCTTAGTTTGGTTTCAAGAAGAGGGCCAAGTTAAGTTGTACAACCCGCTCGGCGCTCTTGAGCAGTCCTGTTCCGTTGCTCAATTCTGCATGCGAAGTTCGCAATCGAGCACGGCGGATATTCGCCGAGCGGCCTAACGTTATGCAGCTTTGGTGATTCCGAATCTACCTGCAGCTGGAATGATCGAGCGACACGGTCGATGGATCGCGATCTGATCCAAGATGCGACAGGCCACCTCGAGCGCTTGATAGCCATGTTCGCCAGTAACCGTTACCGGACTATTGGAGCGAACCGCGTGAACAAATTCCAATTGCTCTTGTTCGATTGCATTGACCGGCGGTGCTTTATGCTCCACTTTGCTGAGCCAATCTACAAATAGGCTGTCTTTGACCTTGGTGCGAAGCTCGACGGGCAACTCGTCGGCTTGTCGCGATCCATTAGCAACATCCACGACCGCGGTCGTATGCGAAACCGCATTGAGTGCCATGTCAATTTCAGTCAGCCCATCCTCGGTGTAGACTTGCATGTGCCTTTTGGATACCGGGGAAATGCGTGATGCTCTCAGGTTTGCTATAGTCCCGTTTCGAAAGCGAAGACCGGCGGAGGCGAAGTCCTCATGCTGACCGAGCACGCTCCAACCGTACGCCGAAATCGAATCGACCGGCGACTGAACAGCGCTGAGTATCAGGTCGATATCGTGAATCATCAGGTCCATGACGATGCCGATGTCGGTGCTTCGCCCGGTGTACGTCCCCTCTCGCACGGCTTCGATGTAGCGAATGTTTTCGTTTGCAAATTGGGCTAAAGCCAGTTTCCACGTAGGGTTAAAACGCTCGACATGCCCTACCTGAAGTGTGCATTGATTGGATTTTGCCAATTGGACGAGCTGAGTTGCTTCGGCCAGCGAACTTGCGATCGGCTTTTCCATTAAGACATGAATGCCTCGGCTCAAACACCAAAAGCCAATTTGGTGATGCAGGAACGTAGGCGCAGCAATGATGGCCGCATCGATTTCGCCGGCCCAATCTTGGTAGTCCACGACGGTCGCGGCGTTCAATTGAGTAGCAACCAGCTGACGAGACTCGGCGGACGGGTCCGCCACACCAACAAAATCGCACGCAGCATTCGATGAAATGAGTTTGGCATGAATGCGACCGAGATGTCCACCACCAATCACTCCAACTCTGGGCTTCGAATTGCTGGATAGGTCGTGATTCATTGTGTTCATTTGACATACCGAAAAGTTAATGAGGTACTATGCAGCCGCTGCCGAGCGTCGATCGCGACCCCGACCGTGCCGACCCAATTGTGAATCGTCTATGAACGCAAAAAGAACCTCCAATTCGGGCGATAGGACACCGTTCACTTGCAAGATCTCTCTAGCGTGTTTAACGCCCACTTTGGAGCGGTAAAGCAGTTTGTGGGCCTCGCCGATCGTTCGAATGGCCGCTACCGTGAAGTTCTTGCGTTTGAGTGCGACTACGTTCACGCAACGCGGTCTGGCGGGAAAGCCTTCGGCTAACATGAATGGTGGGATATCTTGGAGTACCCGCGATAGTCCGCTTACGAAACTATAGCAACCGATCGAAGCAAAGTGATGCACGGCAACGCCGCCACTCAAGGTTGCGTCATGCTCCACTCGAACGTGGCCGCCGAGCATGACGGTGTTGGCCATGATGACCCTGTCTTCAACTAGACAATCATGAGCTACATGCGAATTGGCCATGAAATAGCAATCGTTGCCAATCGAGGTAATGCCTTCGTCTTTTTCGGTACCTCGATTAACAGTAACGCATTCGCGAAAGACGTTGGAGTCCCCGATCAGGACCTGAGTCGGCGATCCCTGGTAGGAAAGGTCTTGAGGTTCACCGCCGATGACACAACCAGGAAAAAAACGGTTGTCTCTTCCTATGACCGTATGGCCGGTCAAAGTCACGCTGTTTTCCAACCGCGTTCCGCGTCCAACCCTGACGTGAGCACCGATGACGCAATGATGACCGATTCGAACATCATCGTCGAGTTCAGCGCGAGGATCGACCACTGCGGTATGGGCGATTATTGTTGGCATGTGAGGGTTCCCGAACGTGTCTGATAGTTTAGGTGGTCTGTGTTTGGTGCAATCATGCTGCATACCTATCGCGCATTGGCACTTGCGAGTCTTTCAATCTATGAACCGCTTCTGCGAGGTTCCCATTGAGTATGTGTCCGCTTCGATGTGCAATAATCTTTCCTTGTACTCGCAAGCCGCAAAGAGACAAGTCGCCTATGAGGTCGAGCAGTTTGTGCCGCGAGCATTCGTCGTCGAATCTAGGCGAATTGTCGATGGGACCACTCGGACCAAAGACCACCAATTCGCGATAGGTCACGTGTGATGCAATGCCTTGTGACTGAAGCCCACGGGCTTCGCTTTCGGTTAAGAACGTGCGAGCTGGAGCTATTTCCTGAACAAACGAGTCTCGACCAAGTTGGTAAGTCGTGGTGGTGGCAGGGATCGGACTGTTTGGACCGTAGTCGAGCTGATATTGGATCGTTAGACCTGGATCAGCGGATGGGATCGCCAGAATCCAATGGCTGTCGCTGCCGACACGCAACGGCATGACAAGTTCCAGTTCCATGCACGTGGCGGGTTGCTTGCGGATGCCTGATCGTTCCAATGCAAGTGCAAAAGCTAAAGCGCTGCCATCCATCCCTGGCATCTCCGGTGCATCGCATTCGATAACGCAATTGTCGATGTCCATTGCGTAGAGTGCGGCCGTAACATGCTCCACCATTTCGACATGAAAGAATGTGTTGAAAAGGGTCGTTCTAAGGCATGTATCGCGTCGGTTGGACGCAATGGATTGGATCTCTGGCCTACCGGGCAGGTCCACGCGGCGAAAGAGGATTCCAGTGTTGGGCATTCCAGGCAGAAACGTCAATGTGATCGGACAACCAGACCAATAGCCGCGACCGCTCACATGCGCTATGTGCTCTATCGTTTGTTGGAATCGAATCTGTTGCATGCGTGACGCCGAAATCCGTTTCGTGTCAATGAATTGAAGTAAGGTGCGAGGGCTCGTCCTGAACCCAACCTCACTTCCGCAGGAAATGAGGTGACAAAGTATCGGCCTGCTACTATCGCGTTCGATTTGGACCGGAGGGTATTTGCGGCGTCGCTTGACGTGTTGCAGGTCCGGGTGAAGTTGCAGCTGGAGCTGCCATCGCTGGCTCATCTCGTTTGAGTACCGCGAGAACTACCTCGGTTACGTCTATTCCTGGATTGTGAAATAGAACATCGCGCTGTATTCCGAAATTGACCGTCTGTGGCTTCTTTGGATCCATTTCGTTTTGCTCTCGGCTGTAACGAAGCACCACATCGTATTGATAGTGGCTAGCAACCATCGTGATGGCTCGATTGATGGATTGGTACGATTTGTAAATCACGCTTGCTTGCTTCTCGGCGAACTCCTTCTCTTTGCCCATGAAGTCGACTCGAAGTTTGCTCTCTTGGCTAATTAGGTTCTCTTGTTTCTGCTTGAACATAGGGGTGTCCGCCTCGAGGGTTTGGCCGATCTGTTCTTGCTCTTGTAGCAAGGCTTTGCGTCGGGTTTCGATCTCCTCTTGCGCCCGAGTCATTTCGGCTTTGATGCCCTCCATGTTGGCGTTCATATTGGGATGATTCTTTAGAATGTAGCCCACATCCACTAATGCGATGCTCGATAGAACTTTTGTGGGGCCAGCTGGTGCGGCCTGCGGCGACCCTGTGGCGGCTTGTCCAAATACAGACGGTGCGGCGCAGAAGCCCATGAGAGCCATAGTCGCGATTGAATTTCGAAAATGCACTTGTCAGCACTCCTTGCTAAGTGATTTGTGGGCGGTCGAGGTTATCCTCAACGGCTTATTTGTAGAAAACACTCCGTCGTTTTCCACGTAAGTAATGCCGACTTCATAAGTCGCCACACTGTTTCATCCGCGATTCTGACAATTCAGTAATCCCGCGTAAATAGCGATCTGACAGAACTACTCAGTAAGCTCGACTTTCAGTTCAATTTTTTCTGCGCCTCTTTCGACCAGAATAAGGATGATGTCGCCCTTCTTCAGTTTCAATAGAATGCGATCTAGTTGGGCGCGGCTAGTAGTTTCCTCATTGTTTATCTTGAGAATCTTGTCCTCGGGCTGAATACCAGCTTTCACTGCCAGCCCGCTCGATAGCACTCTTTCCACGACCACACCAGGAACATTCAATTTCAAACGGGCACCTAGCCGCGTTCTCCGAGGCGTATTCATCTGTGGATTGGCCCGCCCCTTTACCTTAACAAACGTCAGCTTTGCAGGGTCCGTCGCAAGTCGATTGGCTAGTAAAGTGACCATATTGGTGATGCGTTCGATTCCGCTTAGATTGATTTTGTCGAAATCGTCGCTTGGACGATGGTAGTCCGAGTGCAATCCGGTAAAGAAATGCAAGACGGGGATATTCTTTTGAAAGAACGACTGATGGTCGCTGGGCCCCATGCCTTCAGGTTGCCGCTGAATCATAAAGGCTAACGCATCGTTAGCCTGAGTGATCATGCCATCGAATTCGGTCGCGGTTCCGGTTCCATAAATGGTGAGGTCATTGTTGGTGAGTCGACCCACCATGTCCATGTTGAGCATGGCAACCGTATTTTCAAGCTCAAAGCGAGGGTGCTTTACGTAGTATTCACTACCGAGAAGTCCGCGTTCTTCTCCGGAGAAAGCAATGAACACAAGCGTTCGACGTTGAACTTCTGGTGCAGTTAGCTTTGCCAAAGTAGTCAACTGCCTTGCAGCCTCCATCAAGCAAACCGTACCAGAGGCATTATCATCCGCTCCATTGTGTACGGCGATCGTCCCTGGCGCTAGTGATCCAGGCCCACCCATACCGACGTGATCAAAGTGAGCACCAAGCACAACGTATTCATTCGCGAGACTGCCTTGTCCTGTCAATATTCCGACGACATTCATAGAAGGAAGCTTTTTCAATTCGACGCTCCCCTCAGCCTCCCAACCGGTCATTTCGAAAGACCTCGGCTTCAAATCGACATCAATCAGGGATTCGATCTCAGCTAGAGACTTTCCGGATTCCTTTATCCAGCTTTCGACGTCGCTTCTTCGAACAAAAAGTGTTGGGACCTGGTCCTTAGTCGTTGCTGTTCCTCCCCCTGACACGGGCAGCACGGAATCAGGGTATGCAAGGTCGGATTGACGATCGTTCACAAGGATTAGGGCGGCTACGCCGTGTTTCGCGGCATTCATCTGTTTGGTGGTAAACAATGCAAACTGGCTCGGACTTGTACCGTCGAACAGACTGTTTGGGTCGTTCATTTGAGGCTCTTTTCGAACGACAATGACTACCCGTCCTTGAACGTCTAAACCCGCGAAGTCGTCGTAATGGAGGTTCCCATTTGCAGCCGAGATTCCATATCCTGCAAATGTCATGCGGCCCTGGAATTCGCCATTTCTTCCGAGCGATTGCGGCTGAAATTGCTTCCCTAAAGCCAGTTCCAGCTTTTCTCCCGATGGCTTTACGATCATCAGATGGTTTCTGGTCGATTCGGCAACTTGATTCATGCCCGGCAATGGAAATTCTTGAAACGGCTTACCATCGAAAAGGTCGGTCTTTAGGCCAAGCTCTTGCCACCGATTTGCGATAAACTCCGCCCCCATTCTTAGCCCAGGAGTCTCCGCCGACCGTCCTTGTAGTTCATCGGATGCCAAATAACCAATGTCTGCAAATAGCCGTTTTTGTACTTCGATGGAGTCGGTAACGGGTGGGGTGTCATCGGCTCGCAATAGTAGCGAGTTGGAAATCAAATAGCTGCCAAGTATCGCGAATTTGAGTTGAATGAAGGTAATTCGAAAAAAAGAGGCGAGCACGACAAAGTCCTAAGTCAGTTGGAAAACAAAAAAAGTGGTTTCGCAATCAACAGGGCAGCAGTTTCGGAAGAATGGTTAATTATGGTACTAAAATTGGGAGGCCGACGGCAGTAGCACGAAAAAGAATGGCAGAAACCTGGCGGTCGCTCGACGAACTGGGAACGTCTGGACTTGTGACGATATTTGCATGGCCGTACACTGCTTGGTTTTCCGTTTCGAACCAAATCATTAAGTATTGAAGGACATCGGACAGCCTAGATGCGCCGGACTGCATTCGCATTTTTGATACTAGCTTTCCTGTGGTTGTTTTCAACTGAGGGTATGCATGCGCAGGACTCGGGGGGGGAAAGTGAACCGAAACCCGCAACGGTCGGTGGCAGTCCGGAGCAGATGACAGGACTTGTGTCGATCAACAAGCCCAAAACGAGTCCGAGTTTGTTGGAGGAATTTTTCTCGAGTCCGCTCAACTATTTCTTGGTGTTGGTTGTTTGCCTTTACGTCTATTTGATGTTTGTTCAACCAAGAGGCGTTCGCCGAGAGAAGAAACTGCAATTGCAACGATTAAACAACTTAAAGAAGAACGACCGAGTGGTAACTTCAGCCGGAATTCACGGCATTGTTTCCAATATTAACGCGGACGCAGGAACAGTTACTCTCCGTGTCGACGAAAGCTCGAATACAAAACTGACGATTGATCGGGATTCGATTCGATCGGTCGCCAGTTGAATACTTTTACACCCCGCAACCTCCCTTGATAGCGAAGCCAAAAGCTTCACTGAATCCAACGTACGGACTGACTAGCAGATGTTTGGAAATTTCTTTCTAGAATTAATTGCTCAAGCTCCTTCTGTGACAGGGGGCGTACCGGCTCTGGGAGATGGCGCAGCAACGGTAAAAGATTGGTACTCGGGACTAGCAAATCTTGGCATCATGGCCGGAGCCGTTTTGATCCCGTTTATTCTGAGCAGGTTCATTTCAAACAAGCTCAAGATGCCAGCGTATATGAGCGCGTTTTACTGGATCATCTTGTCCTTTCTTTCCACTTCTCTCATTTTGGGTTTTGTGTTGACCGGCGCATTAAAGATGAAATGGGGACCTGAAATCGTAGGTGGCACCAACCTAATTTATGAGATCGATCGTTCGGCCGGTGGAGGAAAAAAAGTCGTCGCCAAGGACTTTTTGGTGCCGCTTATCGAACGCTTGAACCCGTCGGGGACAAAGGAATTCCTGATCCGACCCATTGGCGATGATCAAATTGAGATTGTCATTCCTGATGTCGACGAAACGGAACTTGCTGAGATTAAACGGCAGATCACCGACTCTGGGATTTTGCAATTCCGTATCGTGGCAAACGCTAATGACCACAGTGACATCATGAAAGCCGCAACGGCGCAATCCGAAAGTCAGGACCAAAACGTACGATTGAAAAAGGATGTGCTCTTGGCCGACAAAACCGGCGTGGAACGGGTCGTCGCGATGTGGCGGACTTTGGGTCGCGGGGTCGAGGAGGAGGGTATACGGCAAGTGACTGGCTATCAGCCTGGAGACCTTATTCGCAATTCACTAACTGGTCGACTGATTTTCCCTCCACAGTCAAGCAAACCAAACGATTTCGAAAGGTGGCTTGAATCACAAGGAATACGCGACGCAGATATATTGCTGGCGACCGAAAAAGGGGGCAAGCCCTACGTTGAAGTGAATGGCAGCGACTTGACGCGTGCCAAGAAGGAAGTTTCAAAAAACGGAGGTTATGAAGTCAACTTCACGATGTCCGTCGGCGGCGGCGACAAGCTTATGCGGCTCACGGGTGCAAACTTGCCAAATCCTCAAAGCGATTTTAAACGACGCATGGCAATCTTGCTTGATGGAAAGATTTTGTCAGCGCCTAGCCTAAATTCAACGATACGCAGCCAGGGACTCATCGAAGGGCGATTCTCGGAAAAAGAAGTGGATTTTCTAGTAGGAATTCTAAACTCAGGAGCGCTCCCTGGTGCACTTAGTAAGACTCCTATCAGCGAAAACTCAGTCGGAGCCAGCATGGGCCTCGATGCGATTAGCAAAGCGGGTTGGGCAAGCGGGCTATCGTTGGTGGTAACGATTTTATGTGTTCTTCTCTACTACCGTTTTTCAGGCATCATCGCGACCTTTGCATTGCTTCTAAATCTTGGAATGATCATAGCATGCATCATTCTTATCAAGCAGCCACTAACCCTGTCTGGAATCGCTGGTCTGGTCTTGTCCGTCGGTATGAGCGTCGATGCTAACGTTCTCGTCTTTGAGCGTATACGCGAGGAAACAGAGAAAAAAGCAACGGCCCGAATGGCCATCCGAAATGGTTTTGATCGAGCCTGGACTACGATTTTTGACTCCAACTTGACCACGTTGATCACCGCTGTTGTCCTGTATTTTGTTGGAACGGAGCAAATCAAAGGCTTTGCAATCACTCTGATCATCGGGTTGATAATCAGTTTGTTTACTGCGGTTTTCGTAACGCACAAGTTGTTTGAAATCGCCGAAAAATGGAAGTTCATCTCGCTGGGGATGGCAGATTATGTCAATACAGCCCGCAAGTCCTTCTTTGGCGACAGGGACGTCGACTTCATGAAGTACCGATTCGCCTGCTACACAGGCTCAATGATCTTGATCATAGGCGGCTTGATTGCAACCGGGCTTCGAGGCCGACAAGTATTGGACATTGACTTCAACGGTGGGACGTCGATTGTTTTTACGCTCGACAAAGGGATGCCGGCGGACGAGGTGCGAGCGATTTCAAACAAGGCCTTCGCAACAGACTCCGAAGGATTGCCGATTCAAACCTCCTTGACAAACGTTGAAATGAGAGGGCACGAACGGAACACCGTTTACAAATTAGACGTCTCGATAAAAGACAAAGACGAAGTGACGTCTCGACTGGTAAACGGATTTATGAAAAATGAAAAAGCGGGATTGGTGACCTATGACGTCATCGTCAAGCCGATCGCGAACCCTCAGTCGGATTCCTGGACTCCCAAAAGTCCAATAAAATTGGTGTCCTTTCAAGTACCAACCGATGCAGAAGTGAAAACCGACGGAGAAATCAAAGCCGATCCCACCGCAACTCCGGTTGTTGTTCCGTCCGTTGTTGGCCCGATCGACGCGGTAGGCGACGCCTCAGTCAAGTCCTCCTTCGACCTCGAATTCAAGAGTGGCAAGGGTGATACGGCCAGAATGAATGCCATGCAAGTTTCTGATGCTTTGATTGAAGCTGCCAAATCCATCCAAACGACATTGGTCAACGCACAGATCGAATTGACCCCCAAGGACTCCACTGGTTGGACTCGCGATTCCTCGGTGGGACACACCGGTTGGAGCATTACGCTTCCATTCGACGGGACAAAGGCAAACGCGATCGTAGAAAAGATGAAAGAAAAATTACGATCGCAACCCGTTTGGGAGTCGGTTAGTAAAATCGAATCCCGCGTTGCTGGCGAAATGCAACGGCGAGCCATAGCCGGCTTGCTGCTTAGCTTGGTGTTCATTGTCGGCTATATTTGGTTTCGATTTCAGAGACTAGCTTATGGTATTGCTGCCGTGATTGCTCTGGTTCACGACGTCTTGATCACATTAGCTTTCGTTGCAGTAAGCCATTGGCTCTTTCAGCCGTTAGGCTTCTTGATGATCGAAGACTTCAAGGTATCGCTGACGACCATCGCAGCTTTTTTGACCATTATCGGCTACTCACTAAACGACACGATTGTGGTGTTTGACCGAATTCGTGAGGTAAAGGGAAAGAGTCCAAACCTCACGGAGCAAATGATCAACAGCAGCGTTACGCAGACCCTGAGCCGGACTTTATTAACGTCGTCCACCACGATCGTTGCGATTTTGCTGATGTACATTTTTGGCGGCGAAGGCATTCATGGTTTTGCATATTGTCTGTTTGTTGGCATCGTTGTCGGAACCTACAGTTCGATATTCATCGCAGCACCGATCCTGATTTGGTATGTAAAGAGAGAGCAAGCAGCAAAACTGGCAGCAAAAGTCAACGGATAGATGGTGGCTCGGATATTTGGTGGCTCGGTGTTCCCCACCGGGATACACCGCATTCAACTTAGTGATCGCAATATTAACGTAAACAACTAGATTTTATGACAGCTTGAATCAATACAGAGAACTAGACTCACGGCGGAGGCCGCCGCGCCACAATCTTTTGTTCAAGGAAACCAAACCATGTCCCAGGAACTTTCGCAACTAGAAATTCTAGAAACCCCAGAAAAACGCTGCTGCAATATGACCTACATGGTGGGCGGCTTGTTGGGTGGAATCGCCCTGACCCTCCTATTGGTCGTAGCCTTTTGGTTCGGTCGACAAACTGCTGTGGACGTTTCCAAACAGAGCACTTTGAATAGCGTACCCAAAGATCGCATCCCTCCTGAATTTCTTTCTGCCAGCGGATCGCATGGTGGTTCGAATATGGCTGTATGCACAGGCATGGTAGGCGATGATGCAGAAGGCTTCTTTGCTTTGGATTTCTTGACCGGCGACCTAAAGGGTTGGGTTTACTACCCGAAGCAAGGTGCTTTTGGAGGATTGTTTATGACCAATGTACTACAGCAATTGGGCCCAACCTCGAAGAATCCAGAGTACCTCCTAGTCAGTGGGCAAACCAGTTCGGTGGCAATCGGCGGAAACGTTCGACTCGCAGGCTCACTGATATACGTCGTTGACATGCGTTCGGGCTTTTTTGCTGCGTACACGGCTCCGTGGAACAAATCCCTCGAATCATCAGCTGGAGCACCACAGGGCGGGCAATTGATCTTTGTCAGCGGTGGACAGATTCGCGAATCGATGCTTGGTGCCAGAAAGCCAGTGACTCCGCAGCAACTTGGTGCTGGAGCACAAGGTGCCAATAATCAAGGCGCTGCCAATCCTGGCGCAATCCCGGGCGCGGCTGCGAATCCTGGTCCTGCAAATGATCCCAATAAACCTGCAAACCCAAACAATAAAAAACCCAAGTAAGAACGAGTAGATGGCAATAAGTGAGTGGGTCAGCGGTCGAGTATTCAAATTCGTCCACGGCAATAATCTTGTTTATAACACCTGTTGGGAAGACCCAAGGTTAGACCGACAAGCACTTGAGCTGACTGCTCAAGATCGCGTGTTGGTGATCACTTCTGCCGGCTGCAATGCTTTGGATTACTTGCTAGCTGGTGCCGGACATGTATACGCGGTCGATATGAATCCGCGTCAGAACGCATTGCTGGAACTCAAATTGTCTGCGATCCGCAATCTTGACTACGACCGTTTTTTTCAAATGTTTGGTCAGGGCTACTTGCCAAATGCGGAATCCGTATACGCTTCCCATTTGAGAAAATCGCTTTCGCCAACCAGCCGAAAATATTGGGATCGATGGATTCGATTCTTTGACAACCCAAACAAGTCGTTTTATTTTCGCGGAACGTCTGGTGCTTTCGCGAGGATGATTGGAATTTACATCAATCGTATCGCGCGGTGTCGAAAAGAAGTTCAGGAAATCTTGGATGCACCATCCTTGGCGGAACAGCAAGAGATTTATTCTCGAACACGAGGCAAGATTTGGTCCAAGACCCTCCGCTTTGCCATGAATCGCGACACGACTCTGAGCATGCTCGGTGTGCCTAAGGCTCAACGCAAGCAAATTGACGAACAGTATCCAGGCGGAATTGTTAAGTTCGTCGAGGATTCGCTCGAAGCAGTCTTTGCAAAGATTCCAATCCAAGACAACTATTTTTGGCGCGTTTATGTGACCGGCAGCTACACCCAAGCATGTTGTCCTGAGTATGTGAAGGAATCGAACTTCGAGAAGCTACGCGATGGTTTGATCGACAAGCTAACGGTCAACACTGACTCGGTTCAGGGATTCCTCGAAAAGCATGATGGACCAATCTCGCGTTTTGTGTTGCTCGACCATATGGACTGGTTGAGCGATCATTACTTTCCATTGCTGGAGTCGGAATGGCAAGCAATCTTGAGTAGGGCCGCGCCTAAGACCCGAATTTTATGGCGATCGGGTGGCTTGAGGACCGAATTCATGAACGAAGTCACCGTCCAAAGAAATGGTCGATCCGTAAAATTGCCAGAAATATTAAGCTTCAATAGTGATCTCGCAAATCGACTGCATCAATTGGATCGAGTGCATACGTATGGAAGTTTTTATATCGCAGACCTCAGCGGGTAGACCCCTATTCTAGGAATCAACATGCATCTGCCCGTAGGTTTTCGCTTCGCTGGAGTTGTCGGCGGGATTAAGAATCGCGTTGACGCGCGCGATGTCACACTCATCGTCTCGGATTCGCCTTGTGTGGCTGCAGGAGTCTACACGACGAATCAAATCGTGGCCGCACCTGTTGTTGTTTCTCGCAGCCGCACACCATCGAAAACGATCCGCGGAGTCGTGGTAAACAGTGGAAACGCAAATGCCTGCACCGGCGCTCGAGGGCACGATGATGCGGTCGAAATGACCAGGCATGCAGCAGCGGCAATTGATCCAACCGGCAATTTGACCGCGGAACAATTTGTCGTCATGAGCACGGGCATCATCGGACGGTTTTTGCCGATGGAGAAGATCAAAGCAGGAATCACGAATGCGGCTAAGGAATTGGCCTCGACCGAACAAGCGTTCTTGAATGCCTGCGATGGCATTCTCACAACGGATATCGCAAGAAAAACGACCGAGCGAAAATTTCTTCTTGGAGAGCGTGAAACGCACATTGTTGGAATGTGCAAAGGTGCGGGAATGATCGGGCCAAAGATGGCAACCATGTTAGCTATTGTCATTACCGACGCGCCGCTCGAACCTGCCCAAGCCCAACGTTTGCTTCAGTCCGCCGCCAATAAATCGTTCAACTGCATTAGCGTCGAGGGACATATGAGTACCAACGACTCACTCGTACTACTTGCATCGCAACCAACGACGACCGTTCCCGCACTTCAAGGAGCGAACGAAGCGGAATTTGCGAAACAGCTCGATAGTATGGCAATTGAATTGGCTAAGAAAATTCCAGACGATGGTGAGGGAGCCACTCATCTGATCGAAATCCGAATTCAAGGTGCGCAAACCGACGCAGATGCACACGCGGTAGCACGCAGTGTTGCATTGAGCAACCTTGTAAAGACCGCGATCACTGGCGGCGATCCGAACTGGGGTCGAATCGTGTCCGCCGCCGGCTATGCGGGCGTTCCGATTCGCCCTGACCATACCGCCCTCAAGATCAATGGCATACCACTTTTTGAACGGGGCGAGCCTTTGAAGTTTGATGCCGCAAGTGTAAGTCACTCGATCAAGGCGAGTAAACTTACTGAAATCGATCTGCAAGTTGGCTTAGGGCCAGGTACTGCCACGCACTGGACTACCGATTTAAACACGGAGTATGTTCGATTCAACTCGGAATATTCGACCTAGCTTGCCTTTCCGGAACCGTCGTTTAACCCGCATCTGGGCTTGGTGCTACGGAGTGGTCGCACAACCGATGATCTTCTAGGTGATTTTTCCAAACTGTATGTCGGATCGACGATCATCCTGTAAATCCTGTCTATCCATGTTCGTTTCTCCAATCGTGTCGAGCACTTAGGACAAAGATGCTTCTGATGAGTAAGGCTCGGAAACTTATGTGCAGGCGCTTACCGTTCAATTTGTTACGTTATTTTTTTCCCTGGCGTCGCTTTTCTTCGAAGAACTCGGTCAACACTCGACCGCATTCAATCGCCAACACGCCCCCTTGTATTTTGCATTGATGATTCAGTCTTGAGTCCGACAGAAGTTGGTACATCGACTCGACGGCGCCTGCTTTGCGATCGATCGCGCCATAAAAAACACGAGGAATCCGCGATTGCAAAATGGCTCCGGCACACATGGGGCACGGTTCCAAAGTGACATACAATTCGCAATCGACTAGCCGCCATGACTTCAGTTGGGAAGCCGCTTGCGTGATCGCAATCATTTCCGCGTGAGCCGTTGGATCAGCCAAGTTCTCGCGTTGATTGTAAGCGGCAGCAATGATTTGATGTTTGTGAACAATGATCGCACC
This sequence comes from Pirellula sp., assembly GCA_043757445.1. GTDB lineage: Bacteria > Planctomycetota > Planctomycetia > Pirellulales > Pirellulaceae > JBKCUI01. The sequence continues at coordinate 15,547 of JAYVPJ010000190.1, read as the reverse complement.
GACAGGAACCTCATCTTCCGTGGCAGCTTGTTGTGCCAGCTCGATTGCGCGTCGCATAAAATGTTCCGCCCCGAAGGGCAGCAAAGACGAAGCATCGTCGTCCACGACTAATTTTTCCATGGAGTTCCTTTGAAGCTTTGCCAAAGAATCACTATCGTGGCCGACGCTGCTAGCGTCGGCTCGGATGCTGGCAGCATCTGTCAAACACTAACACTATTGTAGCTTGAGCGGCATCACTTCACGCGCCGTGGCCCCCGGATTGATTTGAATTGGGATCGCATTCGTATCCATAATAACGGGCGGTGCAACGTCAAACGCCTGAACCCCTTCGTTCCATAACATCTGCGAATCGATCGCGCCATTGCTTCCACTACCACCATTGAATCCGTAAGCTTTCGAAGTGATAGAACCTGGATCCACCCAAATGTTGCTTTCATCCACCCGTATCGTACCAAGGTCTTGGTCAAGATTCCGACGTTGGGCTTCGTAAAATACCCAAACTCCTAGGAATGTATTTTGGGCGGTTAGCAAGTCCGCCAACGCGGAAACACTATCGCGGGCTGCTGTTGGTCCCGAGGCAAGGCTCAAGCTTTCACGTATTTGTCGCAAGTCTTCGTTGATGGTAATCTGCTGGGCGGCGATCCGAACGGCGTATCGCTGCAACTCGAAATTGTACTGGTTGTATCGAATGTTTCGCAATTCAGAGCGAAGGGTTTGCCACACGCTGTCTTCAAACCGGTAGTAAGTCCTTTTGGCCTGTTGATACTCGATGAGAACCTGTCGATACGAGTTTCGTTCTTGCATGCGCGTCAGAGGAGAGTCCCACTGCAGGCCTGCCCTTAATCGTCCTGTTTTCCCTCGTAAAGACAATGGGTTGTCATTTATGTTTTGCATATCGCCGGAGAACACGACATCCAACGTGCTTTCTAGATTGTCTGCAACCACCTCTATCGACCGCCAAGAATCGACGAGTCCAGCCCGCGTATTCATCCAGTCCAGGCGATTCGTCCTAGCGATTTCAACAGCCTCCTCCGGCATAAGATCTACGGGTGGAAGAACGACGCTTTCGATTCTGGCACGCGCCTGCAAAACCTGGAGCGCCAAAACATCTTCAGCAAATTCCGCCAGGATACTTTGACTTGGTAATAGAGCTTCATCTCGCAACGTTTCAAAAAGCTTTCGGCCGTCCTGGTCGTCGCGCTTCGACAGCAATTTCCCTAGATCAGCATCAAGCTTCTTGATCTTTTTTTCGCGATCTTGAAATCGCTTCTCCAGTCTTTCGACGTCCTTGGTCAAGACATCGGGCAGTCCCTTGATTTCTCCGGAATCGAGGAGCGCAATGTCCAATGACTCCGTAGGCAATAGATTGCAAACCGTGGACCGTTCTTGCATATAAACTTCGCGCAATCGCGACAACTCAGCTTCGCGGGCGCCAGAAACACTTCGTAGTTTTTCGATGTCTTGTCGCAGCTGAGAGAAGTCTTGATCTAAGAGCCTACGCCGGATCGATTCGATTTTATCAATCCGACCACGAATCTCGCTTACCGCTGCCGCGGTTTCCTCGTTCCATTTTAGGGTCCGATATTTGTTTCCGGTTTCCTTTTCAATTTGAATGGGACTCAGTTCCAACAATTTCGAATTGCTGTCACCGATCGAATTACGCAAATCCGCCACTTGATCTCTGCGATCTTTTAGCTCCGAGCTAATCAAATTGAACTGATTCAAGATCGGATCTTTAATCTCAATGCAAACGTAAGGCGGTAAGCCCAAAGTCACTTTGAAGTTGTCCATCGACTGCTCAAAATTGAATCGCAATTGCAACAAATTTGCTTGCGACCCAATTAAGGATTGACGAGCCTGTGCTACCTGAAGTTGTTGGCTTGGAATGGCATCTTGGCTGGCAGGAATGACAAGCAATTGCTCTCTGAGAGTATCTTCGAATCGGGCGAGATTTTCTCTCTGCCTTGCGACGTTTTCTACGGCGTTGCTAATTTGAAGCTGATTCTGCACCAGGCCGAGAAATCCGCCTACGGCTGGAACAGCACCACCTCCGCCACCGAAGCCGCCACCCGTATTGTTCTGCACGGTCCCAACTGTACCGAAGCCACCGCCCAAGCCGGTAAAGCCCTGCAACCCTGCACCGCCAAACAAACCACCTCGACGCGTTGGGCCAGGCTCTGCGGCACGCCCAACCGTGACCGTTGTATAGAAGCCCGTCCGGTATCGCTCAAAGGCTCGAACATTGTACAGGAGTGTCCGTTCCGCCAGTGTCAATCGTTCCATGATCACATCTCGTCCTCCACCGCGAAGCAATGGTTGGATCAAACTAAAATCAAGCAACGTGGTTGCGCTCTGCGTGTCTGGTCCGGAAAGCTGCCATGTCAAGGAGTTGGCAAAACCTGCAATCAAGGTTGCTCCGTTAGTAAACTGCCGTTGTAGCGCCAAGCCACGCGGGCCTTTAGAAGTTGTTGACGCATTGAACAAGGACTGGCTCTGCCCGCCATTTCCACGCCTCAATGCTCCATCGGCTGTGTAGGACGTACTGTAGCCTGCAAACAGCTGGTTTCCCAAAAAGAATCGTTCCGAACTAACGTCGAGTGCAGAAAGATAAAGTGTCTCAATCTCGGATTGATAGACTGTGTTGTGAAGCACGGCTGTCTTGACGGCTGAATCGGCATCGAGAACCAAGACTCCGCGTTCATCCAATGGCAAATACTGCCACCAAATTGGGTTCTCGGCCGTGTTGGTTTTGCCGTTCACATCCCAGAGCGGATACCCTTTTTTGCCATTGAGTACTTTCATGTACTGGTGTGATGTCGGGTCGTCCTCAGGCATAGGTGGCCTATCTGGATTGAATGGATCGAACATTCGGGATGCTCGGTCCATCTGAACGCTGGGAATAGCCGGCGCACATGCGTCGGCTATCTTCTCATTGATAACGTTGGTAACTTCCTGATCTGCGCGATTGCGGTAATGGGCCCGGTTGCATCCCGTCGGTACAAGCAGCGAATGAGTCAAACCTGCGAAGCAGGACAATTGCAAGCTATGCTTTAACCAATTCCGCCTGCGAGATTTGTCACTCATATCATAACCGCCACCACAAATAGGAATTCAAATACTCATCTCTTTCCTTTCCTTCGGCTTTTGACGATCCTACTGTTGATTCCCGGAATACCAGCCTTGCACGAACTGCGTAGAATGACTGTCTTTCCAATTCTTCCGAAAGTCCCGCGCCCACGCTAGCAAAGGGAGCATAATCTGTTCGCCCAGCGCCAACGAGATACGATTCTACGATAAGTGCTATCTGCTCCCAGACAGCAGACTTACTATGGAGTTGATGGCTGAACTTGAATCATCGGTTGCGCCAGACCAATGGCAAGTACAAGGCGGCAATTGTTCGATGAGGACAGGTCACACTCAGCAACTGACAGCCTTGGTATTTGACGCGCTCATGAGGCTGCAACATAACAAACGCGGCTAGCGTTATTGCTTTTTTGCGTGGCGATCCAAAATGTCCCGTACCTTGCGCGCAAGCGATTGGGGCTGAAATGGCTTTTGTAGATAGTTGACATTGTTGTCTATAAGGTATTTGCGATTCTCAACTTCAGCCAAGTAGCCCGTTAAGAAGTATCAGTTCTTTGCCCCGAAGCATTCGCTGGCGAATGGGAAGAGTCCCTCGTCTTTTCTTTTTCGGCGGAACACGGAGGAAAGAAGATGCGAAAGGTTGTTCCTATACCAATCTCGCTAGACACTTGAATGCCGCCGCCCGATCTGGACACAATACTATGTGCGATAGCTAGCCCCAGTCCAGTTCCCTCTCCGGTGGGCTTCGTCGAAAAGAATGGCTCAAAAATGCTCAGCTTCACTTCTTCGGTCATCCCACAACCTGAATCGGAAACGGTTAGCAATACGTAGTTATTAGAACCAGCGTTAATTCTGCCATCAACATCGCCCGCTGATAATTCGACATTTTGCGTTTGGATTTCAAGTCTTCCCCCATCCGGCATCGCATCGCGAGCGTTGATCGAAAAATTCATTAAGACTTGTGACAACTCGATGCGATCTATTTAAATACAATGCAAATCTGACTGAAACAACAATGAGATTTCCACTCTTCCACCGAGTGTGAGTTCTAAAAGTTTCTGTGTTTCGACTATCATTTCATTAAGATTAACAACCTCTGGCGATCGCAATTGCCCCCTGCTAACTGCGAGCAACCTTCGTGTCAGATCTGCCGCTCGTTCACTTGCGTTGCCGATCTCGTTGACGAAAAAGCGTTCTTCATTGCTGATCGATCTTGCACCTCTCTGATGGACTTTGCTTCGAACATTGCGAGGCCGGCCGGGTTCATCTCAAGCAATTCGCCTTTCGCGCTGACAACCTTGACACACTCTGGCTCGGCCTCAACGATTGCTCGGTAACGACTCTCGCTTTGCAACAACGCTTTTTCTGTCTCCTTGCGTAGTGTAATATCGTCGAGTACCGCCATGCAGCGGGTTGGCTTTGCCCCGTCTCGTCCAAGACCCGCTACAGTTAGTCGAACCCAAACGATCTGTCCATCCTTGCGTAGGTAACGCTTTTCTATCGCAAAAAATGGAATCTCTCCAGCAATAAGCTTTTGCATTTCGCCGAGATCCAAAGCAAAATCGTCCGGATGAGTGAAATCGACAAAATTCATCTCCATCAATTCGGCAATCGTATACCCCACAATGTCAACGTACCGCTGGTTCACGCGAATAAAGCGAAAGCCGGCGTTGTGCGGGCAAAGCTGCGACGTAGAAGTGCAAAGTGACGGTGAATCCGAGGATTGCATTTGCAACTATCGTACTAGTTAAGTCTAGGGCTTGCACTGATTCGCAATTCTTGAGTGCCAACGGTCGAATGAATACCTTGTTGGGAAGCCTCGGCAAGGATGCTAGGGTGCGATGGGTCTTTCATCAATCGCTATTCCTCACAATCTGTTTTCAAGGAAGGAGCCGAGCGACCAGCACCATCTCGATTGACCGGAGTAGAGCCATGGCGAAGAAAGAAGTTTTTCGGGTAGTGACACGTGGCCAGGATGGTTCACTTCGTATCCGCGATTTCCACAACGCGGAATCGATCTTCAAAACGCATTCCCAAGTTGGTATTGACGACAGTAGCACGGACCTCGACCTCCGTGGCATGCCAATTTTCAAGGGACTAATCGGTCCCATTCCTGAGGGTAAAAACGTCGTTCGCTACGAAAGCCCTGATGTCTTTGAAATCATGACCAAGGAGTGGGCTGCCAACAAACCCCGCCGTCGCCGTCGTACGAAAGCAAGCTCCGAGACGGCAGTCGCAAGCGAATGGGTCACACCATCTACAAACGACTAGATTGCGATCGGACCGCTAAAATCTGCTATAGTAGTACGAGAGTTTATACGTATCCGCCGACTGCGAATTTAGCTATATGCCGGATTTGATCGCTCAAGGGCCCAGCCCGTCCGACCGTTGGAGGCGGCCACTGCCGAAAGACCCAGCCTTACAACAACCGGTGATCCTGGGCAGAACGGCAGTTGGCTGGGCCGTGCCATGGGATGATCGGATTTCGCGAAGCCATGTTCGACTCAAGTGGAACGGTTCACGACTGGAGGTATCGAAGCTGATCGACGCTCGTAATCCTATCTTCCATAAAGGCTTACGACAAGATGAATTCAACATCGGCATCGGAGATCATTTTGTGATCGGACAAACCACGTTCAGTTTGGTCGACCAACGCGTTCGTATGGTGTCACAGTCTGATGAGATGCCAGCACTAACGGAACATTCGTATGCACCGTCACAGCTGCGACAAGCCCGATATCGAGATGCCGATCGACGAATCGAGGTCCTCAGCCGAGTTCCTGAAATCATCTCCAGCAGCACAACCGACGAAGAACTGTGTGCTCGTGTCGTGAATGTATTGATGCAGGGAATACAGCAAGCGAGCTTTGTAGCCATTGTAGGCGACCAAGCCAATGGCGAACCCGTTGTTATCCAGCCCAAGGTGAGCGTAGGGAAAGGGCGAAGTTCCAGTGAGGTAAATGAGTTTGGAATACGTCTATTGCATTGGGACTCTCGAAATTTAATAGGGCACCAATTTTCTCCCTCAGCGCAATTGATTCATCAAGCGATCACAACTCGCGAAAGCGTTCTGCACGTATGGAGTCGCGGAATAGACGCAGGCCAATCCTATACGCAGAGCGAGAACGTCGATTGGGCTTTTTGTACGCCGATCAATAGCGAAGCTTGTCCTGGTTGGGCCATTTATGTGGCTGGGGATTTCGGAAATTTGGTTCCGCAGAACGCTCGAGATGCGACGGCAGCCATTGCATTAGACCTACAAGACGACCTCAAGTTTGCAGAGTTGACGGCCACTACTCTCGGTTCATTGCGTCAAACCCGGTTGCTACAGCGTCGTCAAGATTCGTTGCGTCCTTTCTTTGCTCCGGTTGTCCAAAAAGCGTTGGCAACGCGAGATCCAGACGAGGTTCTCGCCCCGCGCGAAGCTAACGTTTCCGTTCTGTTTTGCGACTTGCGCGGTTTTTCAAGGCAAAGCGAAGAGTCTGGCGACAAACTGCTAGAGTTGTTGCGCCGCGTGAGCGACGCCCTCGGCGTAATGACCCATCACATCCTTGACCGCAATGGCGTTGTTGGCGACTTCCACGGTGACGCCGCCATGGGATTTTGGGGCTGGCCGCTGGAGCAGCAGAGTTCCGTTTTGCAGGCGGCACAAGCTGCCCTTGCTATTCGTGCCGAATTCGAAGCGGCAGCCGCCATTGAAAAACACGCATTATCTGGTTTCCGCGCTGGTCTCGGAATCGCAACTGGTCGAGCAGTAGCCGGGCGCATCGGAACCGTCGATCAAGTCAAAGTAACCGTATTTGGACCGGTTGTGAATCTGGCAGCTCGCTTGGAAAGCATGACAAAACAGCTGCGTGCAGCCATCTTGATGGACGAAGCGACCGCGTTACGAGTGCGCAATGAAGTCTCGCCAACAGTCGCCAGAACGCGCCGAGTCGCGCGTGTACTACCAGTCGGCATGACGACACCTCTCATGGTCAGCGAATTGCTACCACCTGAAGGGCCTGATGTTTTGCTTACTGACGCGCATATCCTGGCCTACGAAAAGGCACTTGATAGCTTGCAAGATGGAAACTGGGGCGAAGCATTTCGACTTCTACACCAAGTTCCGGCCGAGGATCGTGTCAAAGATTTTCTAACTGTTTTCATCGCACAGCATGGACGCTCGGCGCCACCTGATTGGCAAGGCTTCATTCGATTGCCAGAAAAATGAACTGCAACGAAACGTATGACCATCCCTCAGTGCGAACCGAATCGTGGTTGGCTCAAGCCGATTTTCTATGTTCTGATCGCAACGGTTTTTTTGCCTCTCGCTGCGACGGGGATTCTCAGTGGACGGGTTTCCGTAGAGAAGATGCTGACCCACATGATTCAGCCGCTATTCATAGCGATTGTGGCCGCGATTTCGATCGGAACGGTATTGCTTGGACGCGATGAACGACGAAGCGGCTTTTTATTAGTTTGCGGCAGCTGCCTGATGTGGATGCTGAGTTCGTCCATTTTGGTCTCGTATTTGGAAAAAGTATTGGAGTCATCCATCGAGTCCATCGTTCCGTCGGACAAAGATCCGTTTGACTATATTGTCGTGCTTGGGGGCGGGACAAGCGCTGCGCCTAACGGACGACCTCAATTCGGTCCTGCGGGCGATCGAGTTGGCTTCGCGGCAAAGCTCTATTTAGATGGGACGGTGAAGAAACTGGTCACCACCGGGGACAACTTGAATTTGACTGGAGTTCTTTCGGGAGGATTTCGGCAAGCGGACGATCCGAGTCAACAGACCAAAAACCTTTGGATTGGATTGGGCATTCCAGCCGATTCGATCTTTGAGATATCTGGCCAGAATACCATTTCTGAAATGGCCGCACTCAAAGCGCATCCCGAATTTTGGAAAGACAAACGCTGCGCCATCCTAACGAGTGCCTTTCATTTGCCGCGCGCCATGCAATTGGCAAAACGAGCCGGAATCTCGGCGATTCCCATTGCCGCGGATTTTCGAGCACTTGGAAGTTCGTTGACGTTGAACAAATTCGTGCCAGACGTTGAAGAGTTATTGACGCTGCAACACATTATCAAAGAATGGATCGCGATGCGAATTGGTCGATAAACGTCAGCTTATCGCTTAGTTCCCACGAGGTCTGTTGATGTAGAGAAAGACTAAATGGCAATACGCCAGATCGCACAATTAACAGCACAAATTATCGTTACTTCCAGGATCTCCCTGAGAGAAAAACGCCATCCGTTTCGATATCGGTAGCTTCGATGCCATCGCTCGACAAAGATACAGAGCGAGATACCGTTCGTCATCAATGCGAATGGTATTATTTTACCAAACGGAGAAACTGAAAAAGACATTGCTGTTACGACGAGCGTTGCGAAGGCGATCAAGAAGACTAAGTCATAGTCACGGCTAAATTTCCGTGGTAGCGTGTCTGCGTGCGATTCCTTGAATTCATCTAGGATTCGGAACGCTTCGGCGCGATTCTCAAAGGCAACTGAGATGGAAACATACATTCGCGTGGAGGTTGTCTTGACGCAGATGGAATTCTCCTCAAGTCGCCCGCAGAGCTCCGCGGCTATGCTCCTATTGTGATATCGGCAAAGTGGCAAATAGTGCCCAGCTTGGATTCCCGGACCGGTTGCCAGTCGCGGATTGGATTCCGCCAAACGCTGAAGCGTTGACGCAATTTGCGTCTCGGGTTTATGGTCGATTTTTGCATTTAACCAATTATTCATTGCGAGTTTGCATCCAAGGGATTTCAGCAAACGCATCGCTTGGATGCGCCCGGTGGCTGCTAAAGCACTCCAAGATCTTTTTCTAGTCGGCCCAGTCGAGTTTGCAAATCTTTAACAAATTCCTTTAGGGATCCGATCTCCGACTCCAACGCTTGGATGCGAAGGTTTGTTTCCACGTTGGCAGTCGGGTTCGTCGAAGGCGTACGATTCGAAGCAGTGTCGGATTCGTCGGCGTCTCCACTGGCGGTAATTCCTGCTGCGACCGACTTGCGAAGTTGTTCGAGTTCCCATTCGGGATAGAGGTTATGGGACACCATTTGCCCCCGACCCGGTGGGCTGAGTTCGATCACGAGATTGCGCCGTTTCAGCTCGTTGAACAGCTCGGACATGTGTTGCAAGTCATTGATTGGCTCCATGCGAGCAGCCCGTGTACGAAGTTCGCCCAAAGTTTGTTCGCCTCGCAGTAGCAGTTCAGTCATGACAGCCGCCTCGACTTTGCTGATCCCCAACCAGTTGTAAGCATAGTGTCGAACTTTGGTATTGCGACCAAGTCCCTGAACAATAGTCAAAGCCCCGATTGCGCGGAGTTCATCGACGATGGTTTCGACTTGTTCGCTGCTGTAGTGCGAGATTGGCGCGCGGTTTGATTTTTGGTTGCAACCTGTGCAGAGACCAGCGAACGTCATTGGATAAGCGTCCGGAGTCGTTTTGGATTTCTCCATCAAGGTCCCGAGAACGCGGCGTTGTTTGGCTGTGATCGGCTTCCATTCGGGAGCAGCTTTAGGCGATGGGCTAATCGACGCGGACGAGTTTAGGCCATCTTGGTTGTCCATATCGTCTGAGTCTTCCACGTTTATTTTCCTCTGAAATTGATGCGATGCGGGGCAAGCCACGAGTTTTCAAGTACAAGATAACATCGATTGCCATCGAACGAAACGCATGGTTTGCTTTGCGGAACGCAGTCGGGCTGCGATTTGTAAGCGTATCTATTCTGTCCGAATATTTGGAATTATTGGGGTTTCGATTGGCAATACAGTATCGTGAACGGGTTCCTTTCTGATCTTTTGCAAAATCGAGTCGTTACGATGTCCCAAAGCAGTGCAGATATTAAACTGACACAGGCGGTGATCAATAAATTGGCCATGCGCGGAATCCGCTCGCCATGCAAAGTAACGGTGACGGTCGACAAGGGCCTTGCCACGCTCTCGGGTACGGTTACCCAAGCTCATCAAAAAATGGCTGCCCAAGCGGTTGCATCAGGTACGTCCGGAATCAAGCGAGTCGTGAATCAGCTAGTCGTCAAGGCAGCTGAACGTGGCGCGCGGTAGTGTAGTACCAACGCGGATTGATTGGCAAAGCAACTCACGGCGAATTCGTAAGAATTGCAATGAGTTGACGGACGGCCGACGAGCCACTAAAATTTTGCTACATGGTGGTAGTAGCTCAGTTGGTTAGAGCGGCGGATTGTGGTTCCGCAGGTCGCGGGTTCGAGCCCCGTCTATCACCCTAGTGAATTATCAATGTTTTCATTGGTCGGACGCAACAAAATGCGTACCGGGATTCACCCGAGCGACCCCGCAAACCTGAAGTTCATACTGAAAAACTGTCCTAGCCAGCTAGTACACTTAAGGTATGGGCGACAACAAGTAGGGGAGTTGTTCGTATGCCTAGGCCAAAATCGGATGCACCGCGCATCCAGTACCACATCAGTGGGCAATCAGTAGTTCGGATCGACGGTCGGGATTTTTATCTCGGCAGGCACGATTCCGCGGAGTCACTCGCACGACACGCCGTTCTCATCGCTGAGTACCAAGCAGGCGGGTTGAGCTTGCCGGAAGGGTTCGACCAGGAAACGCTCTATCTACGTGCCAGAGCCCTTGTAGCGTCGCCTGCTGAGCTGTTGGAGTCTCATCAAGCGAATATGCCAATCTTGGTCAAGCATATTACCGCAGCCTATCGAGTGCATCTAAAGAAGACCTACGCGAATAGCAAAGCAGACATGGACCGCAGGCTAGGCGTATGCAAGGACATCGACGCACACGAAGCTAGCAGCCTTGCGAAGGCCTATGGACCGAAAGCACTGCAAGCACAGCGTGAACGGTGGGTATTGTCGGGGAAGTCTAGAAAATACTGCAATTGCTTGACAAATAACACCATCCGCATGTTTCGTTGGGCTGTCGGGCAAGAGCTAGTGGAAGCATCTGTATGGGAGCGACTTAAATCGATTGAGCCACTACGCGAAGGGCAAACGGAGGCCCATGAGAATTCACCAATAAAGCCAGTGGCGTTGGCTGATGTTAGGGCGACGGCCAAGGAATTGCCGCCTGTGCTCAAAGCAATGGTGCGCATCCAGATTGCAACAGGAATGCGACCGAATGAGTTATGCACTATGAAGCCGTCTGACATCGATCGCAGTGGAACCGAATGGATGTATCGGCCACTACACCACAAGAACAAACGCAAAGGAAAGCTGCGGGCTATCCCGATTCTCGGCGATGCTAAAGAAGCTCTGATTGATTACATGAATCGTTCGCCAGATGCGTACTGCTTTTCGCCTGCGGAATCGGTGGCTTGGCATAATGCGACCAAGCGAGCGAACCGTAAGTCAAAAGTACAGCCGTCTCAATTGGACCGCAGCAAAGACAATCCCGAGGTTCAACCGGGAGATTGCTACACCCCCGATTCGTATCGTCGGGCAATATCTCGAGCTGCGAAACGAGCGAAGGTAAGGCCATGGTTTCCGTATCAATTACGACATTTGAATCTAACTGAGATCCGCGATTCTCTCGGCGTGGAACATGCTCAAGCCATGGGCGGGCATTCCCGAATCGATATGACGGAAGTATATGCAAAGTTATCAGAACGCAAGGCAATAGAGGCCGCCAAGCACGCGCCAAAGTTATAATTAAACACATCGCCAGGGGCCTAATTAACCCCGCGTCATCCGTCACTATTGGACCTTTAGCCAGTGTTGGCGGATGACGGCGATTCTTCAACAACTAAGGGGTTCTATGATGCCAAGATTTTTAGACGATGCCGATGGGAAAAAATATGGGTTACTCGAAGTCCCAATAAGCCAAATGAAAGCAAGGATGGCAGCCGGTGAAAAGCTAACTGAACAGGATATTCGTTGGCTTGCTGAGGAAAAAGTAAGAACTCAACAACTGATTGCTGACATCAAATCTTCGTTCCAAAAGAGAATTGAACACATCGCCCCTTGGTTCGATCACAGCAATTACGCATATGCGCGTTTGTGTGGCGTATTGAGCAACGCCTATAAAGGTGAACCACTAGAGAGTTGGTTAGACATTCCGAACGAAGAATTGTTAGGCTATATCGATGCGCTTAAGCCGGAATCGGACATTGAAAAAACAATAGTAGCAGCGGAGCAAACCCTAACCGACAATGATGTAGGACTACTCGAAACCATGCTATCAATGAATCTCTCATCGACATCGCTAGCAAGCCGTGAGCAAATACTGAAGCAAGCCAAATGGCAATCCGAAGGCAAGCGAGCGTTCACGCGATTGATGAAACAATCGTTGGTTGGAAGTCAACAAGGTGTAGGGTACTACCTAACTGACAAAGGCATTGAGACCGCCAAGAAACTGGGTGCGCGCACCTAGTGCGCACCTAGTCTACACCGACATATAGCCGCGTACCCGTGATACTCCCACAGATGTAGCCCACACGTGCATCTATCTAGCTATGGAGTAATTGTATGTCATCCGACGCAGTATCACGCATCCTATCCGAGGATGTACTAACACTCACCCAGGCACGCGCCGAGCTGTCCCAAATAGCAGGACGCCGACCAGACAAAGCCACGATGGCAAGATGGATACACAGGGGAGTCGGTGGAGTACGACTCGACGCTATCCGCCTAGGCCGGGAGTATCTCACTAGTCGTCAAGCGTTGACGCGATTCATCGCGGCGCGGACAGCCTCTATCTAGCCAAATAAAAAAACCGCCTGCAAGCACAAGCGGTTTTCTCTTTCAATTTAGCCCGGCAAGGCTTTCACAAGGAATCTAGATTATGCCAACGATGGCGACGAAAAGCAATGCAATCTCGCACGATGAAAGACCCCCATGCGACTGTGATGCATGCCAGACCGCCACGATAGCAGCTGATTCCCGACGGGCCGAGATCGCGCAAATACTCGACAGACTCGAATGGCTAGAACTGCTTGCTGGATCGGGGGTGGACGATGAATAGCTACCCCAGCGACCGCAAGAATTGCGGCTACTTCGCTAAGTACGCCAAGGCGTTGTTCGCGTCAAATGCTGTTGCCGAGGTTGGCAAGGATGCATTCCTGTTGGTTCTTTATGTTGCGTCAATCGAGGACCGATTGCACTACAACAAGGCCCCAAGGTTTTGGCGAGCGCAACTAATGGAATCGATTTCAATTGCGAGTCCAAAGGCGATTATTGCAGCAAGAACAAAAGCTGTTGAGTTTGGGTTGCTTCACTACGTGGAAGGCAGTCGAACGACCGAATCGCGATATTGGACGCTAGTGCCAAATTGGCTTGCATCGCACTTTCGACGTGTTCCAAATCGGAACGCTTCAAAATCGACGTGTTCCAATTTGGAACACGAAACGGAACACGAAACGGAACACGAAACGGAACGCTTCCTAGAACCCTTACCCTTACCCAGTAAGAAGCGCCCGAAGTTCGTTCCACCGACAATCAGCGAAATCAAAGCCTACTGCGACGTGAGACGCAATTCCATCAGCGCCGAACAATTCCTAGATCACTACACGGCTAACGGTTGGGTGCAAGGCAAAGGCAAGCCTATCCGCGATTGGCAAGCAGCGGTTCGGACATGGGAACGAAATGGTATCCAGGTTTCACACCCTAAAAAACAAGAAGAAATCGAATACGACAACTTAACAGGCACAGGGCAACGAGCATGACACAAAATCGACAAATGGATTTTGACGAATCGAACCCGATAATTGATTACGACTTGGCAAGGCAAATTAAAGCGGAGCATGAAGCATCGCGGAAAGTTAGCCCAAGTGAAATTCAATCGCACCATGAGAGAGCCTTAGTCGGTTTGATCCTCTTGGATCCGTCCGCGTTAGATCGCGTTGAAATCGAGTTGGGCGGCTACCAATGGATTAACGATACTTGCCGAGCACTATTTCCCGTTCTCGTCGATATGCGTCGCAAAGGCGATCCTATCGCAGACATTCGCAGCGTAGCACTCGTAGCCAAGCCGTTCGGCGTTGCGGCTGGTGAACTGGGTCGACTCGTTACAAACGACGCAGGGATGCCAGGGCAGGACGCATACCATCTTGGTTTTCTCACTGAGGCTACCGAGCGTTCCAGACTTCGACGCATAGCATCCGAGATTCAACGTCGCGTCGAGGATCCAACCGTATCGCCGGACGAAATTCAAGACTTCGTTTCCAAGCAATTGTTCGCTACGGCTACCAAGGCGACTCAGGCGAAAAATGCAGGTTCGATCATGCTCGAGGTTGTCGCACAGTCGAGAGAGCAAAAGACAACCGCATCGGTCAAAACCGGCATCGCTGATTTGGACGCTTGTATCGGTGGAATGCGAGCTGGGCAAATGATCGTTCTCGCGGCTAGACCATCGGTCGGTAAGTCGGCACTTTGTGCACAAATAGCGATCAACTCAGCCAAGGAAAATAACGCCACGTTGTTCGTGTCGCTGGAGATGACGTCGAAGGAAACCGTAGCTAGAGCGCTGGCGATGGAAACCGGCTTGGACATGAGAACGATTTTAGACGGACACTTGACAATGGACGGAATCAATCAGGCAGAGCGCGTCGCAAAAGCGTATCAATCGATTCCATTGCTGATTGAAGATCGACGCGGAATGAATATCGACCGGCTAACGACGTTGATTCGATCTACGGCCGCAAGACGCAAACTAGGCTTAGTCGTCATTGACTACATCGGACTACTGCCCCCGCCAGGTCACGCATTGAAACGGTGGGAGCTAATGACCGAAATATCGAATGGACTCAAAACATTAGCTCAAACGGAATCGATTCCGATCTTAGCATTGTGCCAGCTCAATCGCGAGTCTGAAGGTGAGGTGCCAAAACTGTCTCACTTACGAGACTCCGGGTCGATCGAGCAAGACGCAGATATTGTTCTGTTGCTCCATCGCGAAAAGCGGAATGCACCCGAAACGGAATTGTTCGTTGCTAAGAATCGCAACGGTCCTGTCGGCAAGATCGATCTTCACTTCGACGCAACACGGTTCGAATTCAAAACCAGTTTCGGAGGGCAACCATGGCAGCCATAGCAAGCCGAACGATTACCCTGACTCTTATCCTTCCGAATGGACCACCGACCGAACCAAGTGGTTGGCAGCGACTGAGGCGCTTCCTTAAAGCGCTGTTGCGAAGCTATGGCATCAAGTGTGTCGACATCGCAGAGCGCAAGGAGGACGGCAGCCATGACGCCTAACACCAGCACAACACCTTGTTCAGCATTCGGCAGCCATACAATTGCATGCACTCCCGCGCGGGTGCTTCGGGTCCCGCGTCAATCATTGGTACGGGTTGCGGGTCTACATGCCCCAAGCATCGGCAAAAGAATTAGTGCGTTATCCCGCATTGCGATGGGACTAGGGGGCATTCCATGCGTAGTCTAGACCGTTGTGAGCAATGCGACACCGGCACGATGAAGTCCTACAAATCGCGGACGGTCGGCAACACCCGCACAAGGTATCTGCGATGCGACAATTGC
>JAYVPJ010000189.1:0-14110 GCA_043757445.1 Pirellula sp. | reverse complement strand
GAGCGGCAGACTAAAATCTACCAGTAGCATGGCCCCCTGGGCCGTGCGAAACTCGGGCCAGGGGCCCAAGCTACGGTATACCAACTCCTGCCGCTCGCCTAACAGAAGCTTGACTGGGAGGCTGAGCACTCCCAAATGGTGCCGTGATAGCCATGTCAAGTAACGACAATCCTGTTGAAATGAACCACCAATTAGTGGCCTGCGTTGCCATTTTTCTCATCTCCGGAAAGAAGAACATTTTAGGGAAGTGAATGGACTAACGGACGTACACGCGGGCGATCGAATCGGGGATCAAGTACAATCGGAGCCCATCTAGAAAGGGGCGTCCCCTTCATCGTCAGCTGCGGCTTGCGAGAATACGTCGTTCAGTTCGTCGTCATTCGGCCCCGACTTGCCGGCTCCAACCTTGTTGAATCCCATCGCTTCCGCACTTAGAAAATATTTAACTTCGCTCGTTGGATCTTTTTGCCATTTCCGACCGCTCAATCGGTAAGTTATGTCGACCTCGTCTCCAAGCTTTAACTCGTCGACAGCATCGCACGCGTCATTGGTGAATTCAAGCGGAACGTAGTTAGCAAACCGACCATTTTGTTGCTCGAGCACAACAAGTCGCTTTCGAAAACCTTTTTGGCCAAAGGATTTGGTATCTTCGATTACATGGACGGTACCACGGACTTTTGTATTGGACATGGTTCGAAGCTGGGTTGGATTGAATGAGCTGGCAAAATTCGATGTAATCTTCTAATTGTATCGAGGCGGAGGCGAATGTGGAAACCAAGCCATCGGAATTTTTCATGCAAAGCGGAATCCTAGCCGCTGGATACGAATTAGAGCTTAAAATGATGGACCATCGACGCGAAGGTTGGTAAAACGAAGGTGGTTGATCGCACCTTGATCGTCAACCTTTTTGCATTTTGCTTCGAAAGATCGCTGAGTGATCGGCCTTAAAAATAAAACAACTGAACACATGGCAGTAAAGACGGCAGCGGAAAAACCCACTCCAATTGTTCCCGTATTCGAGCTTTTGGAATCGAAAATTGCATTGCCATTGCCTGCAGTAGTTGCGTGTTTTGGTACGGATGATTTCCTTCGTCGAACCGCGATCAACCACATCATTACCTTATCGGGAATAAACGCGGAAACGATCCGATCCTTTGATGGAGAAACGGATCCTTGGCGAGATATTCATGATGAGCTTGCAACAAGGTCCCTGTTCGACGATGGTGGAACCAAGGTCGCTATCGTTCGCAACGGAGACAAATTTGTTACCAAAAGTCGCGAGCAACTCGAACGTTGGACCGAGCAAGCAGCCGTCTCAACCTGCCTCATCTTGGAGCTCCAGACCCTGGCTGCAAATACAACACTTTACAAGCTTATTGCAAAAAAGGGAAAACTCGTCAAGTGCACGCCACCTCAGAAATCTTCGTGGGGTAATCCTCCGGATGAAAAGGCTATTCAAAAATGGGTGGCGGTTTGGGCGAGCTCTAAGCACGCATTGACTCTAACCGAAAAACAAAGCGCTTTGATCGTTGATCGCATCGGTGGCGTTTGTGGCCTCATCGATTGTGAAATCGCCAAACTCGCTCTGTTTGCCGAGAGCAACGGCAAAGTTACCGACAAGCGGGTCTCGGAGTTGGTTGGAGGCTGGCGAACACAGACGGCTTGGGAATTGTCGGATGCGATCGCGGACGGGCAGGTCGCAGTTGCCATCGAACAACTCGATAAGTTACTGACGGCCGGACAAAATGCAGTTGGACTCATGGCCCAAGTCTCTTGGTCACTTCGTCGGTATGGATTGGCTGCTAAGCTGGTTGAGCAATCGGAACGCGTTGACAGTAAAATAACGTTGGCTATCGCCCTCGAGCGAGCTGGGTTCAATCGATTCGACGTTGCCAAGGCGGAGACTCGTCTTAAGCGAATAGGTCGACCTCGCGCGCGCGAATTGATAACTTGGCTCGTCGAACTTGAGCTCAAATTGAAGGGAAGCCACAGCAACGATCATCGCTCGAGGCTAGCCCTCGAATCATTGATTATGAAATTAGGTTAAGCCTTTCCTCAAAGAAAATAGGAATGATGTTGACTTCAATCGCTCGCAACGCACGGTGTTTGTGTGTATTGGCCCTCATGGCGATCCCAAGCATTTCGAGATCTATCTCGCAAGATTTGCTCGAATCGGGGACCTTTGAACTCACCGTCCAAGGGCTCGCGGAACCATCCATCGCGACAGTGACCCCCAATGAGCTTGTTGTAAAGGATCCCGCAGGCACCGTGACGCGATACCAGCGTTCGCCTCGTTATGACACTGCCGATCAGCTGCTGCTAGGTTATAGCTCGCGACCAGCGCAGCAAGTCATTCGCTGGCCCGTCGCCAATTCCGGACGAATGCAAATCGGAACGCTGCAAAATGGGCAAATCCAGTTCGCATGGAGCAAGATGACGGTTTCGAATTCACACCAACCCGGGCTGCTCAATTCCAGTTCGGATGTTTTGCCATCTGGATTTGAGTCACCCTTTTCGGGCCGCGTTCGTAACGGGACGGTGCCAAATGGCCAAGTCGGCAACTTACAAAATTTGCCAAGCATGACTGCAGTACATTTGTCCGTGGATAACGCCAGTGGCCGACAATTCCTAGGCCTACACGGAGGCACTCAATTTGGATTTAGCAATCAAGCTTCTGGTGTTGACTCGGCATGGTACATTACTCCTGTCTCAGACAATATCGTGCGATTGCAGCAACGTTATCAAAACGACTGGTTGGCGATCGGACTTGGCAACGCTCCAGATGGAATGGCAAGAAGCAGCAGGCTCCATCACCGATTAGGCGCATTCGGCGGAGGCCTTCAAGTCGGCTCTTTTGGTGGTGGTAGTATGCAACGTTTGAATACGCCTTTTCCGATTTCTTTACTACCCATCCACAATGGAGCCGATCAATTGTGGAGGATTCAAGCCATGCAAGGTCTCGCTGGTTACTGCTTTGAAAGTGTTTTGTACCCCGGAATGGCCTTGACCTGCATTCCCAATCAGGGCCTAACATTGCAGAACATGACGTTTGATCCGTGGCAGGTTTGGATGCCTCAGGTCCCGTCGTTTATCTTGCCTCAGCCACAGTTTCGGACGATTCAAAATCAAGTGGTAGCCAATCCACAGTTACGCCCTGTTTCCGCCAGGATTCTAAACTCGCATAGCGATACTTTGCTAGTGCTGGTGGCCGACCGAAGGCAGGCTCAATCGGTGCAAAAGCTACGGATACCATCCCGAGGAAGCGAATTGGTTCAGTTGGATCGAGATTCTGGTGGAACCATCGTTGAGACAGTGGAAACGATGGACGCTTTCGGGAATTGGAATCAACAGCAATTCCAAACACCGATTCCCCCAACGGTGTTGTACGATATAAGTGTCTATGAAGAGTTCCTTCAATCGATCGCGATTGATCGAACGGGCACCAGCCCCAATCCAATCGAAGACATCAACTATCAACCACGCAGTATAGGCTTTTTTCTCGTTCCCCCCGGCGATGAACTGCCTGAGGTCACGGAGATTGACGCTTATCGAATCGCACAAGACGCACAAAATCCCGGCGGAGTTCGTAGACTCAACCCGCGCAACCTGCAACAGGGAAACAACTCGCCTGCGACGGACCCGCTCAAAGACTTACTCAATAAATTCCAGAAGCGACGGGCGGCCTTTTGAACGAAATCCCATCGGAGCTGATTGAGGAAAGTTCGAGTCAAGAACAACCACACACCGTTGTGGATGCTGCCAGCATCCATAATGCTGCTAGCCCCGTGGCGGATGCTGCTAGCATCCGTACCGACGCTGGCAGCGTCGGCCACGCTCGCACCAACTGGATGTTGGTTGCCTTGCTGACATGTCTTTGCGCTGTCTATCTTTTCTACGTGGTTCTACTCCCCGAATTAGAACTTAGTCTCTTTCGCTTAAAAAACCCTCTCAAGAAATTCCTGCCACCCGAATTGGAGATGAAGTGGGCCAATCGAACGCTTCTGCGGAGTTGTGAATTTTTGTTTCTGGGATGGTTTTTCTACTTCGGCGCAAGTATCGGCAGTTTTCTCAACGTGGTTGCCTGGCGGGTACCCGAGGGGCGAACCATCGTCTTTGGTGGATCGAAGTGCCCGTATTGCAACACCCATCTCAGGTTTATCGACAACACACCTATCCTTGGCTGGCTTTACTTACAGGGCAAATGTCGCACATGCAGTTTGCCAATCGCACCTCGTTATCTGCTCATTGAAATTGCGGTCGGGACCGCCTTCATGTGGCTCGCACTTTGGCAGTTGGTTCGAGGTGGCGCAAACTTGCCTCACTGGAAATCTCTTGGACGACCTGGATTGGTCAACATCGTGCTCGATCCGCCATGGCCGTTGATCGGAATCTATGTGATTCACGCGTTCCTATTTGGAATTCTGATCATGCTTGCCACCGCCAGCATTGGCAAGAAACCTTTTCCTATCTTTCCGTTGGTACTCATTGGGTTCGGATTGGGGTCGTTCAAAATCGTTAATCCAATGCTCGATCTTGTCGCATGGCAACAGCCATTCTCTGTGCGGGCGCTTTCCGGTTTTGGTCCCTTCGCAAATCCTACTATTTCCTTGCTTATCGGCGGAATTGCAGGTGCTATCATCGGATGGGCGTCGTCATTGGCCGTTGCAAGAAATTTTGGTGCGATCGTTCGTCGGCATTGGGCTCTTCAGTGCTTTTTAGTCGGAACGGTGCTAGGCTGGCAAAGCGTAGTGACTATCGTAATGCTTAGTTTGATCGTCTATCGAATACTGCGGCCCACCTACCGCTTGATCCAGCCACGGGCTTCGAACCGGTTGCTCGCAGACCAAGCACTTGGGTTGAATGCATGCTTCATCATCACCGCTCTCGTTCACCATTCGTTTTGGTTTCAAATCGCCCACCTTATTGGTCTCACTTAGTTAAGACTTCACTCCGTTTCTCTCCGTCAATAGGACCTACCCACAATGAACGTGTCTTTGCTTCCGTGGTCGCTTCGATCGATCGCTCTTGGCGCCCTTGCGTTGTTTTTGAATGGAGCACCGAACTGCAATGCAGACGTCAAACTCCCCAACGTGTTTTCCGACCATATGGTGCTTCAACAAGGTCAAGAAAACAAAATTTGGGGAACAGCTAAGGCCGGCGAAAAAGTCACCATCTCGATCGCCGACAAATCGATGGATACGATGGCCGACGACAACGGCAATTGGTCCGCCAAGCTACCTTCGTTGCCCGTTGGTGGTCCGCACAAGTTGCGTGTCGCGGGTTCGAGCGTGGTTGAGCTTAGCGATGTGCTGGTCGGCGAAGTTTGGATTTGTTCGGGTCAATCCAACATGCAATGGACAGTATCCGCATCCAACAATGCCGACATGGAAAAGCTCTCCGCAAATTACCCCAACATTAGAATGATTAACTTCCTGCAAGTCGGGACTCAGGAAGCTGTCTGGACCCACGACGATAGGAATTGGATGGTCTGTTCGCCATCCACAGTTAGCAGTTTCTCCGCCGTTGGCTATTTCTTTGCCAGACAAATCCATCAGTCCACCAACGTACCAATTGGAATGATCAACAACGCCTGGGGCGGATCGGCTTGTGAAGCGTGGGTAAACCGCGATGTGCTCAAGGCCAAGCCTAGATACGAGGGGCTTCTAGCTCGCTGGATAGGCATGGAGGACAAATTCGCCGCTCTCGGGGCAAAACAGGATCGAAACGAAGGAGAGAACAAAGAGTTCAGTAACCTCCAAGGCCAAATGCGAGGCAATTCACGCCCTGGCAATATCTACAACGGCGTTCTCAAATCGCACCTAGGGTACGGCATTAAAGGCGCCATATGGTATCAAGGCGAAACGAATGCTGGCCGTGCATACCAATACCGCGACCTTTTTCCTGAGATGATCACTAACTGGCGCAACGAATGGGGCCAAGGTGATTTTCCATTCTATTGGGTCCAACTTGCCGACTATCAGGCCGAGCGCTCGGAACCAGGTGATAGCGACTGGTCGGAGCTTCGCGAAGCCCAAACCATGTCCATGGATAAGCTCGCCAATAGTGGTCAAGCGGTCATCATCGACATCGGCGAAGGCAAAGACATTCACCCAAAGAACAAAATCGATGTCGGCATGCGGCTTGCCCGCTGGGCACTGGCCAAACAATACAGCATCCCAATCGACTACCAAAGCCCTCGCTATGAATCGATGGAAAAAGCGGGAAGTAGCATCCTTGTGAAGTTTGCTCACCGCGGAAAGTCTTGGCGACCATTCGATGTCAAAGAACCAATCGGTTTTACCATCGCGGGTGCTGACATGAAATTTTACAAAGCAGACGCCAAAATCTTGGAGGACGGGCGCGTTCAAGTTTCTTCTGCCAGCGTGGATGACCCTGTTTCGGTTCGCTATGCTTGGGCGCAGAACCCGATCTGCAATATGTTTGCCGACAACGGTCTGCCGTTAACACCGTTCCGAACGGACGATTGGCCCGGCGTGACTGCTGGCAAAGAATGATTGAAGTCGCTAGTTGCGAACAGCTAGTTGCTAGTTTGTTCGCTCTCGGCCTTAGGCCGAGAGTGGGCTGTCCTTTCAGGTTGGTCGGGGGCTTCTCCCCCACCAACCTTGTTTTGGCGTTCTAACGGCCGGCACTTCCGAATGGACGCATTCCCCTCGGCTTTGCTCGCCCGAGGCGAGCAAAGCTGAGGGGAATGGGAGTTGGGACGCCCGTTGTAGAACGCCAAAACGCATCCGTCGGGGGCAAGCCCCGAACGGATGCCGCTGCGCGGCTTAAGCACATCGCCAGAGCGCGGTCCATGCGATTAGGCCACCTTCGCCGTTGATTTCGATCTTTGATAGACGCGAATTCGGTTTCGCTTTAATTTCGATGAGTTTCGCCATGCTCATGAAACGCCATCAAGGGTTTGCCTAAATGCCTCCGCCGCAAGCCCCGGCTGCTCAGCGCCCCAAATCGCTTTGCTGACCGCAATGCGCTGAATGCCGGTATCCAGCACAGCTTTCAAATTCAAAAGTTCAATTCCACCGATTGCGAAAGCGGGCAATACGGAAGATGCGCTTTGAAGGAATGCAGCAACTTCACTGAGAAAAGCCAGTCCTGCGAATGACGTGAAGCTCTTGGTGTTGGATGCGTAGGTAGGCCCGCATCCAATGCAGTCCACTGCTAGTTGGATGGCGCTATGAACTTGCGTCATATCGTGTGTTGATAGCCCCAAAACGCACGAAGGACGAATCAGAGATCTCGACTGCGTAACGCTTAAGTCGGATTGGCCGACATGCAGTCCAAACGCGGTCGTGCATTGCAGCACATCCGCTCGGTCGTTGACAATGATACGAGTCTGTGTTGCGTCGACCGCTTCGACCGCCCCTTGCGTATAACGGATCAACTCCTGTGCATCGATTTGTTTGTCACGAATCTGAATAAGATCTGCCCCTGCATGACTGAGTTCCCGCACCCTTAAAACAAATTCGTCGAGTGGCAATTGGCAATCCGCAAGAACATACAGTTTGGCATTTTGCAAAAAACTGCTATCGCGTGTTTGAGCCAGCAGCAGTTGCGCGTTGAGATCGTAGACTTGATACCGAACGGCCTCGATTGCGATGGCTGAGTTTGGATAGAGGAATTTAGAAACTTCCTCGAGGCATCGCAGCGATTGTTGGCTTCTTTGAGAAGCCGCCTCTGCAATCTCCGACAATCCACCAGCCCGCGAGGATTCGGCACTTGTCTTTGTTTCTCGACCAACATCGTGGCCAGCATCGCGACTCGCGTAAAGTTGTTCGTGATTCCAATCTTGGGTCGCAGCCCGAAGTTGATGCCGTAGCGATTTGAACTTTGCCTGGCATGCAGCTTGGTCTTGAAAGCGAGCGATGTCCTCCAAAGTACGTAACGCTTCGAATGCGCGGTTTAGATTAGCATCCAACAGGCGATGGGCGGCCAACGTCTCGGGGTGGTTCATATTCTAGTCAGGTTGATGTTGGTATGTTTGAAACTTCAGTCAATATGAATCACTGCCTTCATGACCCCTGCGTTCGGATCGAGCCAGTTCAGAAAATCCTTCGGAACATCCTCAAATCTTGCATGGTGAGTGATCCATGGATTCGTATCGATACTACCCGCTTCGATAAGAGCGATGATACGGGTGAAGTCCCTGGAAAGCGCGTTGCGACTCGCCATCAACGTCATTTCGCGGCGGTGAAAGTATGGGGCATGCCCAAACTCAAGGTTCTGCTGGGTGATGCCGACGTACACGACGCGCCCAGCAAAGGCGGAGAATTCAAACGCTCGGACCATCGATCTGTTGTTGCCTGTGGCATCGATCACAACTTCGGCCCGCTGGCCCTGGGTCATCGATTCCAAGTTGAAAATATCGCTTTCATCGTTACGAATCAAAAGTGTGTCCGGCACTCTCATGGTGTTTCGCACAAAGGCCAGTCGGCTCTCGCTAATGTCTGCCACTATCGGTCGGGCTCCTGATAGCTTTACAAATTCAAGAGCCGACAGGCCGATTGGCCCCGCTCCAATCACCAAGACGTTTTCTCCCGGCTTGCATCCGCCTCGATCGACCGCATGGCAACCGATGGCTAACGTCTCGACGAGGGCCGCTTGCTCCATCGACAACCCGCCTGCCAAATGCAGTTTGCGAGCAGGCAAGAGAATTCGCTCCGTCAGTCCGCCGTCGCACATCACCCCTAGGGTCTTGTGATGCTCGCAACAGTTGGTGAACCCACGGCGGCACGAATAGCATTGTTGGCAATTGAGATAGGGCTCGACCGAGCAGCGATCACCAGGCTTAACGTTGGATACGTCCGGTCCAATTTCAAGAACTTCGACCCCCAATTCATGACCTGGAATCCTAGGGTAAGTAAAGAATGGAAATTTACCCAAGTAACCACCGAGGTCTGTTCCGCAAACTCCAACGCGATGGACCCGGACCAAGACTTCTCCCGCAGCCGGGGATGGCGGTTCCGGTATGTCAATGATCCGCCACGATTCGGGCTTTTCGAGCTGTAGGGCTTTCATGTCTTCTTTCGGTTGGGAATAACGTTTGGATAGGGACAGCCGAACCAAGGTGAATTCAATTGTTTTCGGGCAGGCCTTCTCGGTGCCCAACATTTTTAACAGGCGCAAGAATCGAACAAACCTCTGACATCAAAGCCTTATCGACCGGCGACTCCAACCATTGAACCCACTTTCGAATATTGTTCGGGTTGGCGCTACCTGCAATCGTGGTGGCCATATCCGGATTCGCACAGGAGAACTGCAAAGCCAGCTGGGCAATATCGACTCCATGTTCTTGACAATACTCGGCTGCTTTTCTAGCCGCAGCTTGTACGTCCTTGGGGTCACGATACCAAATAGGCAATGTTGCGTTGGTTAGCAATCTCGCGGCAAACGGCCCACCATTCATGATGCCGATGTTCTTAGCCTTCATTTTCGGCACAAGTTCGTCGGCCAGCCGCGTGTTTTGAAGGGTGTACTGATTGTACGAAAGGATGCAATCCAACTCCGATTGCGAACTGACCACATCGAATATCTTCATCGGGTAGCCGCTGATACCGACGAACCGAACCTTGCCCGATTGCTGGATGCGGCGTAGGGCCGGCAACGTCTCGTCGATGATTTGTTGAAGAGGAACGAACTCGATGTCATGGCACAAAATGATATCCAAATGGTCGGTCCCCAAACGGTGCAAACTGACGTCAACGCTTTCTGCGACTCGCTTGGCGGAGAAATCAAAATGCCCAACATCGTAGCGGCCTAGTTTCGAACAAAGTGTGTATTGGTCTCTTGGAACTTCGCGAAGTGCGATGCCTAACAACACTTCGGACATGCCACGTCCGTAGAACGGAGAGGTGTCGATGAAGTTGAGGCCAAGCTCCAACGCCACACGTACGCTCTCAAAAATCTCGTCGAGTTGTACGCTTCGAAACTCAGCACCGAGAGACGAGGCACCGAAGCTCAAGATCGGCAGCTCAAGGCCTGTTTTGCCTAGAATTCTTTTTTCCATGTGGGATGTTTTTGTTGGGGGGACGATTTCGGACTAGGACGCTAGAAATCTCAGTCACGTACTCTAGCCGAGGAACAGCGGTTTGAGATGCCGATCAAATATATTCGTGGTCACTTGCTCACCGACGATGGATGCGTTCGACTTTAGCAAGTCCGTGAATCGGTTACCGGATTTGGCGGCGACCTTAAAGGAAACGTGCAACAACTGCCGCACGTTCGCGTTGAATCGAGTGTCGCCTGGAATGTGCCGAATGGTACTAGCTAAATGCTCTCCGTCCCACGCTACTACCTCGGCTGCACTCGGCAATCGCGTTCGATCGATATCGATCACGCTCGCGTAAGGTGCGCAGAATTCGTCAATGTGCTCAAACGCATAAGCATAGATTTCTTTCGCCAGTGAAAGCCCATCGCCCCGTGCTTCAGCCAATCCAATCAACTCCTCGAGCCATGTCGTCCCGGCAGTCTTGAGATGGATACCAGCTCCCGTAGAACGGAGTGCTTTTCGAATGATGGGATAGAGTCCGAATTTGTCGCTACCGCTATGCACACTTAACTTCAGATTGGCCGGCAAACCATATTGTCCGATAGCAAATCGAATGACGGCGAGGTCGTCAAAGAACTCCCGTTCGAATTGATTTAAGTCGCCAACGTAATCGACCCCTTTGTTAAACCGACCTGTGAACTTCGGTGCAATCGTCTGGATCGGCAATTTTTCATCGGCAAGCGCCGCCAAGATGATCAGCAACTCAGGTGGAGTCTGCGGCGAGTCCGTTTCATCCATCGAAACCTCAGGCACAAAGCCTCCGACACCCTTTTTGTTTTCGATGTACCGATAGATATCGCCCGCTTGACGAGTTGCCAGCAAATACTTGCGAGCCACGCGTTCTACTTCGGTGTGGAGGATCGACACAGGAGCATCTATTCCTGGAATAGGGAGTGGGCTTAGCAATTCCGGATGGCGTCCAACAAATTGGGATATCTCCGCGTCGCTGGCCGGCCTGCCGATGGAATCAGCCACATCGATAGTAAAGAAATTGGAACAGGCCAAGAACCGATCGACGGTTTTCAGCTGAATATGGTCCGCGTCGACATACCAAGGGTGATCCCATTCCAACTCAGCAACGGCGGCAGCTGCTGAATCGTAGACGCTCTGTGGTTCGGAGCCAATGAACGAGTGTTCTCGATTCGACTTGTTCCAAACTGGCACGACCGCCAACCCTTGTTTAGGTTTCATCTGTTCGGAAAGGGCGATGAACGCGCGCAGTTGCGCCTTGGCTTGATGAGCAAATCGATCGCCAACTCCAAACGAATACGGTTCCAAAACGAGCATCGGTGAACTTTCTCGAGAGCAAAGCACTTATTGTTGCTGATTTCGAGTGGAATGGACAGGGAACCCAACCAGCCATTAATTCCGGTCGCGTAGAAATGGATTTCGGCTTGCCTGTTCATCCAACTTGACCATTTCGCTCAGTGCAGCTTCGAGCTCCCTTATTTCCGCTTGGATGATGTTCCATTTTGGATGGTTCTCGCCAAAGTTGGCTTCATTAAGTCTTAGGAACGCTAGTTTCTGAACAATTAGTCGCACATCCCTGCTATTCTGCAAGTCCGGTGTCATCAGATCGATCGCCTTGGATGTTCTTTGTCCAACGGTGGGCTGAATGGGGGGCTGAATGGGGGGCTGATGAGAGAGATCCGCCAGCTCGAGCAACGCCGCTTCGTGATTGCGAATCTGCTCCTGAGTGGATTTCTTGTTGGGATGGTTTTCTCCAAAGTACTTTTCGTTCATTCGCATAAAACGTAATTTCTGAATCATCAACTGCACATCCGGTCGATCTCGAAGCTCTTTAGGCATAACGTCTTCAATGTTGATCGAATTCTCCACTAGACCGGATTTTGTAGATGCTCTGCTAAGTTTTACGATGCGATTCAATTCGTACTCGGACTCACGAATCTGTACCCGAGTGGACTCTTTCTTCGGATGATTCTCGCCAAAGTTGGCTTCATTCATCCTTAAAAAACGCAGCCTCTGGATAATCTGCTGCACGTCGGCGCGATTGCGAATCTCTTTAGGCAGTGCGTCTTCCAATTTGCTCGCATCTTGACCAAGGCAGCTGGCAGGAGTTGACCAAGCTATCCAAATGATTAGGATAATTCCACTTCGCCACAAGTTAAATTTTTGCATCATATTGTTCCTAAGCTCCTGATTGGCGATCAAACCACCCTTTCATTCTACCTCAGAATGCACCAAACTGCTCGTGTACTTCAACTGGCGTCGATCACAACATGGGCCGCAAACCGCGAGTCGACTTCCTGGGGTCAGGTTTGGTTTTCGGTTTTCGGGCTCGAATTGTTCAACGTGCATTCGTCACCAGAGAAGTTAAGCATGTTGCTGGTTCGAATCACTCCAAGCCAGTACGATTCTCGATTGGTTGAGCGCGCCTTCGCGCTGAACACGCGGCGACATGAATGATTCCAACGAACGGACAACGACGGTCGCCGCCGCATCGACGCGCACCTAGATCGAAGTTGCACGCCGCGAATCGTCGAACCAAGTGTCCCGCCCATGTCTGGTCGAAGTCTTGCCCGCTGCAAGATGCACGGAGTCGTTGGCTCAAGTAGCAATCCTTCGCGGGTGAAGTGGCTAATGAATGGGAAGTTCGCCATTGCCAAGTGACGGTTAGCGATTCTTTTGCCAGCAAGTTGAGCCGAAAACAGGTTGGCTAATACCGACGATAGTGCTTCGTTGCGATCTCGGATCTTTCTTCGATCATTTTTAGTGCGCCGCTTGGAATTCTTCGGAACGAATGAAAGTTGAGGCCGCCATGCCTGGGCTGTGCCTCGCTATTTTTATCGCGCGAAAGAGAGGCAAAAATTCTGAGTCGAAAATAGATGACTGGCCCCTGTTTCCCTCCTGTTTCTCGCTGGCCCCTGTTTCGCCCTGTTTGTTTAGTACAATCCTTGATTCATCACAAAATCATCATCGCAGGGCTGTTGGATGCGATACGGCCGAGACGCAGGCCGGAAACAGTTGAGACAACTGTTCGACTATCGCTTCCGCCAATTGTTGGATCAATATTTTTTTGCCACTAATTTTTTTGCCAAAATTCTTCCTGGCAAATCCATTTTTCGGTTTTTTTCGTTCCTTTCGGCAGTCTTGATAAAACACTCTAGCTCACGTCACTTTTCTGCGGAACAAAACTCGCATAAGCATTATTTTTGCGAATTGCTAGTTGTCGCGCAGCACAGACCGTTGGGATGCGTTTGAATAGCGTTGATTTTATTGAGCATGATTCGTAGCAGCTTCTCCTCGAGACGCTGGCTCCGAGACGTTGGACGAGTCTCGGAGAGACTCGGCTACGTGCTACGAGCCACGTGGCATGTGGTAACGTTTGATAGAGCCGCAAAGTTATCGTTACTCAAGCCAAGGAATATTGCGTCGATGCAACCGTTTCGTCCTTTGTACATTGCCGATTGGATCGCGATTTCCTTGCTTGTTTGCAGTATGGCTCTCGTGGCTCATTTGCGGTCTGACCCTCGCGTTGGCAAGTTGCTTCCAATCTTCAGCTCCCAGTCGCAATGGCTCAACTATGACGGCAGGGATCATCTCGGTGCAGAATACGATTCGATTGCACAAGCCATTCGAAATGGAAACGGTTTTTCGGATCCATTTGGCGTGATGTCAGGTCCCACTGCTTGGATGCCCCCCGTCATTCCCTACTTCCTGGCTACACTCTACTGGCTATTCAATGACAATCGAAACGCTGTCGTCGCTACTGTTGTCTGCATTCAAGCTCTCGTTGTGTTGATGACTGCTGCCATGGTCATTTCCGAAGCGCGACGCCAGAAAGTCGTGATCATTGGGTACGTTAGCTTATGCGTCGGATTGACTGCCAACTTCCATCAACTCTTTCAAATGACTCACGATGTGTCGCTACATTTGCTTATCGTCAATTTGATGTGGATCGGGTTGGTGCATCGATGGAATCGAGTGCGAGGAATTGTCTGGTGGGGAGTCTTTGGTGGATTCGCAGCTTTGAGCGCACCGATACTCGGCGGTGTCTGGGCCTTGCTCACAACTTATCGCTGG
>JAYVPJ010000188.1:0-14148 GCA_043757445.1 Pirellula sp. | reverse complement strand
ATCTGCAAGGTGGCCCCGAGAACCGTCAGCAAATGGTTCGACTCCGGCCGACTCAAAGGGTACCGCATCCCCGGTTCACAAGACCGACGCATTCCCCGCGAGTATCTAATCAGGTTTCTCAAAGAGCACGGAATGCCGCTTGGGGACCTGGAAGATGAGGCCATGGCCAAAGTTTTGATCGTTGCACAAGATCAGGTCTTGATCGAAAACTTGAAGCGCGAACTCCCGCAGGAACGAAGCTTCAAAGTTTCAGTTGCTGCAAGCGGATTCGAGGCTGGAATCCAAGCGGAAAGTTTCCACCCAGATTGCATGATTGTCGACTTCTCAGTTGGGAAGTTAGAAGCACTGCAAATCTGTCAAAACCTACGCAAGAATGCGGATTTCACCGAAATCATTCTTATTGCATTGCTGCCCGATGACGGCAACACAATGAGCTTTGATCGCTCGAGTATCAACGAGACTTTCAAGAAGCCTTTTGACGCACGTCTTTTGGCTGAAAGACTTCGAACGCTGATCGGGGCTAAAAAGGAATTGGTCTAAAACACCAAAAATCCTTTATTCCGAAACGAAACAAACCTTCGCTGGCAAAATCAGCGAAGGTTTTTTCGTTTTGACATAGGCTGTCGGCTTTCACAGCCGACAACAGCCGACGGCGGTAGCTAGCGCTGTCGGCTCGATCAGTTAAACATTTAGCTTCGATTGAATGCTTGCCGATAACAGAACCATCATGAATTCACTCAAGAAACGTCACGTGGTCATTGCGGGGATCCTTGGAGGCTTGGCCATCGCTTTCCACGACTCCACTCTCGCAATCTGGCATAGACTACAATCGAATTTTGCTGCGTCTTCGAGCACTTCTCCGGGCCAGCTTATCGAACCCAGTCCAACAGGAACTCTTGGTCCGAAATCGGACGTTCTGTCCAATCGACTTGTTTCCAATTCGTCGCTCAGCGAGCATTTTCGTTCAAGCGATATTTCGCACGAAACGTCACCCCTGGCCGCCGGTTCCAAGTCTTCACCAGCCTGGCCAACGGTGTCAAGCAACACGCAATCCACCCGAATTACTGGCCAAAACCAATTACCAACCGTTCGTATCGCTTCCTTCAGCCTAGAAGCGTTCGGGGAATCCAAACTAAAGAAAGCCGCGGTCGTCGAAACCATCGCTCGCATGATTCGGCAATTCGACGTAATCGCGTTGCAGCATATACAGTCGAAACAGCAAAACATAGTGCCCGAGTTGCTTGACAAGATCAATCAAAGCGATCGACGTTACGACTACTGCATCGGTTCGCGCGTCGGTTCCCCAACCAATCAACAACAGTACGCTTTTCTATTCGATACCGATCGCATTGAAACCGATCGGCCACAACTGTATACGATCGATGACCCACAAGCGCTGATCGAGTTCGATCCGCTGGTAGGCTGGTTTCGTTGCAAAGCCGTGCCCATCGACAAGGCCTTTACGTTCACGCTCGTAAACCTGCGCCTTGATCCTCTCTCGAACGGACGCGAGTTGAGATTGCTACCGGATTTGATTCGAAGTGTTCGACAGGATGGTAGATCCGAGGATGACATTATTCTATTGGGTAACTTCGGCTACTCGGACACCGAGATGCGTTCGCTTCAAAATATAGGGATGCACTTTGCACTCGAAGGAATACCCACAACGGTCACTGGCGAAACGATGCTTGACAACATTGTGTTCCCAATTCGAGCGACCGACGAGTTTACCGGTCGGTCAGGTGTGGTCGATTTCTTGCGGCAATT
This sequence comes from Pirellula sp., assembly GCA_043757445.1. Lineage (GTDB taxonomy): Bacteria > Planctomycetota > Planctomycetia > Pirellulales > Pirellulaceae > JBKCUI01. Next base: position 12,381 of record JAYVPJ010000188.1, on the reverse strand, counting down.
GAATTTGTCGATCGACCAAGCATTTCAAATCAGCACGCACATGCCGATCTGGGCAGAATTCTTCGCCGCCGAAGGTGGCAGCCCAGGATATGCCAACTGAACTATGGTGGCGCTATTCCTTGTTGTTTCGACTCGCCTCGACGATCTGGGGGAAAAGCCGCACTTAGGGCTGAACTAAGTTGACAATGAACGTCTGTGAACGTTAGTATCAATGTGTCCGAAAATCGCCTATAAAGCGATCCCTGCCCCTTTAGCTGTCTTTCGCAATGTTGACTACTGGCTAATAGATTACCGTCATGACTGCGATGCGATTTCCTGGAATCGAAACTCGATGAGCATACCTCTACTGTCAATCGTTTGGTTAATCGCAATCTCGTCCGTGGCAGTTTGCGATGAGTCTGACATCAACGTGGATATCCAGACGCGATTCTTTGAGTCCAAAGTTCGACCGCTACTGATCGATAGCTGCGTTCGGTGCCATGGTGATGAAAAGCAAGAAGGAGGATTGCGGCTAGATAGTCAAGCTGCATTTGCCCGCGGGGGCGAAAGCGGAGCTATCGTCGATACGGCTTCTCTGGAGGACAGTTTGTTCCTCTCTGCGATCCACTACAAGGATCTCGAAATGCCCCCGTCGGGAAAGCTTTCCAATGAAAAGATCGAGGTCCTTGAACAGTGGGTCAAAGACGGTAGCTACTGGCCGGCTAAAACGGCAGCCATGTCGACAAAGAAAAGTGGCGAAAAGGGTTTCGATGAAGACGATCGTGCCTACTGGTTTTTTCAGCCACGTGCGCAACTTGACTTCGTCGGTAAAGATTCGGTCAGCGAGCGTTTGGATTCCTTCATCAAGGCAGGATTGGCCACCAATCAACTTGCATTTGCCGAACCAGCCGACAGGCTGTCTTTGATCCGCCGCACCTATCTCGATTTGGTCGGGGTCACGCCCACTCCGGCTGAAGTCGCGGAATTCCTTTCCGAGCCAGCCGAGGGTGCTTTTCCAACGCTTGTGGATAAATTGCTCGACGACCCAAGATATGGCGAGCGTTGGGGGCGATTCTGGTTAGATCTGGTGCGGTTCGCAGAATCGGACGGCTACAAACAAGATGACTTCCGACCTACCGCCTTTCGCTATCGCGATTACGTTGTGCGTTCGTTCAATGAAGACAAACCGTATCGCGACTTTGTAAGGGAGCAATTGGCAGGCGATGAAATCGATCTCAACTCTTTGGAATGCCGGGATGCCAACGGGTATTTGAGGTTGTGGATCTACGAGTACAACCAGCGTGATGTCACCGGTCAATGGACCGCCATCTTGAACGATCTTACGGACGTAACCGGTGAAGCCTTCATGGGCTTGGGCTATGGTTGCGCGCGATGCCACGATCATAAATTTGATCCGCTGCTTCAAAAAGATTACTTCCGACTACAAGCGTATTTTTCCGGTTTGATTCCGAGAGAAGATTTGCCAGCCGCCACGCCAGAGCAGATCGATCGAAATCATGCCAACGAAAAATCATGGCGAGAGGCAGCCCAGCCATTCCTAGATACGATTGAATCGATTGAATCCCCCATTCGAGAAAAAACCATTCAATCGGCAGTCGGTAAGTTTCCACCAGAAGTTCGACCAGCCCTCATCAAGTCAGCGACAGAAAGATCGACTCGCGAGAAGCAAATTGCACACTTGGCTTCGCTGCAACAAACACGTGATGTTAACGCAATCGTTTGGGAGAAGGTCCTGCCTGCCGATGAAAAAACGAATTGGCAGCTTGCCAAAGAATATCTAAAACAATTACCTGCACCGAAGCCAGAGACTTTGCCGATTGCATTGACGGCCACCGATGCCGGAACCGAAGCTGCAGAAGTTTACATACCTGGAAAAGCCGGTTTAGGGCCGATCGCACCAGGAATACCATCGATACTAAATCCCGAAGCAATGCCCATTGCTCCGATGCCCGATCGAAACTCCAGCGGCCGGCGGCTCGCGCTTGCGAATTGGCTCGTTAGTCCCGAAAACCAATTAACCTGGCGTGTTATTGTCAACCGAGTCTGGCAGCAGCATTTCGGCCAGGGGATTGTTTCGAACGCCAGCGATTTTGGACGATTGACCGAGCCGCCCACCCATCCCGAGTTGCTCGATTACTTGGCTAACCAATTTGTTGAAGACGGCGGCCGATTCAAATCGCTGCATCGCTGGATTTTGAATAGTCGAACCTATCGCCAATCCGCCTACCCATCTGACACGAACACGGCTTCACAGATCGATCCGAACAATCGATGGCTGTGGCGATTTTCTCCGCGTCGATTGGACGCTGAGCAAATTCGCGATTCGATTCTGACCGCGTCAGGCGAGATTCGTCCAGTGCATGAAGGTGTTTCCGTGGACGCTTCGAAACCTGTTCGCTCGATTTTCGTTCGCTCGATGCGGAATTCGCAAGACCGATTTCTATCGCTCTTTGACTCGCCAGATGGGAGTTCTTCGACGGCCAAACGAAACGCGACGACGACTCCACTGCAGTCGCTGATGATGATGAACTCGGTTTGGGTGAACGCGCGAGCAGAGAACATGGCAAAACAAATTATCAACCGCAAGTCTACACAGGAAGCTTGCGTCGATGAAGCTTTTGAACGTGTTTTCCTAAAGCCTCCCACATTATCCGAACGGGAGTCCGGTATCCGTTTCATCGGGGCCAATCCTAATGAAGAAGACTGGCACAATTTGTTTGCAGACTACTGTCACGTCTTGATCAATTCGAATTCATTCCTACACATGGAATAGCAGGCGGTCGTCATGGTTCCCTTTCATCCCAATCAACGCGGCAGCGGCTATTTGAATCGCCGTGATATGCTTCAACAGGCAGGAGCAGGATTCGGCTCGCTCGTGCTGGCCTCGATGATGCAGCAAACCAGTGCGGCCGCAGACAAGTCGGATACGGTCTCGAAAGGACCGCATCACACGCCAACGGCAAAGAGCGTGATCTTCTTGTTCATGGAGGGTGGGCCGAGCCACATCGACTTGTTCGACCCAAAGCCAGAGCTAGAGAATCTTGCCGGGAAACCGTTACCTGCCAGCTTTGGTCCCATCATCACTCCGATGGGCGAGTACGATGCACCCCTGATGCCCAGCAAACGAAAGTGGGCTCAGCATGGCGAGAGTGGCCTGTGGGTCTCGGATTGGTTACCGCACACAGCCGAACATGCGGACGACCTCGCTGTTATTCGCTCCTGTTGGGCCAATGGATTGAACCATTCGAATGGAGTATGCCAAATGAATTCTGGCTCCATACTTGGTGGCCGACCGTCGTTGGGCAGTTGGGTTACTTACGGATTGGGGACCGCCAACGAGAATTTGCCTGCGTTTGTCGTGATTGAGGATGGTGATGGGCATGTTATCAATGGTCCTCGCAACTGGTCTGCAGGCTTCATGCCAGCGAGCCATCAGGGGATCGCGCTCAATGGCAGCAAAACGCCAATCGATTTTTTGAAGACACCCGACAATGTGGGCGCGGATCGACAAGCCGCCAAACTTCGATTGCTCAACGAAATCAACAAGCAGCATCAAGCACAGCGAACGAGCGACTCCGAATTGGAAGCACGCATCAATTCGTATGAGCTGGCGTTTCGTATGCAAGCTCAAGCACCCGAGGCAGTGGATTTGTCCCAGGAAACGGAACGAACGCAAGCCATGTATGGCATCGATGACAAGGAGACCGCTTCGTTTGGCAAGAATTGTCTGCTAGCACGTAGACTAGTCGAACGTGGTGTTCGATTTGTTCAGCTATATCACGGTGCTGGCAGCAAGTGGGATTCCCATACCGCTATAGAAAAGAACCACGGCAAAATGTGTTTGACAAGCGACAAGCCAGTGGCAGGCCTGCTGAAAGACCTGAAGGAGCGGGGCTTGCTCGACAGCACACTAGTGATTTGGGGCGGAGAATTCGGGCGAACACCCATGAGTGAAAAGGGGGATGGCCGCGATCACAATGCCTATGGCTTCACCATGTGGATGGCAGGCGGTGGTGCAAAAGGGGGCCAAGCCATTGGAAAGACCGACGAGATTGGCTTGCACGCGATCGAAGATCGATTGCACGTGCACGATCTGCATGCAACCATCTTGCACATGCTGGGAGTCGATCACTGGAAACTGGTCTACTCACATCAAGGCAGACCAGAACGCTCGACTCAAAACGAAGGCAATGTCTGCAAAAAGATTCTCAAGAGCGCGTAAGTCCGATCCAAACTTAGCACTGTTTGTTTGGCGAAATCGTCGTCGAACTCAAAGCAGTCAAAGCAATCGCGACTGAGTACGAAGCCCAGTTATTCAACTATCTGCGAATCAGCAAGAAATATGTCGGTGACCTGATCAACTTCGGCTCGACCAACGAACTGGAATGGAAACGCTTTGTAGTTTCGGGGAAGTAGGGAACAGTGAATTGATTGCCAAGTTCGTTACTTCGTCTTGAGATCCCAATCTTTGGTGTTGGTACCCTTTTTGATGTCGATACGAAGTTCCGACGCCTCGTTGAATTTGGAGGGCAAGACCTCTTCCATCACATCTTGGACGGGGCTATCCGGCGTATCATACAGCTTCTTCTTGCCGACCACTTTAGGTACTCGAACTTCAACTTTGCATTCACCCAGTGCAGCTTGGGAATTGAACTTGCCATCTTTGATTTCTGCACCGGCCGTTGGTCCCTGACCATTTACGGGAATGAACGAGATAGACCCCTTGTCGGTTGGTTTCCCATCGATGCTCACCGTTCCGGAAATGTATGCCGTGTTTGATTCTGGACCACAACCCGTGATACACAATAGGGTCAAGGCACTGCACAAGAAACCAACAAAAATTTGACGAGTCAATGAAATTCTCCAGGTGAAGGTTATTAAAAAGTAAGCTAGAGCACTCTCCGAGACGAAAAAACTCCGCCTGAGAGAGGCAGATTTATTTGGAACTGTACTCCTTGTCGTGCCCCAGTGCCGCAGGCACGAGCCCTATGGCACTTACTTGTAAATTTTGAGCCTTAATGCGCTAGCATGAGGGCCGAACTCGCAAGTAATTACTTGCCTTCCAGCCCGCACGCTAGCGCGTTGCGGCTCAAAGTACTTGATGCTCTTGATTATCAACTTTCGATGTTGTCAACTCAATTATCGATGTTGGCAACTTCGCCGCCATCCATAGATCCCATGGCTTGCCAAACAGACAAATTGACACCATCCGAAAGGAAGTTTATCGAACCATCGCAGCGTGCGGCATTCACGCCCCCGGTGTGTCGGCTTCTGGCTGCATTGCGTTGTTGGGTTCCTGTAGCGGCGGGCATCCTTGGGTCGTTCGTGACTTGGTACCAACCATTCAAAATAATATCGGGTGAAGATGTGTTTGGAGTGAGCAAAGTGTGAAAACGGAAAATGCCGTCGTCGTTGTGAATATCTCCCCGCCAGTCATTGTCCTGACGGCTCTTGGCTAAAAGGTATTCAGACATCAAGAGCGTATTCGAGGTACCATCAGGCAAACTCCCAAAAGTAACCACGCCAGGAGTTCCGCGGTTTCCATTGATATTAAAAAATGGAGCCTTATTAGGTGGAGGAGGGGTCGAGTTATCCGGTTGCCCATACCAAACGTTGCCCCAATTCACAACGTAATTGCCACGTGTTCTCTGATAGTTTGGATGGTCGTCTTGGTCAATTTGGCCATTATCGCTCGGGCAAAGATAAATGGGGACTCGTCGTCCAGTCGTTCCCGTCAGTCCATCGCCGTTGGCTTGCGCCTTGGGGATTGTATTTGGCGGCAAATAAAAATGCTGCTTGTAATCGGAGGTATTGTACAGGGCGGACTGCTCAACGTAGGGCCAAAGGTACATGACCCAAGTCTGTCTTTTTAGTGCTCCGTTTGACGAGCCTTTCGGAAACTTTTTGTTGGCATCATGAAAGTTGTGGAAGGCCAAACCCCATTGTTTCATATGGTTAGAACACTGCATTCGCCTGGCCGCTTCTCGAGCGGCCTGCACTGCCGGCAATAGCAACCCTACCAAAATACCAATGATCGCAATGACAACTAAGAGTTCAACCAGCGTGAATCCCTTACTCCGACGCAATAACGAACGATTCATAAGCCACCTCTAAATAAAGTATTTCAAATCCAATCAAGGAACACTAAACGCCCGCTAAAGCGATTTAAGAGAGCTTTATATCACCCTGACTCTGCGATTGCAAATCTCAACAGCTTTTTTCGTTAATATTTTTAGTTTTTTCGGAACTATTTCGCTGGGCCGCTTCGAACGGATCCTCAGTGGTTGCCATTGTCCCCGATCGAGCAGGGCCCCAATCGAGCTTGCGTTTTCTTTGGGACCAACCATACTTTCATCTATAAAAATTCCTCGGAACCACTTCTTGTTTTATTTCTTTACCGATACCCAATCGGGCCGATGGAGTTTTGCCGTTCGCTAAGCGGACACAATAAAATAAACTTCCAACCTCAAGGCCTAACTCCTTGAGGTTTTTTTTTGCCCTGAACGATCTACTCGTTCCCCTTCCCCCCGGAGTTTTCCGAAAATGATCGTCGTGATGGAAAAGTCGTCGTCAGACCAGCAGGTTGAACACATTGCAAATCGTATTAGTGAATTGGGCTTAAAGTCGCATATCATTCGCGGCACCGAAAGGACCGTTATCGCTGCCGTTGGAGACGATCGTAAAATCAAAATCGAATCCTTTGAAAGCTATCCTGGAGTGGCCGAAGTCCTACCGATCCTGGCTCCCTATAAGATGGCTTCGCGCGAAGTTCGACCCGATCCAACCCAGATCAAGGTACTCAACTTCCGCGCAGGGAACGGAGCAGTCGGCATGATGGCGGGGCCATGTTCCGTGGAAAGCGAAGATCAAATTGTTTCCTGTGCGCGTGCCGTACGCGATGCTGGCGGAACAGCGTTGCGGGGTGGAGCTTTCAAGCCTCGCACAAGTCCATATGCATTTCAAGGCATGAAAGAAGAAGGCTTAAAACTGTTGGCCTTGGCGAGGCAGGAGACGGGTCTGGCTGTCGTGACAGAAGTCATGAGCCCTGAAGATGTCGAATTGGTAGCCAAGTATGCAGACATTCTTCAGATCGGAGCTCGAAATATGCAGAACTACCGACTTTTAGAAGCGGTCGGTCGGTCGGGTCGAGCCGTGTTGCTTAAACGCGGACCTAGCGCAACGATCGAAGAGTGGTTGCTTGCGGCTGAATACATACTTAATGAAGGCAACCCGGATGTGATGCTCTGTGAACGAGGAATCCGCACCTTTGAATCGCATACTCGATTTACCTTGCCACTTGCTACGGTGCCGTTCTTACATCGCAAGACTCACCTGCCGGTGATCGTCGACCCAAGCCATGGCACAGGCCATTCGTATCTCGTTACTGATATGGCAGCCGCTAGTATCGCAGCAGGCGCTGACGGCTTGATCGTAGAAATGCACCCCAACCCGGAAAAGGCATTGAGCGATGGCTACCAATCGTTGGACTTTAGCCAGTTCGATAGCATGATGAAAAAATGCAAAGTCATCGCGGATGCACTCGGCAAGCAATTTGGTTAGTCGATGCGGCCAAAAACTATTTCGTGTGGCAGCCAATGCAGTTGTGGGCTAACTTTTCCGTAGGCTTGGCAGCCAACCATTTTTTTGCTTCTTCCGCGTATTCCGTGTTAGGTAATTCCTTGGTCAACGCTTCCAAGTGCTCTCTCGAATCGCTCAGTTTTCCCAAGCGACGGTTGATTTCAGCCAAGCCCATACGCAGTTCACCAAGTGGATGCTGACCAATCTTATCTAGGGAATCTTTCTGAATGGAATAAACACGCTCAAAGTCCTTGAGAACGCTTTCGAGAACAGGTTTACCGATCGAGGCCGGCAAACCCCGCGAAGCCGGCATCAGTACGGCAGCTCGGGGAATTAAGACGCCTATGTTTTCTGGTTCAAGTTCGGAGGCAAGGTCCATGTTCTTGATGCCGATTTGCCAGTTCTTCATCCCTTCCACTACATTGCCCTTGGAGAAGTTCTGACCGCTCAAATAGACCTGGCCACCACCGAGCCAAACCATTGCCTCGGCATGTTTTGGCTCGACAGCAAGTACGTCTTCACACGTTTTCATTCCTCGAGTTAATGCTTCGACATCGCCTTGAAACCCGGCGAATAAGTCTTCCCGCACCTTATAGTCGAATCGCACCTTTTCCAACTTCGCAGTGGAATTCGAATCGTCAATGAATGGAACCACCGCTCCAGTTGCCGAGGCAACAGTAAAAATCAATCCTGAGAGGTACGCGATGTGGTGATGGATCTTCATTCGAATTCTCCGAAGGCTGTTTGTTAAATTGTACGATATCAGTTCGAAGCAAGATTTCTTTTCTTGGGACGCTTCTTGGTAAATGCGACCTAAACAAGGAAATAGGACACGCGCGCGATGTTCCGTTTGGGAATTCAGCGTCCATGACCTGCCTTGCAATGTGCAAGCATTTATAGGTTACAATGTCGAGCGACCGACCGACTGAGGCGTGTGTGTCGCCAGCATCATTTGCCTAGCTCCCCACGCCCATCGCTAACGCTCTGGGAGGCTGTGATTTTTTTGAATCTGAAGAAAGTACCGATCACGCTCCGCGTGATGTTGCCTCAAAAACCAAAGGTTTTGAACTGCGAAAATCACGCGGAGCGTGATTGGTACTATAAAATCACAGCCTCTGGGCGTGCCACCCGGCACCACCCTTTGCTTGCGAAATCCAAAGCGAGACGGCCTCCAAAGCGAGACGGCCTCCAAGGCCATGGAAGTCGAATTTAGTACAGAGGAATTTATGTGGCAATCGCCTACCGATCGAGTTGCAACCAACGGAACGTTAGACTGCATCCTATTTCTTTTGGTCGCATCTTCATTTCTAGTTGGCTGTCGGCCCGAGCCCGCGAGGGTAGTTATCTCCGAGCGTACCGATAAACCTCATCCCTGGTTCCGAGACGTTACCAGCGAGGTAGGACTAGACTTTGTCCACGACGCTGGCCCGACCGGAACCTATTTTATGCCTCAGGTGATGGGATCTGGCGCGGCCATTTTCGACTTTGACAACGACAATCGCCTGGATCTGTATTTACTTCAAAACGCTGGTCCGGATTCTTCTTCCCGTAACCGTCTGTATCGACAGTTGCCCGACGGCCGCTTTCAAGATGTTAGCGCTGGCTCTGGTCTTGACATTGCCGGATACAATATGGGCGTCGCGATCGGTGATATCAATAACGATGGCTATTCCGACGTTCTTGTTACATCCCTCGGACGTATCAGTACGTTCCTAAACCGAGGTGATAGCACCTTTGTCGACGAGACGACCAGCATCGGTCTTGACAACGCATCATGGGGTACATCGACTAGTTTCTTTGACTATGACCGTGACGGTTGGCTCGACCTCGTGGTGGTCAATTATGTCGATTACGATTCCTCCCACAATTGCGTAGGGCTCGCGACACATCCCGAGTACTGTCATCCGAAGACTTTCACGAATTCGGTCTCGCGCCTTTTCCATAACCTTGGAGGTAGTCAGCAGTCCAATGCTCCTCGGTTCGAGGACGTTACGGTGGCTTCGGGACTTGCCCGCCAACCAGCGCCTGGCCTTGGCGTGGTTTGCGCTGACTTCGATGGCGATGGCTGGCAGGATATCTTCATCGCCAATGACAACCAAGCAAACCATTTGTGGATCAATCGCCACGACGGAACTTTCGTTGACGAGGCATTAGAACGCGGACTTGCCTTTGACGCACAGGGGCGCGCGCCATCGAACATGGGGGTTGCCCTGGGCGACATCAACGGCGATGGACTGTTTGACATCATCATCACACACATGGTCAATGAACTGCATAACGTATGGCGACAAGGCCCGCGTGGAATGTTCCGCGAACAAACTATTGGAGCGGGCCTAGCATCGCCCAGTTGGAGAGGTACGGGATTTGGTGCCGTGCTAGCCGACTTTGATCTGAACGGCGACCTTGACCTAGCTGTGGTCAATGGCGCGATCCAGCGCGGCAAGATGGCCAACGTTTCAGGCATCGACCCTTTCTGGCGACCTTATGCAGAGCGAAATCAGATGTTTGCCGGTGATGTGTCCGGCCGATTCCGAGACGTCTCGAAAGACAACGACCCGTTTTGCGGAATGCCGGCCGTGATGCGTGGACTGGCTACCGGAGATCTGAACGGAGATGGAGCCCTAGATATGCTTGGAACGACGATCGCTGGACCTGCGCGAATCTATCGCAACACGGCCAAGGATCTTGGGCATTGGCTGAGCATCCGCGCCCTCGACTGGCCACGTCCACGTGACGCCTATGGAGCTGAGGTCACGGCTGTGGCTGGGTCACGACGATGGGTCAGATGGCTGAACCCAGGCTCAAGTTATCTGTGCAGTAACGCCCCAAACGTCCACTTTGGTTTGGGAGCGCTTGAACGTGTCGATGCGATCATAATACGATGGCCGGACAATGAAACGGAGTCCTTTCCGGGCCTTTCGGCGGATCAGTCCATCGTGCTTCGCAAGGGTGAGGGAACACCTGGATCTCAGAGTTCCATTCCATGATTCGACGTTATCGTATTTTTGCTATCGTGTTACTGGTGCTCGGAATAGCGGGTGGACTAGCCATCTGGAATCGGCCCTCGCAGGTATCGTCGTTGCCGCCGGAAATCGACCGAACGAACGTCGATCCAGCGGTGGTAAAAGCGATCCTCGAATGCCGTGAGCGCGTATTGAGGTCCAGACAGTCGGCCAGCGCATGGGGCAATCTTGGCATGGCGCTATCGGTTCACGACTTCAACGACGAAGCAGATCTGTGCTTTAGTGAGGCCGAGCGGCTTGACGGTACGGAACCTCGTTGGCCCTATTTCCAAGGACTAGCTCTGATCAAAAACGATCCGGCAGCCGCGGTCCTTAAACTCCGGAGAGCGGTCGAGCTTGCGGGCGCGATGACGGCTCCGCGTCTGCGACTTGCAAAAGCATTGACCGAGCTTGGACAATTTGAAGAGGCAGAGGAAAACTTGCGTACGGTCGCTCATTCCGAACCGGATAATCCATGGGCGCAGCTTGGCCTCGGTCGTTTGTACTTTGAACGCGGCCAAAACAAAGAGAGCCTGCTCGCATTGGAGACCCCAGCCATCAATCCGGGAACGCGTAAAGCTGCTCGAACCATGCGATTGAGCATTTCCTCGCAACTCGACGACAACACCGCCGCCAAGGCAGAAATGGCAGAACTGGGCCAACTACCGGACGACCTTCCAATGCCCGACCCTTGGGTCCGAGAGATGAACCGCACACTGGTGGGCTTGAAGGCCATGCTCGCCCAGATCAACCAACTTCTTGCGAGTGGCAAGGGAAGCGATGCAGCTCAATTGCTTGTCCAAACGGTGGAACGTTATCCTCAATCGGAAGAGGCTTGGCGATTTGCGGGGCAGGTCTTGCTCAAAGCAAACGACTTACCCAACGCCGAGGCAGCTTGGCGCCATGCACTGGAACACGGCCCTGATTCCGTCTTAGCACACTACAACCTCGGAGTGGCTTTATTCCGTCAAGGGAACTACACGAAAGCGGCTCAAAGTTTTGTACGTGCCACCGAACTCAAACCGGACCAAGGGATGGCTCACTACTTTTTTGGAAAGTGTTTGGAACAGGAAAAAGAAAATTCGCGAGCCATCATCGCTTTTCGCGAGGCGGCACGTTGCCAGCCGCAAACATTTGAGATACACGTTGCTCTAGGCGAGGCATTAGCCCGCGATGGAAATCGGGAAGAGGCATTGGCCTCCCTGGAACGAGCCCTTCTATTGAAGCCGAACGAAGAGAGTTTGCGGCAACGTATCGCCAAGATACGCAACGCCCAGCGGCTGTGATTTTACGTGGGCGAGTCGCTCCGCGACTCGCCCGTAGACACCAATATGCACGACTTCATGGAAGGCATGTTTCAATCTCCATACAGGCGGCTAAAGGAATCTATCGCCAATGAACCCAAGGACAATAACGGCTGGAAAGCCATTCGTTCCATTTTACTAATATTGGCTGAAGGGAGCAATCTCTTAGTATTGCGAAAGCAGGAAAAAGACCAAGCCAAGTGGGATGAGTACAGTGTTGCATCGAAGCAGGCTGGTGAACTGGCGTTCAAAGCGGCTAAGAAAAAGAACTACGCCGACACGAGGAAGGCCTACGAATTGATGATCGCCCATTGCAACGATTGCCACAAAGTGTTTTCAGAAGGCAAGAATCAACTCGCCCCTTAGGCGTTCGGCAGCAATAGTGTTCGGCACGAAAGTTTAATTACGGCGACGCCACAGATTTAATAGTTTTGGCACGACATTTGCGCTGCTGGCATAAGGTTTTAATACACTGCCAGTTTTGTTCAGAGATGCGT
>JAYVPJ010000187.1:0-45437 GCA_043757445.1 Pirellula sp. | reverse complement strand
TTCTATCATTTGAAGGAAGAGTTGTTATGGCCGAAGGTAGCATCAAAAAGTTGACGGACAAGGGATTCGGGTTCATCAACGTCGGCGGCGGCAAAGATCTGTTTTTTCACTCGTCGAGTGTCAAGGGAGCGACTTTCAACGAGTTGCACGAAGGACAAAAAGTATCCTACACCGAGGGCAAGGGACCTAAGGGACCTTGCGCTGAAAACGTAAAACCAGTTTAGTTTTCGGTTGCTTTGTTGAATCGTAGAATTTTTTTTCGCCTCCAGTTAGCACAACGAGCACTGGAGGCCATGTTTTGGCCTATTGGCTAATTGTACATTTCAAGCACTTCGTTCGGAATGTGCTGCAAGTCTCTGACTCTCAAGAAATCGCCTAGACTGGTGCCGGTGCAGTCTGCATCTACGCTGCGTGCACCACGTTGGTTAATAAGGTTCCCGAGTTGAACCGACTTTATGCTTTGTTGCTGGTGTTAGGGTTAGGCTGGGCTGTAAAAAAAAAGGGTTGACACCACATTGCAAGCTATCATTTTTGTTCCCTAACAGTGTCTTGCCCCCAGTCGGATTGTCCGACTGGTAAGCAAGTTTCGTCAGCTAAAGAAGCTGATTCACCCGTGACGCGAGGTCGCGGGGTCTTTCGAATCGGTAGGTCTCACTTCTAGCCTACTAAACTTGTTCACCAAGCGGCACGAGGCCGCTGGGGTCTCTCAGGGAACAAAACTTGCGCAAGCAATAAAACTAACAACCCAGGATTCTTAACTGCCAAGGATTAGGCCATTTAAGATCACTTCAATTTGCCCTGCATTTGGAACAACCATATTAGGGCTGAATTCATCATCTGTTCGCCTGCACCTACAGCCGCCGGGGCAACTTGGCTATCAGCACCGTAACCTCCTTCTGCAGCTCCCTCAATGGTTGGAAAGTACTGGTGGTAGCCGTTGCAATAGCCGAAGAAAAAAAGTTGCTTTCCCTTAACCCGCTCTCGCAACCGAACAGCGTGCTGACAAAAAAACTCGCCAGAAGCACCGACCATTGCAATGTCTCCATTGAGAAGAGCCACCGTAATTCGCGGGCGAATACCGCCAGCAAATTCCTCCATGAAATTCGATACCAGTTCGGGAAAGAACGCAGCCGAAAAGGCAATGCGTACCATTGGATTACTCAAGTCGGTACGAGACTCAAAACGAAATTGCTCTTCCTTCACTACGAGCGATGGCTTGTCGACCACGGCCGGCTGTAGCGAAGCAGCAAGCTTGATTACTTCGCGACCGAGCGCCTGGCCAAAACCTACGTGGTCGCCGTGCGAGCTCTTGTTGATCGAAAGGTCTCCAGAGGCGCCTTGCATGAAAATCGTAGTACCACCCAACTCCTTCTCCACCGTCGACTTCATCGCACCCACGTAGTCAGCGGAAAATTGGCGAATCTGAGCCGGGATGCTGGTTGGATGACCGGTGAAGTTAACGATGATTGCGACCGATTTGCCCGTCGACACATCGTCGAGACGCATGACGCCAAGCGAACGATCCACTGGTGGCGGTTGCTGCTTCGTATGCCGGTTGCGATTGAAGTCGTCGATGTCTCTTATACCGGTAGCTAACTTGACTGGCACAAGCGATTTGTCGGCCTCGACTATTGCATCGACAATTCCATCCTCCAATTGCTGGTAGTATCGGATAGCCGCATCGAAACGTCCTTTCCCCTTGCCCTTCTCGTCGCTCAATTCCAACACGGGCCCATGATGAGTATGCGAGCCCGCAATAAACGAATGCTCGATGCCTGCCGCAGACTTGATACGATCGCGGATCCGTTGGAGCGATTTCTCCGACGGGGAACGCCCCAGATCGAGTCCGATAATGGCAAGCTTGTTATCTCCCGCTTGGATAACAATGGCTGAAGCGAAAAGCGGATCAAGTGTGCCATCGCTTAGCTCAGCGTGACGCTCACCGTACCCCCACATCGGTACCGGCTCTTTTGGTGTAATGTCGCGCTTCGCAGCGCCTGCCTTGAAAACCGTCTCCGCCCCGCTTGCTTGGTAACCGCAAAATAGAGCCGCGCTGAAAAAACAAAGGATCGATTGTTTGGTCATGGAAGTTTGAAGTTTGAAGTTAGGAGTTAGGAGTTGGAAAACTTGCTTTAAGGCGAGCGGCAGAATCAAACATACCAAGTGGCATGGGCGTCCCGCCCATGTTTTGACGGGCGAGACGCCCGTGCAACGAGAATGCTACGGTAGGATTTCAACTGCCCCTCGCCTAACCACGGGGGCCGTAGGCGACGGCAACTCGCGTTGGGACAAAGGCTCAGTGCCTCGTCACGGCGCGATATACACCGGATTCGAAAGAATCCAAAGCATGCGTTCTCCACCAATATCAAGCCACGCCTCGGCTCGATAGTTGCCTGAGTCTTCGACAGGAAAACGAAGACTACGACCAGTCGATTCGCTTACCATTTTACCATTGCGTACCACTCGCCATTGTACCGGTAGTGGAGCTTGAGAAATCAAATTCAAGTCGCTAGAAAAAGTAAGTTGGCTCCCCATTTCGTAACGTCTCGTTCCTTCCATGGCAGCGAAGTCAAAACCGGTAGAATCAGCCAACCAATCAAAAGCGACGAACGCTCGTCCTGCCTCTAAGGAATCCCGAACTGCCTTTTCGTTAAACTCGGTCAGTAGCAAGTGAGTTCCGACGTGACGAAGGCTGTTTTCGTAACGATCAAACAGCAATCGAAACAACTCATCGCCGACTTTCTTGCCCTCGCGCTTTCCGATGCTGCTTGGCAGCGTCGCCAATGGCAGTTCCAACAACAACTTCCCAAGCGGATCTTCTACGATTGCCTTGTCCCCCTCGGCCCAACGCGCGATCATTCCGACGTTTTGGTGTGCGTCGTTGGCAGACACGCCAGTATGCGGAGCAAATGCACAAAGTTCATCCCAACGCTTCAAATAGTCGGTTGGGTAATCTTGTAGAGCCGAGTACGACTCCTGTGGATACTTGCGAACCATCTCGGAGGCTTGCATGATCCATAAGGGCTTTCGCAACGCCTCGATCATCTTTTTCTCATCCTTGAAGTCGGCATGCGTATTATAAATCTCCATGCCAGTAACGCCCTGTATTTTCCAGTCCATTCGCTCCTCAGGATGCGAGACAAACATAAGTCCGCCGCGGCTTCGAACCAAATCTGAGAACTCCTGTGGGTTCCCACTATTCAATCCTCGAAGGCTCATCAATGGAAAGGCAAGATAGCCTTGCATCTCTGCTCCTGGAATAAGCAGCACGCCGTCTTTGACTCCTTGATGGCCCTCTTTGAAGAAGTCGTAATGATCGGCGGGATGCTCGTTGAACATGAGCACACTCGTGCCAACGACTTTGGCCGCAGCCACGATCTCGTCGATGGTACCACGACTATCATGGGACCAAAGGGAATGGACGTGCAAATTCGCGCGATGTTCTTGATACGGTCCGTTACGGCGGAGGGCTCTCCAATCCGATCGCAAGGCCTCAATGGCGTTGTGCACCGCTTCCAGTTTCTTTAACTCCATTTTTTCAAACGCGTCCGAGCGAACGATGGAAGCCCAAATCGAGACAATCGCCACAACCGTGGCAATACAAACGGATATTCGCATGTTAATTAGGGTCGATCAAGGTGGCTGGGAGCTCGTTCATCCGGCAAAGCGGCGAGCGGGCGGCTGGGGATAGGGTGACTGGGGTCGGGTGGGTGCTATTGAAGTTCCTAACCTAAAGTTGACTAATCTCTTCGAAACTTTTTTTGAGGGATGAATACAATCGTTGGTAAACTGGGAATGCTGCATCATACTTTGTTTGCGATGGCTTCTGTGGGGCAATCTTCTCGACAACATGAATAGTTGCTTTGCAAGCCTCCTCGATGTTCTTGTAAGCCCCATCGCCGACTGCGGCGAGCAACGCGACGCCGTACGCAGGGCCCTGCTCTGCATTGATCGTGCAGGCCTTCTGGCCAAAAGTGTCGGCCAAGATTTGCTTCCATAGCGGGCTCTTTGCCCCCCCTCCACTGACCCGAATCTCCTTTACCGGAACTTGTATTTCTTGCAAAATTTGGAGACTTTCTCGCAACGAGAAGCCAACTCCCTCCATCACGGACCTCGCCATGTGACCCCGAGTATGTTTGTTGGTCAATCCAACAAAACACCCGCGGGCGTTTGGGTCTGCGTGCGGGGTGCGTTCGCCGGCAAGGTACGGCAAAAAGAATAATCCATCGCTGCCCGCGGCAATCGCCGCCGCTTCTGAGTTGATTGTCTTGTAGGGATCGCTCCCCTTTTTCTTCGCAAGCTCGGTGCAAAGCTGACTCACAAACCATTGCAGTGAGCCTGCTGCGGACAGGGTTACCCCCATCATGTGCCATTTGCCATGAACGGCATGACAAAAAGTATGTAGGCGACCTTGGGTGTCGTATTGCGGTTCGTCGCTATGGCAAAACATCACCCCGGAAGTTCCCAATGAGGCGGTAAGTATTCCCTGCTTAACAATTCCATTTCCAACAGCTCCTGCTGCGCAATCGCCTGCACCGCCGACCACTTTGCAATCCGTTGATAGACCCAGTTCCGCGGCAACCTCGGGCAAGAGCGTTCCTGTCACTTGTTCCGATTCGAATACCGGCGCCAAAATCGACGGATCGATATCGAGTTTGCTGAGAAGCTCTTTGGACCACGTACGATTCTTGACGTCCAAAAGCAGCATGCCGCTTGCATCGCTAGCATCTGTTGCAAAGACCCCTGTCAATCTGCGACGCACGTCATCCTTTGGCAAAAGCAAATGGGTAAGTGCATCATAGTTTTTTGGCTCACGATTTCTCAACCAAAGTAGCTTGGGTGCCGTAAAGCCTGTTAGAGCCGGATTGGCAACCATATTGATGAGCGCTTCGCGACCGCCCGCTTTGGTTGTAATCTCCTCACATTCAGCGGCTGTGCGTTGATCGTTCCAAAGTAAGGCTGGTCGAATGACATTGCCTTTTTTATTGAGAAAAACGGAGCCATGCATTTGTCCCGACAAACCAATCGCCTTGATGTCCGACTTCTTGGCCTTACTCGTCTTAACTACGGCCTTGATAGTTTTTTTGGCCGCTTGCCACCAAACTTCAGGATCCTGTTCCGTCCAAAGCGGTCGGGGCATTTGGACGGGATATTCGGCGGTAGACTCAGCCAAGATTGCCCCATGTTCGTCCATGATCAGGCTTTTGGTACCCGATGTGCCGATGTCAACGCCAATATAAAGTGCCATGAAGTTGCCTTGGGAGGGAAATGAATTGAATTTTCAAAAATGCAAACCGCCAATCGTGGTCGTCCATTTTGCTCATATGGATACTATTGCTATGGATACTATACTGTTGCAATCTCAAGAACAAAATCGCCCCTCACCAATGACCCTGACGACGCCAGGAAAACTCATGCAGAAGTTTGCATTTTTATCACTTATCCTGGGATTCGTTGGCTTGGCAGGTTGCGACTCGAAAGCCCCGAAGACTCCGACCGAGGCATCGGCTGCGTCGCGACCAGCTTTGATTGTCTGGATTGTGGATGCGCCCGAACTTGAAAAAGAAATTTCACAGCGTTGGCAAGCCGCTTCGGACCAATCCTTAAAAATTGAGAATTTCCCGAGCGCCGAGTTCGCAAATCGGTCTCCATTTAACGCAGATGTAGTCATCTATCCAGGTACGATCCTCGGTGACCTGATTAAGAATGATGCCGTTGGCCGCCTCCCTGCCGAAGCCGTCGCTAAACGCGAATCGGACAGACCAGACGATTCCGGTACAAGTGCGTGGCCAACGCGTTGGAAAAACATTGCAACGTTCGGCGGGCAACTCTACGCCGTACCTTTGGGAGCAACGAATTTGGGTGTGGCGATATCTGCATTGGATTCCGGTCCGTTCAACCAATTGAATATGTTATTGACGGACGTGCGAGAACTAAACTCGCAATCGATGGAGCAATGGGCGCAAGTCCTGAACCAAAGCGAAACGTTGTTGGCGAACACAATCGAAGAACGGCGAAAGACACTTGAAGAGTGCCTGTCAAGAATCAGCGAGGTAGAGCAAGCTTCGCTCGTCGATCGATTTCTATTTATTGCATCGACGACGAACGCGCGTAGTCGCGGGCTATTCGATCTTGTAAAAATGCGAGCTCGGCTCAACCAACCTGAGTTTATCAATAGCGCGAAGATCCTATCTAGGATTGCGAGATTGTTCCCTGAAACGATCGCTATCGATCCGACAAAAGCGTGGGATTTCATTGCATCCAGATCGAACGGCAGTGTAGCCCTTGCGATTGGTTGGCCAAGCTCCATGGTGGGATCACCCTCTGAATCAGACTCAGCATCCTCTGGCAAAATCAATGTGTCGCCGTTGGCATGGAATCCTGGCACTGGGCTGATCGCTTCGATTGGGAGAAAGACGCGCCAAACATCTGTTGCGTGCAACTTTCTGGTCTGGTTGTCTGACCCGTCGCAACGGGAATCACTTCGAAGCGTTTGTCCAAGAGTTGAACTGACAATGGATCAAAGCGATCGCAATGGAGTAAGGGAAGACTACCGAGCCTTTCAGACTATAAATAAGCGTGACTCGCGGGTCGAACCGATGGAACTCTCTTTACGGATGGCAAACTCGGATCAATATAGAGCGATCCTGGCGCAAAGTTTGGTCGCCTCGATACGCGAGCCGGATCAAATCGATTCGATTTTGGCTTCCTGTGCGTCCAAATGGGACCAACTCACTGAAACGCTAGGAATCGACTCGCAGAGAATATCCGAGGAGAAATCGCTCGGGCATCGCAAGTAATCCGTGCTTCCTTAATTCACGAACAGAAAAGTTTTCTAGTGTCGCCACTTAGGCAAATCATTCTCAAGACCGAAGGCAAGCGTGCTTTTTCGGGACACCATCCGTGGATCCTTGTTACCTCCATCATCGAGCCTGCCTCCACGCCGCAAGTCGGCGAACAAGTGGATTTGGTCAATTCGGAAAACAAATGGATAGGTCGAGGACTTTACAATCCGAATAGTCGAATACGAGTTCGGTTGTATACCTGGGATCCTAACGAACAGATTACGAAGGAGCTCCTTTCAAGTCGATTGGATCGCGCTATACAGCTGCGAACTAGGCTCGCAAATGGGTCGCATCAACAATCGCTTCGAATCGTGTTTAGCGAAGCCGACCAACTGAGCGGATTGGTGGTCGACAAGTATGCAGAGCATATGGTCATCCAATTGACGGCAGCCGCGTTGGTTCCGTTCCTTGATACGATTGTAGATCGATTGTTCCATCACTATCGACCGCTAAGTATCTCGTTGCAGGTGGACGAACGGACAGGCAAGAGCGAGGGCATGGAGACTGAGAAACGCTTCTTAGTAGGGAGCGCGCCGCTTGAGCCTGTCACGATCGAGGAGAACGGGCTTCTGTGGAATGTGGATATCGTAGGTGGTCAAAAGACCGGCTACTACTTGGATCAAAGAGAAAATCGACTCGCTGCGGCCAGATGGACTCCACCCAATGCACGGGTACTCGACGTTTGTTGCTATGTAGGCGGATTTGCATTAACCATAGCCAAGCATTGCAAGACACAAGAAATCATTGCGGTCGATAGCAGCGACAAGGCGTTGCAAAGCGCACGTCAGCATGCTGCATTAAACCAATTGGAAAACCGCATCACTTGGGAGCAAGCCGACTTTTTTGATTCACTGTCGAGCAAGTTGGACTCTGGCGAGAAGTTTGATACGATCGTGCTTGATCCACCGCGATTGGCAGGTTCACGTGAGCATTTGCAACGGGCATTGAGCGCTTACCATCGATTGAATTTCCTGGCGGTGCGAATGCTGAATACCGGCGGGACCTTGGTTACCTGCAGTTGTTCCGGTCGCGTGTCTCGAGACGATTTCAGAGATATGTTACGTGGGGTTGGCACTAGAACAAGGCGTGAGATTCAAGTGCTTGAAGAGCGGGGTGCAGCCCCCGATCATCCGAGTTGCATGAGTTGTCCCGAAACGGATTACCTCAAATGCATCGTCGCCCGTATTCTCTAAATCTCGTGACCAGGTCAGGTGCATGTCGCGGCTAACACGAAGCACTTCACGAGAACACACATGAATAAGCAAACCACAAATGAATAAACCGTCGATTTATGTAGAAAGTCGTATCGTTTGCGAAGAAGACTTGGATGAGCTGAATCACGTCAACAATCTCCAGTATCTCCGCTGGACTCTGAAGACAGCCTCTGCGCACTCGAAGCATGTAGGTTGGTCCGCTGACCGATATCGCGAATCGGGAGCGGGCTGGATCGTGCGCTCCCACAAGATCACGTACAAGCTACCAGCCCAATTGGGTGACGAGGTCGTAATTCGAACCTGGCTCGACGAATTGGATCGCGTTTCAGCCTTGCGTAAGTACGAAATAGCAAGGAAAACTGATGATCGCATCTATGCAATTGCCGAAACAAGATGGGTGTTTGTGGAGTTCTCAACGCTGAAGTTGATTGCTATTCCGGATGAGGTCCGAACAGCGTTCCTTTGATCATGGGATCGTCGGATAGAAGACTGCCTTGGATGAGCCTAATGCCGTCAAATCACCTTACGCGCCGATCGATGTTCCATCGCAAATATGTGGAAATCTATCCTGCGATGGCTCTTGGATCGCGAAGTGAAAATTACCTTGTGCATACGCTACAGCTAATGCGCTTGGCACCAAAGCCTCAGCCAGGATCAATTCTGCTCGTCGTTCCGTAATGCGAGCTGTCATCTCTTGTTCCAATGCGAGTGCCATCGCTAGTCGCGACTCCGCCTCGGCGGTCGCTGTTTTCATATCCGCTTCGGCCTGTGCAATCATTAGACTTGCACCAATATTTGTGCCAACGCTGACGTTCACAATATCGATGGACACGATTGCGAACGAAGTATTCGCGTCGAGTCCTCGATCGAGCACCTTTTTCGAGATCATACTGGGAGTTTCGAGTACGAGTTTGAACGACTCCGTGGATCCAATTGCGCTAATGATGCCCTGTCCAACGCGCGCGATGATTGTTTTTTCGGTAGCCCCGCCAATCAATTGATCGAGATTGGTGCGCACGGTAACCCAAGCGCGGACGAAGAGTTCGATTCCATCTTTGGAAACGCCGCTGATGCTTGCTTGCCCGGAGTCCGACGGGTCTGGGCAATGAATGACTTTCGGCAATACGGTAGTACGAACGGAATCGACCAAATCGCGTCCCGCCAAGTCGATGGACATCGCCCGATCAAATCCTAAAGGCAAATCCGCATACTTGGCTGCAATCGTTGCTAGAACTACCTTGATGACGTCGCCGCCGGCTAACGCATGAGCTTCCAATCGGGCGTTGCTCATCCCCGTTTCGCGATTTATCTCCAGTCCAGACTGCTTGCCCATGATCTTGGCGGTAACGATAGTGCGAGGATTCACACCGCGCAATGACATTCCGATCAAGTCTCGCATGCTGACTTCCGCACCGCATGAATAGGCTTCAATCCACAACCGCCCATAAATGTAAAGGACAATCAAGATTGCAATGGCGAATAGGATGAAAGCAGTCAAAAAGCCGATACTCAATTGCCATCCCATAACTATAAACTCGACTGGTTGCGGTCCTAAGGACCTAGCAATTTGGGTTGCGACTGGTTGGCGGTGTCCATTATACTGGCAACCACGATGGTTGCCGCTGGGCAGCCGGCGTATGCGATTTCCGGTCGCTCACCATTGACACAAATGTCAATGCAGGCGCTAAATTCGTTAAGGACGGTCTCCTCGGTAGCGTTTTTCACAAGATCGATGACGAGCTTACGTGACTGATAACTATTGGCTTGACCAGTAACGAGGATCTGGCCGTCCACATGCCGAACGACCAGGCTGCGAATGCGATTTCCGGATTCTCGATGGATCGCCTCTTCCATGGCTTGATCGAGTATTGCGTTGCGTTCGCTTTCGCAGGGATGAGTCAAGAATTCTTTGTACCGCGACAATAGAAGCGCATTGGATGCCGAATACAATTCGGTGAGCATTGCATTTTCTGCCGAGGAATTACCGACTGGCTCGAACTTCATGGGCCACACCTCTCATTGATGAGAAACCGAAAATCGAGGCGTGGTTCCATCCCAATCCAGAAGCTATTTGTCTGGCCTTGGCCCCGATCAACACAACCCTGGCGAAAGAACGGAATTTCAAGCAAATGAATTTCGATCGCACTGGGCACCGGCTAAAAGAAGACAGCGACAAGCCTGTCTGGTGTTTCCGATGTGTCGAGGATAGCACATCAGCAAGTCTGGGCAAGCTTGGTTGGGTAGAATGTTTCGAAACAAGCACCGCAAAAGCTCATCTACCTCCAGTGACGATCGGCGAAGTTCATGAACTGCTGCCAATCGTAGGGGAGAATATCGTGTGCTCCCGTGCGATTGTGATAGCCGACTCGGTCGCCGACGCAGGTATCGGCTGCAGGAGGAATTTCGCCAGGCAATCCGGAGTACCCCAATAGTTTGTAGACTGGGCTAGCATACCAACCACTTAAATACTCTCCTTTTGGATCGGCCCAAAGGTCTTTGGTCGCACTCGCAATGTAGACCGGACGGGGAGCAATGCAAGCGACAATCGTGTGTTGATCGAAAGGCATCGATGCTTCGTTCTGGTTGTAGTCCCTGAACTTGTGACAGAACCAATGTGGAAACGAAGTGTTGATTCGAGCCACCGTTTCGCCAAAATTGCGGCGTTCTAAAGCAGCCCCACCACATCCCGAGTTATTCGCGATGACCAACGAAAAACGAGGGTCAGACGCCCCTGCCCAAAGAGCTGTTTTCCCTAACCTTGAGTGTCCTATTACAGCGACTCGATCGATGTCTATATTGGGTTGCTGGATGAGGGCATCCAAGAGTCGCGACAAGCCCCAAGCCCATCCTGCAATGCTTCCCCAACGGTCGCGATGATCAGACGAGCCACGATGATTCGGAAAAAGCGAGTGAACGCCATTCTGAAACCCATCATCAAAATCGGGGTCGATGTCTCCGTAGTATGCGGTTGCAACCGCGTATCCTCGTTCCGTAATCTCAGCAATAGGCCAGCGCCGATCTTGAGTACCGCGATTGGCCTCAGTTGCGCGATTTCCAGTTATCCCGGTTTTCACGTCGTTGGCTACCCAACTTTTCGGAAGCCGCAAGGCTGGCGAGGGATCAATCGTGTGATTGCCTTGAAAGTTCAAACCGAGAAATGTCCCTTTGACTTTACCCAATCGATTGGGTGAAAACAGGACGAAGTCGATATCTATTGAGCTAGCAATCGTCTTGAGCTGAACAACGAACTGCTGACGTTTGGTTTTGTCATTGTTCATGAGGCCTTCCTCGACCAGTACCCAAGTTACAGCCGCTGTTTCCGATGGCGAGATGCCATATTCATGTTCGGCAACAAGCTGCATCCACCGAGATCGTTGGGCGGGCCAATCCCTTGCATCCAATATCCTCGTACCATCGACACGCAGCAATGGATCAGGAAGCGGGCTCATCACGACCATGGATTCATCTTCATTTGCCTTTGGAACTTGGCTCAATGCGGTGAGTGCGTTCATAGTGGTGGCGACCGTCAAAAACGTGAACAGGCAAATTCTCTTGTCGAAAGGGCTCTTCATTGCTAGGGCTTCGTAGGTTGAGGAACGATTGATAGGATCTCGCGAGCGTGCGGACTGCGCAACCATCATATTCAGTATGCCTTACCTCGTGCAATAGCGTGCAAACCCACTCCGACGCGCAACCTTGCAACTTTTGCAATGGTATAGAAGTCTGACGAATAAAAAGAAGGTAAGGTTTCAGCTCTTCTCTAGGGTTTCAGCCGTGGCAACAACGAGCGGACAATCGAGCGTGGAGAACCATGGCGCAACGATGTATGCAACCGAAAAAAAGACGGCTCTCTATTTTGGGTCGACTACATCATCACTCCTCAATTGAATGCCCAAGGGCGACCAGAAAAATTCATATCGCTTGGTTTCGACATTACGGATAAGAAGAATGCTGAGAGAACTCTGAAAGAAGCAAATCAGCGTTTTCGGACGCTTGCCGCTGCAGTCGAACACAGTCCCGACGCAATTGTCATAACTAGCCTGAATGGGATCGTGCAATTTTCCAATCCAGCTGCCCAAAAACTCGACAAGCAGTTCGGTTATCAGCTAGACCCGGGCACCCTCGCGCTGGTTTTTACGAACGGACGGATTGACGATCAGTCGAAGGAGCAGATTGTTAAAATGGTTCTGTCCAATCGTGTATATAACGGACTTATCGAATGCAACTTGAACTCCGAAAACAATCTGCTCGAGTTTAGCGATCAGAACTCGGAATCCCCTACAAAATTATTAAGCGTGACCGCCTCTCCCCTATTCGGTGAAAATGGGAAAACTGAAGGAGTCTTGCTTGCCAAAAGAGATGTCACCGAAGAGATTGTTCGCCAGCGGGCACTTGTGGAACTCACAACCGCTATGGACGCGTCATCCGATTGCGTTTTTATTTTTGATGCTGAGACAATGCAATTCGTCTACGCCAATCAAGGTGCGATCAAACAGGTCGGATACGACCTATCTGAGATGCGTCGCATGACGCCTTTGGATCTCAAGCCGCAATTCAGCCTATCGAAATTTCAGGAGTTATTGGCGGCTACTCAATCTAATGCTGGTCCTGCAATGCAATTTCGGACCGAGCACCGGCACCGTGATGGGCACTGCATCCCGGTAGATGTGTCACTCCAATACATACCTCAGCTAGGAAGGAAAGGCCGATTCTTCGCAGTCGTGCGAGACATCACTGCTCAACTTGAATCGGACAAGGCACTCGAAGCGGCAATAGTACAATCGGAAAAAGCCAGTCGTTCCAAGAGTGAATTCTTGGCCAATATGAGTCACGAGATTCGTACACCGCTGACCGCAATCTTGGGTTTCGCAGACTTACTCGATAGCGATGGGGATTTTTCGAGGACTCCATGCCTAGCTGCGAATGCAGTTCAAACAATTCGTTCCAATGCAAACCATTTGCTCGAGATAATTAACGATATCCTAGACATGTCAAAAATCGAAGCGGGTCGAGTTACCGTCGAACGCATGTCCTTTTCGCTCCGACAAGTTGTTGAAGAAGTGGCTTCCCTGATGGGCCCCGCGCCATTGGGAAAGGTATTGCGGTTTACTTAAAATACGAAGGCAAAATCCCATCCAAGATTAAATCGGACCCAACGCGGTTACGTCAAATCCTACTCAACCAAATAGGGAACGCGATCAAGTTCACAGAAGTTGGCAGCATCACCTTGCATACTGCATTTCTTTCGGAACAAAACCTGATCCAGTTTCGCGTGGTGGATACAGACATCGGAATGACGGAGGAGCAGCGCGAACTCATTGCGAGGTTTGAAGCCTTCTCGCAAGCCGATGGTACGACGACGCGTCGATTCGGAGGCACCGTCTTAGGTTTGCGCATTTCCAACTCCCTAGCCGAAATGTTGGGCGGACGCATTGCAATCGAATCAAAAAAAGGGAACGGCAGTACCTTTGTCGTCACCATTTCTGCAGGCAATATTTCCAACAATGATTACATCAGCCCGGAACTGGAATCTAATCAGCCCGACGCTTTGAGTAAGTCGAACGGAATTTCTGCTCAATCCGAAACAAACGCTTCCCTACTCCTTGGGTTGAGAATTCTTCTTGCTGAAGACGGACCGGACAATCAGCGATTGATCGCATTTCACCTAAAGAAGGCGGGAGCAACGGTCACCATTGCCCAAAACGGCCGAATCGCGTTAGAGATAGTTGAAAAGAATCCATTGGAATTCGATCTAGTATTCATGGATATGCAAATGCCCGAGATGGACGGATACGAAGCGACGCGTTGATTGCGGATCGGCGGGCACCATTTGCCCATCATCGCGTTGACGGCTCACGCGATGGACGGTGATCGGCAAAAATGCCTCGACGCCGGATGCAATGATTGTACGACTAAGCCGATAAATCGACAGTTGCTATTAGACGTCGCCGAACGATACGGAAAACCTTCCGTCAATCCAATCGCCATTAGTTGTGTTGCGGTGGCTGGGATTGCAACGAGTGAAGCCCCGTTTCAACCATGTCTCGAGCGTGATAGGAACTTCGAACAAATGGTCCCGAAGCTACTTTTATAAATCCCATCGATTCGGCAATAGTCTTTAGTTCATTAAACTCGTCAGGTGGGACATAGCGCGCCACTGGCAAGTATTTCGGACCAGGCTGCAGATATTGGCCTAAGGTTAAAAAATCACAATCGTACGTCCGTAAATCTGCAAGACATTCCAGCAATTCATCGCGTGTTTCTCCTAGGCCAAGCATCAAACCGCTCTTGGTTTTGATCGCGTTATTGCTCGTCTTCACGTGCTTGAGTAACTCGAGTGTCCATCGATATTCACTTTTTGGACCGCGAACCTTCCGATAAAGTCGTGGCACCGTTTCCATGTTGTGATTGAAAACTTCCGGTGCCGATTCGATGACCCGGTCCAGGCCGCGTTTACGTCGAATAAAGTCGGGCGTAAGAACTTCCACAGAAGCTCCGGACTTTTCTCTCACGGCAATGACGCATTGATAAAAATGGTCGCCACCACCGTCCGCCAGATCATCGCGGGTTACCGAGGTAATGACGACATGCTTTAGCCCTAATCGCAGCGCAGCTTCTGCAACCCTTGCCGGTTCGTCTGCCTCAAGGGCTTCGGGTTTCCCCCTAGATACCGCACAAAAACCACATGGCCGCGTACAGACATTTCCCAATATCATGAACGTGGCAGTATTTTGCGAATAGCATTCCATTCGATTGGGGCATTTGGCGTTCTCGCAGACCGTTTCCAGTCGTAGTTCGTTGAGCAACCCGGACGTGAAATGATTCGCATTGCCCTTTGGCACTTCACGACGAAGCCAAGGCGGCAGTCGTCGACTTGGGTCGAAGATTGGAGCGGTCGAACCGCAGGAAAAGGAATCTAAGCCTGTATCTTCGGCGGATATTCTGGCTTCCGGTTGCGAAAGGACTTTCAAAATCGGTAGTTGCATAGGACTATAATAATCGATCTGGTTTCAAGATAATTGATGTGACATTGTGGTCGAATGCCTCGTTTCGGAACAGAGTCTAACCCGTATTATTCAGCTGGGATTTAACGATTAGCCAGTGTCAACACGCCTATGCTGGCCGAGAATCCCGATGGCTTGAAGGTCGTCTAGGCTTGCACATCGCTAGCAAGCCTAATGCGGCAAGCCTAATCTAGTGTGGCACGCCCAGAGGTATTGATTTTATAGTACCAATCACGCTCCGCGTGATTTTCGCAGTTCAAAAACCTTTGGTTTTTGAGGCAACATCACGCGGAGCGTGATTGGTACTTTCTTTAGATTCGAAAAAGTCACAGCCTGCCAGAGCGAAAGCGATGGGCGTGAAGGGCGAAAGCGGTTTTGTGGAAACAGATAATCAAAATTCCGTTCAAACGACTGGCATGCACCGGCCAGAATGACGTACATTAAGGGGACTTGCGCGAAGTTGGCAATCTTTAGAATTAGTTTCGAGGTTGGATTGATGGTAATTAAACGATTTGTGACGAATGCAATGAAAACAACCTTTCTAATGGCCACAACCTTAGTTGGACTCGGTATTGAGATCTTCGCCGGGGCAAACCCAGTTTCAGATTCGGAATGTTGCCCTTTCTGTTCGGCCGCATCACAAACTTTGCGGCAGGAAATCCTGTCCATGGATGCGGTTGCCATCGGCCGGCTTGAAACGGACGGTCGAACCGACGTAGATGGAATGGCAGCATTTAAGATTGAGAAAGTGCTTTCCGGTGAAAAACTCATTAAAGTGGATCAGGCGATCGAGGCAAGTTATTTCGGGCCAGGCAAGTCTGCCAAGAAATTCTTGCTACTAGCAATTGATCCTACCAAGCTGCTGTGGTCTTCCCCGCTGCCGCTTTCTGCGGATGCAGAGAAGTACGTCGAAGCCATTCGGAAACTGCCCGAGTCCCAGGTTGAAAAGCTTGCCTTTTTTCAAAAGTACTTCGAGCATTCAGATTCATTGCTTGCTCGAGACAGCTATGACGAGTTCGCATTGGCCCCTTACTCGGACGTCGTATTGCTAAAGGACAAGATGGATCGTGAGCAATTGTTGAAATGGGTCCAAGACACTTCAAAATCGCCCGATCGCAAGAGACTCTATTTCACCATGCTTGCTATTTGCGGCAAGCCAGAAGATGCCGATCTGTTCGAGTCGATGATACGCAGTGAAAACCCGGAGTCACGAACTGGACTGGATGCATTGATCGCAGCTTACTTAACGCTTAAAGGTGAAAAAGGAATCGACCTTGTCAAGAAAGAGTTCTTTGACAATGCGCAAAGTCAGTATGCAGATATCTATTCCGCCGTGATGGCGCTTCGGTTCCATGGAACAGAAGCAAACGTTTTGCCAAAGAAGTCGATTACCGAGGCGATGCACCGCCTACTAGAGCGACCAGATCTCGCAGACTTAGTTATTCCTGATTTGGCACGTTGGAGCGATTGGAGCCAAATTCAAAAGGTATCCGAGTTATTCGAAAAGGCCACCGACGACAACAATTGGGTTCGAGTGCCCGTGATTAACTACCTGCGTGCTTGTCCGTTGCCGGAGGCCAAAGAAAAGCTAATACTGCTTGAAAAAATCGATCCGAATTCGGTGAAGCGAGCCAAGACATTTTTTCCGATCCCGTCACCCGCTGCGCCCAAAAAAGAGGATAGTTCATCGCTTATTCTTCCGAAAAGCACTCAGCGCACACTCGCGTTAGAACCAATTGTTACGCTTTCAGCCCGCGGTGAGTTGAACCTATGGGCTCCCGTCGTCGTATTGGCTGTTTCAACAGTCATGCTTGTCATCGTGATGTGGAACATTGCAACAAGCGATGGCTATGTTGCTAAACTGGTACTGAACCGCGGGCTCTAGTCAAATGGCAATCACTTTGAGCCACAGTGCGTTAACGTGCGGGCCGGTAGTCAGGTAATCACCTGCAATCCAGCCCTCATGCTAGCGCAATGAGGCTCAAAATTTACAAATTGAGTGGCATTTGGCGGTAGACGCAGTAAGAGACACAAGACCAAGGGAATGCGACTGGTGCTCGCAACGACAGTAAACAAACAGAACTTCGCCTATTGAACAGGCAGCCAATTCAGACACAATGATTCAAGCTACCACCAATTCGCAAGTCAACGAAATCCAAGACGAAACCGACGACTCAGATGATTTCACTTATCGGTCCCTGAGTCGGGCGGCGGTGCTTTCCCTAGTCTTTGCTTTTTTTAGCCTGCTGGCTTGGATTTCGCCTATTCTCCTATTCCTTGCCGCCATTGGACTCGTCTTTGGAATCGTTGCGCTTCGCAATCTAAAAAAATTCCCCAATGAACTAGTTGGAACTCCGATCGCTTGGATCGGCCTTGTCTTGAGTGGAGCAATCATGATCGGTGCACCGGCTCGGCACATCTACATATACAACACCGAGGTACCGGAAGGCTTTGAACGTGTTTCGTTTTCCGTGTTGAATAGCCGAAAGGGAGAACCCGACTTTCCAACTCCAGACGCAATCGCTTTAAATGGAAAGAAGGTCTTTATCAAAGGTTACGTGCACCCAACTTCGATTTCAAGCAATTCGTCAAAATCCTTTGTTTTGATTCCGGACTTGGGAACATGCTGCTTTGGAACACAGCCACCATTGACCCATATGATCCAAGTCAAATTGGTTAACGACGGATATGCCTATAAGTCGCTTCGACTCCACGCGATCGCTGGAACTCTAGAAGTCCACCCGCATATTAAGCCCGTTGAAGGTCTCGAAGGAGTTTTTTATGAATTTGAGGCAGAGCACTTTCAGTGAGCCGGCGTCAGGTGTGCGAGCTTATTCAACTTGCTCGCGTGGGACGCGGCTTCATTCTTGGGGCTTCATCCTCGATAGTTGCAATATCTCTGCCTGACGCCGTTCCCTTAGTGGACAGCAATCCCTTCAGTTCTTGAACTCGCATTTGAAGGGACAATTCCTCGGAACGGCTTTTGGGCGTTCGCAACTTTAATTGAGCCAGCTCTTGAAATGCCTTATCAACACTGAATGATTCAGAGGGTACATCGGTTTTCGGTTTCGCTCGCATTTCCTTCGGCCTCAGTATCGATGCACTTGCAACTGGACCGATAAGCGGCTGATAGGCCTCCGGCATTTCCTGGTCGGGAATTGGAAGAGCTACTGTCACGTCTTGAAATGAATTGGCATTTGAATTCAGAATTACGTTGGCAAGCTCAGCCCCCGCGTTCGGTAAGCCAACCACTTCGGAGACACCAACCCCGTTTTCGTGCCTAGGCGTTTGGGGGTCAATCGACTCGAATATGTCAGCGATATCAGCCGTCGATTCGGAAGGCGACTCACACTTAGGATTGTTCGACTCAGGTGCAGGTTGAGGTCTAGTCTGAAACGCTAGGTCCGCGTCGCGTCTTCCGCGATCCCGATCGTGGCTGCGTCGACCGAAAACAGGACTAACGTCCATAGGTGTAACTACAAACACAACTCCTAATCCAAAGACCAACCCTGCGATCGTACAGAGACCGAAAATCGTAGTCTTACCGGGTCCGATTGGGCGATCGCTCACTAACGGAGAATCGAGGCGAGTCAAAAGGCTCGTAGAAACGGAGGAGTCGCGGGCCGCTTGTACTTCCGCAAGTTCGCGTTCCGAACTCTCTAGCATCCCGACCTTGGATTTGACTTCGGAAAGAAGATTGGCATACGGAGCGCGGCTATCAGCAAGCTTTGCTAAGCGTTCTTGAGCTGACTTCTTTTGTTTTTCGAGACGCTCGATTCGGCCGTCGACAAGAGCGATATCCGATTCAACTCCAGCGATGGAGGCGCTGAGTTCCTGCAGAAATCGATTTACGATCGATGACTGTGCAGACTGAGACGCGATAACGGAAGGATGGTTTTCGGTGAATTTTCCGGTCAGTTGAGAACCACTCAGTTGTGCATCCACCAACCCCTCGCGTAGTCGCTTCAAGCCGGGCTGTGAGTTAAGGACTGCGCCTGGGGCCACAATAAACGAAGATGGATCTTTGGTTGCTCGAACTAACAATTCCCGGTCCGCGATGAGCGTCTGCCTATTGATTTCGGCTTGGCGAAGATCGCTCTTGGTTTGATCTAACTCAGCACGAGACGTTGCTGCCCCCGCGACCATGTCAGTCATTCCTCGCAAATCGGAGAGGTCAGAACCTGCCTCGCTCTCGATCTCATGCAGTCGCTCAGTTGAGCTTCCCAGTTCGCGCTTTGCTGAATCCCTCGCATGCGTTAACTCGGCTAAAACACCATCCGCCCTCGCCCGTCGGACCTGCTGTAACCTCGACTCCAAAGCGTCTGTAAGGGCTTGGCACATCGACATTGCGTTAGCCTGCGAATTGGCCTTCACATCCATGTAAATCACTTCCGTAACTCCAAACTCGGTCCCTTTGGGTGCATGAACCGAGATCGCGTTTTTCGCAATTTCCTCTACCAAATCCTTCGAAGGATACTCTCCCCAGCTGAACCAATCGGTAAGGCTCTTCGGCGGACCAACAGCTATCAACGCATCTCGGACAACTTGCTGGCTTTTCGCCATCTCAAGTATCGTCTCTTGTGCAGCCTTCATCTCGGTTTGGCTTTGAAATCGACCTAGCCGCATGACTGCGCCAGTCGCCTCATCCCGCACGAGAAGTGCTTGAGACGCCAGGTAGGTATCATGCTTGAATAAAACCACATAAACCAAGCCAAGACAGCCAAAAATAAGGGTTGTCGAAATCCAAAGCGGTGCCCATATCAAAACACTCCGGAAAAGGCTTCGGATCGTTGGGTGGGTTATTAGCGAGCTCATATGAAATCGAACAAGCGTGAATGGGCAAAAACTCAAATGCATGTCATCGTCGGAAATATACTTGATGGCTTACCAATGTGTCGGCTCGGAAGACAAAGCGATTTCCAAATCGAACACAAACCGAAGTCAATTTCGCAATATTGCGGCCTGTCCCTTAACACAAAGATTTTCTAAAGTTTGGATCGTATCATTCACAGAAGGAAATCCCTTCGGTCTCGGACTCAGGACTTGATCATTTGGACTAAAAAGGTTTGGCTCAACCGGAGTGTCAGGGAGGACGCCCGGGAATAGCCTCATGATTTTACCCCACATGATTTTGTCTTAAGAAATCAATGCGATTAAATCAGGACAAGATGATGGTTGGTATATCATGAAGAGGATGGTAGTCGGATAATGGAAAACGTTAGGGTGGTGGACCGCCCCGGTTTGCCGGAAGAGCTAAAGGTTTTTAGTAAATTGACAATTGGTACATGCAAAATGGAAATGTTCCGAGGCATCCGTGAATCCTGACTTTAGTAGACGACGAGAGCGACTTTTTCGCGAACTCAAGGAACGCAAGTTGCCAAACTTGTTAGTGACTTGCCCCTACAACGTTACGTATTTGACAGGCTTTACCGGCGAAGACAGCTACCTTTTTGTCGATGCAAACAGAATTACAATCCTGAGCGATGCCAGATACGAAGAGCAATTGGGCCAAGAATGCCCGAATGATTCCGTGTTCATTCGCAGCGCAACGATCACTATGATCGATGCAACCGCTAAGTGGATAGCCACCCAGAAGTTGCCAGAGGTCTGTGTCGAATCCCAATCGATAACGCTCGCACAATGGGAAAGACTTACCGAGCTAGTCGCAAACGTTCAATTCGGATCTTGCAGCGGCGTCATCGAAAGACTTCGTGAACGCAAGGATGCTTCTGAAATCGAAGCGATTGAAAGGGCAATCTCAATCGCAGAAAGATCCTTCGTTTCCGTCCGTGCCATGTTGACAGGCGATATGACGGAGAAGTCCGTTGCTGACCAACTCGAGTTTTCGATTCGCAAACTTGGCGGGACCGGAAGCGCATTCAAATCCATCGTAGGGGTAGGGCCACGCGCTGCTCTTCCTCACGGTAGACCGTCGGCTAAGCGCATTGACGAAGCTCCGTTTGTGCTAGTGGATTGGGGTGCAAAAGAGGACCTCTATTTAAGCGATTTAACGCGGACGATTATCACGGGAAAGCCAACCCCCAAATTCCAAAAGATCTATCAAACCGTTCTCTCCGCTCAGGAAGCGGCGATTCGCGCCATTCGTCCAGGCATCTTGATGAGCGACGTGGACGCCATCGCTCGCGGACTAATTGAAAAAGCAGGTTTTGGCAAGCGGTTTACCCATTCGTTGGGGCATTCATTTGGTCTTCAGATTCATGAGTCGATTCGGTTGGCCAAAGGTCAGGAGCGGACTCTTGAAGAAGACATGGTAGTGACCGTCGAGCCAGGCATTTACCTTCCCGGGGTCGCCGGTGTTCGCATCGAAGACGATATCTTGGTTACCAAGTCCGGAAATCGGGTGTTAACATCACTTCCAAAACAGTGGGATGAGATTCTACCTTAGAGAGCTTCAAAACCATGGTGATCGTTCGTGAAGTAAAATTGGAGGACTTGGATGCGCTTTGGGATTTGATTGGGCAGGCCAACACAGGGATGACCTCCCTCAAAATCGACCAAGAACAGTTAGCGGATCGGATAGAGCGATCTCAATTTGCTTTTCGAAGACTGACCGAACGTGCGGAAGGAGCCCCCTACGTTTTCGTCATGCAAGACCTAAATACTGGCCAATTGATTGGAACTTCCTGCATCTTCTCAAAGATAGGTGGCTTTGAACCATTTTACGCTTATCGAATCGTCAAAGAAAGTAATTACTGCGATCTCTTAAAGCAAACGCACGAGCTAAGCGCATTGCATTTGGTAAAAACACACAATGGACCGACGGAGATAGGTAGTCTGTTTTTGCTTCCCGAATACCGTGGCCATGGCTGTGGTAAATTGCTAAGCATGTGCCGATTCGCTTACATGGCAGCTCATCCTAAACGCTTCGCCTCACAGACCATAGCGGAGATGCGAGGTTACTTTGATTCGAATGGGGTAAGCCCATTTTGGGAAGCGATCGGCTCGCATTTTTTTAAGATCGATTTCCCACGAGCGGACTCGCTATCCATGATTGACAAGCAGTTCATTGAGGACCTAATGCCAAAGTATCCGATCTACTTGGAACTTTTACCTAAAGATGCGGTGGCTGCGATTGGACGCGTTCATGACCAAACCAAGCCGGCTCTCGCGATGCTTGAATCTCAGGGATTTGTTCGGACCGATCAAATCGACATCTTTGATGGCGGTCCTGTTGTTCAATGTACAACACAAGAAATTCTCGCGGTCAAAGCGACAACCGAGTTCTTGATCGCTGATCCAAGCGGTCAAAGCAATTGGCGAGGTCAATCCGAGGACCAGTTCATTTCAAAGGCCGTCGTGACCACGTCAGGGTCGCACTATGTTGCGGCGCAATGCGACGTTGTGTTGATACAGAATTCCGTATCGATGGATCGTTCCGACATGGATACGCTGGGAGTAAAACCTGGCGATCACGTCTGGGTTATGAAACAGTAGCCATGCCTAGCGTGGCGCCAAGATCCATGCCGTTGCGACCGCGAAAAGAGTGCAGCCAAAGCAAACAATTTCCCAAAGGCTGCTTATGGCTTCGATGGGAAAGAATGCTTGTGTCATTGGAAATGGCCTTGGATGGTCGACTTTATTGCGCATGCCTAGAACTAGGCAATGCATAAATTCAGGTTATTCTTGTTCTGCGCCGGAGGCGAGGGGAGACAAGCCGATGCATTAGCTGGCTGTACCAAGTTGCGTCGAAACCGTAGTGAATGTGGACTTTGAATTCTTACCTATATTGGTAACGGCTGTGAGGCAAACAACTATGATCAGTGACAACATTACTGCATACTCCACTGCCGTCGGCCCATCCTCACTCTTCCAAAAACGTTCTAACTTCTTTGCGAAGTTCTCCATTTGATTTCCTCCGAGAGGGCTTCCGATTATCAATTGCAAAATGACTCAACGACCGCTACCAGAACTATCGCTTTGATTCTGATTCTGCGTCAGTATGCTCCACGACGAAAACTACAATGAAATCTAGGACACGGATTGAGGCAGTCAAACACAACGAGGCGATTTAATTAATGAATTTCCGAAAAGAAAAAAGGTTTCGTGCGAATTAGCCGGATGGCCAGTTCAACCTGATCGATATTCGGATTGTAGCGATTGCCATCGCTACCACCTGCCGACAATCGTGTGCAATCCATCCTGATCTTTTACTCCTGGTAGGCAGCGTTCTAAGTAGGGTGCCTCCGCCGCAAAGAGTACGTAGGTTCCAGGCAACAATAGCGTTGAATTGTTAGCAGACAAACCCAGGTGATTGGTCCAGATCGTTTCTTCGGTGATCTGTCCGACCGAGTTGTTGCGGCCGCGTCTAAAAGTGAATATCCCCGTAAAAGCCTGTGCAAGCGAGGTTTGATCTGCAGATGGAGAATCGGCTGGCGGAATGAGTGCTTGAGATTTGTATTGCTCCTTTAAGGCTTGAGTCGCTTCCGTACTCGATGTAAGTTCGCACGTTGCCTTCTGCCCCGGACCAACATCCGAAGCAATAAAAAAATCATTGTTCAATCCGACAAATACCGCTTTGCTCCATACAAAATTCGAGGCATTAATAATTGTCGGACCATTCAAAATAGCATCGGTTTCTGCCCCTCTTTTCACGACTGCGAGCTTTCGCAAAGGGTGTGTAATAGAGAATTGGCTTTGCAACCGCGGCAGCAATAAGCCGCGATATTGCTGCAAGCCCCCTACGAAATGCTGTTCGCAGGCTGGTAGATCCGAGAAGGAGCTTACGGCCATCGGCACCAATTGCGTTTCCTCTCCTAATGTTAGCCCGTCGTTTGAAACCGTGGCAGCAAAGTAACTTTGACGCGACCAAACCATCCCATTCCCTTGCTCATCGACAAACGCAAGTGAACGCGTTCGAGAAACAGCTCCGAGACCGTCCTTGAGAAGTCCGTATGTGAACAATAAAATGGTACAGCCGACGGCAGTCAGCGGCATCAAAACCACGAGCCATACACGACGTTTGTGGCGATTGCTCCAATACATAATCCCAGGCGCAGCCACACCGACAAACAATACGACGAAGGCCAAAAAAGGGATTACGGGCGTACGTCCCACCGATGGAATAAGCCAGTTCCAAAAATCATCGCCGATTCCATCCGCAAAGCGAATCGAACGATTGCTTGAATTCATTATCAATTGATTCTGATACGGTACACTACCGCTTGACGCATCCTCCGGAAGATAAGAGCGATCAAGGCGGTAACCGTTGTCCAAATATACTTTTCCAAACCCGTGGGCGACATAAATCGGAGCCATGTTCGTTTGCGGGAAAGCATCGTTCCAGACAGTCTCTTCAATCGAATTCAAATTGCCCGTCTCCAAATCGGACACGCTAGGATTCGATACGTTGGATTCATTTTGATCTTTTGCATTTGTTACAGAGTTTTTCGGCGGAAGATATTGACGTGAGCTGTCGATCGTAAGAAGTGCTGCAACCGCTTGAACTGATGGTGTTTTGTTAATCCTCAAGAATCCGCCAGCCAACACATAGTTGTTAAGGCACTCCAATCGCTTTGCGTCCATCTGTGCGAGGTCATCGAAACCAATGGAAATATTTTGAAGGCTGCTTAAGCACAACCAATTGGATGGCATTTTCCCCGGATGTCCATACGAACCTGAACGAACAACGCTGTCCGTGCACTGCGTTTGTGAAAACCAGTTACCGGATTGGACCATTTCCTCGAGTGCTTCGAGCCGGTTCCCCGTGCTGTCGTGCTCAGAAGTCTCGTTGGAAATCAAGACAAGGCTCTTAAATCCATTGCTAGTATTTGCGGTGTTCCCGCTGTACACATGAATATTTTGACCAGCCAATTTACGGCCGTTCAGCTTTGCTGAAATCTTGAATTGATTGTTAAACCGGATCTGACTCTCAAATAGAAAATTTCCTAGTATTTCGCCAGTTGCTTCGCTGTTACCACTTTCAATAGGTAAATCGATGACTACCTTTCGTGCGGCTGTTGCGTTGTAATAGGTGGAGTCGATGACTACCTGAAGTTGTCCATTGAATTTAAATTTCAGACCCTTTTTAGGGACAACCCTCGCGCGAACGGGACAATATCCCGAATTGCCAAACCAATTCGGAAATGAGAGATAAATCAATAGTTCGCCGGTATCCCCGCCAAGATTCTGGGTGATAAGATGCTCTTGCTTGAATTGACTCAAATCCAACATCTGCGACTGAGCATGTGTGGAAAAAATAGTCCAGGCCGCCAAAAGCAGGCAGACAAAAATAACTTTTGTGAGGTGATCGAATCTGGGCATGATGATGAGTAGACGAAACCTGTCGCTGTCACAATCAGGAGTTTGATTGCGAACCCGTGACAGATTATAAGATTTTCGAGGCAAAAATGTGATTCAAAAACAGGCATCGATCATAAGTCGAGCTGGCGCGTCGCGGCTGATTGGCTAAAGGGCGCTAGCCGCGATAGCCCACATTCGGACCACAATACGCGAATTAAACCATGACCTCTGAAAGACTTCCGAACTGGCCAGCAATGGTGTTACGATTGGCAGCGATTTACAACGTTGTTTGGGGGGCGTGGATTGTCTTGTTTCCCAATCAGCTGTTCGATCTAACGGGAATAGTCCGTCCTAACTACCCAGGACTTTGGCAATGCAATTGTCGCAACTGCTAGGGCCACACGTTTGGTGGCGAGGATTCCAATCTGCAATACTCAAAGGTCATGGTACGGGACCTCTCGTAGGTGATGGATTCCAATTGGGAGGAGCGTTCTTGGTTGAAAACGGTAGAATCACGAAATCCTTTCCCGCCAAAGACGCCGCCGATAAAGTCCCGTTCGAGTGTTTACTCGAACCGCTGACTGAAAATCACCCGTAGCATGGCCGGCAATGCCATGTGACACAGCCTCCATCGGAAACTCACTTTTACTATGCCAAGCTTTGCTGAATTAGAGCCACTCAGCCTAGACAACGTTAACTCACTTCTAGCAAAAAACGGGATTGAAAAAGAAGAATTGCCGCCGCTCGACGACAAGCGGATCTTGCATGCTGCCCTGGGCTTGGCGACCCTATTGCAACAACGAGCTAGCCAATTGCAAACGCCTCAAGAACGTCGACAACAAGCCGAGCTCGACCGCATGCTACAACATCCCGAGGACAAGTCCACGTTGACTCAGATAACAGATCAGAGTTTCCGTAGCATGTTGCCGGGTCGTGTAGTCGACCAGATGGTTCACATTCTCGATGTTCAAGGAGTCCCACGATTCTTTAGTGTCTTTGACCAAGCACTCTTAAAGGGGTTTCAATCGTTTGGCGAATACCTGCCTGGTGTAGCGGTGCCTTTGGTCAAAGAAAAGATGAGAAAGGAAACGGCAAACGTCATCTTGCCTGCGGAACACGACAAGCTCTGCGGTCACTTGCGCGAGCGTTCGCAAGAAGGCCTTCGCATGAATGTCAATTTTCTAGGCGAAGCGATCCTCGGCGAACGCGAATCCAACCGCAGACTCGATCGCTACCTTGCCGCCTTGCAACTACCGGAAATCGAATGTGTCTCGATTAAGATATCGACTCTTTATTCGCAAATTTCTCCACTAGCCCGGAAACATTCCATTCGAACCGTTTCCGACCGCTTGGAATTGTTATATCGAGCTGCCGCTAAGGAAATGTTCGTTCGCGCCGATGGCCAGCGAATACCCAAGTTCGTATACCTCGACATGGAGGAATACCGTGACCTCCATTTGACCGCCGAAATATTCATGCACACGCTTTCTCGCAGAGGCATGGAGAACGTTCGAGGCGGAATTGCTTTGCAAGCCTACATCCCCGACTCCTCTCTAGTGCAAGAGACCATCACACAATGGGCCGTCGATCGATTCTCGAGGGGGGGATCGCCGATTACGATTCGCATCGTCAAGGGGGCGAATATGGAAATGGAACGCGTTGAAGCATCCATCCGCGGTTGGCCCCAAGCTCCCTACCGATCCAAAATCGATACCGACGCAAATTACAAACGCATGGTACGCTATGGCCTGAGTTCGAAACACAGCGAAGCAGTCCGACTAGGGGTCGCTTCCCATAATCTGTTTGATCTGGCATATGCGATGATGCTCGCCGCGTCGCAAGGCTGCGTCGATCGAGTGCAGTTCGAGATGTTGGAGGGAATGGCCAATCATCAACGTCGAGCCATGTTTGAATTGAGCCGAAGCGTACTGCTCTACGCACCTGCCTGCCAACGCGAAGAGTTTATCAATGCCATCGGTTACCTTGTTCGAAGAATGGATGAAAACACCGGCCCCGATAATTTCTTAAGACACGCTTTTAAAATAACCGCCGGAGGATCCACTTGGCAAAGACTCGAGAATGGATTTCTCGAATCGGTTGAACGCATCGAAACGGTTTCCCTCCAACCGCGTCGGCAACAAGACCGACGAGTTCCGCCGGCGATGCCCGCCAAGCCAGCTAACTGGCAATCACTTGTCAATGAACCAGACACGGATTTCTCATTGGTTGCGAATGCCCTGTGGGCACAATCGATCATCGCCCAGTGGCAGCCATTGTGCGACGATCTCGCATCGAACTTGCCATTGTCGATAGGCAGCCAAGAGCAGGCGGGCAAAGGCAACGCATACGAATCGCTCGACCCTTCGCGGCCCGGAACCATCGCTGCAAAATACAAGCAAGCCGATGAGTCCCAGATCCGCGCCGCGGTCGATTGTGCTAGCAGTGATCCATCCGGATGGCGCGCCCTCGATCCAAGTGAACGATATCGCATCTTGCGCCGTGTTGCGCAAGAGCTGCGCATGGCTCGAGGCGAATTGGTTGGTGCAGCCATCGCTGACGCCGGAAAAACAATATTGGAGAGCGACCCCGAAGTAAGCGAAGCCATCGACTTCGTGGAATTCTATGCGCGATGCGCTCTCGAATTGCAAAAAGATCCTTTCTTAAAGGCCAAGCCGTCGGGAGTGGTGGTGGTTATAAGCCCCTGGAACTTCCCGATCGCGATTCCGTGTGGGGGTATTGCCGCGGCACTGGCGGCTGGCAATACAACAATCCTAAAACCTGCTTCCGATACTGCGTTACCTGCTTACGTTTTGTGCCAATGCTTTTGGCGTGCGGGCGTACCGCGAGAGGCGTTGCAGTTCGTACCGTGTAGCGGGACGATGGCTGGAAAGCATATGCTCCAAAGACCCGAGATCGCTCGAGTGATTTTGACGGGCGGCACTGAAACGGCTCTCGCGATTTTAAATCAAACGCCCGCGTTGAATTTGTTCGCGGAAACGGGCGGCAAAAACGCAATCATCGTGAGCGGACTAAGCGACCGTGATTTAGCCATCAAGGATATTTTGCATAGCGCGTTTTCACACGCAGGTCAAAAGTGTAGTGCTTCTTCGCTCCTGCTCCTGGAAGAAGAAGTATTCGAATCATCGGAATTCCGCGAGCAGTTTGTGGATGCGGTATCAAGTCTTAAAGTAGGATCGGCCTGGGACTTAACCACCAAAATAGGACCCTTGATTCGGCCACCTTCCGGCGACCTGTTGCGAGGACTCAAGGAACTTGAAAACGGAGAAAGCTGGGCAGTCATGCCGACTCAACTTGGCGACAACCCATGTTTGTACTCACCCGGCGTGAAGTGGAATACTACCTCAGGCAACTTCACGCACATGAATGAATTGTTCGGACCCGTGCTTGGAGTCATGAAATTCCGAAGACTCGGTGAAGCAATCCAAATGGTGAACGCAACTGGTTTTGGATTGACGAGCGGTCTCGAATCGCTCGATGATCGAGAACAAAAAATATGGCGAGAGTCAATTCGTGCCGGCAATCTTTACATCAATCGTCCAACAACCGGCGCTATCGTACTGCGACAGCCCTTTGGTGGGATGGGAAAAAGCGCGTTTGGACCCGGTGCCAAGGCAGGTGGTCCGAACTACGTCGCAACTCTCATGTCGTTTGATGATTTGGCGTCGGAAGCAATTGCACCGGATTCTGGACAGATGCCCGAGTTGAGCGCCCTACTAAGCTTCTGGCAAAAGCTCGATCGATCGAGTCGGTTGTTGTTGGATCTTGCCGATTCCACCGCCGCCCAAATAACGCAACTGCGATTGGCAATTTTATCCTACGATCGATTTTCAAGAGAAGAAATCTTAGTCGAGCACGACCACTATCTATTGGTTGGCCAAGACAACCGGCGACGCTATTTACCCGCATCGCCTTTAAGAATACGACTCCATAGGGATGATAAGCCCTTCGATATTGCTGCTCGCTGCTCGGCAGCTGTCGCGTCACACTGCCGGGCAACAGTGAGCCATCCGCCCTCCGTACATGCTGCGACCATCGCAGCTCTAGAGAAGTTGACGTACGAATGGGCTGGCCGCATTGAGTTTTTGGAAGAGAGCGACGAGGAGCTAATCCATTCGATAGAAAACGGGCAAGTTGCTCGTTTGCGATACGCGGCAACCAACCGAGTCCCAGATTCGATTCGTCGAGCCGCCAATAGGCATCAAGTGTTCATCGCAGACCAACGTGTCTCCATACACGGGCGCATCGAGTTGTTATGGTATGTGATGGAACAGAGCATTTCGTTTGACTACCATCGGTATGGCAACCTTGGCCCACGTTCAAGCGAAAAACGAGCCGACACTCTGTAGCTTAGGCCCCCGGCCCGTGTGGCAATGTTACAGTGTCGCAGTGTCGCTCCGCGACACTGAATTGCCGAGTCGCGGAGCGACATCGGCTACATGTTTTGCAAAAACCTCAAGTCTATTCCGATTTCAATAACTGCAACTCTTTAGGGAGCCTTCGAATCTTACCGTCCCTATCAATACAAGCGATAACGCTGTGGCCCGTTACAATGACCGACGGCGGCGATTCTAACTTGTCTTGCTTCACGAGTGTATAGTTATGTTCTACCCTTGCACCATGGCTATGCCGCAATAGGGTTGTTAACTCGAGTTCGTCATCGAATTGGGCGGGAACTCGAAAGTCCACGTGCATACTCCGGACCACCAACATCAACCCAGTGCGTTCCAATTCGCGATAGGAGATCCCAATCGACCTCAACATTTCTACGCGCCCACGCTCAAAGTAATTCAAGTAATGTGAGTTGTGTACCCGACCTTGGCCATCGGTCTCAAAGTATTGGACTCGGATCGGTAACCGATGTGAGTGGCCAGGACTGGTCTTTTTGGAGCTATGCATTTCGTCGTGTCCGCGGCTCAGGTTGAAATCTGGTTCGCTCAGGCCGCCTTTTTGCCGGCTGACTTGCTGGGAGTTTTGGCCTTGCGGCTATATACAATCGCATTCCCTCGCTTACCCGAAATGTCGGTCGCTCCACAACGATTTAGAGTGTAGGCGATCTGTTGAGCGAACCATCGTGGCTGCCCAAGATACTCTCCCAGTTCTTTCGTGTCGAACGCGGTTGGCAGTTTCGGATTTCCGAGCAATCGCCAAAGATCCGCTATTCCCGTGAGGACATTCGACTCGCCTACCTTTGCCAAATGCTGGTCAAGCGTCTTGTACTGTTTGCGACGGCGGCGTTTATTGACTCGGTCGAGCCTCTGTTCAATGCACTCTACCGAAAGGACTTCTAGTGTCAAATTGGGACTCGGAAAGACTTGTGTAAAGTGGATCAATTCACGAAAGATGTCAATCGAAACAAGTTTCTTCGGGCTCTTTCGGCGGCGAAGTAGCTCGCCACCCTCTCGATCCAACGTTTCGATCCACTTGCAGCTGATAAGCG
This sequence comes from Pirellula sp., assembly GCA_043757445.1. Lineage (GTDB taxonomy): Bacteria > Planctomycetota > Planctomycetia > Pirellulales > Pirellulaceae > JBKCUI01. The sequence continues at coordinate 14,656 of JAYVPJ010000187.1, read as the reverse complement.
GTTTGATGACCCGTAGTCGATGACCGTTTTCGAGCAGCCTCTTGGCTTTTTCGCGGATCGAACCAAGACCTGCATGTTGGATTTCTACTAAAAACCCGTTAGCATCGATCGCATCGATACGAAATCCATCGACGATGACTTCTACGGACTCCGAATCGGCAGCAAAATGGTACTTTAATTGCCGGTGAAGTGATGTTTCCATTTGGAGGTTATAGCGTTTATTGTCCGAAATGATCAAGACGAGCTTGCGCTTGGATAGGGGTAGGGAAGCCGGGTATACCGGCTCCCGTCCCTATCTTGGTAGCAGCCTGCCCCATCTATCCGGCGGTCTGCTGATCCGGATACTTGATCCTACCATGATAGATTGCCGTAAGGCTTTTGATCAACGATCGCTTGATCGTGTCGAGGTGTTGCAACGTCAGGCCGCATTCATCAAATTGACCATCCAATAATTTTTTCATGGCAATCTGCTCGACCAAGTTTTGCAATCGCGATGCCGTAGGTTCGACTAGTGCTCGCGATGCGCTTTCCACCGCGTCTGCCATCATGAGTACCGCCGCTTCCTTGGTTTGCGGCTTTGGTCCTGGGTAGCGAAATGATGTTTCAGAAATCTCTTCGCCGTGCGGATCCTGCTCGCTCTTTTTCGTTGCCAAACGATAAAAATACTCTACTAAAGTTGTTCCGTGATGCTGCTCAATGAAGTCTACGACGGGCGTTGGAAGTCGATGCTGGCGGCCTAAGTCAGCCCCGTCCTTGACATGCGCAATGATAACCAACGTACTCATCGCGGGCTGCAATGTATCGTGTCGGTTCGTACCAGGGGTTTGGTTCTCTACGAAATAGTTCGGTTTGAACATTTTTCCAATGTCATGAAAGCAAGCACCTACGCGAACCAACAACCCATTAGCTCCGATGCTCTCGGCCGCGGATTCCGCCAAAGCGGCCACCGAAATACTGTGGTTGTATGTTCCTGGCGCACGCTGGGCTAACTGACGCAGTAACGGGTGACTCATATCGCTCAGCTCCAGCAAACTCAAGTCGGTCTGAACATCAAACAGCTTTTCCGCAAATGGCAACAAGCCAGTCATCAATGGTCCACACAATAAGATGCACACCGCTTGCCAGGTGGCCTCCGATATCAGTTGCATAGGAAATAGCGACGAGGTCGATGATTGGAAACTACTTACCGCAGGTCCATCGGTGACGACCCCGCCTGTTTGACCAGTCATAACCCCCAATCCTAAGACGGTCATAAATACAATCACCGACACGCCGGCTCCAACATACATAAGCCGTGTTCTTGTTCGAATACGCCCGCAGAGCAGGATAGAGCCTGCAGCGGCTGCAGCAAGGGTAATGAACTCCGATAGATCCACGCGAGTACTAAAGGCTACTAACATTGCAAAGGCTGCCATCAACATCAACGCAGTGGGTCTTCCGAAAGCGATGGTGCTGACTATCGCCGTTAGGGTAATCGGGATGACCTCCGCCCGAAATGGGTCCATCGACGCCAATACGGCCAACAGAATGCAAGAAACGCAAAGCGCAAGGACACGTAACAATCGTAATGTTTCCGTTACCAGCGTCCTGTCTAGAGACTGAAAGATGAAAAAGCCACAAAGCATGTACAACGCAGTGATCAATCCGACAAACGCGGCCAGACGCTGGACCTTTTCCCGCACGCTCAGATTCTCCGTGTAGGCTTTGTGTTCGGCTCTCAAAAGCAGCAACTCCTTTTGGTCCAAGATTCGACCGAGCGGAACCAATGCGCCAAAAGATGGATCATAAGAGATGGTCGACGGCTTAACACTGGAAACCGCTTCCAATCTTGCCTGATTGCTGAGGTCTTGCCGCAGCGTTAGCGTTTCCGGGAGTCTTCCTGCCAAGTAATTGTGCATCATGTCTGCAAGCAATAAGGCTTCCTGAGTCCCGAATTGATTTCGGAACTCGCGTTCAAGCGAACCTCGCAACGTGATCGCAACTTCAGCGATTCGAATACGCTGTACTTCTGCTTCGACTCTCTTTGAATCTTCGCCAGCTTTAACGACACGAATGTAACGTTGATTGCCTTGTTCAATGTCGTGTGCCAACGAACGAATCAATCCGATCTCTTCGATCGGATCGAGCACTTCACGCATTCCAGAGTCAAAGCGCGAAATATCCGCGTCGGTCGCTAATGTCTTTTGAATGGCAATCAATGCCTGTTCGTTAGTCACTGGCTTTTCGTCTGGGTTCAAAACGGATACACCCAGCGTTCCAAGTATTTCGATTTGTTTTTTGGTTAGTGCCGTTGGGTCCGTGGCTTCTCGAACGGCAAACAATGCATCCTTGACCGCTCCTCGCAGTTGTACGATGGGTTCTTTGTTGTTCTCATAAATGGGAAGAACTTCGCGACTAGCTTGGATGCGCAAGGCGTCCGTTTTTACTTCATCCACCACTTTGAACGCAATGCGCGCGAGGATCGCGCGTTGCGGAATATAGCCCTTTCGATACGCGAAAGGCGGCTCCCATCCTCGAACAAAAATAGTCAAGATGGCCGCAGCTGCAATTGCCAGTCCCAATCGAGCCAATGCATCCATCGAAGTGATGCGCTCGAAAAGCCGTCGCCATGGATAGCGTTCGACTCGTAAGTTGGCAGCTCGTTCGCTGCGCGTTTTCGCGTTGGTCGTAGAGGACATAGGTCTTATGCGAGCTTAGCGATCGTTGGTAGGGAAAGGTCGGACGCCTACCGAATTCCCACTTGAGGGACGATTTGCGATTGGTCCATGACTCGGTCCATGACTCGGTCCATCGTACGCTGCAACAATGCGTCGAACCAATGGATGCCGTACTATATCACCTTCATTAAGTCGAACGAAGCTGATTCCTTCGATACCTTGCAATCGCTGAACTGCGTCACGCAGACCACTTGAAACGCCCGATGGCAAGTCTACTTGGGTGATGTCACCAGACACTACGATCTTGGAACCCTCACCCATCCGCGTTAAAAACATCTTCATCTGAGCCACCGTCGCATTCTGAGCTTCATCCAATATAACAAATGCCTGGTTCAGCGTTCGACCTCGCATATACGCCAACGGGATAACTTCAATCAAATCCTGCTCCATCAAGAATTTCACTTGATCTAAATCGACCATTTCGTTGATGGCGTCCATCAAAGGCCTAAGATAAGGATTCAATTTCTCATGCAAATCGCCGGGTAAATAACCTAGGCTTTCTCCCGCTTCGACCGCTGGACGAACCAGTACAATCTTGCGAATTTGACGGGCCTTGAGCGCTTCGACCGCGGTCGCAACGGCCAAATACGTTTTACCGCAACCGGCAGGCCCAATGCAAAATGTCATATCGTGGCTGCGAATCGCCTCCACATAGACCGCCTGGCCCTCCGTTCGAGGTTTAATGCGTCTGCCAGCATTTCCTATCTGCAGTTCCTGACGCTCGAAGGCCGGAGTATTGCCTTTGCCAGTTGCATGCGTGAGCGCATCGGCCACCTCATCTGGGCCCAGCGTACCCGTCCGAGTTACTTTGTCCTTTAGTCGCTCAAGTATTTCGGTAGCCAGTCGGACTGAGTCACCCGGTCCGGAAATGCGAATTTGGCCACTGCGATGTGTTATCGCGACCCCAAGTTGATTTCGGACCAAGCGCAGGTTGGTATCTTGCGGACCGAAGAGTTGCAGTGCTAAATGGGGGTCCGAAAGAGTCAATGTCGATTCAGACATACGTTTGTTTGATTGCTTTTACTAAAGGCATCGCAGATTCAGTTGACGAAGAGTTTCGATCATGTGAGTTTGGCGATTATTCCAAGATAACCGACAATTGCTGTCGGCAACAAAGAATCTGTAACATCCCAGACACCTCCGAGGCCAGGCAGCAAGGCCCCGCTATCCTTAGCCCCAACTGTCCGTTTTACCATCGACTCCAACAAATCCCCTACAAGTCCTACTAACGTTAAAAGACACCCTAATAATGCAGGTCCCCAAATGAAAACGCCAGCTGGAACTCCACACAATGGTAGTAGTACTCTCAGGAAAACATAGGCAACGACAATACTCAGAAGCATGCCGCCAACCAGTCCTTCGATAGTTTTTCCAGGACTAATCGATGGAATCAACTTACGACGCCCAAAAGACTTGCCTGTAAAATAAGCCCCGGCGTCTCCAAACTTTATTATCGCAAGCATTGCAATTAAGTGAAGCATTCCGTCGAGTGAACTTCCATGCATTCGAACCAAAAGCCAAAAACTGAGACATCCGACAACATAAGTAATTACGAACGAAGACAATATCCAAGCCAAAGTAGTTCGCTCCGTATTCGATGCGTTTTCATCAGAAGTCAGAGCAAGAGGAATGTTGCTAAATTGCCACATGGCCTGTAGTCCACTGCTACCGATTCCACTGAGCACGCCGATAAAAACCCATCCAGTTCTACTGACCGGACAATCAAATGGATAGGACTTGTTCATTACTAAGCTGAACCAAATGGGAAAAAGCATGACTGCCGAAGCGACACAGCAATGAATGAGCACGCTCTTCACCTCGACTGGCCAACGCTTGGCCAGAAGCTGACTTACTTCCACAGCGGTTCCAAGTGTCATGAACAAATACAACGGAATCATCCAAACGCCGAGTTGCCCTGCGATTGGGTACCACAGATCCAAGCAAATCAGAAATAGCGAGATCGCGATTAGTACAAAGGCAGAAAATAGCCTACGGTGCAGCACGTTCGATGATGTCTTTCATGGTTTGAGTGTAGTTTGAGTGTAGAACCATTGTCCCAATGGTTCTGGTGCCATAGTCGATGGTAAAACTCCAGGTTGGTCGAGGGCTTGTCCCCTACCAACCTTGTTTTGGCGATCTAATGACCGGCACTTTCATTGAATTCAAATAGCCTAAACATTGAACAAGAAATGGCAAATGTCCCCATCTTGCATGATGTAGGTCTTGCCTTCCGTTCGGAGTTTACCGGCCAGTCGAATTTCCTTCTCAGTTCTATACTTTTCCAGATCGGCAAGCGAGAACACTTCGCAACGAATGAACCCGCGTTCGAAATCGCTGTGGATAACACCAGCCCCTTGAGGCGCCGTTGCACCCACGGGAACCGTCCAAGCTCTCACTTCCTTTTCGCCTGCCGTAAAGTAGCTTTGCAAGCCCAAGGTTTGGTATGCCTTGCGAGCAACCGACTGTAAGGCGGGTTCCTCAAGCCCCACGGCCCTGAGCATCTCCGTTCGATCTGGCTCATCCAACTCCGCGATTTCTGCTTCGAGCTTCGCACAGACGGGGACCACTTGGGCACCTACTGTTTCTGCAAACTTTCGAATCTTGCACACCAACTCGCTGGTGCCATGCAAGTCGGTGTCATCGACGTTTGCGATGTACAGAATGGGCTTGGCGGTCATCAGGCCATAACTTGAAATGGCCTTAGCTTCCACTTCATCCATGACCATTTTCCTCAGGGGCAACTCTTTGTTCAGCTGCTCCATGCAGTGTTGAATCGCTGTGACACGCAACTTGGCCTCTTTGTCGCCGCCGCGAGCAGCCCGCTCTGCCTTGGGTAACGCATTTTCCAATGTTTGAATGTCCGAAAACATCAACTCCATGTCAATCGTTTCAATGTCGGATAGCGGGTCCACTTTGCCGCCGACGTGTATGACGTCGGGATCGGCGAAACAGCGAACAACTTGCAGGATTGCATCCACCTCGCGAATGTGGCTGAGAAACTTGTTACCAAGCCCCTGCCCTTCGCTTGCACCTTTAACGATGCCTGCAATGTCAACCAACTTGAGCATCGCTGGGATGACCTTTTGCGGGCTGACCAATTTCGCAATCCGATTCAATCGATCGTCAGGCACGCTGATGATGCCTTCGTTGGGATCGATGGTGCAAAACGGATAATTTGCCGCTTGAGCCGATTGCGATCCGGTCAAGGCATTGAACAGCGTACTTTTGCCTACGTTGGGTAGACCTACAATTCCAGCTTCCATTTTTTAGTCGGTCGTCCTAGTTTTCGTGACGCAAAAGTGGGAATAAAATAACGTCGCGGATACTACGCGAGTTGGTTAGCAACATAATCAATCGATCGATTCCAATTCCAAGTCCACCCGCAGGCGGCATCCCGTATCGAAGGGCACGCACGAAGTCGTGATCCATTTTGGCCATCGAGTCTTCCTCGGCCATGCCATCGAGTTGCGTGCGAAACAGCTTTTCTTGCAGGATTGGATCGTTGAGTTCGGTATACGCGTTTGCCAATTCCATCCCGTGGATAAAAAGCTCGAATCGTTCCGCGATCTCGGGCTGACCATCCTTCCGTTTGGTAAGTGGACATATGCTGGCTGGATAGTCGATAACGAAAATTGGACCGATAAGCGAGTCCTCGACCTTTTCCTCAAAGACTTCGCTGACGACAACATCCGGATGCTTGCCAGTCGGATTGATCCCTATTTTTTTAGCTAAGTTCGCGATACCGGCCATGTCGGAGATTTGAAGGCCAGTATGCTCCTCAAAAAGGCTTGCATAGGTGCGGCGTTGGAATGGCGGTGTAAAATCGATATCGAGATCTCCCCACTTGAGCTGGTAGCCTTGGCCTGTCGCTTGGATTGCGTCGCAGATGATTTGCTGCGTTAGGTCCATCATCGTTTCGTAATTGGCATAAGCCCAATAGAGCTCGATCATTGTGAACTCTGGATTATGCTTTGGGCTGATCCCTTCGTTGCGATAAACTCGACCCATTTCGTAAACGCGCTCGATGCCACCGACCAACAATCTTTTGAGGTGCAACTCAAGTGCTATTCTTAGAAACAGTTGCATATCGAGAGCATTGTGGTGTGTAACAAACGGTTTGGCAGCTGCACCACCTGCGATCGTGTGCAGAGTTGGCCCCTCTACCTCGACGAATTGATGCGAAGCCAAAGTCGCTCGGATCGAGTGGACAATCTTCGTACGCTTGAGGAATGTCTGGAGCGAGTCGGTGTTGTAAGTCAAATCGACGTAACGCATGCGTTGTCGCAGCTCAGCATCTTGCAATCCTGCATGCTTTTCCGGAGGTGGTTCGAGCGTCTTGGTCATAAAGTGAAGCCTGGTCGCAATGACCGTGAGTTCACCGGTATTCGTTCGACCAAGTCGGCCATCAATGCCAACTAGGTCACCGAAATCAAGGAGCTTTGCGAGATTGAAGTCCGCGTCAGGAACTTGCCCCTTGGCGATCATAATTTGGATGTCGCCGGTCCAATCGCGAATATTTAGAAAGAATAATTTGCCCGCCGTTCGTAAAAGCATGATACGGCCTGCGACACGTACTTTGGGGCCAATTTCCTCGCCAGCACCTTCGTTCGCTTTCCAAGCCTTGTAATCAATGGGTTCGGCACCGGGTAATTTCGAAGCGTCCAAGTCGGGGAGCGGAACGAGCGTTCCGTCTTCTTTTTTGAATTGCACCTGGTTGGCCATTTCTCGAACTGGGCCGTTGAAGGTCCGGCCATCGAAGCGAGCTCCCCACGGATCCAGGCCGAGGGCTTCGATTTTCTTTAGCTTTCCGAGCCTTGCAGCCTGATGAACCCCTAAACCGGTGTTGTCTTGATCCTGAGAATCGGCCATGTTTGAGCAGTTGAGAGTGAATTGATTGGTCGAGAAAGTGCAGATTGTAGGAAAAAGTGATGGAAAACCAAGCTGTCAAACCGCCAATGATCCTAATTGTCGAAAGTGACCCCCTTTTGCTGACGGGCATGTCCGCAATTTTAGATCAAAAGGGATATCGTTGTTTTTTGGCGAGAGAAACTGCCGTCGGGCTTAAGGCCACTCAGGCAATGACCTTCGATCTGATTGTTTTGTCCTTTGGACGCGATCCCCTTCGAGCAGCGAATGATGCTTGCCTTTTGCGTGGAGAGGACTCCACTCGAGAGCTCCCGGTTCTTTTTTTGGCAGAAACTTTTGAGGCTAATTGGATCGAGCCATTGAATTGGGCAGGAGGAGTCTATTGCTTGCCAAAACCCTTTGATCCTGAAGTTTTCCTGGATTTGGTGGAAAAGGCCCTTTGCTTACCCCATTTGGCAGTAGCCAAGATTGCCCCGCCGAAGGCTCACTTCGCCAAAGACTGGGTCCGCTTAAGTTAAATTGACACGGTGGCTCCCTACCGTGATTCACAGTTTTTGTTAATCAAAACCAAAGGATTTTTCGATGCTTGCATTCGCCCTTAATGTGTTTTTCCTTTTCCCACTTGGCAACCTACCTTTGCAAAATACCCCGCCATTGCGGAATACTGCCACCGAGCAATGGACAGTCAAAAAAGAACTTATACTGGATTCCAGCCGAAAGGAAGTTGGAATCTATGGCATGGACAGTTTGACACGGAGGCTGGTGCGTTAACCTTGGTTTGCGTTAATCTTGGACACGCATAAGTTTTCTCATGTGACTTTGGTATAGAGTCGAAATAAGACAGTCTTGACCGAGGAGCAAAACTCCACTAAAACCCGTTTGAAGATTAATCTGATTGTGGCTCCGTAGCCAAGTGGCTAAGGCAGCGGATTGCAAATCCGCCATCGTGGGTTCAACTCCCACCGGAGCCTCTCTACTAGAACCCTGTGTTTCCCATAGCGGACACAGGGTTTTTTCGTGCCCGCATCTAAGGCATCCAGCCCAATAACACTGGGTGTAACACTCTTGCCCCTTCCTAATCGTAAACTTAGCTTTGGGTAGAGGATTTCAATCGATGACAGAAAAACTAGTAAAGCCGTACCCAACCTACCCCCTTACGCCACACGTGAAGGGCTATTGGGTTCGAGTTTATCAAGGCAAACAACATCGGTTTTGGCCTCGGTGGTGTCCACTCGAAATTGCTTTGAAAGAATGGGAACGGGTTCACTCATCTTTGTTAGCTGGCATTGAACCCCAAGTAGAACCTACTGGTTTGACCCTCCGAGAGGGGCTCAAGAGTTTCCTATCGAGTCGCATGACAAGCCTGAAAGAAGGCAACATCGTTCAACGGTCGTATGACGACTACTTTCGGGAATGTGAATTGGTTCGAGACGCATTGGGGGCATCAACGCTCTTGGAATCCATTGGGCCAAGCCACAGCTTAAGGGAATGATTTGGCTTGGCTTGTTTGCAGGGTTTGGCAATCATGACTGCGGGACACTTGCACCCAGGCATCTGTGTCTAGAAACGGGCTGGGTTACCTACTCAAGGCCCAAGACTGCCGAGGTCGCCTTGGACGATGGACTGCTGAGCTTCTAGGCCCAAGGTTGTTGACCAAGAAGTGGCGACCCTTTAAAGCAGGAATGTGCAGGCACCGGGTATAGCGTTGTCGTCAGAAACGCTCGGTCAGAATCCAATACTGTGTCGAAAAAGGGTACTCAGTCTGTGAAACTTCGTTTCTAACGCAGGTCACGCTGATCCTGATTTATGTGTGCTTCGGTAGATGCACAGTTGCACGGGTACCATTTCCGGGCTTCCGACGTCGGGGCAGTCATCAATTCCACTTCACAATTTGGTGGGAGTTTGCAAGGTCCATAAAGGAACGACGAGGTCGCTCTAGGCGCATCATCATTTTTCGTATCCAACTCATGCTTGTAAGCCGCACAAGTACCTTGAAATCCTGGTCGTGGTAATTTGAAGCTGGTGGGATCGAGGGTTGGAGCTGGTTCGAGAAAGGTGGCGAACGCAATGGTAAAAGCGCTGCCAATATTTAAAAGTAAGTTCTCGAGTTGTTTTGTGTTGAGAACTCAAACGGAAGGACCAAAAAAACATTGCGGCCATTTGCAGAAACGGATATGCTTCCAATCGATTCCTCTCTGCTCACAATCGATGTTTCCGAAGGATGATCACCATGAAATTGAGACTTGAAATACTTGAGTGTCGCAGATTGATGTCTACAGACCTTCAAATCGCATTGGAATCATCGGGCGTTCCATTCCATCATTTGGATATCAATCAAAGCGGTGAAGTCAATGCCCTAGACGCACTCAAGGTTGCTAACGAGTTGCAGCGAACACGAATCCCGGCCCCACATTTCGATGCCAATAACGACGGATTTTTTACTTCGCTCGATTTTGATTGCGTTGTCGATTTCATCAACAAACAACAACAAACGGGTATCTCAACTGACTTTACTAGTTTGTCAGCAAAGGCGGCTAGCAGTGCGCCGGGCAATCCCAAAACTGCTTTCAACTACTGGCGAGTTGGTAGCCAAAACGACGTGTCTGTAATTCCTACTACCGGTGGGCTTGGCTTGGTGGGTGGCGGGTTGGATGTCGATCAGGTTTTCACGTGGATGGGGAACAAGGTTAATGGAGGAGATTTCTTAGTGATTCGAGCCACCGGGACCGATGCCTACAATCCATACATTCAAAGTTTGTTGCCCGGCTTTAATTCGGTCTCAACACTTTTGATTCCAGACCTATCCGCCGCAAATGATCCACGAGTTGCGTCCATAATCCAGCAAGCGGAAGCTATTTTCATCGCTGGAGGCGATCAAGCGAACTACGCCAAATACTGGAATGAGACATCCGTAGAAACGGCTCTCTACGGAGCCATGAATAGGAACGTTCCAATCGGCGGTACGAGCGCAGGACTCGCGGTTCTCGGTGACTTTGATTTCACTGCCTATACCGGAAAGACGATCACCTCCAATGAAGCGTTAGTGAATCCCTATAACAGAGCCTTGACCATCGATGGACAAGGGGGCGACGGCTTCTTGACTACTCGTGAGGTTTCGAATCCTTCAGTCGCCTTCTCGCTGATGAATCTGCTCAAGAATACGATTACGGATTCTCATTTTCGTCAACGAGATCGACTCGGCAGATTGGTCACCTTTATGTCGCGACTGGACGCCGACGGAGTAGTCCTAGGGCCCAAAGTCCGAGGGATCGGAATCAATGAGCAAACAGCATTGCTTATCGAACCCAGTGGTATGGCAACAGTAGTTGCGAATCCAGCGGGTGTTGGCGACCAGCGATCCGTGTATGTAATGGAACATGCGATAGGAGCGTCGCGAGTTTTAACGAGTCCATTGACCTATACAAATGTTTCTGTAGCTAGAGCCAATGCTGGAGCAAGCTTTAGCCTGTTGAGTCTCGGGTCATCGACTACTCCGTTAGAGTCGTATTCGGTGAGTGCTACCGGGAGATTCGCATCCAGGAATGTGGCGGAACTCCTCAGCACGCCCTCCTTGGTTGGAATCTACGGCTCCGACGGTTCGGTAGTTGTATAGCTTTTTGCCACAATTCAATAGTAGCATTAGCAAGTCTAGAGTTGCCGAGGTCAGGTTGATTGACCTCCATAACGATGACAAATGGAATTCCTGCCTTTGCTCACTCCGCACGAATCGTAAGCCGCTGCGATTAGGCCGTTGTGTCCACTGCCCATAATTACTGCATCGTATTGGGCTCTGATGAGCGAGGTTGTGAGCGAAACGGACTACGACTCACTCATCATGCTAAGGTAGTGACGATCAAAGGCAGCGGACATGGATTCTCTTCCGCTGTAGGGGCCCGGCTGATAACGCGAACTACACACACCTAATTGCGTCAGCTCCGAAACCCGCCAGTCTTCGCGGTTTGTCTGATCCCAAAACTTGATACCGTCTTGGGGATTCCACTGCGGGTCAGTCGCTGTGTCGGGATGAAATAACCATTCGCAAATGACACGCGTCCGACCAGGAGCCAGCGGCCACAACGTATGAAACATGACATAATCATGATGCAGCGACAGCAGCATGTTGGGAAACAATACATAGTAGTAAACGAGTTGATGATCGTCGGCAGCCAGCGGGCCGACAGCAGCGCCGCAGGCTTGGCCGCTTAACGTAAGTGACCCACCTTTGCAGCTGACGTCCATGTACCCTCCCAAAAATGGACCTTCCACCAAGTCGTTGCCGCCCGAGGTCGAGGGCGAGAGTTCCTCGCGTCGGAAGTCGGTAAATGTCTCTTCATCAGGCACACCCACCAACTTGCCATCCAGGCCATAGGTCCAAGCGTGGTAAGGGCATTGAATCGTCTTGCGCAACGTGCCGCTATCCGTTTCACACAATCGAGTACCCCGGTGACGGCACAGATTAAAATAAGACTGGAAGTTACCCAGCTGATCACGCAGCACGATCACGGATTCGCGGCCAATCGTAAGTACTCGAAAATCGCCTGGCTTTGACCAATCCGTGGTGCGGCCAACGCACAGCCATTTGTTTTCCCAAATGCGACCCTGCTCCGCAGAAAAAACGTCCTCAGACAAGTAATATTCACTCGCTAGCGTCCGATGGCCGCGTGCGCCGACATCGACCGAATTTAAGAAGTTGCTCATCGTATCATCACTCTAATCAACCCTTTAACGCAACAAAAAGAGACCTTCGTTATGTCTGGCTTGCGATTTAAGATTCATTTCATGTTTCTATTTGAGGTTTTTGCAGCTGAGCTGCGATGATGACCTACTTCAAGTGATTGCCCCAATCGCCTCGCTGCTCGACAAAAGAAATCCTAGAGGCTGCCCCGGTGACTTAAGCCACATTCATCGGGCAGTCCCCCACCCTGGTCCGAGTATAACGAAGACAAAGATAGGCTGCCAGATAGCAATTGCAGAGTGAATTAATTGGATCCGTCGGCACTGATAGGGCGGCAGCTGCGTGCGGCAGTCCGGTCAGTTTCGCCCGAGGTCTTAGCGGCCAGGTCGCAAGCGGTGCGAAGAATCATTCGTGTGTCTCGCTTATTTTTACTCGGCGAAGATCGCACTTTTTGCTGAATGCAGTTCGATCCCATCACCCGAAAGTGATATTGATCGAATGCTCGTATTCGACTATTTCCCAAGATCTATTCGTTGAAACCGATTGGAACCTATTCGCCCGCCTATCTGCATGTCCACATCACGTGCTAATTGCGATGGAAATTCATTTCCATCGGCGGCCAAAGGCTTCAGTCCCTGGCCTGTTGTTGCGTGAAGGAAGATGGTACTCCCCCAGTCGTTCTGTTCAACCATTTCCCAAACTGATTGCCGGCGCAGATCGGGATACAGCAGCGGCGGAAGATGTTCGTCATGCGGATAGGACTCTTGAACCAGCAATAGATCAACACCTTGTTCTTCGATCATCTTGGTCCAATGGACACGATGTGACCCACCCTTGAGGATGTTGTAGGTGGCGATTTTCATTTTGGCGTTTGTTTCTGTTTGATGATTGACTTCCGGTCTACTCCACAATCAGGCTATGTTCCTTTTTCATTTCTTGGGTATCTTTGGAATGAATCGCCCAGTGCGAGCCATGTAGTCTAGGTACGGTTGTCCAAACCGATCAATAAGTGCTTGTTCTTCTTTGGGCGTTCTAATGGCAAGCATCGCAAGTACAACAATACACCCAAGTCCGATAAGCCAGTTCGCCGTAAGCAGTGTCACCGAAACCATGACCAGAGCAGTCGTGCAATAAAATGGGTGCCTTACCCAGCGATAGGGACCATCCGTTACAAGGGTTGCATTCGCACGAGTCACAACGGTATCCGTTAAGTTTTTACCCAAACTATTGAGGGTCCAATACATCAACATCGAACTGATTAGTCCCATTACTGCACCCATCCAACGAAGTGGGCTTGGAATGATAATCATTGCCCATTGAACCGATGTAGGAACGACCAAATAGGCGATGGTGACGACAAACAGCATAAGTCCGGCCAACCGCAGGACGATGGCAAACAGCATTCCTTCGTCCTTTCGAGAAATCTGTTCGCCAGATTGGGCAGCTTTGAAGCGATGGAACCCCGTGACGGAGATCGTCAACAGAATAACGATTCCTAACGCTGCACGAAAATATGTTTCTGTTGACATTGAACGATCCCAAACATCCTGCCGACTTGACACGGTTTTGATTTTACCCCATGTCTCCAATTTCGGGACACAATGTTTGGGGCAACGGCAAGTCTCTATGATCCCAGTGTGATTGCTGTGGCGTTTGAGGGGCAAAACTATGGCGTTGTTGGGGCCAGCCTGATAACGCAAACCGCAAACCAAAAACGACCAATATCCTTCAGTCCAGGCTTTGTCTCAAAATATCAGGCTTTACGAGTCAGATACTTTTCGTCGTAGTTGATTGCTTGAATACTACTAGCTTCACCAGCATCGGTACATTCAGCTTGTTGAGTTCATTAAGCATCAACGTCTTCGCCTGTTCCTGGTTGAATCCACCAGAACCAGCCCCAATCAACGGGAAGGCAATCGACGAGAATTCGAATCCTCCTCCCTCACCGTCGCTCAGTTTTGCGATTCAATCGGCTGTTCTATCCAGTCCTCCTATCAGTGGCGGCGCAAGCTTGCCACTAACATGCTCCACTTCAAGCCCGTGCCGGATTCGACGTCATTCCTTCAGGTATCTTGTGTTCAGGACTGAGTTTTACGACGAAACCTTGCGGCGTGCGATAAAGGGCGCAGCCAAATCGGAAAATTGGCTCAATCCTAAACCGCTATCGACAGTAATTAAACTGCGACTGTTGTACTCCATTGCTGTAATACGGGCGAAGCCTCGATCCAAGCTGGTTTCGCGACCCATGTTGTCATACGTATGGCTAACGATCAAGCTAAACTGGCTACCATCGCCGTCAGCATCTGGTAGCGTTTCAGTAGCAACGAGTCCTCGACTGTTGTACGTTCGTGAAGTTGTGTATCCACGTCCATCCGTTTGGGTGGCTAGCTGACCGGCT
>JAYVPJ010000186.1:0-3767 GCA_043757445.1 Pirellula sp. | reverse complement strand
GATGCTGCTAGCGTCGGCTCGGATGCTGGCAGCATCCGCCACGATGCAAGACGCGAGCAGACGATCGATTTGACCACTGCACTTTTGATGACGACTGGGCAAAGTCCTCAAGTCGCATTTGCACGAGCCCGCATCGAAGAAGCATTGGCACAAGTCGACCGAGCAAACGCCCTAAAGCTGCCATCGCTGCGGGCTGGCATTAACTACAATAAGCACGAAGGCCGCATTCAAGACGTCGCAGGAAACGTGATTGAGACTAGCCGCGGTTCTTTCTACTCCGGATTCGGCGCCAATGCCGTAGGTGCAGGTTCCCCCGCCGTACCGGGTCTCGTTTCGCAGTTCCATTTTGCTGACGCTATCTTTCAGCCCAGAATCGCCCAGCGCACGGCTTGCGCTAGACAAGCTGGTGCGCACGCTACCACCAACGATCAACTGCTTGCAACTGCCTTAGCCTATACGGAATTGATTCGAGCCGAACAAGAATTGGCTGTGGCAAACGAGATCGTGACTCGAGCGGAGCAACTTGTAAAAGCCACGTTCGAGTTTGAGAAAGCCGGAGAGGGTCTAGCCTCAGATTACGACCGAGCCCGCACAGAACTAGCGCTGCGCAAAAGTGAAAAGGCTAGAGCTGAAGAATTATCCGACGTTTCCTCGGCTCGCTTGGCCGAAATCATTCATTGGGATTCCGATCAACGGCTTTTGCCGTCGGAACCCCAATTGGTTCCGATCGAACTTGTTTCTAGCATAGGCTCGCAACAGGAGCTTGTCGCGCTCGCACTATCCAATCGACCCGAGTTATCCGAGTCTCGTCATCTTGTGGGTGAAGCGGTCGAAAGACTCAAGCGAGAACGCAATGCACCGTTGGTGCCAAGTGTTCTACTTGCTGCAAGCTACGGAGGCCTGGGCGGAGGGCTAGGTGGGAACCTCACGAACTACGGAGATCGATTCGATGCCGACGCGGTTGCATTTTGGGAGCTTCGACAACTCGGACTTGGAGAGCAAGCTGCGAAGCGCGAGGCGCGAGCGAAAATAACACAAGCGAAAATGCGCGAGTTAGCAACCATGGATCGAGTCGCCCGCGAGGTGAATGAGTCCTACTCGCAAATCAAAGCACGAAGAAATCAAATAGATATTACGCAGGAAGCTGTGAAAGCAGCCAACGATTCATTCGAGAAAAATTGGAATCGAATCCGCAACGGGCAAGGGTTGCCGATTGAAGCCCTTCAATCCATCCAAGCA
Organism: Pirellula sp.; assembly: GCA_043757445.1. Classification (GTDB taxonomy): domain Bacteria; phylum Planctomycetota; class Planctomycetia; order Pirellulales; family Pirellulaceae; genus JBKCUI01. The sequence continues at coordinate 2,528 of JAYVPJ010000186.1, read as the reverse complement.
CTCGCAACGGCTAGGCGAGAATACATTCGGGCAGTATCCGAATTCAACGTGGCTCAATTCACGTTACAACGATCGCTTGGATGGCCGATCCACGAACCGGTGAATAAGCAAATGAGCCAACCGTAGCTTCCGTAGGTCACTCTTGCCGAGGGTGACGTTGCGCCGCGACAGCTAGCTTGGCGAATTGGGGAACTTGGGGCATTCACTACCTTCGATTCTGTTTTTCCACCGATACCGATTGTGTTGGCCGATAATTCCAATTGAGCAATGCGAGTGCGGTTCGATCGCAAAATCGCCTTCCTACACAATGGGAATTCGGGATGTTCTCCAAGAAATCTGATCAGAAATTGAACCGTCGGCAATTGTTCAAGAATGCCGCCGTCGCGACGGCAGCGATGATCGCCACGCCTAAATCCAACGCCAAAGCCGACTTATCGTTCGGGTCATTTCCTGACATGTTCGCGCGTCGGTCCAGGTCGACGTCTGTCTATAAAGAGACAGCTAAAGCCGACTACGTCAGGAACATGCAATCCTTCGGTGGTTCGTTGTCGGCTGATCCAAGGTGTCTTTTTGGTATGCCACCCAATGGCAAACCATGGCGATTCGATGTTTTGGTCGTCGGATCTGGTTATGGTGCGGCTATTACTGCGGCACGACTTAGCGAAAAAATGCATCCCGGCACTCGAATCGCCATGCTTGAACGCGGACGCGAATGGGTCCCCGGAACTTTCCCAGATGTTTTAAAGGATGTTACCGACAACTCCCGTTTGAAGTTGTTTGGCCGGCACAAACGCGACCTTAATAACCCAACCGGCCTATTCAACGTCGTCCAGTGCGATGAGATATCGGTATTGAGTGGGAGTGGTCTTGGCGGTTCGTCTTTGATCAACGCCAGCGTTGCACTCCGTGCTGATCCCGAGGTGTTCCTGCAGACACAATGGCCAAATGCTCTTCGCGATATCGATTATCTGTCGGCCTATTATGATCAAGCAGAACGCGAGTTAGGCGTCAGTCGCGAGCCAGACGATTGGACATGCAAAATGAAGGCACAACGGTTGGCCGCCGAATCCCTGCGAGATTCTGGTTGCCACTTCGAAGCTGCCGCTTTGACGATCACGCGATCCTTTCAAGGGCACGCGTTGCCTGTGTTGAATCGTCAAGGCCTTTATCAAAGGGAGTGCATCGACTGCGGAGACTGCTTGACGGGCTGCAACGTCGGGGCGAAAAACACGTTGGCTATGAACTACCTGCCCATCGCGAGGCAGAACGGTACGTTGATGTTCACTCAAACCGAAGTTCGCGATATTGAAAAATGTGGCGACTTTTGGAAAGTGAATTTCATCTATTTCCACCGCGATGAAAAAGGACGCCATACCGAGGAGGAGGGTAGCACGACAGCTCGCGTCGTAGTCCTCGGCGCTGGAAGCATTGGAAGTTCAGAAATCTTATTGCGGTCACAAAGCGAGCAGCTGGATTTCTCGAGACAATTGGGCTGCAACTGGACAGGCAACGGTGACGCCCTAGGGTTTGTACGCAAAACAGATCACACAACGAACATCGCAGGCTTCAGCGCTCAAGATCCTCAGGGGCGCCGCATCGGACCGACCATTCAAACAAATGTAACTTATCCAGAGCGGCCTAATCTCTTTGACCGTGTCTTAATCCAAGAAGGCGTTGCGGCTCGTTCCTATGCGAATGCCTTAAGTTACCTGATGCAAGACTTGGATCTCGATCAAACACAAGTCATGTTGGGAATGGGGCATGATCGGCAAGAGGGCAAACTCTTTCTTGAAGACAATGGAAACGCCTTTATCTCCTGGCCCGGATTGTTGGAGAGCGACTATCGAAGACTCATTCGAGAAGAGTTTTCGAGACTTGCGCATGGCCACGGAGGCAAGTACAAGTACTTGAGGATATTTGGAGACAAGATGATCTCGGTGCATCCACTGGGAGGTTGCGGAATGAGCGATGATCCACGAAGCGGTGTCCTCAATCACAAAGGTCAAGTCTACGATACCGTCTGCGGCGGCGATATAGATCAAGCTACCGGTGAGCATCGCATACACGATGGACTCTACGTTTGCGACGGAGCCATTTTCCCTACCGCCATTGCCTGCAATCCATTCTTGACCATCTCTGCCTTTGCAGAGCGTGCAGCACAACTCCTAACTCTCGAACCGAAGTACGCAGACCTGTTCCGGTTTACATAACATCCTCCATATTCGATAAGCCGACCCAATGGTTTAACCCCGAGCCGCGGGCGACAGCTATCGAACCTTATTTTGTGGCCCAGCACAAGCCTCGGCTGTTAAAAATTTGGGGTTGAGGGAGGCCGCACCTAGGCTGTGCGACAAATAGCAGTATCGATGTTTCTTTGTGATTTAAATCGAGTCCTTTTTGTTCCGAACAACAATAGAGTTAGACAATATCGCTAGCCTGGATATTGCATAGGTTTTTTGTTCTACCCCTATAGCGCGAAAGCTTTCGATCTGGTATCCATTGGATTTATGACAAGTCAATGGCGCCAA
>JAYVPJ010000185.1:0-14243 GCA_043757445.1 Pirellula sp. | reverse complement strand
GCGTATAGACGAATTAGAGAGCCGTGAAACGGCGACACCGATCCTTCGATTTCGCGACTCGTGGCGACGTTTCACGGCTCTTCGATTTCGGCGTTACGCTGAATCCGTGGGGCGAGCCCCACAGCTAATAAATGCCGCCGCTATCACGGCTCTTCGACCTTTTCTTTGGGCTGCAGTTCTTCTACCGTTGACTTTAGAAACTTCTCCTCGAAGTTATCCATCCACTGAAGCGCGTTCTTGGTTGATCTCATTCGGAATTCCAACTGCAGCAAATCACGCTCAGCAGCCAACACCGCGCGTTCTGAGTCCGACGATTCTTCAACGGAGCCCATTCCTTGTGCGAGCCGCTGCTCTTGCCTCTTCTTCTTATCGATCGCAAGTGCGCTCTGCTTCTGTACAACTTTCATTTCAGATACGACCGATTCAAGTTCGGTCTGAAGCATCTGCCGTTCAAAGTCCCAAATCGTTTTCGTTTCTGGGATCGCATTTTCTAAAAAAATTAAAGACGGGTGAGCATTGCCAAGATTCTCTCTTGCTCGCTCTAAATCGCGAATCAGCTTCTTCAGCTTTAAACCAACAGCCATGTAAGAGCGTTTCGAATCAGCGTTGGGTTCTGTTGAGGCTGCAGCGGAATACGGAACCGCTGATGTGTCCGTAGCATATGGCGGCGTTAAGGAAGACGGTACAGGCTCCTCTTCAGCGACGCGAATGGGCGCAAGGCTTGGTGCGTTCGAAATAGGCGGTTGCAAGTTGTTATCGCTAGAAGGCAGAGTATTGTTCGGATTGAACGTTGAATTGTACGCATTTGACGGCATCATGGAAGGCACAGGGTATAGCGGCTGTGCATACTGCGGCACAGGGTATTGCGTCTGAGCATACTGCGGCGGGATGACGTTTGATGAAGGTGCAAAACTACCATACTGCAAACTTGAGCTTGGTAGTACTCCACTCGGCAAATTCTCGTTTGGCCGAGAGTTGGCGTTTGCTGCCTGTGGGTTCCAGCTAAGTTCGTCTTGTTGACCCGTCAACTCTTTGACTCGACGTTCAATGATCTTGGATTTGAGCTGAAGTCGTTTGGCGAGTAGTTCCTCAGTTTGTTGCAGATCGGTTCGCAGCTTTTCGGCCCTAGATACTTGTTCCTTGTGCCGAGCATCAAAATCTTCGGTCAGCTTTTGAGTCAATTGTTGGCCAATGGATTCTCGGCTCAATGGACTTGCACTTCGATATTGACTAGCCAATTGCATCAAATCGCCATTCAATGGTTGGCCGGTTTCGGAAGAGACACCTGTCGGATATCGCCCCGTGGGAACCATTCTCACCCTGGGAACCATGCGTGTAATGCGTGTCGTCGGGTCCATCTCAGACACCATTTGCACTTCCTGAACGTATTGCACATTGCTGGGGTGCGGTTCCGATGCAAACCCAGGATTGTCGGACGGTCTCGGTTCATTTGCCACACTCGTTGAAGGAATTGCAGGCAACGTTCGCCATGGCGATTGCCTAGCTTGGTACACGGTTGACTGAGCTTGCGATTGCGATTGAATCACAGCGATCACAACCATGCCGATGACAAAGGAGCCAACGAGCGCCGCCACAAGGCCGAATCGCGAAAAGCGGCCAAGGCGTGACACGGTGTCCGATACTTGGTCGTTGTTGATCGCTGGAACGTTGTCCATAATTCCATCTCGACTTTCAATGTTTGGGAAAGGGGTGATTGGTGCGGATCATTTCGTTTAACGGCAAGCCGTAGGCGAACGTCAATGGTCTCTCGGACGCCTTCGGCTAGCCATTAAACGACTACTCCAACAGTCTCCCCGAAACGGGGCGAGGGGGATAAAAACGCATTATTAGTTTGGTTGTAATTCTGTTGGTTGCATCGGTTGCTGTTCATCGCCGAGGTTAGGCATGCCGAGGTTTGACCTCAAGTTTTGCAATTCCTTTTCGAGCTTTGATAGTCGATCTGGAATGTCCGAATAAAATTGCAGTGATGCATCTATGGGCTCAACTAGGTTGTTGCGTGGTATGAACGGTGGAATTGCTGCGGACCTCGAGATCGGAGTGCCAGTTGATACAGCATCCCCCATTGGCCAACTTGCATAGCCAACGGCAATCGTCGCAGCTATCAATCCAAGTGCGATACTCTTATGAAGCCATGTGAATCGCGACGAGTGAACGAGAGCTTTCGGAAGTGGGTTTCGTCCGGGCGCACGGGCATGGGCTAGTGCGGATCGTAGTAGCTCAACCGCATCGGTTGCGTTTGCAACTCTTGACTCGACTTTCTTTTCCAAGAAGCGCTGAATCAATTGTTCTATCCAAAGTGGCATGGTCTCGTTGATTTCATAGACAGGGACCGGTTGTTCCTCGCCTACTCGTCTCAATATCGACAGCGTCGATTCTCCTCGCACTGGCGGACGACCTGTTGCCATTGCGTACAAGACCGCGCCCAGGCTGTACAAGTCGGATCGATGATCGATGGTCATTCCGCGGGCTTGTTCGGGGCTCATGAATTGTGGTGTCCCTGCCACCATACCGCTGTTGGTCAATGAAGCGTCGTCAATCGTGCGGGCCAAACCGAAATCGCTCAACAATACTCGATGGCCACCATCATCCAACAGAATATTGGCAGGCTTGATGTCGCGATGCACCAATCCCAATCGGTGCGCAGCTACCAATGCTTCTGCGATTTGCACTCCGATGGAAAGAATCTCCGAAAGCGGCAGGCTCCCTTCCCGATCGATGCGTTGCTGCAGATTGCCCCCCGCGACAAAAGGCATCACCAGATACGGCAACGCGCTCTCGGTCGCAACCGTGTAAATCGGAACGATGTTGGGATGAACGACTGCGGCGGCTGCTTGCGCCTCGCGAAAGAATCGTTGACGCGCTGCACCATTGCTTGCCAACATGGGGGATAGCAACTTCACCGCCAAGGGTCGATGCAATTCTTCATCCCAAACCTTGAGCACCACCCCCATCCCACCATGGCCGATCACTTCGCGGACAGGCCATTCGTCCAACATGCCGATGGAGTCCGCATCGGTTGCGGGCTTCAGCAATTGGACTACCCACGCGACAGAATGATCCATGGGTTGAGGCGAGATCGGCTCCACTGGGCTTCCAAGCGAACTAGCATCCTTCAAAAGGATTTGCGTATCACGCCACCAAGCGTCTGGCGCTGTGAGTTTGTCAAGTTCACGTTGACAAGCTTCGCAGCGTTCTAGATGGGTCGTAACCTGACGCTCATCTTCGCGGTCTAGGCTCGCGCTAAGCAATTGAACTAGCAATTGCGAATCGCATTCACCACGGTACGCGATCATGATTGGTCGTCCTCCACGAAAGATTCAATAAGAGTTTTTATGCGTGCTAGTGTCCTGCAACGCGCTACGTATACCGACCCAACGCTAATCCCAAGCTGATGAGCGACATCCGTTGCCGGCACGGACTCAACGGCCGTGAGCCAGAACGCTTGCCACGTTGCTCTCTGGCTGGATTGTCGCACTTGCTCAGCGGCCCAATGAAACTTTTGGCTACGGGCCTCTGCAAGAAACACTCGCGAAGCATCGGCGTCGTTCGCCGGCACGGTAGCTAACAATCGTACAAAATCACTTCCCCCGATCGAGCGTTCGCGTCGCTTACGAAGCAAATCTATAGTTGCGTGACGAGCTATTTTGGATAGCCAACCCCGAAAACGACCGTTTGCTTGCGTGTCAAAGGTCTCCACTCTGCGGCTGACGATGAGCAGCACTTCTTGGGCAACGTCGCGAGCATCGGCATCCTGCAAGTTTGCACGCTTTGCGAATCGATAGACAACCGGCTCGTAGATTGCGCAAAACTCAGACCATGCAGCCATATCTGTACGATCGTACAGCCTTAGGAGCAAGGAGTGTCGGGTTTCGGGAATCGCCATCGGATGTCTCCAGGGAAAGTAGCATTCTGCCAGCTTTCACGGAGCTCGTGACGATTTCTTACAGCCTTTTTTCGCAAATTTCTAAGAAGCCAGTGTTAGCGTTTCTTTTTTTTGTTGCCGCGCTCGGGCGGGGCAGATGACCGTTTAGGATTATCGCTGCTAGGTGGACTGCTCTCCGGTTTCTTGCCAAACCATTTAGGGAAAACATCAGCTAGCGTCTCGGGCGGCTTTGTTGCTTTCAGCTTTGGCTTATCGCCCAACGAGGGCGAGGTCGCAATTCGCTGTTGAGGAGTTCCAGCCTTCGCCAAAGTGGCAACGATTTCATTTACCGCGTTTTCAGGCAAATTGACCATACTCGATTTCGGCGTGAACCGCTTGATCAGAAAGCGTTCTATCAAAGACCAACTGGAGGAAGTAATGAAGTAGATGCATAGCCCGGCCGGCACTTTAAAGAACAGCACGCCCATCATGATAGTCATCACCATCATCATTTGCTGAGCAACACGGGTCTGCTCGTCGGTTGCCTTTGGCATCAGGACCTTTTGCTGGATGATAAACAGCGTGATCGTAACGATTGGCAAAATATTGAGGTATGGACCAAACCAACCGGAACCACGGCCTGCGATGAGTTCAGGCATCCAGGAATGCCAATCCATGAACATGTCTGGACCCGCTAGATTCGAACACCAGTCCCACCCAGACAACAGCGACTGCTGACGGAGTCCAACGTCGACCGAGACGCAGCGGTAGAGCCCGATGACGATCGGCAATTGAATCAGGGCGGGCAAGCAACCTGCAAACTGATTGATACCTGCCTTTTTCATCAACATCTGCTGTCCGGCCATCATCTTGCGTGGGTCTTCCTTGAGAGCCTCCTTCAACTTGGCCAATTGAGGTTGAACGGATTGCATTTTCTGCGCATTGAGAGCCATCATTCGGCTAACAGGGAACATGCAAGAACGAACCAAGACCGTCAACATGATGATCGCGATTCCAAAATTACTCGTCAGCCAAAAGAAGAGGTGAAGTAGATAGCCGAGACGTTTGGCAAAGAACCCGAAGATATGCCATCCGTACTCAATCGCTTCATCCAGTTTGTAAGCGGCTAGCAATTCAGGATCTTTGGGTCCAGCGAAGATTTGGTAGGACTGTTTCCACTCTCCCTTAGGTGCGATCTTGGTGGATTCCGATTCGAACCAGAAGCCGATATTAGTTGCTTGTTGTTTCGATGAGGGCAGTTTGTTCAAATCGGCATAGTCGGAATTAAGAACGGTCGCTTTTCCGCGTTTCAGGTTTTGCAAGGATGACGGTTCGCTCGGACTCGCCAAAATCGCTGCTGTGAATGTTTGTGTGTCCAAGCCAATGTAGTTGACGCTGCGTTTCGCTAAACTATGTGCTGGGCCGAACAACAATAAATCGGGATCCGAAGGAAAACTCGTCGCATTGGAAACAATGCTTCGGGTTGTAAAGAGCGAATGGGGTGCAAAGCCATCGCTAACAATGACGTCACGAGCACCCGCTGCACTGAAAAAAAAGGGCGATATCTTGGTTGGGTACCACCATCCTTCGAGCGATATACCGTTTAGACCTTCTTGACGAATCGCCACGATATGAGCTTCCTCGTCCAAATTCCGAACGATGGTTGTGAGTTCGAGGTGATTTTGTCGGGTGGTTGGGTCGTTTTGGCCCTTCACTGGTTTTGCTGGCAGTAGCCGATACTGCTTGACCAGTTCCAAGTTGGCTTTGCTTCCGGCAAGCTTCAAATAGGAACGCAGTGGTATCGAGAACTCGATTCCCATTCCCTCGGCCATGTCTAGCCTCTTTGCATTCCATTGTCCTTTGAGAGTACTCTCCAAACCAGAGATCGCTCGCTCCCCCTCTTCGATCGAAATTTGATCGATGGCTGCTAAAGTCGTCGCGCAAGATGACAAGGGGTCGTTACCTTTGACTTGCTCGTCCTTAAAATCGTCGTCCGCTCGCAATACATCGAGCGGCTTTTCGGTAAGCACGCAATCAAACGTCAATTCAACGCCTATCGGTACCCCGCCCATTTTTGGCATCTCGTTGACTTGAAGATCGGATGTTACTTCGCCTTGAGACGGCTCGCGATCGTTCGGGTCTGCTCGCGAAACCTTTAGCTCAATGATTTTCCCAGCCGATTGATTGCTAAGACGTTTGTCCAGTTTGTAGATGGATGGGAAGCCCGACAATCCATCCCAGCCAATGATTTTGTCTCCAGGTCGCAGACCGACTAATTTGGCATTTTCCTTGCACTTGGCGTTCGCAGCGGATGATCCTTTCGGAACCGATTGGATATCGAGCGAAGAAGTGGATTCGACCAGTGCCAAGTAACCGAGATAGCCTTCGCGTTCTTTCGCATGGAGCGATCGATATTCAAAATGGCCGGGCCGTTTCTGGGCCATTAGCTCAATACGCTTGATAGCGGCCCCTTGGTTGTCGAGCGTGACCAACAGCTGATAATCGTCGGTCGGGTCCATGCTGCCCAGAGTAAACAATTCGCGAGGCGGTTGCGGTGGTAAAGCGAAATCAGGATCTTCCGTCGCCAAACGTTCGACAGCCTCCCTTGCCAAACCTTTTTTTTTCTCTTTGACGTCCTCGAGAAGCTTGTTCTGTTTGTCTTGTTCGATCCGAGCGTTTTCGCGTTGTCGCTGCATGCTATTAAAAAGCAAGAACATCGATATGCAGATCAGTAGCCACGCAAATAGTTTTCTGTCCACTAACAAGCCGTTCGTATAAAATTGGTGGGAATTTGAACCAAAACCCTAAGCAAGTTCGTCCCAGTAGCATGGCCCCCTGGGCCGTGTTCGGTAGCATGGCCCCCTGGGCCGTGTTGAACCTGGGCCAGGAGCCCAAGCAACGGTAACGAAAATCTTGACGCCCGCCTAAGTCCAGGATTGTCAGCCTCGAACAGCGTTTTGGCTAGTGCAATTGGATTTGGCCTCTTATTGATACTGTAGAGCTCCACTTAAAAACCATAGGCCGGATTCTTGGGATCGAAGTCGATCGCTTTCAAGCCAACATTGAGGGACAAGTCCAGATAAGTGTACTCCTCCAACAGCTCAGGCGGGTCGCCTACGGATTTTGGCCAACTATAACTCGCGTATTTTAGCGGTAGGAGTCGTTCATCATCAATGTAAATCTGAGCCAAAAAATATTCGAATTCAACTGTTTTTCCGTCCACGAAAACGGAGGGAGACTCGTGAATTACCTCCATCAGACGGCACGACCTATCTCCGACTGCAACATTTTCTGTCGTTCGAATGGTTGCGGGGCCAAGCTGACGATCTCTTTCCCCCTTTTCAATGAGCTTGCCAAGGAGTTTCTCGATACCGATCTCCGTGATAGGGTAGCGGTTACCCCTCATGGCCAGTCGACTTTCAGGCTGCAAATCCACGGTGAGAAAGCCGAGCAGACCGGCTTCATGGGCTGTTAGTTTATTATCATTGCGACCTTTTACCCAAATGACTTCGCGTCCGGCCTGGGACTTGGGTTCTATCGACTTAAGGTAAACGGACACAGGTCTTTGAGCTGACTCAGCTCGACTTGTACGCCCATACTTTAACTTTAAGGCCATCTTGGTCTCAGGCACCAATTTGCCTTCAACTCTCTCTCGCTTGATCAAAAATGCCGTATAATCATGATGATTTTCAACATGGTTTCGCAATGCCGTTCTTGCGAAATCCAGCAAAGGATCTAATGAGTGTGCGGGCACAACCCCATCGCCAGATGGCAATCCACTTTTCATGGGCTCAATCGCTGCAACGCCCGATTCGTTAGCAAATTTTTGCCATAGTAGACTTAAAGTAACTGCAACAATGGCGGCGAGTATGATGCAGCAACCTACTAATCGTGCAGCCCAAACTCGGTGCCCTTGTCGAGCCACGGTTGCACCTCTTGCTTGCTAATGGTTCTGGCTAACTCAAAGCCTCTGCTAGTGAGTGAAAAATCGCGGTGGATATGGTGCATGATGAGTCCATTTTCGCAAAGCACGCGAAATCCTTCCAGAAAACGAACAGTCACCTCGGGCTCGTTGGGGTCGCGAAATGCGATCGTCTGGGTATCGTCCAATTCGACATAGACAGCCAACATTCGCGAAGGAGCTTCAAAAGCTGCATTGACCGCTTTGAGTTCGATCACACCTCGATTGCGAGCAGCCACCAAAATCGCCTTGGATTCGGCTGAAAGCTGATCAACGGCCACTTCCTTTGCGGCGTTCAATCCGACCATAGCATTGCTGCAAAGATGCGAAAGAGCCACTAAGGCCGGTGCGCCAGCTCCGAGCGCATCCCAACTGCCACTCAGGTAATTGTCCAGTGGCTGCAGCTTTGCGACGCTTCGAATCGGTTTGGTGAAGTCTTGCTCCATATCCATTTTGCATTGTAAGTCGAATGATTACGGATTGTCGGAGATGGCAATCGGCCCCATAATCCTACGCATTCTTGTTGGAGAAAACAGTGTCTCTCCTCCCATAATTTCAAATACCTGATTTCGATTTCCTTTTCGACGAGTTTACAAATGGCTTTGGTTCCGCTTCGCAAAGTTCTCGATCACGCTGCCGAAAACGGTTACGGTGTGGCTGCATTCAACGTCAACAATATGGAACAGATCCAGTCGATTATGGAAGCGGCCCACGAGACGAATTCCCCCGTCATCATTCAAGCCTCACGAGGCGCGCGAACTTATTCTCAAGATGCGTACCTTCGGCATTTGATGTTGGCTGCCGTCGAACTCTATCCCAACATTCCTATCGTGATGCACCAGGATCACGGTAACTCCCCTGCAACTTGCCTGTCCGCCATCGAAAACGGTTTCACTTCCGTGATGATGGACGGCTCGCTCAAAGAAGACGGCAAGACTCCTGCCGCCTACGACTACAACGTAGCAGTCACGAAAGAAGTCGTCAAAATGGCGCATGCACGCAACGTTTCCGTCGAGGGCGAACTCGGTTGCTTGGGTTCCCTTGAAACAGGTGGGGGCGAAGCAGAGGACGGACATGGTGCTGAGGGGGTTTTGAGTCATGACCAATTGCTAACCGACCCTGACGAAGCCTCGCGATTCGTTGCCGAAACCAAAGTCGATGCTTTAGCGGTCGCAATTGGGACTAGCCACGGCGCCTACAAGTTTACTCGCAAGCCCGATGGCGAGGTTTTGGCCATGTCAAGGATCGAGGCAATTCACAAGCTCCTTCCAAACACCCACTTGGTGATGCATGGTAGCAGTAGCGTCCCTCAAGCACTGCAAGATGTCATCAATAAATTTGGCGGCAAGATGAAACAAACTTGGGGGGTCCCAGTCGAAGAAATCCAACGTGGCATTAAGAGCGGCGTGCGTAAGATCAATGTAGACACGGACTGCCGTATGGCTATCACAGGTGCCATACGGAAAGTACTGGCCGAGAGTCCAGACAAATTCGATCCACGTGACTACCTCAAACCAGCTCGTACCGCAATGAAGCAGGTTTGCATGGATCGAATGATTTCATTCGGTCAAGCAGGCAATGCAAGTAAGATCAAGTAGTCCATCGTTCAACTTTACGGCAAACGCGTTCTTTGAGCCGCAAGTGATCTGTTACCGCGGCTCAATTTTTTGGAGCTTCCAACCATGCATCGAATTGTAACCTCGCTCTGCGATACCCTTTCGCTACTAGTTCTTTGGACCGCAATGGTCAGTGCTGCCACGTCGCAGGATTTTCTTGGGGCCGGCAAAGTATCTAAAGTCCACGGTGGTTTTCAATTCACCGAAGGCCCTGCTTTTGATGGAAAGCATTTGTACTTCACCGATATTCCCAACGATCGCATTATGCGAACCGATCTCAAAGGTAATTTAGAAACCTTCATGGAGACATGTGGTCATTGCAATGGTTTGATGTTTGACGGAAATAGCAAGTTGATCGCTTGTCGCATGGACGGCGAGCTCATTGCCATTGATACAGCGTCCAAACTTGTCAAATCTCTGGTGTCGAAATACCAAGGCAAGCGTTTTAACGCGTGCAACGATTTGGTCATCGACAAATCGGGTGGCATCTACTTTACGGATCCGCGATATAGAGCTCCGGACCCATGGCCGCAAGGCAAAGAGGCCTTTTACTATCGGTCCAACAAGGGTGAAGTAACTCGGCTGGGTGACGACCTCACTGCGCCCAACGGAATCATCCTTTCGCCTGACGAGATGACATTGTATGTCGTGCCAAGCATGCAAAAACAAGTGCATGCATATACCATTAAATCACCGGGCGTGATAGCGAACAAGCGAGTGCTGTACGAAATCAAACAGCCTACCGACAAAGAAAACTCTGGCGGAGACGGCTTGTCGATCGATGTACAAGGTAATCTTTACCTGACGACAGACTTGGGCGTTCAGGTGGTTTCATCGCAAGGCAAGCTTCTCGGCATCATTTCGTTTCCTGAGCAACCTGCCAATTGTTCTTTCGGCGGTCGAGAAATGAAGACGTTGTTCGCAACCTGTCGGACGGGGCTATACTCCGTGGAAATGCCAATCGCCGGTCACCAGTTCTCTGGAAAAACAGAGTAGTGAAGCGTAGTGAAGAAGTCTCATCTATGCATGGACAACTACCCATAGCCGTATTGATTTCCGGGGGTGGTACGACGCTTCGTAATCTTATTGAACTGCGAGAACGTGGGATGCTTCCCGTGGATTTTCGATTGGTACTCAGTTCCAAGAGTCAAGCGGGCGGTCTTAAATATGCGGAGTCCGCAAAGATTCGCGTGATCGTGGTCGCCAAGAAAAAAACGCAGTCTGCCCAAGAACATTCTGAAAGTGTTTTCGGTCCCGTTCGCGATAGCGGTGCCGAGCTCGTCGTAATGGGGGGCTATCTGCAACATGTTTTGATTCCAGCGGACTTTGAGAAAAAAGTCATCAACATCCATCCGTCGTTGATCCCATCTTTTTCAGGCCAAGGCATGTATGGGCTGAAGGTCCACCAAGCCGCACTCGATTTCGGAGTGAAGGTCACGGGGTGTACGGTTCACTTCGTTGATAACGAGTACGATCACGGTCCTATTATCTTGCAAAGATCCTGCGAGGTATTTGAGACCGATACAGTCCAGTCCCTGCAACGACGCGTGTTTGAGTTGGAATGCGAGGCCTTGCCGCAAGCGATTCGCATGATTGCAGCTCGGAGGTTTACGCGGTGAATATCACCACGGAATACTCGGAACAGACCGTAAAGAGAGGGAAGAAAAGTCGAGACTTCTCGCTAATCGCCAGTTTGATGCTCCCTCGAATGCAATCGTTTCCATTGGCTTTACGCCCAATGGTACTCACTTTGCAAATTTTGAGCCTCAATGCACTAGCATGAGGGCTGGATCGCGAGTGATTACCTGCCTTCCAGCCCGCACGCTAGCGAGTTGCGGCTCAAAGTGAGTGCCATTGGCCTTTACGCCAGAGGGACGGCATCTGACAGCTACATAAAATCGCCTAAAGTGATTCCCCGCAGAAATCCGTCCGGCACGGCTTCGCCGTGCCGGACGGATTTCTGCGGCAGGTCTTTCAAATGAAAGGTAGCTGTCAGATGTGCCTCCGCCGGATGAAATCCGGATGAAATCCGACGGAAGGCTGATTTGCCGGCAATTAGCGAGAAGTGTCGAAAATTACGTATATTCCGTGGTTACTCGTGCGTATTGACGCTACGTTTTGCATTGTTCTACGCGATTGAAATCAAACATCCTGAATCTGCTAGTTGCAGTTCGCTGGTTGGCTCAGCTATACTTACCTCAACTCTTCCCTGCCTCCCTCCTCACTTCGTTTTGTTTTTGCTAGTCAGCTTCAGATGGGTGCCGATCACTCTATTTGCAATCGGACACGAGCATTATCGAAACGATGCTTTTCGACGCCCTACGATTATGAACGGTCAAGATGATGATGCAGCTAGCCCCAAGGGTGAGTTGCGCGCAAGGCCTCAAGCAAAACGGGAAGAGAATCTCTCCCTTTCCGAAGAGCTGTTTAAAGAACATCGAAAGTCTGGTTCGACACCTCTTCCAACTGAGCAACGAGAGTCGTTGGACTTTGCGACATTGCAGCAAATGCCGTTCGATGAGCTATTAGCAATTGCGAAAATTGAATGCATTGCTAACGCAGAAAAAATGGATCGGCAGGAGTTAGTCTTCCAAGTTCTCAGGGCTCGGATGCTGTCTTCGGGTATTCTATATGGAGAAGGGACGTTGGAGATTTTGGCCGATGGATTTGGATTTCTTAGATCCTCTAGCCACCACTATGTTTCCTGCCCTGATGATATCTATATTTCACCGTCGCAGATTCGTCGATTTGGTTTGACCACCGGAATGACTATATCTGGTCAAGTTCGTCCCCCAAAAGAAAATGAACGCTATTTCGCATTGCTCCGTGTCGAGGCGATCAATCACCGAAACCCAAACATTGTGCGATCGCGAAAGCCATTCGATGCGCTGACACCCCTGCATCCCATCGTACGCATCGTTTTGGAAACGACTGCCGATGTGGTTGAGACCCGTGTTATCGATCTTGTCGCACCTCTTGGCTTTGGCCAACGTGGACTGATCGTTTCGCCGCCTCGATCTGGCAAAACGATCTTGCTACAAAAAATGGCCAAGGCTGTTCTGCAAAACTATCCGGCGGCATACGTCATCATGCTACTGATAGATGAGCGACCAGAGGAAGTCACGGACATGATGCGCGAGGTACGTGGCCCTAAGTGTGAAGTCATCAGTAGTACCTTTGATGAGCCAGCATCAAGGCATATCCAAGTGAGCCAAATGGTACTCGAAAAGGCCAAGCGATTCGTCGAGGATGGAGTCGATGTCGTCGTCTTTTTGGATTCCATAACGCGACTCGCACGGGCATGGAATGGCGAGTGCCTTCAGTCAGGAAAATTGCTAACGGGAGGACTCGACGCCAATGCCATGCAAAAACCCAAATCCTTTTTTGGGGCGGCTCGAAAAGTAGAGGAAGGGGGCTCGCTAACGATCATTGCCACTGCTTTAGTCGGTACTGGTAGCAAGATGGACGATGTTATTTTTGAGGAGTTTAAAGGCACCGGCAATCTTGAGATCGTGCTGGACAGAAGCATGGTGGATCGACGAATTTGGCCTGCAATCAATATCAATCAATCGGGTACACGCCGAGAGGAAGCGCTACTAGACCCTGACGAATATCAGAGGATTTCAAACTTGCGAAAATCGCTTGCAGATGTCAATCCTCCCGATGCCATGGAATCCCTCTTGCAAAAATTGACCAAGACGAAATCGAACGCAGAATTCCTTATGGGCATCCGGCAAACGTAAGATGATTAACCGTTCACGGACTCATGAAGAGAATAACCACGAAAAGCACTAAATGCACGAAAACTTTTGGTCAGCTAATTTGAGTTCGACGGCGGATTCTTGATTCTGTCTCTGACTTCTTTCGTGTCATTCGTGTATTTCGTGGTTGAAACTTTTCCGTAAGCGATCGCGGCTATTCGGACTTGAACGGATATTCGTAATCGCTGCGTTACAAATATCGGATTCATTTCCTAGCCGAGTAAGCTAGGTGCCGGCTGTCCGTGGAGCTTGGCCGTAATGGATTCGTGAAGATACGAAAACACGCTACGGTTCTGCTTCTTGCACGTCGCAATCATCGTCCACATCCGTTCGTGATATCTCTGACCAGCTTCTCCACGAGCCCCTTGAGTTATACGGCGGTCAATCACACAAGGCCAGATTTGCTGTTCGCTGTGATGGGAAAAAAAGCAATAGTGTTCGGCACGAAATTTTAATTACGGCGACGCCACAGATTTAATAGTTTTGGCACGACATTTGCGCTGCTGGCATAAGGTTTTAATAAGGGGTAAATGAGGGGTAAATGAAGGGACATGCACAGCGATTTTCCGGTTGGCGATGTTATCGTATCGCGTCGTCCTCTTAAAGATCGAAGGCCAACTTAGGTGGACTTTAGGCGTTGGATCGGAGCGGAACGAAAATGAATCGCGCAAGTTAGCTGCGATGCGAGAAAAACAAATCAACACAGCAGATTCGGGCACGCTCGAACTACGACCGCGATCCACTCGCCGTCGGAATCGATAACTCAGAATTGACTTGGTTTGCCGATCGCAGTGGGTCAACCCACATTGGCCAGATGCCGCACTTGCAGCTTGATCGCCAACTCACGCAACCTATCGCGACTGGCTGCCAGAAACCGACCAAGCAACCTGCCACCAGTCAGCTTCGCCATTCGAGCACCCCATGTCTCTGGCGTACAACCAAGCCTCGAAAAGATGTCCGCAACCTCCGATGAGATCGCAGTCTTGCCATCTCGAAGCATCCGCCCCGAATACTCTACCAAC
>JAYVPJ010000184.1:0-3804 GCA_043757445.1 Pirellula sp. | reverse complement strand
TACCCATCACGCTCCGCGTGATGTTGCCTCAAAAACCAAAGGTTTTTGAACTGCGAAAATCACGCGGAGCGTGATTGGTACTATAAAATCACAGCCTTTCAGAGTGAGAGCGATGTGCCAGGTGTCCATGGCAATGGTTGACTGGCAACGCCCTTCGTACCTCAGAGCGTGCCACCCCTCAGAGCGTGCCACCCCTCAGAGCGTACCAGCCACTTTATTGCGGGTAGATTTCAGCCTGCCTTAACGCAACATTAACTTGTCCTTCATCTACTTTTGGTTCCCTTGGTAGATACTCTTCGCCCATGTGGTGCCGCGTTGGGCGGCAGGTTTGATAGGGTTATTGTTTAGGGAATCAGAGTTCATGAAAATATCTTTTCTTAGGTTGAGATCCGTTCAGCCGCGCATTCGCGCAGGCTTTACGTTGGTGGAATTGCTGGTGGTCATCGCGATCATCGGTATCTTGGTGGGATTGCTTCTACCGGCGGTTCAAGCCGCACGCGAAGCCGCACGCCGCATGCAGTGCTCCAACAATGTCAAGCAGCTAGCCCTGTCAGTACATAATTTCGAGTCGAGTTACAGAAAGCTACCTTCGTCCGGCCAATGCGGTTCGACAGGTTCGTCCACTACCGCCTACACGATGCATTCCGTACCAACGCAGTTGTTGCCGTACATCGAGCAAACTGCCTTGTACAACATGTTTGACCATTCCTCCAATCCGTTTACGTTGTACGCTGCTACGTTGCAGTCCAACGGACACTATCAAACGGCATCCGGTGCGCTATTGCACAAGAACGCAAAGGGGCGTGCCTACGACGACCCAGGATTTCCCAGCGGTCAAATAGCTGCCAAGTCCCAGGTACCCGCATTCATTTGCCCATCGGCTCCCATCGACGGCTCCTCGCGCGATCCAATCAACGGGTACGCAGGTTTCGATTACATGTTTCCAGATTTGTCGGATATCGATTCCACAGTAGGGTCGGCGACGTATGGGCAACGAACGCTTCCCACCGGTTCTGCAGCATGGCTAACTCAAGTTGTGGCAGGCATGCTCAACTGCGATGGCGGGAGTATTTCACGTGTGTCCGATGGAACCACCAACACGATTTTGATGATCGAAGACGTCTCGCGCGCGCACCCCAGCGTATCGCGATTTGGTGCGGTTTCCGCTCGACCATCCCCAGTCTCGGGACAAGCCGATCCAATCGCATGGTCGGGCGGTTCCTCGGGCGGTCGACGCGTCTTTGCTTGGGCAGACCCAGATGCTGCTACCAACGGATACTCTGGTCCAAGCAATGCAATCAGCCCAGGTTCCAAGGTGGCCAAGGTCAACAACTATGCCACTCCAATTGGTGGACCTCCTGAATGCCGTTGGTCGGTCAACAATTGCGGTCCGAATGACGAGCCATTTGCATTCCATACTGGCGGTGCGAACGCTGCGATGGGCGATGGGTCCGTACGCTTCATGTCCGCGTCGACGGATGGTGTGGTCTTGAAATTTATGGTGGGTGCACAAGATGGCACAGTCGTCCAGGCTCAAGAATAGGTGATCCCATGAGAACTCTTTTGCTAATTACCTTGCTCGGCTTAATCGCAGGTTGTGGTTCTGCTGGGACCCCGATGGGGGCGATGACCACGGTGCAGGGAAAACTTGAAACGAACAGTGGTAAACCTGTTGGCGGTGTTCTACTAACATTACAACCTTTAGGTGACGGCCACCCTGCACCTATGGAAGTTGCGGAAAATGGCACTTTCAAAGGCGAAGCTGTTCCTGGCAAATATGCTTACTATGTTGGAAAGTCATCTGCCAAAAACAGCGATCAGTCGCTAAAGAAGGTGAATGACAAGTACCAACAAGCGGACATGGGCCGAACCGTAACCGTTCAAGCCGGGCAAGAACTGCGCATCGCGTTAGATTAGTTTTGCTTCGTTCTAAATGACAAAATATAAATGGGTCGGTTTCGCTACGTCGAATCCGACCTTTTTTCGTAGCATGCCCCCTGGGCCGCGTTGTAGCATGGCCCCCTGGGCCGTGATTAATAAAGCGAGCGGCAGGCTGACTCCTACCAGTTGAGCCTGAGGTGCTACTAGCCTGGATATTGCATAGGTTTGTTATTGCATGAGTTCGGCGCTCGCGAAACAGTCGCGAGGCAGGTTTTTTTCGAATTTCGCTAGTTTGTCGCACAACGCCCCCTACCCCATCGACGCTCGGCGTCGCTAAGTCGCTAGTTTTCGAAGATAGCGGCAAACCTAACCGCTAGGAGATAGCTGAGCACATGCCCGGTTAAAGAGCTCGGCATAGGGGCACGAACTTGCCAAGTGGAATACGACGCGTCGACATGTCACGACTACTCGCGCCGCAATCTTAAACAAACGATTGCGAATCGTGTTGGATTGCCATGTGGCTGCTTTGGTACCTTGTAAGCCAATGCGCCGAATCCCATCAACTAACACATAGGCAAACGAGGAAAGTAATAATCGAAACTGATTGGCGATAAAGTCAGTGCAACTGGTACGATCAGCAAACAGATATAACTGTTGCTCCTTGATCCGATTCTCCATGTCACCGCGTTGGCAGTACATCGTCTCATAGAACGTCTCTGGATTAACCGCGACGCTGCACTGCGTGCCTGGCTTAATCGTCATGCGAACTTGTTTGCCGTTGATGCTTGGTCGCCCCTGGACGGGATCAACCATGCCCTCGTGGCCGAATAGATTGGTCACCACAAAACGAGGGTTGGACCCTTTCTCTCCATGCTCGGCTTTACCCACCATCCAACGATATCGATCCCAATTTTGCGCACGGTAACGGAACCATTTGAAGCAACGTTGTTTAGTGCTTAAGAAGGCTTGGCGTATCCGGACATACGTCATTTCTGCGGCAATTTCCTTGATAAGTACGTTGTTTTTCGCAAATCCAAAGACATAGAAAACGTCATGCTTGTCGCACCATCGCATCAGTCGTTCGATAGCAAAGCCACTGTCGCCTCGCAAGATAATCTTCACATCCGGCCATCGCTGACGAATCTTTTGAACCAGCAACTTGGTAATCGGCCTAGCGTGATGGGCCGCACCGACACTGCTGGGACGAAGATACGAAACCAACAACTGATCGCCACAAAACACATACAGCGGTAAGAAGCAGTAGCCATCATAGAAGCCGTTAAAGTACCGCTGTTCTTGATTGCCATGCGTTGGGTCATCGGTCGCGTCGAAGTCCAGGACGATTTCCGCAGGTGGCTCTTGGAAGCTATTCAAGAAGGTGTCCACAAGCACCTCATGCAACTTGAAGCACGCCTTGGCATCGATTCGATTCTCTAGCCGCGAGAGCGTGGCAGGACTGGCTAAAGGCGAGTTAACTTCATAGTTCATCTCGGCTGGAGTTCTGCCAGCAGCGACTTGAAAAGCCGGATCGTGACGCAGTTGATGGTGATCGTTTCCATCTTCGTACCCAGCGGCAATACCAAATATGCGACTAGTAAGCATCTCGGCTTGGTCGTGCGTACAATACCTCGGATCGCGAGGGTCGGGAATCGCATGATCGATGCGTTCGATGAGTTTAAGTGTTCGATCGGCCTCACGGAGCAGCAACAATCCGCCATCGGAGGTAAGTGTCCCGCCATCAAATTTGGCCTCGACCGAATGCCTGCGGAGCCGTTTCAAAGTGGACGGTTTTTGTGTACGATGTGTCATCGTTGAAAGCTTTCTGTTTGGCGCCATTGACTTGTCATAAATCCAATGGATACCAGATCGAAAGCTTTCGCGCTATAGGGGTAGAACAAAAAACCTATGCAATATCCAGGCTAG